>CP152408.1:2592222-3240277 GCA_038961845.1 Xylophilus sp. GW821-FHT01B05
GCGCGCCGCATCCGGGCTGGCCAGTGTGGCCAGCGGCGCACCCGCCTTCACCACGTCGCCCACGCGCGCATGCACCTGGGTGATGCGGCCAGAGGAGGGCGCGCCGACTGAAATGACGCGGTCGTCCTGGAACACCACGCGTGCCGGCGCCCAGACGGTCTGGATGTCGCGCTCGCCTGATACCGGCTGGATCTGCAAGACCTTGAGCGAAGCCGGCTGCACCCGGGTCTGGCCGGACGGCAGCGGGGCAGGGCGCTCGCTGACGCGGGTAGGCGGCACCTCAGGCGTAGGGCCGCAGCCGGTGGAAAGCGCTGCCAAGGTGGTGGCACAGGCTGCCAACACGGCGCGCCAGGAATGGTCGGTCATGGAATGCTGTCTCCAAAAATGCGGGAGCGCATGCGTGCAGCCGCGCTGCTGCGACGCCTTCGCGGCACGGATGCTAGGCCGGCCCCGTGCGCCGTGGCATGACGGCCACATTGCCGTTTGGAGAGGTGGCGTGAGGCCTCCGCTGACCCCCTTCACGGCATGGCGTTGTCGTGAAGGGCGCTTTTGAAGGAAAAGTGGCTGAAGTCGTCTGTATGACTGGACTATTAGCTATCTATTAAATAGCAATAACTGCCTGTCAGAAATCCACCGTAGCCGACACCAGCACGCTGCGTGGCGCGCCGACCAGCAGCGTGCCCCAGGTAGACGAGCCGGCCCAGTAGCGGCGGTCGCCCGCGTTGCGCAGGGCCGCGCGCAGCGTGGTGGTCTTGCCGGCCAGCTGCAGGCGATAGCGCAGGCCCAGGTCGACCGTGCTCCAGGCCGGCAGGCGCTGGGTGTTGGCCTGGTCGGCAAACTGCGCGCTGTTGTAGACCAGCCCGGCGGTGGCGGTGAGCCCGGGCAGGGCCTGCAGGTCGCGCTCTACATTCAGGGCGACCTGGGTGCGCGGCACGCCGACGGCGGTGCGGCCGGTGGTGGTGGCGCTGCCGGTGCGCATGAGCTTGGCATCGACCCAGGTCACGCCGCCGTACAGGCGCCAGCCGTCGCCGGGCGTGCCGTACATGCTCAGCTCGAGCCCGCGGTTGCGCTGCTCGCCATTCACGTCAAAGCGGTTGTCTTGCAGAAAGCCGCTGGGCTTCTTGATCTGGAACAGGCTGAGTGTGGTCAGCACGCGGCCGTTGTCGAGCTTGATGCCCACCTCTTGCTGCTTGGCCTTGTAGGGCGCAAAGATTTCGCCCGCGTTGCTGGCGGTGTTGGGGGCGGTGTCGCCCTTACTCAGGCCTTCTATGTAGTTGCCGTACAGCGACACGCCTTGCCAGGGCTTTACCACCAGCCCGGCCATGGGCGTGACGGCGCTCTTGCGGTAGGTCGAGGCCAGGCTGCCGTCGGTGCCAAAGTTGTCTGAGTCCACCTGCTGGTGGCGCAGGCCCAGCACCACCAGCAGGCGGTCGTCCAGCAGGCGCAACGTGTCTGACAGCGCCACGCCGCCAAGCCGGTTCGACGAGCGCTGGGGCACCGTGCCGGGTGCGGCCACGTCTTGCGCTGGCGCGTCCAGCGGCGAATAGATGTTGGACACATAGGCGGCGCCGGCATTGGAGCCCATGTAGTAGTGGTCGCGGTAGCCGCTCCACTGCAGCGTGGCCTCGTGTGCCACCGCGCCGGTGGCAAAGCGCGCGCGCAGGCCAGCCTCGGCGGTGCTGCGCTCGATGTGGAAGAGCGCCCGGCTAGGCGTGACGCGGGTGTCGCCGGCGGCGTTGAAGATGGTGGGGGTGTTGAACAGTCGATCCACGTCCGACCGGGCCGCGCCATAGCTGGCAAACCAGGCGAGCTGGGAGTTCACCTCGTGCTGTACGCGCAGCAGCGCGGATTTCTCGGTGCTGTCGTACCACTCCCAGCGCTGGGTGATGTTGCGCCGCCCGTCGGGGGCGGCGGGCACGGCCAGGCCGCTGGCCAGCAAGGGGCGGCGCGAGGGGGCGTCTACCTTCTCGCGCTGGTGGATCAGGTCCAGCGTGACGGTGGTGCCGCCGCCGGTGTAGTCCAGCGCCAGCGCGCCCAGCGTGGCCTTGCGGCTCTGGTGGTCTATGGGCGTGTCGCCGTCGCGGTAGCTGCCGTTGAAGCGCACGCCGATCTCGCGGGCCTGGCCAAAGCGCCGCGCCACGTCGATGTGGCCGCCGCCCTGCGAGCGGCTGGCGTAGTCGGTGCGCAGCCGCGTCAGGTCGGCGCCGGCCCGCTTGGGCACGATGTTGATGCCGCCGCCAATGCCGCTGTTGGGCGACATGCCATAGAGCATGGCGGCCGGGCCCTTGAGCACTTCGATGCGCTCGGCGTAGTCGGTCAGCAGCCGGTAGTTGGGCGCCACGCCATAGAGGCCGTCGAAGGCGACTTCACCGATGTTGTTGTCGCCCATGGCAAAGCCGCGCACAAAGAAGGCATCGGCCACGTCGCCGCTGGGGGCGGTGCTGCGCACGGATGGGTCCAGCGCCAGCGCGTCGCCCAGGGTGGTGGCCTGCCGGTCTTCTATGGCCTGCGCGGTGTAGCTGGTGATGTTGAAGGGCGCGTCCATCACGTCGGTCTGGCCCAGCAGCCCCAAGCGGCCGCCGCGCGCCAGTTGCCCGCCGGCATAGGCGGCGGGCGGGCCGTCCAGCAGCGAAGGGGCGGCGGCGGTCACGGTGACTTCGCGCAGCGCGGCGCCGGTGGCGGGGGGCGCGGCATCGCTGGCCGGGGCCGCGCGCTGCAGCGTGTAGCTGCCGCTGGGGTCTGCGGCGGCCTCCAGCCCGGTGCCGGCCAGTAGCGTGGCAAGCGCCTGCGGCACGGTATGGCTGCCGGCCAGGCCCGCGGTGCGCAGGCCCTCTGTCAGCGTGGGCGAAAAGCTCAGCAGCGTGCCTGACTCCCGTCCCAGGCGGGTCAGCGCCGGGCCCAGCGGGCCGGCCGGGATGGCATAGCTCTGGCGGGCCTGCTCGGCGGGCTGTGCCCAGGCTGGGGCCAGGGGCGCGGCCAGGCCGGCGCAGACCAGGTACGTGGCGAGCGCGGTGCGGCGCAGGGAAGGGCGGGCGGCGATGCGGACGGTTGTGCGCAATAGGCGCGGCGGGTTCATGGCGAAGGGTTCCTTGGTGCGGTCGGAGGGCAGGCAAAGCGCTCGGACGGAGCGCGTCTGATCTGCTTGACACGCAGGGCGGCAGGAATGGCCAGGTTTTTTTGTTTTGTTTGTCGCCGGACCGTCCCAAGACAAAAGGCGCCCCCTTGGGGGCAGCGAAGCACACGCAGTGGCCAAGCGTGGGGGCTTGATGTGTTTAACGCCGGACGACGGTCACCCACCAGCGCGTGCGCGCCTGGATCTGCACCGGCAGCGAGCGCGTGAGCGCGGCCAGTACGCGGTCGGTATCGGCCAGCGGGTAGGAGCCGGACACGCGCAGCTCGGCCGCCTCAGGGGCGCAGCGCAGCAGGCCCCGGCGGTAGCGCGCCAGCTCGGTGATGAAGTCCGACAGGCGCTGGGCGTCGGCCAGGATCATGCCTTCGCTCCAGGCGCTGTCGGCCTCGCGCAGCGGCTCGGGTCGCGTGGCCTGCTCGCGGGTGAAGCGGCCCTGCTGGCCGGCCTGCAGGCGCAGCGCCGGCCCGGTGCCGCCGTCAGGCCGCAGCTCGACCGCGCCCTGCAGCACGGCGACCGCGCTGTAGCCGTCTTGCTGGCGCACGGTGAAGCGGGTGCCTATGGGCTGGACGCTGCCTTCGGCGGTGCGCACCAGTAGGGGCCGGGCGCTGCCATGGCCCAGGTCCGGCCCGGTCTGCACCAGGATCTCGCCCGCGCGCAGGACCAGCAGGCGCTCGGTGGCGCCAAAGCGCACGTCCACGGCCGAGGCGGTGTTGAGCTGCAGCCGTGTGCCGTCGGCCAGCACCGTCTCGCGGCGCTCGCCGGTGGCGGTGGCCAGGTCGGCGGTCCATTGTTGCCAGGGCGTGGTCTGGCGCGCCGCCAGCAGGCCGCCCGTGCCAGCGGCCAACAGCACGGCCAGCTTGGCCGCGTGGCGCCGCCCCAGGCCCGGCGCGGCCAGGGTTTGCAGCGCCAGCGGGGCCGAGATGCCGCGCAACTGCGCGTCGACCTCGGCAATGCGCGCCCAGGCCTGGGCGTGTTCGGGGCTTTGCTGCAGCCAGGCCTGCCATTGGCCGCGCTGTTGTTCGGTGGGGCGGCCGCCTTGCAGGTCCAGCAGCCACTGAACGGCTTGGCGCGCCACTTCGGGTGCCACGATGGCTGTGTTCATGCTGCCGGGCACGGCTATTCGGGAAAGTAGCAGCGCTGCGCCGCAGCCGCCAGATGCCGGCGCACGCTGGTGCGCGAGATGCCCAATTGCGCGGCAATGTCTTCCTGCGTCATCTCCTCCAGCCGCCACAGCAGGAAGGCTTTGCGCGCCACTACCGGCAGGCCGTCCAGCCGGCGGTCGATGGCCAGCAGGGTTTCCATCACCATCAGGCGTGCTTCAGGTGGCGGCGCCTGTGGCTCGGGCAGCAGGGCCAGGGCGTCGAGGTAAGCGCGTTCGATCTGGCGCCGGCGCAGGTGGTTGGACAGCAGGCGCTGGGCGATGGTGGTGAGGTAGGCACGCGGCTCGGCCACCTGCTCCACGCCACGCGCTGCCAGCACCCGCACAAAGGTGCTTTGCGCCAGGTCCGCCGCGTCCCAGGCGCAGCCCAGCTTGCGGCGCAGGCGGGCAAGCAGCCAGCCGTGGTGGTGCTGGTACAGGGCGTGCACGGCGTCGCCAGACGCCGTGGGATGGGGGGCAGGCATGCGGGATCTCCAGGCAACCCATGCGCGCCGCGCCGGGCGGCGCCTTGCGGATGAGAATTGATCTCATTTTATAAGATCGGCTGCCATGGTCTGCCCTGGCAAGCTAATGTAGCTATTGAATGTATAGCTATAAGCCCAGGTGTAGACTGGGCTTGCGGCACTTTTTGCCAATATTCCAGAAACTACTCAGGCCTGCCGCGCCGCCCATGGCTTCTTACCGCAAGATCAATCCTGCGCCGGGTTGGCCATTGACTTGAGCCAGTCCAGCAAGTCCCCTGGCGGTGTGCCCTTGGCCAAGGGCGCGGGCGACAGCAGGCAGTAGTGCGATCCGTCTTCGATGAAGCCCATCGGCGCCGCCAGCACGCCGTTGTTGACATCGTCGCGCACCAGGTGCCAAGGGCCGACGGCCACGCCCAGGCCGGCCACGGCCGCCTGCAAGCTGAAATAGAAATGCTCGAAGCTCTGCTCCGCCGCTTTGGGCAGTGACTGGCCGGCAATGTCCGCCCAGGTCTGCCAGGCGTTTGGCCGCGTGCGCGTGTGCAGGCGCGGCGCCGCCGGCCGCAGGGCGGGGTTCTTCCTTGAGGTGAACCACGTTGCCGCCTTGTCCGGGCGGCATACCGGGCCGATTTTTTCGGCAAACAGGGGCGTGGCGTGGACCGTATCGGGCCACGCGAAATCATCGCGGCGGATGGCCAGGTCAATGCCGTGGCCAAACGAGAACGGCCCGCCGCCGGCGACCAGGTGAACGTTGATGCCGGGATGCCGGGCCTGGAAGCCCGGCCAGCGCGGGATGAGCCAGCGCATCAGCAGCGTGGGCTCACACGACAACACCCACTGCCGTTCCCGGCGAGCGTTGGCACGCAGCTCACGGGTGGCCTGCTGCATCAGCGCCAGCCCGTCGCGCACGGCCTGCGCCAGTGTGCGGCCGGCATCGGTCAGAAAGACGCGGCGGCTGCGCCGCTCGAACAGCACCACGCCGAGGTCGTCTTCGAGCGTGCGCACGGCGCGGCTGATCGCGCCGTGGGTCAGGTGCAGCTCGTCGGCGGCGCGGGTGAAGTTCTCTAGCCGTGCCGCTACCTCGAAGCAGCGCAGGGCCAGCAGCGAGGGCAAGCGAGCGTCATTCAACGGTGAGTCTGAATCACCATCATGGTCATAAATCATCGTTATTCATGGCTGCGTTATTTACCTAGCATCGCTGCATTCTGCAAATTCCCCAAAAGGATAGTTCATGACGGAACTGTTAGCTGTCATCACCATTACCCTGCTGGCGGTGATCAGCCCCGGCCCGGATTTCGCGATGGTCACGCGCAACAGCCTGATGCTGTCGCGCCGCGCCGGCGTGCTCACGGCCCTGGGCATTGGCCTGGGGGTGCTGGTCCACGTGGGCTACACCCTGATTGGCGTGGGCCTGTTGATCCAGCAGTCGCTGTGGCTGTTCAACGCCATCAAGTGGGTGGGGGCGGGCTACCTGATCTGGCTCGGCGTGAAGATGCTGCGGGCCACGCCCGGCGGCACGCTGGCCGATGGGGCGGTCGCACCGCTGTCGGACGTGGCGGCGCTGCGCAGGGGCTTTCTGACCAATGCGCTGAACCCCAAGACCACGGTGTTCATCGTCAGCCTGTTCATGCAGGTGGTGCGGCCCGACACGCCGATGTCTGTCCAGATCGGCTATGGCGCCTTCATCTCGGTGGCGCACGTGGCCTGGTTCAGCCTGGTGGCGCTGTGCTTCTCGACCGGCGCCGTGCGGGAGCGGCTGCTGGCCTTGCGCCACTGGATCGACCGCATGTTTGGCGGCCTGCTGGTGGGCTTCGGTGTCTTGCTGGCGCTGGCGCGCGTCTCGCGCTGATGTCGCCCCTGGCTACCCCGGCAGCGCCGGCAGCTCCACCGTCATCACCAGGCCCGGTGCCGCGTCCGCCAGCAGCACGCGGCCGCCGTGCAGGTGGACGATGGCCATCACGCTGGCTAGGCCCAGGCCGTAGCCGGGCACGGGCCGCGCCGGGTCGCCTGGCAGGCGGTGAAAGCGCGTGCCGATGCGCGCATGCTCGGCTGCCGGAATGCCGGGGCCGTTGTCGCGCACGATGATGCGCGACACCTCGCCCCAGCGCTCTACCCGCACCTGCACGGCAGCAGGCAGGCCGGCGCTGCCGCCGTACTTGAGCGCGTTGTCCACCAGGTTGGCGAGGGCGCTGGCCAGCAGGTCGCGGTCGCCGCGCGCCACGGCTGCATCGTCGGTGGCCAGGGTCAGCGTGGCGCCTTGCGCCTCGGCCAGCGCGTCGTACAGCTCGACCACGCCGGTGGCGATGTCGTCCAGCGCCAGGGGGGCAAAGCCGTGGCGGCGCGCGCCGGATTCGGCCTCGGCGATCTGCATCAGCTTGTCGAAGACTACGGTCAGGTCTTCGATCTCGCGCACGGCGGTTTGCGCGGCCTCGTGCATTTCCTCCAGCGGCGTACCCGGGCGCTGGGCCTGGCGCAGGCGCAGCAGCACGCGCGACAGCGGCGTGCGCAGGTTGTGGGCGATGGTGTTGGAGACATGGCGCACGCCGGCCATCAGGTCCTCGATGCGGTCGAGCATGCGGTTGATGTCCTGGCTCAGGCCGGCGAACTCGTCGCCCTGGTCCGCGCCGGGAATGCGCTGGTGCAGCTCGCCGGCCTCGATGCGGGCGGCGGTGCGGCGGATGCCGGCCACGCGGGTTTCGATGTCGAGCCGGAACAGGTAGGCGCCCACGATCACCAGCAGCAGTGCCACCAGCGCGGCGGCCAGGATGGCGCGGCCCACCGCGAGCTCGACCTGGCGCTGATCGCGCAGGTCACGGCCGACCACCAGCAGCTTGCCGTCGTCCAGCGCGCGGGCGACCACCCGCAGACGCACGCGCTGGCCGCCGCGCGTGGTGTCTTGCGAGCTGATCGCGTCGCCTACGCTGCGCCAGTGCGCGGCCGCTGGCAGGTTGCCGGCCACGCGCTGGCCGCTGCTGTCTTGCAGCAGGTAGACCTCGCTGTCGCTGTCCACGCCGTCGGCCAGGTTGATGGCGATCTGCTCGGTCAGTGCCTCGGCGCCACCTTGTACAAAGCGTGCGACCAGCCGCTGCGAGGCCAGGGTGATCTGCCGGTCGATGTGGTGACGCTGCCCCACCACCGTCTGGAAGTAGACGATGGACAGCAGCACGGCCATGAAGAAAAGCGTGAGCAGCCCGTAGTTGAGCGCGATGCGAAAGGCCACCGAGCGCCACGGGCCGCGCAGGGGCGCCGTCGCAGCGCTCATGCAGCCGCCGCTTCGCCGGTTTCCGACAGCAGGTAGCCCACGCCGCGCACGGTGTGGATCAGCGGCAGGGCAAAGCCGGTGTCGACCTTTTGCCGCAGGCGGCTGATCTGCACGTCGATCACATTGGTCTGCGGGTCGAAGTGGTAGTCCCAGACCGATTCCAGCAGCATGGTGCGGGTGACCACCTGGCGCGCGTGGGTCATCAGGTAGGCCAGCAGGCGAAATTCGCGCGGCTGCAGCGCAATGGCGGTGCCGGCGCGCTCGACGCTGCGGTTGACCAGGTTCACGCGCAGGTCGGCCACCTGCAGCTCGCGCACCTCGGGGCCGCTGCGGGCGCGGCGCATCAGCGCCTCCAGCCGCGCCATCAGCTCGGAGAAGGCAAAGGGCTTGGTCAGGTAGTCGTCGCCGCCGGCGTTCAGGCCGCGCACCCGCTCGTCCAGCGCCGACAGCGCCGACAGCACCAGCACCGGCGTCTTCTTGCCCAGGTTGCGCAGGGTCGAGAGGATGGCCAGGCCGTCCACCTCGTTGGGCAGCATGCGGTCGAGCACGATCAGGTCCCAGGCTTCGGACACCGCACGCTGCAGGCCCTCCATGCCGTCGCGGCAGACCACGGCGACATGGCCGTGTTCGCGCAGGCCTTCGGCCACGTAGCGGGCGTTTTCAGCGTCGTCTTCAACGATCAGGCAGCGCCACATGGCAAGGCATCTCCGGTTGGCAGGCACAAATGAAAAAGGCCGGCGAAACCTCGCCGGCCTTGCGGGGGATTATAGAAATCCCCCTGCTATGCCCTGCACCGTGTGGGGCTGATCAGACCGCCTGGCTGATCTGCTGTGCCGGTATCTTTGCCGATGCCAGCACTTCTTCAGCGATTGACTCCTGCGGTTTGCCGCGCTTCTTGCCGCGCCAGGCCGACCAGGTCACGCCCACCAGCAGCAGCGCGCTGAAGGCGATGAAGGTGCCGCTGATCGGCCGGGTGACGAAGATCGACATGTCGCCCCGCGACAGCAGCAGGGCGCGGCGGAAGTTCTCTTCCACCATCGGCCCAAGCACAAAGCCCAGCATGATCGGCGCCACCGAGAAATCAAGCGCCATCAGCAGCGCACCGATCAGCCCAAAGGCCAGCACTTCCCAGATCTGGAACAGGTTGTTCTGGGTACTGAACACGCCCACCGCAATGAAGAACATGGCCGAGGGGAACAGGTAGCGGTAGGGCACCTGCAGCAGCTTGACCCAGACGCCGATCATCGGCACGTTGAGCACGATCAGGATCACGTTGCCAATCCAGAAGCTGGCAATCAGGCCCCAGAAGATGTCCGGATGCTCGGTGATCAGTTGCGGGCCGGGCTGGATGCCCTGGATCAGCAGCGCACCCAGGATCAGCGCCATCACCGCATCACCCGGGATACCCAGGCTCATGGTCGGGATGAAGTCCACCTGCGTCTTGGAGTGGGCCGAGGCCTCGGGGCCGGCCACGCCAGCGATCATGCCGGTGCCAAACTTCTCTGGCGTCTTGGAGATCTTGCGTTCCAGCGCATAGGCAATGAAGGTGGTGATGGTCGGGCCCGTGCCCGGCATGGCGCCAAACAGCGTGCCCACGCCGGTGCCGCGCACCATGGGCCAGAAGGCTTCCTTCATCTCGGCCCAGCTCGGCCGCATGTCGCGGATGCGCAGCGAGGTATTGGCGGTGATCACCTTCATGCGGTTGACGTTGAGCAGGAAGTCGGCCACGCCGAACAGGCCCATGGCGATCGCCACCAGCTCCAGGCCGTCGCTCAGTTCAGGCACGCCAAACGAGAAGCGGAAGCTGCCGGTGTTGACGTCGGTGCCGACGATGCCGCACAGCAGGCCAAACAGCGTCATGGCCACGCCCTTCAAGGGCGAGCCGCGCGACATGGTCGAGCCCGCCAGCAGGCCCAGCAGCATGATCGAGAAGATCTCGGTCGGGCCGAACTTGAAGGCGATTTCGGTCAGCAGCGGCGAGGCAAACACCATCACCAGAATGCCCACCGATGCCGCAAAGAACGAGCAGATCATGGTGATGCCCAGCGCCGTGCCGCCCTTGCCGGCCTTGGTCATGGGGTAGCCGTCCAGGCAGGTCACCGCGTGCGGCGGGTGCGAGGGCAGGTTCAGCAGAATGGCGCCAATCGCGCCGCCGTACTGCGAGCCGTAGAAGATGCCGGCGAGCATCAGAATGGCCGGCACCGGGTGCATGGCATAGGTCAGCGGCAGCAGGATGGAGATGGCCGACAGCGCGCCCATGCCCGGCAGCACGCCGATCAGGTTGCCCACCAGCACGCCAAAGAAGGACCACATCAGGTTGCTGCCCTGGAAGGCGACACCAAAGCCGAACCAAAGGTCTTGCAGTGATTGCATCATGGCTCAGGCCCCCCACTTGAACAGCGGCAGCTGCAGTTGCAGCGCCCACCAGAACACGATGGTGGCAACCGCCATCATGGCCAGCGACAGCAGCAGCGCCTGCAGCCAGCTATTGCTGCGGTCACCCATCGCCGAGATGAAGACGATGGCAAAGGTTGCCGGCAGCAGGCCCAGGTATTCGCCAAACAGCAGGAAGGCGAGCACGCCCAGGATGATGCAGATGGCGCCGCGCATGTCGGGCATGCCGTGCGCGTGGCCCACGGCCGGCGCGGCCGGTGCCGTGTCCGAGCGGGCCGAGGCGGCGATCAGCACCCCGCACACCACCATCAGCACGCCAATGGCGCAGGGGAAGAAGCCCGGGCCCATGTGGGCCAGCGTGCCGAGCCGGTACTGCACGCTGGCGTAGGTCGCCCCCAGGCCGACCAGCACCATCAAGGCGCCGCCGTAGTAGTCCTTCTTGAAGTGGGAGGGGGATTTCATCGCGGGCCTCCGACGATGGGCCGGCTGTGTGTGCCGGCAGCGTGTCTGTGTTGCATGGTCTGTCTCTCCTTCCGTGGAAACCCGCGGCCACCAAAGCACGGCGGGCAGGAACGGTGAAAGGCAGTCTAGGAAGCGAAGCTTCCAATCAGCTTCCGACAGGCCTGCGGAGGCCCAAAATACGTGTTATTGCTTATGCGCCGGCCGCGTGCGGCAACTGCAGTTGGGCGCTCAAACCATGGTGGCCGTCAGGGCTTGCATCGCCCTCGGCCAACACGATGTCGCCACCATTGCGCCTGGCATAGGCGCGCGCAATCGCCAGGCCCAGGCCAGCGCCGCCGGTGCTGCGGCCAAAGCGCTCGAACACCGCCTCGCGCCGCTCGGGCGCAATGCCCGGGCCGGTATCACGGATATCGGCTACGACAGCATCTACCGTCAGGCGCAGCGCCACGGTGACGCTGCCACCCGCGGCCGTATGGCGGATCGCGTTGTGCAGCAGGTTGGCCAGGGCTTCGTGCAGCTCGGCGGCCTGGGCCCGCACCGGGGCGGCCAGTGCCTGGGCGTCGGCGCCCTCGGGCGCGTCTTCACCGCGCACGTCCACCCAGCCCAGGTCCAGTTGCTTCTCGCGCGCCAGCGGCAGGTACTGCAGAACCACTTCGCGCGCGACCGTGTTCAGATCTATCAGCGGCGGCGGCCCGGCGGCGTCCTGCACGCGGCTGGCATGCGCCAGGGCCAGCAACTGGTCCGACAGGCGCCGGCTGCGGCCCAACTGGGCAATGATGGCGTGCAGGGTTTCGCGCATGCGCGCCGGGTCTTGCTCGCGCAGCGCGTAGCCGGCCTGGGCCAGCATGATGGCCAGCGGCGTGCGCAACTGGTGTGATGCATCGGCCAAAAAGCGCGCCTGTTCGGCCAGCACCTCGCGGTGGTCGGCGATGTGGTGGTTCACGGCATCGACCAGCGGCGCGACCTCGGACGGCACGCCGCTGGCGTCCAGCGGCTGCAGCTCGTGCGCGGGACGCTCGCGCAGCGAGGCGCGCAGGCGTTGCAAGGGCCGCAGCGCCCAGGTCACCCCCAGCCATACCAGCAGCAAGGTCACGCCCAGCATGCGTGCGTTTTGCCATAGCTCGCGCTGTAGCCAGGCTTGCCGCGCCTCGATGCGCCGGCCAGTGCTCTCAGCGGCCTGCACCTGCAGCCGGTAACGCTGGCCTGCGGCGTTCTCGATGTCACGCTGCAGCGCCGCCACGCGCAGCGGGTAGCCGCGGTAGATGGCGTCGTAGAACAGGATGTGCCCGCCCAGCGGCCCGCCAAAGGTGGCCGGCGGCGGCGAAAAAACGGCGCCCGACGGCGGTGGCGGCAGATCGGACACGCCCATCAGGATGCGCTCCGGCGCGCCGGGCGGGCTGAGCGGCATAAGTCCCACGCGCAGGTGCTTGTGGCGCGCCTGCACCGACTCGAACATGGCCTCTACCGCGAAGGGCGCGGTCAGGTCGACCTCGCCCTGCGTGTCTAGGTTGACGCTGTCGTCGAGCGCGGACAAGGGCTCCAGCAGGGCCTGGTCGTAGGCGTTTTCGATGGTGCGGGAAAAGGCTCGGTAGTCGCTCCAGCTGTCGATTGCCAGCAGGGCGGTGACCCCGGGCAGCAGCAAGGCCAGCAGCAGCGTGCGTATGCCCAGGCGCCGCGCTGGCGGGGCGTGGTCAGGTGCCAGCGATGTCGGCATGCACGCCGCCTTCTTCCAGCAGGTAGCCCAGGCCGCGCACGGTGACGATGTGCACGTCGCTGCCGGCCAGCTTGCGCCGCAGGCGATGCAGCACCTGCTCGATGGCGTCGGGCCCGGCGTTGCTGTCGTGCGGGAACACCTTGCCGTAGAGCTGCGACTTGCCCACCGGCGTGCCGGCGCGCATCAGCAGCGCGGTGAGTGCTGCATGTTCGCGCGGCGTGAGCTGCAGCAGCACGCCGGCCAGGGTGAAGGCGCGGCTGTCGCTGTCATAGGCCAGCGAGGCGCATTGCAGCCGCGGGTGCTGGCGGCCGTGGCTGCGCCGCACCAGGGCGGCCAGCCGGGCTTCTAGCTCTTCGATGGCAAAGGGCTTGGCCAGGAAGTCGTCGGCGCCCAGGTTCAGGCCGCGCACCCGGTCGGGCAGGGCACCCTGGGCGGTCAGCACCAGCACCGGCGTGTGGTCGCCGCCGTCGCGCATGGTCGACAGCACGGTCAGCCCGTGGCGGTCGGGCAGGCCCAGGTCCAGCACCACGGCGTCGTACTCGGTGCCGCTGGCCAGAAAGGCCTCGGCCGTGCGCGCGTCGGGGGCGTGGTCGGGGACGAAGCCGCTCTGCTTGAGCGCGCGCGACAGCCACGACGCCATGTCGTGCTCGTCCTCTACCAACAGGATGCGCATGATGGCGCCAGGCGCGCTATTACTGGATGTCGCCCATGCAGAGGTACTTGATCTCTACATAGTCATCAATGCCGTGGTGCGAACCCTCGCGGCCCAGGCCCGACTGCTTGACGCCGCCAAAGGGCACGTGCTCGGAGGCGATCACGCCGGCATTGATGCCGACCATGCCGTATTCCAGCGCTTCGGCCACGCGGAAGATGCGGCCGACGTCGCGGCTGTAGAAGTAGCTCGCCAGGCCAAACTCGGTGTTGTTGGCGGCGTCTATGGCCTCCTGTTCTTCCTTGAAGCGGAACACCGGGGCGAAGGGGCCAAAGGTTTCCTCGCGCGCACACAGCATGTCTGGCGTGGCGCCGGCAACGACGGTGGGCTGGAAGAATTGGCCTTCGAGCTTCTGGCCGCCGGCAACGATCTTGCCGCCCTTGGCCAGGGCGTCTTCGAGGTGCTTCTGCACCTTTTCCACGGCAGCGGGTTCGATCAGCGGACCTTGCACCACGCCGGCATCGAAGCCGTTGCCGACCTTCAGGCCCTTGACCTTGGCCGCGAACTTCTCGACGAAGGCGTCGTACACGCCGTCTTGCACATAGATGCGGTTGGCGCAGACGCAGGTCTGGCCGGCGTTACGGTACTTGCTGGCGATGGCACCTTCCACCGCGCTGTCGATGTCGGCGTCATCGAAGACGATGAAGGGAGCGTTGCCGCCCAGCTCCAGAGACATCTTTTTGACCGTAGGCGCGCTCTGCGCCATCAGGATGCGGCCGACTTCGGTGGAGCCGGTGAAGCTGATGTGGCGCACCACGTCGCTGGCGCACAGCACCTTGCCGATGGCAATGCTGTTGGCGCTGTCGGCCGTGAGCAGGTTGAGCACGCCGGCCGGGATGCCGGCGCGGATGGCCAGCTCGGCCGCGGCCAGGGCGGTGAGCGGCGTGAGTTCGGCCGGCTTGATGACCACCGGGCAGCCTGCGGCCAGGGCCGGGGCCACCTTGCGCGTGATCATGGCCAGGGGGAAGTTCCAGGGCGTGATGGCGGCGCAGACGCCAATCGGCTGCTTGAGCACCAGCAGGCGCCGCGTGGGGTCGAACTGGGGCAGGGTCTCGCCATTGATGCGCTTGGCTTCTTCGGCAAACCATTCGACAAAGCTGGCGGCGTAGCTGACTTCGCCCTTGGCTTCGGCAAAGGGCTTGCCTTGCTCGGCGGTCATGATGCGGCCAAGGTCTTCCTGGTTCTCCATCAGCAGGTTGAACCACTTGAGCAGGATGGCGTGGCGCTGCTTGCCGGTCTTGGCACGCCAGGCGGGCCAGGCCTTGTTGGCTGCGGCAATGGCGCGTTCGGCATCGGCCGCGCCCAGGTTGGCGACGTCGGCAAGCTTCAGGCCCGTGGCCGGGTCATTCACGTCGAAGCGGGCCGTTCCAGCCACCCACTGGCCATCGACCAGGGCATCGGTCTTCAGCAGGCTCGGGTCGTTGAGCTGCGCGAGGGGGGAGGTTTTCATGTCCATGGGCGTCTCTCTACCGTAAAGGCGTGGAAAAGGGCCCGGCGCGGCGTGCGGGGGCCGAAAAACAAGGATTTTAGGACGCACCAAAAACTGGTGCGGTCGGTGGATGTCGTCAGAAAGCGCGCTGGTAGATGGCCAGCGCATCCGCCTCGGCCACTTCGCGCGGGTTGTTGACCAGCAGCCGGGTTTGCTGCATGGCGTCGGTGGCCAGCATGGCGAGGTCGCCTTCGCCCACGCCGTGGTCGCGCAGGCGCATGGGCAGCCGCGTGGCGGCGGCGAGGGCTTCGACCTGGGCGATGAAGGCGGCGGTTTTTTCGGCCTTGCTGCCCTGCAGACCGGGCACCAGCACCTCGCCCAGCGCGGCGTAGTGATCGGCCGCCGCGTCGGCGTTGAAGCGCAGCACATGCGGCAGCACCAGGGCATTGCTCAGGCCATGTGGCAGATGGAAGCGCCCGCCCAGCGGATAGGCCAGCGCGTGCACGGCCGCCACAGGCGCGTTGGCAAAGGCCTGGCCGGCCAGCATGGCGCCCAGCAACATGGCCTCGCGCGCGGCCAGGTCCTGGCCATCCTCGCAGGCCTTGACCAGGTTCTGCGACAGCAGCCGCAGCGCCAGCAGCGCCAGGTGGTCCGACAGCGGGTTCTTCAGGCGCTTGCTGGTGAAGGCCTCGATGGCGTGCACCATGGCGTCAATGCCCGTGGCTGCGGTGATGGCCGGCGGCAGGCCGGTGGTCAGCGTGGCGTCCAGGATGGCCATGTCGGCATACAGCTGCCGCGCCACGATGCCGCTCTTGGTGGTGGCGCCGGTGGTGACGATGGCGATGGGCGTGACCTCCGAGCCGGTGCCGGCCGTAGTTGGCACCTGCACCAGCGGCAGCCGCTCGCCCTGTACCTTGTCGATGCCGTACATCTGCGCCAGCGGCTGGTGGCCGGCCAGCAGCACGGCGACCAGCTTGGCCACATCCATGGACGAGCCACCGCCCAGGCCCACCACCACCTGCGTGCCGAAGTCGCGGGCGCGGGCGGTGACTGCCTCCACCACGTGGTCGGGTGGGTCGGCCTGCACGTCGTCCACCACCTGCACCTGCCAGCCGCTGGCGCGCAGGCTGGCCAGGGCCGGCGCGAGCAGGCCGCTCTTGTGCAGGAAGGCATCGGTAATGACGCAGGCGCGCCTGCTTGGGTAGCGCTGTGCCAGCAGCTCGCCCAGGCGCGCGGCGACGCCGCTCTGCATGACGATCTGGGGCACGGTCTGGAAGGAAAAAGGCAGCATGGAGGTCTCTCTTGTCTTTGAATATGTTCTAGCGGATGGCTCAAGGGTACGTGGCAATGACCGACTCGGCGATCTCTTCGACCGTGGTGCGCCCGGCCATGGCCAGGCGCTGGATCTTGCGGTGCGCCTCGCGCTCGGTCAGGCCTTCGCGGGCGATCATCAGGGTCTTGGCCATGGTCACCTTGGAGACGGTGGCAAAGCGCCCTTCAAGCTTGCGGATCTGGGCCAGGGCGGCGGCGCGCTGGCGCCACAGGGTGCGCGCCATCAGCAACTGGGTCAGCAGGCCAAAGGGCTTGAGCGGGCGCTCGATGACCGATACCGCGCCGCTCTCCAGCACCAGTTGCAGCATGGACGGGTTCTCGTAGCCGACGATGCCGATCAGCGGCGGACTCAGCTCGTTGCGCGAGGCGACCAGCTCGGCCATGCGCTGGCGCTGGTCCAGCTCGATCGCCAGGATCACCACGTCGAACTCGGCGTCGAGCACGGCCGGTGGCGGCCAGTGCTGGGTCACCACGCTGCCAATGCGCTGCAGGTGCGATATCAGCACCCGGCCTTCGGCGTCAAGCGGGTGCAGCACCGCCACCCGCAGCCCATTGAGCTCGTGCAGCAGCGGCCCCACGGCCGGCAGTGCGGGGCCCGGGCGGGCTTCAGGCACCTTCGCCGACATGGGGCAGCTCCGCGGAGTGCAGGGTGTGGCCGATCATGTAGGGGCTGGGGCGCACGGCAGCGGCGGCATCGGCGATGACCTCGAAGCAGCCGTTGGCGGCAATGCGCGCGATGCGCGGCCACAGCCAGGTGTGGTGGGTGTCGGCATCAACCGTGACGCGCCCCTGCGGCGCGTCGAAGGACTGGCCCGCCAGTGCCGCCAGCAGCGGCGTGGCCTGCAGGCTGCCGGCGCGGCGCGCAGCCTCGGCAAACAGGTGCACCTGGAAGTAGGCGGCCTCGGCGCCGGCGGTGATCGGGGCGTCGGGCCCGAAGCGTTCGCGAAAGCTCTGCACGAAGCGCCGGCTGGCCGGCGTGTTCAGGGTGGCAAACCAGGGTGCGGCGGTGATGTGGCCCTCGGCCGCGCCCGGGCGCATGGCGGCGGCGTCGGCCTCATTGGTGGCCAGGCTCACGATGGGCATGCGCGCGGGGTCGAAGCCGGCTGCCTGGTAGGCCTCGTAGAAGCGCACCGTGTCGCTGCCAACCACGGTGGAGTAGATGGCGTCCGGCGCCAGCGTGCGCACGCGCTCCATCACTGCCATGAAGTCCTCATGCGAGCTTTGCAGCGGCAGGTAGATTTCGTCCAGCACCGTGCCGCCGGCCTCTTCGAACAGCTCGCGCATGATGCGGTTGGACTCATACGGGTACACGTAGTGCCCGCCCACAAACAGCACCCGGGCGCCATGGTGCTTGAGCACGTGGCGCGCCAGCGGCACCGAGTTCTGGTTGGGCGCGGCGCCGGTGTAGACGCAGTAGGGCGAATACTCGAAGCCCTCGTACAGCGTGGGATAGAACAGCAGCACGCGCCGGCTCTCCACCACCGGCAGCACCGCCTTGCGGGTGCTGGACATGTGGGTGCCGAAGATCACCGGCACCCGCTCGGTGTCGCACAGGCGCACGGCCGCTTCGCGGTAGCTCTCGGGCGTCGCGCCGGCATCCACCGCCACGGGCACCAGGGGCAGGCCGGCAATGCCGCCGGCGGCATTGACCTCGGCGATGGCCAGGCGCGTGGCGTTTTCCTGCGTGGCCTCGACGGCTGCGGTCAGGCTGCTGCTGGAGAACAGCAGGCCGACGCGCCAGCCGTCGCGCCCGGGGTTGCCCGGCGCCGTCATGACAAGGCCCCAAAGCCCGACTGCTCGAAGGCCCGGGCGGCGCGGTAGATGGTGGCCTCTGCGTGGAAGGCGCCCACCAGCATCATGCCGACCGGCAGGCCCTGCGACTGGCCGCAGGGCAGCGACAGTGCAGGGTGGCCGGTGACGTCGAAGGGTGCGGTGTTGGCGTTCATCTCCAGTGCGCGGGTGACGAAGATGCTGGCCGACGCGTCGCGGGCCGGCAGCGCGGGCGCCTTGAGCGGGACGGTGGGCATCAGCAGCAGATCGTAGTGCGCAAAAGCCGCATCGTAGGCCGCCCGCAGCCGCCGCGCCAGGTTCTGGGCCCGGGCGTAGTAGCGCCCGCCGTAGCGCCGGGACAAATACTCTCCCGCCAGCAGGCAGGTTTTGAGGTCGTGCGGGAAGTCAGCCGCATGGGCCTGCCAGTCCTGCTGCGCCTTCATCAGGCTGGTGACATACAGGCCCTTCCAGTTGGAACCGTAGTTGAAGCCCTTGAGCAGTTGCGTCGTGCCTTCTACCGCGATCGGCGTCCAGATCGCGTGGCCCTGGCGGTGCAGCGGGATGGACAGTTCGTCCACGCTGGCGCCCAGGCTGCGGAAGTGGTCTGCCGCGGCCCGCACCGAGTCGTCCACATCGGCCTCGGAGTTGGCCCAGCCAAATCCTTCGCGCACCACGCCAATACGCAGGCCGGCGCAGCCCGTATCCAACTGCGCGCTGTAGTGGGTGTCCACCGGTAGCGGGCCCTGGCGCGGGTCCAGGCCGTCGGGGCCGGCCAGCACCTCCAGCAGCAAGGCGTTGTCGGCCACGGTGGCGGTCATGGGGCCGGCGTGGTCCAGCGTCATCTCGATCGGCATGATGCCGGTGTAGGGCACCAGGCCCCAGGTCGGCTTCATGCCGACGATGCCGGAGTAGGCCGCCGGGATGCGCACCGAACCGCCCTGGTCCGTGCCTATGCCCATGTCGACCACGCCGGCGCCCACCAGCGCGCCGCAGCCAGAAGACGAGCCGCCGGCCGAATGGCCGGGCTTGCGCGGGTTCTGCACCGGGCCAAGCGCATTGGTATGGCTGCTGCCCGACACGCAGAAGTACTCGCAGTGGGCCTTGCCGACGATGGTGCCGCCGGCATCCAGCACCCGGGTGGCGATGGTGGCGTCGATGTCGGGCACGTAGCCCTGCAGGGTGGACGAGCCATTCATCATCGGCACGCCGGCCAGGCAGATGTTGTCCTTGAGCACCACGGTCTTGCCGCTCAGCGGGCCGGTGGCTTGGCCCCGGATGGTGGTCTGCACATACCAGGCGCCCAACGGGTTGTCCGCGCCGGCCGGGAAGCGGCCGGGGGTGCGCGGATAGGCCACGGTGGGTTGCTCGGGCGCCATGGCGTCGACGCTGTCGTAGTCGTCGAAGGTGGCCTGCAGGATGGCGTCGTACTCGGCCAGCGTGGCCGGGTCGAGCGCAAGGCCCAGCGCGCGGGCCGTCTCGTCGAGTTGGGTGAGGGTCGGGCGGTTTACGGGCATGGGGTCTCAGGCATGGAAGTCGGTGAATTGCCGGGCGATCTCGTCGCTGGAGGTCTGGCGCGGGTCGAGGCTGCTGGTGAGCAGGCCTTTGTCGATGATCAGGATGCGGTCGGACAGGGCACAGAGGAACTCGATGTCCTGCTCCACCAGCACCACCGACAGGCCATCGCGCTCGCGCAGTTGCAGCAGCGTTTCGACGATTTCGTCGCAGATCGAGGGCTGTATGCCTTCGGTCGGTTCGTCCAGCAGGATCAGTGCAGGGTCGCCGCACAGGCAGCGCGCCAGCGCCAGCAGTTGCTGCTCGCCGCCCGACAGGCTGCCGCCGGGTTGCTCCAGCAGCCGCTGCAGGCGCGGGAAGTTCTGCAGCACGCGGGCAATGGTGGTGTCGGCCGATGCGAAGTGCTTGGCGCAGCCCATGCGCAGGTTCTCTGCCACGGTCAGGAAGGGGAAGATCTGCCTGCCTTGCGGCACATAGCCGATGCCGGCACGTGCGCGTTCGTGCGGGCGTGCCCGGGTCAGGTCCTGGCCGCCGAAGGACAGCGTGCCGCCGGTGGCCAGCAGCTCGCCCATCAGGGCCTTCAGCAGCGTGGTCTTGCCCATGCCGTTGCGGCCCAGGATGCCGGTGATCTCGCGCGCACCGGTCTTCAAGGTGATGCCGTGCAGGATGGGCACGCGGCCGTAGCCGGCGCGCAGGTCTTTGGTTTCAAGCATGGGCGGTCTCCTGGGCCTGCGTGACATGCACGTCTTTCTTGCCGAGATAGGCTTCGCGCACGCGCGCGTCGGACACAACCTCGTCGAAGCTGCCTTCGGCCAGCACCTCGCCGCGGTTGAACACGGTCACGCGGCCGGCGATCATGCGGATGAAGGCCATGTCGTGCTCCACCACCACCACGGTGCTGTGGCGGTTGATCTCGCGGATCAGCTCTGCGGTGGTGCGCACCTCCTGGTGCGTCATGCCGGCAGCGGGCTCGTCCAGCAGCACCAGCGCCGGGCGCGAGGCCAGGATCATTCCCAGCTCCACCCACTGCCGCTGGCCGTGCGCCAGTTCACCCACCAGGGCGTGGCGCCGCGCGCCCAGGCCGATGCGCTCCAGCACCGCTGCGGCAGCGCGCCGCGCGGCGGCCTCCGAGGGCTCGGCGCGCAGGGCGGCCAGGTGCAGGTTCTGCAGCACGTCCAGGCCGTCGAACACGCTGGGCACCTGGGTCTTGATGCCAAGGCCCAGGCGCGCGATGCGGTGGGCCGGCAGGCCCGAGATGCGGGTGCCACGGAAGAACACCTCGCCGCGGCTGGGCAATTGCTGGCCGCTCAGCATCTTGAAGAAGGTGCTCTTGCCGGCGCCGTTGGGGCCGATCAGGCAGCGCAGTTCGCCTTCGGCCAGGTCGAAGTCCACGCTTTGCACCGCGTGCACGCCGCCAAAGCTCACGCCCAGGCCACGGGTCTGCAGCATCAAGGAAGCTTGTGGCGTCATGGCTGCCCCGCTTTCTGCGTGCGGCTGAACCAGCCAGCCACGGTGGGCGCGATGCCACGCGGGATCAGCATCACGAACAGCGCCAGCACCACGCCCAGCACCAGTCCGGTATCCACCGTCTCTTGCCCGCCCAGCGCCGTCACCATCCACTGGATGGCGACGCAGCCGATCATCGGGCCGATCAGGGTGCCGCGGCCGCCCACGATCACCCAGATGATGATCTGCGCCGACTGCGCCAGGCCGAACACGCCGGGGTTCACGAAGGCGCCCCAGTTGGCGTACAGGCAGCCGGCCAGGCCGGCGATGGCACCGCCGATGGCGAACACTGCCAGCTTGTGCAGCCGGGCGTCGTAGCCGAGCAGCTCGGCGCGGCGCTCGTTCTCGCGCACGGCCACCACTACCTGGCCGAAGCGTGTGCGCAGCAGCCAGCGCAGGCCGACGTAGGCCACGATGAGCAGCAGGCCGACCAGTCGGAACAGGCCCTCGGGCTCCAGCGGCGCATCCTGGCCCGGCAGGGTGAGCGTGGGTATCGACGGAATGCCGTTGAAGCCGCCCAGCAGCGCCTGGCCAATGTGGTACTGCGGCCCGGAGGTTGAATTGGCCAGGTTGAACAGGATCAGCGTGACCGCCAGCGTGATCACGCCCAGGTAGACGTCACTGATGCGCCCGTAGAACATGAAATAGCCCAGCAGCGCGGCAAAGGCCGCCGGCACCGCGATCGCCAGCAGTAGGGCGCCCGCGCCCGGCCCGAAGTTGATCGCGCCAATGGCATAGGCATAGGCGCCCAGGCCAAAGAAGGCCGCCTGGCCAAAGCACAGGATGCCGCCAAAGCCCCAGATGAAGGCCAGGCTCAGGGCCAGCATGGCCATCACCAGATAGACGGTGAAGGCAAGCAGGGCGAAGGTGTCGGTGACCAGCGGCGCCAGCACCACGCCGGCCACCGCCAGCACGCCAGCGGCCGCCAGGCCCCAGCGTGGAAGAAGAGGGGTTTGCATCAGATGGATCTCTTGAAGAAGCGGCCGGTGATGCCCTGCGGCAGCAGGCGTATCAGGACGATGGCGGCGGCCAGCAGTGCGACCTCGCCAAGCACCGGGGTGGCGGCAAAGGTCACGGCCTGGCTTACCGTGCCGAACAGGCTGGAGGCCGCCAGGCTGCCGGTGATGACCGAGCTGCCGCCGCCAATCACGGTGATGAAGGCCTTGGCGATGTAGCTGGCCCCGATGGTGGGAATGATGCCGGTGACCGGCGCCAGCACCGCGCCGCCCAGGCCCGACAGCGCCGCGCCCAGCCCGAAGGTCAGGGTGTAGATGCGCCCAGGGTTGGCGCCCAGCGCGGCGGCCATGGCGGCGTTCTGCATCGAGGCCCGCGCGCACAGGCCCAGGTCGGTGAAGCGAAACAGCAGCCACAGGCCGGCCAGCACCGCCACAGCCACCGCGATCACGAACAGCGTGTAGCCGCTGGTCTGGTAGCTGCCGACGGCAAAGCCGGCCAGGGGCGAGGAGATGCCGACCGTGGTGTTGCCGAACACCATGGTTGCCAGCCCGACCAGCGCCAGGCTCAGGCCCCAGGTGGCCAGCATGGTGTCGATCATGCGGCCGTACAGGTGGCGCACCAGCAGGCGCTCCACCAGCACGCCGAACAGGCCGACCACCAGCGGTGCCAGCACCAGCATGGAGATCCAGATGGAAATGCCAAGGCGGTTGGTCGCGAGGATCGCGACGTAGCCGCCCAGCATCATGAATTCGCCGTGGGCCAGGTTGATGATCTTCATCATCCCGAACACCACCGCCAGGCCGATGCTCATGAGCACCAGCGTGGCGATGGCGCCCACGACCTCAAGGGAAAAGATGGCTGCGAGGTCCATGGGGCGCCTGCTTCAGATCTTGATCGTGTACTGCTTGGCGTCGTTCGGGTTCTTGCGCAGGTCGCAGACCGCAGCCGTGTCGCTGGGCGCCTGCTGGGCAAAGCTCTCGACCAGGTTCAGCTTGCGGTCGCGCACCTCGGCGATATGCACGTCCAGCGTGCAGTGGTGCGTGACCGGGTCCACGCTGACCTTGCCGCTGGGTGCGTCGATGGCAATGCCGCTTTCGAGCGCCGCGATCACCTTCAGGCGGTCGATGCTCTGGGCGCGCCGGACACCCTCGGCCCAGAGCATGAAGCCCTGGTAGGCGCCCATGGCCAGTTCTGTGATGTAGGGGTAGTCGGCGCCGTAGCGCTTGTGGAAGCGCGCCACGAAGTCCTGGTTGGCCGCGCCCGGCAGCTCCTGCAGGTAGTTCTGGCAGATCAGGATGCCGTTGCACTCTTCGGGCGACAGCACGATGTGCTCGTTGCCACCGGCAAAAGTGGTCGAGGCGATCGGGATCTTGCCGGCCATGTTGGCCGCCTTCCACTGGCGGTAGAAGGACATGTGGGCGCCGCCCACCAAGGCCGACCAGACGAAGTCCGGCTTGGCCGCCTGGATCTTGGAGATGGTGGCGCCGAAGTTGGTCACGTCCAACGGGAAGAATTCCACCGCCACGGTCTCGCCGCCGGACTCGGCCGCGTACTTCTTCACCCAGGCCGAGACGATCTGGCCGTAGTTGTAGTCGGCCGCGACGATGTAGACCTTCTTGCCCCACTTCTTCACCGCGTGCGGCACCAGCTTTTGCACGGTCTGTGCGGGCGTCACGCCAGCGGCAAAGTAGTTGCGGTCGCAGACGCCGCCCTCGTACTGGTTGTTGTAGAAGTACAGCGTCTTGAAACGGTCCAGCACCGGCCGCACCACCTCGCGCGAAGCGGATGTGATGCCCGCCATCACCACGGTGGCCTTGTCCTTCAGCGCGGCCTGTTGCGCGAACTGCGCGTAGAGCTGCATGTTGGACTGCGCGTCGTAGTTCACGAAGTCGATTTGCCGGCCCAGCAGGCCGCCCTTCTGGTTCACCTCCTCGGCGGCAAAGCGCAGTGCATCCACCACGGGCTTGCCGTAGATGTCGAGACCACCGGAGAGGTCGTAGATGCCGACCACCTTGATCTTGTCCTCCGCGGCGAAGGCATCAAGCCCGCGCAGGGAGAGCGCGGAGGCAAAGGCGGTGGAGGCGGCGGTACCGAGGAACTGGCGACGGGAAGAGGTCATGGTTTTTCCTTGATGAGGTCCCCATCCCGCCGGCGAACGTGCCGGGCCGCCGCGCCTGCGGCGACGCAGGACGACGCGCAGCCGGCCGCGCCAAAGGCGGTTCGCTGGAGGGAGGAGGGGGGATGTGCCGGGCGAGATGCCGGCAGACAAGGACCGACGACGTTGGCGGTCAGGGGGCGACGGAGGCTTTCGCTCTGGGCTGAAACCGCATCCTTGGGGTTTCGGCTTGCAGCCGGATAGTGGCTATCCGGCGCGAGTCGGGACTCTACACAAAACCCGGCCGGGAACCATCAGGGTTTCCGAGAGGGGCGCGCGCCGTGTCCGATTCGCTGCGGAGAATGCATGCAAGCGCCATGCCTGCGATGGGTGTCGTCTGGAGGCCATGGTCGCACCATCCTGGCGCACTTTGCACCGATGGTGTGCGGGTGACGCGATCCGGGTTTGCCGCAGCCCTGGTGTCGCGTCAAGCGTGAGGTGAAGGATGGGTGCGAAGGCATCGGCGTGCAGCGCAAGGCGCAGGCCGCAGCCCAGGCTTTACGCCTGGGCAAGGGCTGCAACGCAGCGATGCGCGGCGAGGGCAAGCGCACACCGGCAGATCATGCTTGACGCGACACTAGTGAAGCCCTTGCCGCTGCCCCTGATAATGCAGGGTTGTACCGGCAGCCACTTTCCCCTGAAGCCCCATGACCGCAAACACGACGACGACCCGCTCTTCCATGACCGTCGCGGACATCCGCAAGACCTTCCTCGACTTCTTCGCCTCCAAGGGCCACACGGTGGTGCCGTCGAGCTCGCTGGTGCCGGGCAATGACCCGACGCTGATGTTCACCAACTCCGGCATGGTGCAGTTCAAGGACGTGTTCCTGGGCACCGACAAGCGCCCCTATGTGCGGGCGGCCTCGGTGCAGACCTGCCTGCGTGCCGGTGGCAAGCACAACGACCTGGAGAACGTGGGCTACACCGCGCGCCACCACACTTTCTTCGAGATGCTGGGCAACTGGAGCTTTGGCGACTACTTCAAGCGCGACGCACTGAAATGGTCCTGGGAGCTGCTGACCAAGGTCTACGGCCTGCCGGCCGAAAAGCTGCTGGCCACGGTCTACATCGAAGACCAGGAGGCCTACGACATCTGGACGAAAGAGATCGGCCTGCCGCCCGAGCGCGTGATCCGCATCGGCGACAACAAGGGCGGCCGCTACAAGTCCGACAACTTCTGGATGATGGCCGACACCGGCCCCTGTGGCCCCTGCAGCGAAATCTTCTATGACCACGGCCCGCACATTGCCGGCGGCCCTCCGGGCAGCCCGGAGGAAGACGGCGACCGCTTCATCGAGATCTGGAACAACGTGTTCATGCAGTTCGACATGGCCGCGGACGGCAGCGTCACGCAACTGCCCGCGCCCTGCGTGGACACCGGCATGGGCCTGGAGCGCCTGGCCGCCATCCTGCAGCACGTGCACAGCAACTACGAGATCGACCTGTTCGATGCGCTGATCAAGGCGGCATCCCGCGAAACCGGCGAGAAGGACCTGGGCAACAAGAGCCTGCGCGTGATCGCCGACCACATCCGCGCCACCGCCTTCCTGGTGGCTGATGGCGTGATCCCGTCCAACGAAGGCCGCGGCTACGTGCAGCGCCGCATCGTGCGCCGCGCCATCCGCCACGGCTACAAGCTGGGCCAGAAGAAGCCTTTCTTCCACAAGCTGGTGCCCGACCTGGTGGCGCAGATGGGCGACGCCTATCCCAAGCTGGTGGCCGACGCCGAGCGCATCACCGCCGTGCTCAAGGCCGAGGAAGAACGCTTCTTCGAGACCCTGGCCAATGGCATGGAAATCCTCGACGCCGCGCTGGCTGGCGGCGTGAAGACGCTGCCGGGCGAAGTGGCCTTCAAGCTGCACGACACCTACGGCTTCCCGCTTGATCTGTCGGCCGACGTGTGCCGCGAGCGTGACGTGGCGGTGGATGAGGCCGGCTTCAACGCCGCCATGGAAAAGCAGAAGTCCCAGGCCCGTGCCGCCGGCAAGTTCAAGATGGACCGCGCGCTGGACTACAGCGGTGCCGGCAACGCCTTCACCGGCTACGACAAGCTCGAAGAGTCCGCGCAAGTCGTGGCGCTGTACCACGAGGGCACGCCGGTGCAGCAGCTGGCTGAAGGCCAGAGCGGCGTGGTCGTGCTCGGCAGCACGCCTTTCTATTCAGAGAGCGGCGGCCAGGTCGGCGACCAGGGCGTGCTGGCGGCCGAGGGCGTGCAATTTGGCGTGGAAGACACGCTGAAGATCAAGGCCGACGTGTTCGGCCACCACGGCACGCAGACCCAGGGCACGCTCAAGGTCGGCGATACGGTCGCGGCCCGCGTTGACACCGCGCTGCGCGCTGCCACCCAGCGCAACCACAGCGTCACCCACCTGATGCACAAGGCCTTGCGCGAGGTGCTGGGCACGCATGTGCAGCAAAAGGGCTCGCTGGTGAATGCCGAGCGCACGCGCTTTGACTTTGCCCACGGCGCGCCGGTGACCGATGCGCAGATCGTCGAGATCGAGCGCCGCGTCAACGAAGAGATTTTGGCCAACGCGCCGACCCAGGCGCGCGTGATGGACATCGAATCCGCGCAAAAAACCGGCGCCATGATGCTGTTTGGCGAGAAGTACGGCGAGACCGTGCGCGTGCTCGACATCGGCAGCAGCCGTGAACTCTGCGGCGGCACGCACGTGCAGCGCACCGGCGACATCGGCCTGTTCAAGGTCGTGGGCGAAAGCGGCGTGGCCGCAGGCGTGCGCCGCATCGAGGCAGTGACCGGTGCCAATGCGCTGGCCTATCTGCAGGAACTCGAATCCACCGTGCACACCGTGGCCGCCACGCTCAAGGCGCCCACGCATGAGCTGCAAGGCCGCCTGGGCCAGGTGCTGGAACAGGTCCGTGCGCTGGAGAAGGAAGTCGCCGCGCTCAAGGGCAAGCTGGCCTCGTCGCAAGGCGACGATCTGCTGTCCCAGGCGGTGGACGTGGGCGGCCTGAAGGTACTGGCCGCGCAACTGCCCGGCGCCGACGCCAAGACCTTGCGCGACACGCTCGACAAGCTCAAGGACAAGCTCAAGACCGCCGCCATCGTGCTGGCCTCGACCGAAGGCGGCAAGGTGCAACTGGCGGCCGGCGTCACGGCCGACAGCATTGGCAAGGTCAAGGCGGGCGAACTGGTGAACTTCGTCGCGCAGCAGGTCGGCGGCAAGGGCGGCGGCAAGGCCGACATGGCCATGGCCGGCGGCACCGATGCGGCAGCACTGCCGGCGGCGCTGCAGTCGGTTCGCGCCTGGGTGGCCGAGCGGGTCTGAGAAAAGCAATGGCGCAGCTCAAAACTGTCACCATCAAAGGATTCAAGTCGATTCGATCGCTTGAAGGATTTGAGTTGCGCTCATTGAATGTGTTGATTGGCCCCAATGGCGCGGGTAAAAGCAACTTCATCGGGGCACTTCGCTTTTTGTCAGAGGTTGCCGGTGAGAATTTTCCAGGCTACGTTCAAAAGCAAGGTAAAGCAGCGGCCTTGCTGCATGGCGGCAGAAAGCGCACGCAGGTCATGGAGTTTGAGGTCTATGGTCAGCCCACCGGAGAGTTTCGTAACGGCTATCTCATAAGCCTTGAAGCGACCAATGACAACCGGCTCGTCTTTACCAGGGAGCAGACCTGGGTTGCCGGGTCCATGACGAGCGGAACCAAGTACTCGCTCGGCCGTAACCATGAAGAAGCATTGATTCGAACGGCAGACGATAGCGTGGGAAAGTATGTGCGCTCAATGATGCGTAGCTGGCGCCAGTACCATTTTCACGATACCGGCGATTTGGCCGCAGTAAAGCAGCCGCATAGCGCCAGAGATACGCTTCGTTTGAAAACTGATGCAGGCAACCTTGCTGCCTATCTTGGAAAGCTGCGTGAGAAACATACGCGGCACTACGATCAAATCGTAGAGACCGTACGGTTGGTGGCCCCGTTCTTCGGGGATTTTGTGCAGCGTGACGACGCCGACGACACGGTCGAATTGGAGTGGACCCAGCGCTCAGACCCGGATACGCCCTACGGTGCGAATGCCTTGTCTGACGGAACCCTGCGTTTCATATGCTTGGCGACCTTGCTCCTGCAGCCTTTGTCTCTATTGCCTGATACGGTGCTGATAGATGAACCCGAGTTGGGGCTGCATCCATACGCGATTGGTGTTTTGGCAGACATGCTGAAGCAAGTAGCCGAGAGCCGCCAACTTATTGTTTCGACGCAATCTGTTGAACTGCTCAATGCCTTTGCGCCTGAGGATGTTGTGGTTGTTGATCGAACGGAAGAGGAGTCAACCTTTCGGCGACTGACGAATGACGAGTTGGCGGGGTGGCTGGAAAGTTACACCCCGCTTGGGGAGCTCTGGCTGCGCAATATATTGGGCGGAAGGCCTTGAAAGCGATCGAGGTGGTCGTTTTTGCAGAAGGCCAGAGCGATGAGGCTTTCCTGAAGCGAGTGGTGGCGCCCGCGTTGCGCGACGCACATATATTCTTGAAGCCGCAGACGCTGCACACGTCGAGGGATAGCACTGGCGGCGCCATCAATTTCGATCGCCTGTGCCGAAATGTCCGCAACACACTTCGGCAGACGGATACGAGCTATCTCACGACCTTCTTCGATCTCTACGGCCTGGACAATGGGATGCCGGGCTATTCGGCCGCGCTTGCATTGGCGGAACCAGGGGGGAAGGTTCGCCATATCGAAAGGGCCTTGCATGAGGCTCTTGTCCACGAACTGGGAGTTCGAGCGGATCGGTTGATTCTGCACATCCAGCCGTACGAACTCGAGGGATTGTTTTTTTCAAACCCGGATGCGCTGAGTGAATCTGTTCCGGGCTGGGCAAGGTCGGCCAACTCGTTGCAGGAGGTCCGACGGGCTTTCCCGTCGCCTGAACATATCAATAATGGCTTTGCCACCAAGCCATCTGCCAGATTGGCTTCGCTGTTGAAGCCGGCTTACCGTAAGACGACACACGCGCCTGTGATCGGTCAGCGCGTGGGGCTGACTGCCATTTCGCAGGAGTGTGCGCATTTCGCTGCTTGGATCGATCGATTGAGGCAATTGGAACCGCTGTAGGCGTCACTGCGATGAAGGGGCTGCGCATGGTAAGGATGCAGATCGTGATCGCGGCATGGGCCTGCTGTGCGGCACAGGCCATGGCGGCCACGCCGATCCAGGTGAATTTCCCCAGCCGCGACGGCACGCCGTTGCTGGGCTGGCTGTTCCAGCCGGCAGCGCAGCCGCCGCGCGCCACCGTGGTGGCGCTGCATGGTTGCGGCGGCCTGTACGCCAGCAGCGGCCCGCGTGTGGGCAAGCTCAATGCGCGGCACCAGGCCATGGCCGACATGCTGGTGGGCGAGGGCTACGCGGTGCTGTTCCCCGACAGCCTGCGCCCGCGCGGTGCAGAGCAGATCTGCACGCAGAAGATCGGCACGCGCGACATCACCCAGGTGCAGCGGCGCCACGACGGGCTGGCGGCGCTGGCCTGGGTCGCGGCACAGCCCTGGGCCGACCCGAAGAAGATCGCGGTGCTGGGCTGGTCGCACGGCGGCAGCGCCGTGTTGTCGGTGATCGAAGCCACGCACAGCGAAGTGAAGGAAGTGCCGCAGACCTTCGCCGCAGCCATCGCCTTCTACCCCGGCTGCAACGCATTTCTCAAAGGCGGCTACCACCCCAACACGCGCCTGACCTTGATGCTGGGCGAGCTCGACGATTGGACGCCGGCCGCGCCCTGCGTCGCACTGGGCGAGGAGGCCGGGGCCGAGGTGCATGTGTTCCCCGGCAGCTACCACGACTTCGACAACCCCATTGGCGCGGTGCGCTTGCGCAAGGACGTGCCCAACGGCGTGCATCCGGGGCAGGGCGTGCATGCGGGCGCCAACCCGGCGGCGCGCGCGGCGGCCTATGCGCGGCTGCGCGAGCTGCTGGCCGGCGTGGCGGCGCAGCGCTAGCTAGGGCGCTTCTGTTTTTATAGCTAATAGCCCAGGTGTGGCCTGGGCTGAAGCCATATTTGACCAATATTTTTCGGCGTCAGTCGCGGTAGCCGGGATCGGTGCGCTCCAGCTTGCGCAGCAGCGAGGGCCAGACAAACTGCCCGCCCAGGCCGCCGGTCTGCACCTTCATCGCCGTGGCCGTGCCCTGCACGATGCGCGGGTCGACCTCGGTCAGCGCGCCGCCGGCCTGCGCGTCGATCTGGATGCGGCAGGTGTTCTCGAAGGTGTACATGGCCAGGAAGGCGTCGGCGATGCTGCGGCCCACGGTCAGCAGGCCGTGGTTGCGCAGCACCAGGAAGTTGGCTGCGCCCAGGTCGTCTTGCAGGCGCGGCTTTTCTTCGTCGCGGAAGGCCACGCCTTCGTAGCCGTGGTAGGCCAGCGAGGCCAGCACAAAGGTCGATTGCTGGCTGATCGGCAGCACGCCGGCCTGCTGCGCGCTCACCGCCACGCCGGCGCGGGTGTGGGTGTGCAGCACGCACTGGGCGTCTGGCCGCGCCTCGTGCACCGCGCTGTGGATCACGAAGCCGGCCGGGTTCACCGGGAAGGGCGAGTCGTGCAGCTTGTTGCACTGCATGTCGACCTTGACCAGGCTGGAGGCGGTGATCTCGTCGAACATCAGGCCGTAGGGGTTGATCAGGAACTGGTGCTCGTCCCCCGCCACCGACGCCGGCAGCTTGGCCGTGATGTGGGTAAAGACCAGGTCGCTCCAGCCGTACAGCGCCACCAGCCGGTAGCAGGCGGCCAAGTCGCAGCGCAGTTGCCATTCTTCGGCACTGACGACTTCCTTCATCGAGGGGATATGCATGGGTATGTCTCCTTGGCGGTCCGGTTTGGCCGTGCGGAGATTGTGCGGCGCCGGGCCGCGGCCGGCTGTCCCGCTCAGAACAGCTCGACGCTGTCGTGCGCCACGCCGGCGGAGTGCAGCTGGCCCTTGGCCATCAGGTCTTCGTAGAAGCAGACCTGGTTGCGGCCGTGCTCCTTGGCGTAGTACAGGGCCTGGTCGGCATGGCCGAGGATTTCCACCGGCGTGCCGTCCCGGGTGCCGGTAAAGCCGACGCTGACGGTGACCTGGCCGACCTGGGGGAAATCGTGCTGCTCGATATTGGTACGGAAGCGGTTGAAGATACGGTGCGCGCCCTCCAGCGACACCGAGCGCAGCAGCACCACGAACTCTTCGCCGCCAAAGCGAAAGATGCGGTCGTGCGCGCGGAACGAGGAGCGCAGCAGGTTGGCCACCAGGATCAGCACCTCGTCGCCGTAGACGTGGCCGAAGCGGTCGTTGACCTGCTTGAAATGGTCGATATCCACCACCGCCAGCCACTGCGACGCTGATGGCGAGGCTGCTGCCGCCGCGGCGGCCTCGGCCGGGTCGCCCACGTGCACGGCGCGGGCCGGCACCGGCTGGTCGCTGCGCGCATGGCGCGAGAACTGCTCGTCGAAGGTCTTGCGGTTGAACAGCCCGGTGAGCGCGTCGCGCTCGCTGTAGTCCAGCAGGCTCTGGTAGTTGCGGTAGACCTCGACGATGCCGTAGACCACTTCCAGCGTCTGCGGCTCGTAGGGGGTGCTGTTCTGCAGTTCCAGGCAGGACACGACCTTGTCGTGCAGCCGCACCGGCAGCCACAGGGTGTAGGGCTGGGTGTTGTCGTTGCGCTGCGCGCTGGAGTGGCGGTGCTCGATGGCGTCGACCAGCTCCGGGTAGGCCGCCAGGGGTTCTTCCTGCACCGGCTCCAGGTGGGCCGGCGGCATTTCGCCGCCATCCAGCAGCACATGGCCGCGCACCATGGCGCCTTCGGTGGAGGAGGTGAACTCCAGCTTGCGCACCCTGCGCACCTCGACCAGGTGGCGCAGCGCCGAGATCACCGACAACTCAAGCCGGTCGTGGTCACGATGGCCGGTGATTTCGATGAGGTGCTGGAGGATCGGAGTCATCGGATGGCGGATAGGCGCGCTCGGTGCTTCAGTCGTGGTCTACGAAAAGATCGCCAAGTTTGTAAGACTTGTGTAACAACGCATCATGGCATGGGGGCGGGCGCTCGGCAAGGGTGGGCGCTCGTTCAAACACGGGTAAATACAAGGTCCCAGACGCCATGCCCCAGCCGGATGCCCCGGTTCTCGAACTTGGTGAGCGGCCGGTAGGTTGGCCGGGGCGCGATGCCGTCGGCGGCCACGGCGGTGTTGCGCAACTGGCTTTCAGCGCCCAGCACGGCCAGCATCTGCTGCGCGTAGGGCTCCCAGTCGGTGGCGCAGTGCAGGTAGCCGCCGGTGGCCAGGCGCGTGGCGATGCGCGCGGCCCAGGCCGGCTGCACCAGCCGGCGCTTGTGGTGGCGCGTCTTGTGCCACGGATCAGGGAAGAACAGGTGCACGCCGGCCAGCGCGCCGGGCGTGAGCATGTTGTCCACCACCTCGACCGCGTCGTGCTGGAGGATGCGGATATTGGTCAGGCCGCGCTCGCCGATCTGCTTGAGCAGCGCGCCGACGCCGGGCTCGTGCACTTCGCAGCACAGGAAGTTGGTCTCCGGCATCAGCGCGGCAATGTGGGCGGTGGCGTCGCCCATGCCAAAGCCGATCTCCAGCACGGTGGGGGCGTTGCGGCCAAAGGCGGCGTTCAGGTCCAGCGGCTCGGCTTTGTAGGGCAGCAGGAAGCGCGGGCCCAGGTCGGCAAAGGCGCGGGCCTGGCCGCTGGTGGTGCGGCCGGCGCGCAGCACGAAGCTCTTGACGGTTCTGAGATAGACCGGGGCGGCCGGCGTTTCGGCGGCAGGCGCGGAGGGCGCAGCAAGTGCGTCGGAGGGGTCGGGGCGTTGCGGATCGTTCACCCGCCAGATTGTAGGAGGCGCCCTGTGACAGTCGGCAGCGCGGCCCAGGCCGGCACCCAGCGCGCCAGCAGTGCGGCCGGCGTGTCGCCCTCGTGGCCCGGCGGCAGGCCCAGCACCTGCGCGGCGGCGGCCAGGGCGGCGGCGGGGTGCGCGGTATCCAGGGCCTGCGCGCCGTTCTGCTTGGACAGCTTCTCGCCATCGGCCGCCAGCACCAGCGGCGTGTGCAGGTAGCGCGGCGTGGGCAGGCCCAGCGCCTGCTGCAGCAGGATCTGGCGCGGCGTGTTGTCCAGCAGGTCGGCGCCGCGCACCACGTCGGTCACGCCCTGGTCGGCATCGTCCACCACCACGGCGAGCTGGTAGGCAAACAGGCCGTCGGCACGCTGCAGCACGAAGTCGCCAACCTCGCGTTCCACGTCCTGCACTTGGGGCCCCAGGGCGCGGTCCCGCCAATGCAAGAGCGGGCCTGAGAATTCAAAATTGATAGCTGAATGCCAAGGCAGGGTATGGGCTAGAGCCGTATTTCCTTCTGAAACATCTGTACGCAGCCGCCAGGCGCGCGGCGTCTTGCCGTGCAGGCCGCTGCGGCAGGTGCCGGGGTAGGGCAGGGCCGCATGGCGCTGGCGGCTTACGCCGCGTGCAGCCTGTGCCTCTTCGATCTCGCGGCGCGAGCAGCCGCAGGGGTAGGCCAGGTTGCGCGCGCTCAGGGTGTCCAGCGCTTGCGCATAAAGCCCGCTACGTGCAGATTGCCAGACGGGCGGTGCATCGGGCAGCAGCGCGCAGGCAGCGAGCTGGGCCAGGATGGTCTGGTCCGCGCCCGGTATGCAGCGCGGCGTGTCGACGTCCTCGATGCGCACCAGCCAGCGCCCGTGGTGGGCGCGGGCATCAAGCCAACTGGCGAGGGCGGCGACCAAGGAGCCCGCATGCAGCGGCCCGGTAGGTGAGGGCGCAAACCGACCCGTGTACGGCCCGCCAACCACTGCTAAGCAACCTGCAGCGCCAGTTCCAGTCCGGAGACAAAGGCGTCTTCCACGCGGTGGCCCAGGCACCAGTCGCCGCAGGCGCCCAGGCTGGTTTTCTTGTCCCAGAGGTGTGAGCGGCCCAGCGGCTTGACGGTCTTGGCGTTGCGCCAGCGGCGCACCACGGCATAGGCCGGTTCGGCGCGGATGCCGGTGACTTCCGAGAAGGCGCGCAGCAGCTTGGCGCAGACGCGCTCTGGGGCGTCGTCGAAGTGCTCGCGTGACCAGGCTTCGCTGGCCTGCACCGTCCAGCGCTCGACCGAGCCGCGCCCGGGCTTGGACGATTCGCGTGCCAGCCAGGCGATGCGGTGGTGCGTGCTGCGCGCGGCGTTCCATTGCGGGCCAAGGCTGTTGAGGCCCGTCTGCGAGGCCTGCGGGAAGGCCAGCATCAGGCTCCAGCAAGGGGCGACTTCGCTGCTGGCGGCGGCTTCTGCCAGCGCGGCCTGCCGGGCGCTGCGCAGCAGCTCGGCGGCCGGGGCGGCGGGCACTGCCAGCAGCACGGTGTCGAAGCCTGCGACCACGCCGGTCGCGCCGTCTGCGCCGGCGGTATGCAGTTGCCAGCGCTGCGCGTCCAGGGTGTCGCGGGCGATCGTCTGTACGTGGGTGGCGGTGTGCAGTTGCCCGGCGTCTGCGAGCGGCGCGGCCCAGTGCTGCAGCAGCGCGTCCATGCGCTGCGCCGGCACCCAGTGCGCATCGCGCGGGGGCAGGCCGGCGGCAGCGACGCGGCCCTGGGTATCCAGCACGCGCACGGTGTTGGCGCTCCAGCGGCGGCACAGGCCGGGCGCGGTGAGTTCGACTGCGCGGGCCATGCGCGGGTCGCGCACGGTGAAGTACTGCGCGCCGCTGTCAAAGCTGCCAAAAGGGGAGTCCTCGGTGGCCATGCGGCCGCCGGGCACTGCGGCGCTCTCGAACACCGTCACGTTGTGGCCGGCCTGCACCAGGGTGCGGGCGCAGGCGATGCCGGCCATGCCGGCGCCGACGACGGCAATGGTGCGGGCGGCGGCACTGGTGGCGCGCGGCTGTGGGCGGCGGGGATGAAGGGGCATGCAGGTCTCCTGAGGGGATCGACGCGCGCCGATGAAAAAGGCAATGGCGCGTGCTGCGACTCTAACCCGCGCCGGGCGCGGCCAGCGGCGCGTTGCGCCGGCCTTCCAACAGGGCGCGCCGCGTGGCGGGCCGCGCCAGCTGCTCCAGCCACCATTGCAGCGCGCGGCCATGGCGCTCGCTGGGGCCGCACCAGGCGTAGCCCATGCGGTAGAGGCGCGGCGGCTGCTGTATTTGCAGCGCGACCAGGCGCCCGGTGGCCAGGTAGGGCCGCACCAGCGGCTCTGGCAGCGAGCCCACGCCCAGGCCGCGCAACTGCGCCTCCAGTTTGACCTGCAGCGAGGGCACGGTGAGCACGTCCTGCCCGTCGAGCACGCCGACCGTCAGGCCGCCGCCTTGCTGGGCCGAATCGGCCACGACGATGACGCGGTGCTGGCGCAGCGCCTCTGGCAACAGCGGCGTGGGCTCGGCCACCAGCGGATGGTGGGGCGCGGCCACGTAGATAAAGGGCATCACGCCCAGCGGCAGCATCTGTATGCCGGCCACCGTGGCCGAGTCGCCGCCCGCGCCCAGGGCCAGGTCGGCCTGGCCCGAGGTCAGCGCCAACAGGGTGCCGCTGAGGATTTCTGCGCGCAGCTTCAGGCGCGTGGGCGGGTTGAGCGCGTAGAAGGCCTCGACCAGCTCCATCAGCGTGGCGTGATCGATCGCACCATCGACGGCAATGGTGAGCTGCGACTCCCAGCCGGTGGCCACGCGCTTGACCCGGTTCGCCATGGCATCGATCTCGGCCAGCAGGCGCGTGCCTTCGCGCAGCAGCTCGCGGCCGGCTTCGGTCAGGCGGGCCTGGCGCGAGCTGCGGTCAAACAGCAGCACGTCCAGCGCGTCTTCCACCTGGCGCACGCGATAGGTCAGGGCGCTGGGCACCAGGCCCAGGGCGCGCGCCGCCGCGGCAAAGCTGCCGGCGTCGGCAATGCGCTGGAGCATGGCCAGCATCTCAGGGGTCAGGACCTCGCGCGGGGTTTGCATGGCGGAGCTTTGGGCGTTCGAAATTTTTGAATGATGTCTTCAAGCGCAATGTAACTCCGGGCCGCTTGGCCGACCTACATTCCCTCTACGCCTTTTGGCCCCATTCACCCACGACAGGAGATCGCCATGCTTACGCTTCGTCCCTCGCAGGACCGCGGCTACGCCGACCACGGCTGGCTCAAGTCTTTCCACAGCTTCTCGTTTGCCGGCTACTACGACCCGGCGCACATGGGCTTTGGCAACCTGCGCGTCATCAACGAAGACCGCATTGCCCCCGGCACCGGCTTTGGCACGCACGGACACCGCGACATGGAGATCGTGAGCTATGTGCTGTCGGGCGAGCTGGCGCACAAGGACAGCATGGGCAACGTCAAGGGCATCCCGCCCGGCGACGTGCAGCGCATGAGCGCCGGCACCGGCGTGCAGCACAGCGAGTTCAACCACGCCGAAGGCCAGAACACGCACTTCCTGCAGATCTGGATCCAGCCGAACCAGCAAGGCATCCCGGCCAGCTACGAGCAAAAGCGCTTCGACGACACCGAGAAGCGCGGCGCGCTGCGCCTGGTCGCCTCGCCCGACGGCGCCCAAGGTTCGGTCACGATCCACGCCGATGCGCTGATGTATGCCGGCCTGTTCGACGGCGCTGAAAGTGCCACGCTGGCACTGAACCCGACGCGCAAGACCTATGTGCACCTGGTGCGCGGCGAGCTGAATGTGAACGGCCAGCCGCTGCATGGCGGCGACGCCGCGCTGCTCGAAGGCGAATCGCAAATCACCATCACCGGCGGCCGTGATGCCGAAGTGCTCGTTTTTGACCTCGCCCCTTGATTTCCCCCGTTTCCCTTAACCATGATCTGACGAAAGTACCGCCATGACCAACACCTCGACCTCCAACACCGGCCTGCAAAACGGTCTCTCGCTGCTGGGCCGGCTGATGCTGGCCTTCCTGTTCCTGCCTGCGGGCGTGGGCAAGCTGCTGGGCTTTGCCGGCACCGTCGGCTATATCAATTCCAAGGGTCTGCCGATGCCTGAAGTGGGCGCGGCGATTGCGCTGACGGTGGAAATCCTGGGCGGCCTGGCGCTGATCGCGGGCTTCCAGACCCGCATCGCCTCTGTGGTGCTGGCCGTGTTCACCGTGGGCGCCGCCGTCTTCTTCCACAACTACTGGGCCGTGCCGGAAGCGCAGCAAATGATGCAGCAGATCAACTTCAACAAGAACATCGCCATCGCCGGTGGCCTGCTGGTGCTGGCGGCCTTTGGCGCCGGTGGCTTCAGCGTGGATGCCAAGCGCCGCGCCTGAGCTCTTCTGATCTCCCCTCAACCGATAGAACTCACCATGACCCGTATCGCAGTTGTCTACCATTCCGGCTACGGCCATACCCAGCGCCTGGCCCAGTCCGTGGCCGATGGCGCCAGCGCTGAGCTGATCGCCATCGACGCCGAGGGCAACCTGCCCGAAGGCGGCTGGGACACGCTCAACGCCGCCGACGCCATCATCTTTGGCACCCCGACCTACATGGGCGGCCCGAGCTGGCAGTTCAAGAAGTTTGCCGACGCCTCCTCCAAGGCCTGGTTCGGCCGTAGCTGGCAAGACAAGGTGTTTGGCGGCTTTACCAACAGCGCCAGCCTGAACGGCGACAAGCAAAACACTTTGCACTACCTGCTGACGCTGGCCGCGCAGCACGGGGGCATCTGGGTCAGCCTGGGCCTGCCGCCCAGCAACAGCAAGGCCGCCACCCGCAACGACACCAACAACCTGGGCGGCTCGATCGGCGTGCTGGCGCAAAGCCCGTCGGACGCCAGCGTTCCTGAAATGCTGGCCGGCGATCTGGAAACCGGCCGTCTGTACGGCCAGCGCGTAGCCGCAATTACTGCAAAGCTCGGCTAAAGCTTGCGGCGCCGGGGCAGGCCACTATGCTGTGGCCTCGCCCGACAACAAGAGACCCCCACCATGCCGCTCGCCCACATCCTCCATCCCCGCGACCACGATCTGGGAGGCGGCTTTGTGGTGCGGCGGCTGCTGCCCGCCGCCGTGCAGCGCGCGGTCGGGCCTTTTCTGTTCTTCGACCATTTTGGCCCCGCGCTGGAAACACCGGATGCAGAGCACGACGTGCGACCGCATCCGCATATCGGCCTGGCCACGGTCAGCTATTTGTTTGACGGCGCAATCCACCACCGCGACAGCATTGGTTCAGACCAGGTCATCACGCCCGGCGCCGTCAACTGGATGAGCGCCGGCCGCGGCATCGTGCATTCCGAGCGCCGGCCTGAAAGCCTCCAGCACAGCAGCTATACCAACCACGGCCTGCAGTTGTGGGTGGCGCTGCCGCAGGACGAGGAGGAGGGCGACCCTTTCTTCCACCACACGCCGGCCGACGACATCACCACACTGGCGCCGGCCCCGGGCGTGGCCGTGCGGGTGCTGGTGGGCAGCGCCTTTGGCGTGACATCACCCGTGCCGGCGCAGGGCGAGGTGCTGTACCTGGACGTGGCGCTGGACGCCGGCGCCCGCCTGGAGCTGCCGGCGCTGGCTGAGGAATTGGGCGTCTACGCCCTGGATGCCGACGTCCGTGTCGATGGCGAGGCGCTGGCCGCCCGCAACATGGCCGTGCTCAAGCCCGGCAGCGGCGCGCTGCTGGAGGCCGACGCCCCCGCCCGGCTGGTGGTGGTCGGCGGCGCCAAACTGGATGCGCCGCGCTTCCTGTGGTGGAACTTTGTCTCCAGCCGCAAGGAGCGCATCGCCCAGGCCGCGCGCGACTGGGCCGCGCAGTCCATGGGCCAGGTGCCGGGCGATACGGAATTCATCCCGCTGCCGGACCGGCCCTTGCCCAAATAATGAAAATTTGAAAGAAAAGTGGCTTTAGCCCAGGCTGCACCTGGGCTTATAGCTATCAATCAAGGAGCGATCCCCGCCGGGCTCAGTGCTGGGTCCAGCGTCCGGCGCTCATCAAACACAAAGCAGCCGCCCTTGTAGTGCGCGCCATCGGTCTCCTCGAAGTATTTGAGGATGCCGCCCTCCAACTGGTAGACATGCTCCAGCCCTTGCTCGCGCATCAGGATGGCGGCCTTTTCGCAGCGGATGCCGCCGGTGCAGAAGCTCACCACGGTCTTGCCCTCCAGCTCGGCGCGGTGGGCGGCAAGGGCGGGCGGGAACTCGGTGAACTTGTCTATGCGCCAGTCGATGGCGCCCTCGAAGCTGCCGTGGTCCACCTCGAAGGCATTGCGCGTGTCCAGCGTCACCACCGGCCGGCCGTCGTCGTCCCGGCCCTGGTCCAGCCAACGGCGCAGCGTGGCCGCGCTCACCGCCGGGGCGCGGCCGTCTGCGCGGGAGAAGTCGGGCTGGATGGCCGGGTGGTCCATGCGGATGATCTCGCGCTTGACCTTCACCAGCATCTTGCGAAAGGGCGGGGTGGCTGACCAGCTCTCTTTGGGCTCCAGGCGCGCAAAGCGCGGGTCTTCTTTCAGAGCGGCGACAAAACCGCGCACCGCCTCGGCCGGGCCGGCCAGGAACAGGTTGATGCCTTCTTCGGCGATCAGGATCGTGCCCTTGAGGCCGCGCGCCACGGCGCGCTCCTCCAGCAAGGGCCGCAATGCGGCCGGATCGGACAGCGGGACGAACAGGTAGGCGGAGATATTCAGGATGGCGTTCACACCCCGATTCTAAAAAGCTGCCCATTGGCCCGTGGGCAGCGGCCCGGCTTTCTACAATGGGGACATGTTTGTCCACCTGCGCCTGCACACCGAATTCTCCGTCGTCGACGGCACCAACCGTATCGACGAGGTCGTCAAGGCCGCCGCCGCCGACGGCCAGCCGGCGCTTGCCATCACCGATCTCAGCAACCTGTTTGGCGCGATCAAGTTCTACAAAGAGGCGCGCGGCAAGGGCGTCAAGCCGCTGATTGGCGCCGAACTGTTCCTCGAAGGCCTGGGCGCCGACCCGGCCGCGCTGTCGCGGGTCATCGTGCTGGTGCAGAACTGGCAGGGCTACCTGAGCCTGTCCGAACTGCTGGCGCGTGCCTGGACCCAGAACGTGGTCAAGAACCAGGCCGTCTGCAAGCTGGACTGGCTGCGCGAGCTGAACGAGGGCCTGATCCTGCTCGCTGGCGCGCAGGCCGGCCCGGTCGGCCAGGCCCTGGGTCGGCAAGACGCCACCGCCGCCGCAGACGTGGCGCTGCTGCTGGCGGGCATCTTCCCGCACCGCTTCTATCTGGAAATCCAGCGCGCCGGCCGTCCCGCCGACGAAGCCCACGTCACCGCCTGCGTGCAGTTGGCCGCCCGGCTGAACCTGCCGGTGGTGGCCACGCACCCAGTGCAGTTCACCACCGAGGACGACTACGAGGCGCACGAGGCACGCGTCTGTATCTCCGAGGGCGAAATCCTGGCCAACCAGCGCCGGGTACGCAAATTCACCCGCGAGCAGTACTTCAAGAGCGCCGCGCAGATGGAGGCGCTGTTTGCCGACGTGCCCAGCGCCATCGCCAATACGGTGGAGATCGCCCGGCGCTGCAGCATCGTGCTTGACCTGGGCAAGCCGCAGTTGCCGGACTTCCCCACGCCCAATGGCATGCCGATTGCCGAGTACTTCCGCGTCAGCTCCTTCGAAGGGCTGGAGGACCGGCTGGCGCTGCTCTACCCAGACGAGGCCAAACGCGCCGAGCAACGCCCGCGCTACGTCGAGCGGCTGGAGTTCGAGATCAACACCATCCTGAAGATGGGCTTCCCCGGCTACTTCCTGATCGTGGGGGACTTCATCCAGTGGGCCAAGAACAATGGCTGCCCGGTCGGGCCGGGCCGGGGTTCGGGCGCGGGCTCGCTGGTGGCCTACGCGCTGAAGATCACCGACCTCGACCCGCTGGAGTTCAACCTGCTGTTCGAGCGCTTCCTGAACCCGGAGCGGGTGTCCATGCCCGACTTCGACATCGACTTCTGCCAGGGCAACCGCGACCGCGTCATCGACTACGTCAAGGACAAGTACGGCAAGAACGCGGTGAGCCAGATCGCCACCTTCGGCACCATGGCCGCCAAGGCCGCCATCCGCGACGTGGGCCGGGTGATGGACATGAGCTACACCTTCTGCGACGGCATCTCCAAGCTGGTGCCGGGCAAGCCGGGCATGTCCTACACGCTGGCCTACCCGCCCGAGGTCAAGAAGGACGGCGACAAAAACAACTACGCGCTGGAACTGGAGCCCATGCTGTACGAGCGCGTGCGCAAGGAAGAAGACGTCAAGACCATCATCGAGATGGCGCAAAAGCTCGAAGGCATGACCCGCAACATCGGCATGCATGCCGGTGGCGTGCTGATCGCGCCGGGCAAGCTGACCGACTTCTGCCCGCTCTACCAGCAGCCGGGCAGCGACTCGGCGGTGAGCCAGTACGACAAGGACGACGTCGAGGCCATCGGCCTGGTCAAGTTCGACTTCTTGGGCCTGGCCACGCTCACCATCCTGGAGATTGCGCGCGAATTCATCGTCAAGCGCCACAAGGGCCAGGAAGGCTTTGCCTACGAAAAAATCGCGCTGGACGACGCCGCCACCTACCGGCTGTTTGCCGAGGGCAAGACCGAGGCCGTGTTCCAGTTTGAATCCCGCGGCATGCAAGGCATGCTGCGCGACGCCAAGCCGACCCGGCTGGAAGACCTGATCGCACTCAACGCGCTGTACCGCCCAGGCCCGATGGACCTGATCCCCAGCTTCGTGGCGCGCAAGCACGGCCGCGAAGTGGTCGAGTACCCGCACCCGGCCGTGGCCGACATGCTCAGCGAGACCTACGGGATCATGGTCTACCAGGAGCAGGTGATGCAGACCGCGCAGATCCTGGGCGGCTACTCGCTCGGCGGCGCCGACCTGCTGCGCCGCGCCATGGGCAAGAAAAAGCTGGAGGAGATGGCCGAGCACCGCGAGAAATTCCGCGCCGGTGCGCTCGCAACCCACGGCATCACCCAGGACAAGGCCGACGAGGTCTTTGACCTGATGGAGAAGTTCGCGGGCTACGGCTTCAACAAGTCGCATGCCGCCGCCTACTCGCTGCTGGCCTACCACACCGGCTGGCTCAAGGTGCACTACCGGGCGGAGTTCTACTGCGCCAATATGACGGTGGAAATGGACGACACCGACAAGCTCAAGGTGTTGTTCGTGGACGCGCAAAAGCTCGGCATGAGCTTCGAGCCGCCAGACGTGAATCGCGGCAACCACCGCTTCGAGCCAGTCACCGACAAGGTGATCCGCTACGGCCTGGGCGCCGTCAAGGGCACCGGCCAGTCGGCCGTCGAGGCCATCGTTGCAGCCCGCGAGGCGGGCGGCCCCTTCACCAGCCTGTTCGACTTCTGCAACCGGGTAGACCGCCAGCGCATCAACAAGCGCACGGTCGAGGCCTTGATCAAGGCCGGTGCCTTCGACGCCATCCAGCAGAACCGCGCCTCGCTGGTGGCCTCGATCGACCGTGCCTTCGACTACGCGGCGGCCCAGATCGCCAATGCCAACCAGGGCGGCCTGTTCGACATGCTGGGCGACGACGGCCACGGCTCCAGCACCCAGGAGCCCGAGCTGGTGGACGCCACGCCCTGGGGCATCAAGGAGCGGCTGACCTACGAGAAGACGGCGGTCGGCTTCTACCTGTCAGGCCATTTGTTCGACGAAGTAACGCGCGAGGTGCGGCAGTTTGTGCGCCGCCCGATCGAAGACCTGGTCGACAGCCGCGAGCCGCAGATGCTGGCCGGCATCGTGAGCGACCTGCGCGTCATCAATGGCCAGCGCGGCAAGCTGGCGCTGTTCAAGCTGGACGACAAATCCGCCGTGATCGAGGCCACGGCCGACGAAGCCGTGCTCAACGCCAACCGCGCGCTGCTCAAGGACGACGAGCTGGTGATCATCAGCGGCCGGCTGCAGCCCGATCGCTTTACCGGTGGTTTCCGCCTGAGCGTGCAGCAGGTCTGGGACCTGGCCACGGCGCGCTGCCGCTTTGGCAAGTTCCTGCGCGTGGCGGTCAACGGCCGGGCGCCGGATATCCCGCGCCTGGTGCGCGACTTCCCGCCAGTGCGGGAGGCGTCCGAGCAGGGCGAGCTGTTGCGCGGCATGGAAGTGCGCCTGTCGCTGCGGCGCGAGGCCCAAGATATGGGCGCCAGCGTGGATCTCAAGCTCGACGAGCGTGCTTTTTTCTACCCCACCGATGCCGCGCTGGCCAGTTGGACGGCCCAGGCCGACCGCGGGCAGGCCGTCATCGTGTATGAATGAGTCGCAGCAGCGCAGAGCCCTTGAAGTCGCCTGAAAACCACCAATTTCCATGACTGCTGCAGTGCGCAATGCCCCCCGATAGAATGATTTTCATGGCGACCCAAAAACCCACCAAACCCCCGGCATCTCCGGGGACCAAACCCGCCCCGCGCTTTGATGAAGGCGATGCGGTGGTATTGGAGCGGCGGACGCAGAAAGTGCAGCCGCCGCAGATGTACCAGGTGGTCATGCTCAACGACGACTTCACCCCGATGGAGTTCGTCATCGTCGTGATCCAGGAATTCTTCAGTAAAGACCGTGAAACGGCCACCCAGATCATGCTGAAGATCCACCTTGACGGCAGAGGCGTATGCGGCGTTTATTCCCGCGACGTGGCGGCCACCAAGGTGGAACAGGTGATGGAGGCAGCGCAAAAATCTGGTCATCCGCTGCAGTGCGTAAGTGAACCGGTTGAATAAACGCGGCTCCAACCCTAAGTACTGTCTTATTTTCTCAGCAAGGCAAAAGGAAATCTCATGATTGCCCAGGAATTGGAAGTCAGCTTGCACATGGCCTTTGTCGAGGCCCGGCAACAACGCCACGAGTTCATCACCGTGGAACACCTGCTGCTCGCCCTGCTGGATAACCCGAGCGCCGCGGAAGTGCTGCGCGCGTGTTCGGCCAACATCGACGATCTGCGCAAGTCCTTGGCGAATTTCATCAAGGACAACACGCCACAGGTGGCGGGTAACGACGAAGTCGATACCCAGCCCACCCTTGGTTTCCAGCGCGTGATCCAGCGCGCCATCATGCACGTGCAGTCCACGGGCAATGGCAAGAAGGAAGTCACCGGCGCCAACGTGCTGGTGGCGATCTTCGGCGAGAAGGATTCGCATGCCGTCTACTACCTGCACCAGCAGGGCGTGACGCGCCTGGACGTGGTCAACTTCATCGCCCACGGCATCAAGAAGGGCGAGCCGCCAGAGCCCGCCAAGCCGGGCGAGCCGCAGGCCGAGTCCGAGGAATCCGGCGGCGAGAAGAACGAGAAGGCCTCGCCGCTCGAACAATTCACCGTCAACCTGAACCAGCAGGCCAAGGAAGGCAAGATCGACCCGCTGATCGGCCGCGAGTACGAGGTCGAGCGCGTGATCCAGATCCTGTGCCGCCGGCGCAAGAACAACCCGCTGCTGGTGGGTGAGGCCGGCGTGGGCAAGACGGCCATCGCCGAGGGCCTGGCCTGGCGCATCACGCAAAAGGACGTGCCCGAGATCCTGGCCGAGTCCAGCGTGTATTCGCTCGACATGGGCGCGCTGCTGGCCGGCACCAAGTACCGTGGTGATTTCGAGCAGCGCCTGAAGGGCGTGCTCAAGTCGCTCAAGGACAAGCCCAACGCCATCCTGTTCATCGACGAGATCCACACGCTGATCGGCGCCGGTGCGGCCTCGGGTGGCACGCTGGACGCGTCCAACCTGCTCAAGCCGGCGCTCTCCAGCGGCCAGCTCAAGTGCATTGGCGCAACCACCTTCACCGAATACCGTGGCATCTTCGAGAAGGACGCGGCGCTGTCGCGGCGCTTCCAGAAGGTCGACGTGGTCGAGCCCAGCGTGGCCGAGACCATCGAGATCCTGAAGGGCCTGAAGTCGCGCTTCGAAGAGCACCATGGCGTGAAGTACGGCGTGGCAGCCCTGCAGGCCGCGGCGGAACTGAGCGCCAAGTACATCAATGACCGCCACCTGCCCGACAAGGCGATTGACGTGATCGACGAGGCCGGCGCTGCCCAGCGCATCCTGCCGCCGAGCAAGCGCAAGAAGACCATCAGCAAGACCGAGGTCGAGGAAATCGTTGCCAAGATCGCGCGTATTCCGCCGGCCAACGTCAGCAATGACGATCGCGGCAAGCTGCAAACGCTGGAACGCGACCTGAAGAGCGTGGTGTTTGGCCAGGACAAGGCACTCGAAGTGCTGGCATCGGCCGTCAAGATGGCGCGCTCGGGCCTGGGCCGGGGCGACAAGCCGATTGGCTCCTTCCTGTTCAGTGGCCCCACCGGCGTCGGCAAGACCGAAGCCGCCAAGCAGCTCGCCTATATCATGGGCATCGAGCTGATCCGCTTCGACATGTCGGAGTACATGGAGCGCCACGCCGTGAGCCGCTTGATCGGCGCGCCCCCGGGCTATGTCGGCTTTGACCAGGGCGGCCTGCTGACCGAGGCCGTCACCAAGAAGCCGCATGCCGTGCTGCTGCTCGACGAAATCGAGAAGGCGCACCCGGACATCTTCAACGTGCTGCTGCAGGTCATGGACCACGGCACGCTGACGGACAACAACGGGCGCAAGGCCGACTTCCGCAACGTCATCCTGATCATGACGACCAATGCGGGCGCCGAGACCATGAACAAGGCGACCATCGGCTTCACCAACCCGCGTCAGGCGGGCGACGAGATGGCCGACATCAAGCGCCTGTTCACGCCCGAGTTCCGCAACCGGCTGGACGCCATCGTCGGCTTCAAGGCGCTGGACGAGCAGGTCATCCTGCGCGTGGTGGACAAGTTCCTGCTGCAACTCGAGCAGCAACTGGCCGAGAAGAAGGTCGATGTCACCTTCACCGACGTGCTGCGCAAGCACCTGGCGAAGAAGGGCTTCGATCCGCTGATGGGCGCACGCCCGATGCAGCGCCTGATCCAGGACACCATCCGCCGCGCCCTGGCCGACGAGTTGCTGTTCGGACGCCTGCAGGACGGCGGCCGCCTGACGGTGGATCTGGTCGAGAAGGAAGGCGTGCCCGAGCCGGAGGTGGTGCTGGACATCACGCCGCTGCCCAAGCGCGAGCGCTCAGGCTCCACCAAGTCGGAGCCAGCTGAGCCCGAAGAAGCGACGACAGACTGAAGCCCCAGGCGAATAGAAAAACCCCGTGATCTCAACGATCACGGGGCTTTTTCACATTCAGGGCGTTTGCAGCCGCTGCAACAGTTCTGTGCTGGGATACCCATCCGCAGGCAGCCCAACGCTGCGCTGATAACGGCGCAGCGCGTCGCGGGTGCTCGGGCCCATCATGCCGTCGGGTGTGCCGCTGGCGAAGCCGCGCTGGTTCAGGGCGGTTTGCAGGTCACGGACTTGGCTGCGCGTGAGCGCCGACAGGTCGCGCGGCCAGGCGGCTTGCACCGTGGGGTCGCCGTCAATGGCTTGCGCCAGCAGGCCCACGCCAAGGGCGTAGCTGGTCGAATTGTTGTAGCGCAGGATGGCGCGGAAGTTGGGCCCTATCAAAAAGGCCGGCCCGCGCGCGCCAGCAGGCAACAACACCGTGCTGTCGGCAAAGTCCGGCAGCGCCTGGCCGTTCGCGTTGCGCAGGCCTTCAGCGGCCCACTGGGCGCTGGACTGGCGCACGCTGGTGTCGGCACGGCCATAGTCAAAGCCGGCAGGCAGGCGCACCTCCACGCCCCAGGGCTGGCCGGCCTGCCAGCCCGAGCGCGCCAGGTAGTTGGCGGTCGAGGCCATGACATCGGCCATGCTGCCCCAGATGTCGCGCCGGCCATCGCCATCCGCATCCACCGCATAGGCCAGGAAGCTCGACGGCAGGAACTGCGTCTGCCCCATGGCGCCGGCCCAGGAGCCGATCATGTGCGCATGGTCGATATCGCCCTTGTCGATGATCTTGAGCGCGGCCAGCAGCTCGCTGCGCGCCCAGTCCTGGCGCCGGCCCTCGAAGCCCAGCGTGGCCAGGGCGTCGATGGTGGCGATGTCGCCGTAGTTGCTGCCGTAGTTGCTCTCCATGCCCCAGATTGCGACGATGACGCTGGGCGGCACGCCGTAGCGGGCGGCTGCGGCGTCGGCTTGCGCGCGCACCTGCAGCAGCTTGTCCTGGCCCAGGGCCACGCGCTGCGGCGACACGGTGCGGTCGAGGTAGTCCCACACCGTGCGCGTGAATTCAGGCTGGGCGCGGTCCAGTTCGATCACGCGCGGCAGGTAGTGCGCGTCATCAAACGCGTCGCGCAGCGTGGCCTCGCTGATGCCTTGTGCGCGGGCTTGAGCGCGAAAGTCTGCAAGCCAGCGGGCGAAGCCCTGCTCCTGGGCGGCTTCGTCCGCGCTTGGCGGCGCGACCGGTGCAACAGGTGCGGGGGCTGATGGCGCGGCCGGAACGGCGGGCATTGCAGGCGTGGGCTGTGGCGCGGCAGTGGGCTGCGAAGCGCAGCCCGCCAGCGCCAGGGCGATGAGGGCGAGCGCGGTGGGGCGGCGTGACAAGGGCATGAGGCGAAGGTGCATGCGATCCATTGTGCTGCCTTGCATCGGTGCGACGGAAACGCGGGGTTACCGGCGCATCCTAGTGTCGCGTCAAGCCTCAATAGTCGGATAGAGCCTGAGCAACTTGACCCGAGCATCCTCAGAGGTGAACTGCCAGTTGATCTTGGCCTTGAGGTTGTCGCGGCGCTGCTGCCAGGCGGCAACCTCCGAGCGCATGGTCTCGATAGAGTCGATACGCCGGTCCAGGCATTGGCCAATCATCACGTTGAGTTCAATCTCGGCCATGTTGAGCCAACTGCCGTGCTTGGGCGTGTAGACAAACTCGAAGCGATCCCACAATGCCTTGGCCTCTTCGGGCACAAACGTCTCGTAGAGTGCGCCCGCAGTGTGGGTGTTCAAGTTGTCCATGACCAGGGTGATGCGCTGCGCCTCGGGCCAGGCCTGGGCTATTTCCTTGACGAAGTGCGCCCAGTCGGGTTTTGTCTTGCGTTCGGTGACCTGCGTGATGCGCCGTCCCGCCAATGGCTCACAGGCCATGAAGACGTTGCAGTGGCCCTGGCGCTCGTATTCGTAGTCCTCGCGCGCAGGCCGCCCAGGTGCAGCTTCTATCGGCTGGCGCGTCTGGCCTATCAGTTGGCGCGGCGTCTCGTCCATGCACACCACCGGGTGTGCGGGGTCGTAGGGGCGGCAGTAGACGTCAAGCACTTGCTCCATCGCCGCCACGAAGGCCGCGTTGTCCTTGGGCGGGATCACCCAGCCAATCTTGCGCCAGGGCTTGAGTTCGTTTTTTGAAGGGTTTTGCGCACCGTCTCGTGCGACAGGCTGTCTGCGTAGGAGAGCTCGACCGCCCGATCGGCCAGCAGTCGCAGGCTCCAACGGGCGCTGCCCTGCGGAGGCTCGCCGCAGCTCAGGGCGATCAGGCGAGCCTCTAGTGTCCTGAGTTAGAAGTTCGCAAGCAAAATCGCTCGATGCTGGCGAGGATGTCATCAGCGGACTTGGTCCAGTGGAAGGGCTTGGGGTCCGCGTTGTGGATGTCCAGGTACTGCTTGATCGCCTGCTCGAGCTGGCGCGTCGATCGATGGGTGCCGCGGCGGATGCACTTCTCGGTGAGCGTTGCGAACCAGCGCTCAACCTGATTGAGCCAGGATGCCGAGGTGGGCGTGAAGTGCACATGGAACCTCGGATGACGCGCAAACCAGTTGCGAATCGTCTGCGTCTTGTGCGTGCCGTAGTTGTCCATCACGAGGTGCACGTCCAGCCCGCTGGGGACGTTGGCCTCCACGGTGCGCAGGAACTGCAGGAATTCGCTGCTGCGGTGACGCCGGTGCAACTCGCCTATAACTTCGCCGGTCGCAATGTCCAGGGCCGCAAACAAGGTCGTGGTGCCATGGCGCATGTAGTCGTGCGTTCTGCGCTCAGGAATGCCTGAGGCCAACGGCAGCACCGGCTGGGTGCGGTCCAGCGCCTGGATCTGGCTCTTCTCGTCCACGCACAGGACCATGGCCTTGAGGGGCGGGTCCAGGTACAGGCCCACGATGTCGCGCACCTTCTCCACGAATAGCGGGTCGCTGGAGAGCTTGAACGTCTCCTGGCGATGGGGTTGCAATCCGAAGGCGCGCCAGATGCGCGAGACGGCCGTCTGTGACAACCCGGCAGCGCTCGCCATGGTGCGCGTGCTCCAGTGCGTGGCCCCTTCGGGGATTGACTCTAGCGTGCGAGCGATCACCGCATCGACACGTGCGTCATCGATGCTGCGCGGTGCGCCAGTGCGGGGCGCATCCAGCAGCCCCTCCAGGCGCTGCTCAACGAAGCGCGCTCGCCACTTGGAAACCGTCTGGGGCGTGACCCGCTGGCGAGCGGCTACCGCCTTGTTCTCCATCCCCTCGGCGCAGCCCAGCACGATGCGCGCTCGCAAAGCAAGAGCCTGCGCTGTCTTGCGCCGCAGGGTCCATGCCGTGAGTTGTGCGCGCTCCGCCTCGCTGAGCACCAGTTCGCTCTTCGGTCTGCCTCTCATCGTCACCTCGTCGTGTCTGTACACCACTCGAATGAGCGATCCTAGCCGCAATAGTTCAATGAACTTCTAACTCAGGACACTAGAATCCGGCACCAACCCAAGCAAGCCGGGCGTGCCCAACTTTCCTGTCCTCCCTGAAACCGTCAAGGCCGGGCTTTCCATCGCGTGGACGGGCTACATCGTGGTGCTGGCGGTCTGGATCGTGCTGCAGAAGCGCTCCCCGTTGTCGACGCTGAGCTGGATCCTGTCGATGGCGGCGCTGCCGGTGCTGGGTTTTGTGCTGTATTACTTCCTTGGCCCCCAGCGCCTGCGGCGCCAGCGGCTCAAGCGCCTGCGCAGCCAGGCCAATTTCTATGCCAAGGCCGACCTGGACAGCCTGCGCGGCCAGGCCATGCAGGCGCCCAGCCATCTGCGGCAGTTGGGGCAACTGGGCTTGGCGAGCTGCGATATTCCGGTCTCGACCGCCTCCGACGTGCGCCTGTTGGTGGGCGGCGCGCAGACCTTCGAGGCGCTGTTCGATGCGGTGCGCGCGGCCCGCCACCATGTGCACCTGGAGTACTACATCTTCGAGCCCGACGCCATCGGCACCGCGCTGCGCGACCTGCTGGTGGAGAAGGCGCAGCAGGGCGTGGAGGTGCGCCTGCTGGTCGATGCGCTGGGCTCCAAGCGCCTGGGCCTGCGCTTTCTGGCGCCGCTGCGGGGGGCCGGCGGCGAGGTCGGGCTGTTCCATGCCACGCGCATAGGGCGGCGGCTGCGGCCGGTGCTCAACTTTCGCACGCACCGCAAGATCGTGGTCTGCGACGGCCGGGTGGGCTTCACCGGTGGCCTGAACATCACCGACGAGGAGGACGAGCGCAGCCGCCCCGACGCCTACCACGACGTGCACTTGCGGCTGGAGGGCAATGCCGTGCGCTGGCTGCAGACGGTGTTCATGGAGGACTGGGCCTACGCCACGCACGAGCGTCGCCGGCGCACGGCGCAGGAGTTTGCCGAGCTGCTGCCGCCGCCATCGCCGGGCGTGCATGCGGTGCAGATCGTGGGCTCGGGCCCGGACAATGAGCGCGAGGCCATCCATCGCATGGTGGTGGCCGCGATCCACGTTGCGCAGCGGCGCGTGTGGATCACCACGCCGTACTTTGTGCCGGGCCAGCCGGCGCTGATGGCCCTGACCAATGCCGCGCTGCGCGGCGTGGACGTGCGCCTGCTGGTGCCGCTGCGCAGCGACTCGCGGGTGGTGAGTGCCGCGGCGCGCTCTTACTTCGACGAGCTGATCGCCGCGGGCGTCAAGGTCTGGGAGTACCAAGCGTGCATGCTGCATTCCAAGACCATGCTGGTGGACGATGACTGCGGCTTCATTGGCACCGCCAACTTCGACAACCGCAGCTTTCGCCTGAACTACGAGATCTGCGCGCTGGTCTATGGCCCGGCCCTGGCCGTGCCGCTGGGCGCGCAGTTCGAGCGCGACCTGCGCCAGGCGCTGCGCGTGCCGGCGCACCGGCAGCTGTCGTTCCGGCAGCGGCTGGGCGATGCGGCGGCGCGGCTGTTCTCGCCGTTGCTGTAATACTTGCTGCTTTTTCCCTTCCGCAGCATGCGCACCTTTCTCTGGCACGACTACGAAACCTTCGGCGCGGTGCCGCGCCGCGACCGGCCGTCTCAGTTTGCGGCGATTCGCACCGACGCAGACCTGAACGAGGTTGGCGAGCCGCTGATGCTGTACTGCCAGCCGGCGCCGGATTTTTTGCCCAACCCCGAGGCCTGCCTGCTCACCGGCATCACGCCGCAGCTGTGCCTGGAGCGCGGCGTTCCCGAGCATGAATTTGCCGCGCAGATCGAGCAGGCCTTTGCCCAGACCGGCACCATCGGCGTGGGCTACAACACCATCCGCTTTGACGACGAGGTGACGCGCTTCCTGTTCTGGCGCAACCTGATCGACGCCTATGCGCGCGAATGGCAGAACGACTGCGGCCGCTGGGATTTGCTGGACGTCGTGCGGCTGACCTACGCGCTGCGGCCCGAAGGCATCGTCTGGCCCAAGAAAGAAGACGGCAGCCCGAGCTTCAAGCTGGAGCATCTGGCGCGTGCCAACGGCCTGTTGCACGAGGCGGCGCACGATGCGCTGTCTGACGTACGCGCCACCATCGCGCTGGCGCGGCTGATCCGCGACAAGCAGCCGCGCCTGTTCGAGTTTGCGCTGGGCCTGCACAAGAAGGACCGCGTCGCCGCCGAACTGGGCCTGCCCGTCACCGTGCAAAGCGCCAAGCCCTTCCTGCACATATCCGGCATGTTCCCGGCCGAGCGCGGCTGCATTGCTGTGATGTGGCCGCTGGCCCAGCACCCAACCAACAAGAACGAGATCCTGGCCTGGGACCTGGCGCATGACCCGGCTGAGCTGGCAAGGCTCAGCGCCGAGGACATCCGCCTGCGCCTGTTCACCCGCAGCGCCGACCTGCCCGAGGGCATGACGCGGCTGCCTTTGAAGAGCGTGCACCTGAACAAATCGCCCATGGTGGTGGGCAACCTGCGCACCCTCACGCCGCCCATGGTGGCCAAGTGGCAGATCGACATGGACCAGGCCGCGCGCCACGCAGAGGCGGCCCGCAGCCTGCCCGACCTGTCCGCCATCTGGGCCGAGGTGTTCCGCCGCCCGGAGGAGGGCGCGCGCGACGTGGACGAAGACCTCTACGGCGGCTTTGTCGGCAACAACGACCGGCGCGAGCTGAACCATCTGCGCGGCCTATCGCCCACCGGGCTGGCGGCCGCGCGCAGCAGCTTTGCCGACCCACGGCTGGAAGAACTGGTGTTTCGCTACCGCGCCCGCAACTTCCCGGCCACGCTGTCGGCGGAAGAGGCCGAGCGCTGGATGGCGCACCGCGCTGAGCGTTTGCTGGAGGGTGCGGGCGGCGCGTTGGCGGTGGATGATTACTTTGCGCAGATCGACGCGCTGGGGGAAACGGCGGATGAGAGGGGGGAGGGGATTCTGGGGGCGTTGTATGACTACGCGGAAGCGATCGTGCCGGCGGCCTGAGTGCTGCTTGCGACGCCGCACGCCAGTGGCTAGGACGATCGGGTCAAAGCCTTCGCAAGGCGCTGGACGGCAAGGCGATTCAAAAATCACGGCCTTTGCGTCAAAGTTACAGCATCAAGCCCACCGATATTCATCAATAGTTCGATCCTCGTAATATTCCAATTGGTTAGCGATTGGAGTCGGATTTGTTTTGCGCTTGACAATGCCCCTTGAGCGGATAGCAGTTCTAAAATGGTACCAACTCCCCCTTTATAACGGCCACGAGAAATCTCGAATGATTGGGTAGCTATTCGCAAGAGATCATTGGAGAAACCAATATCTCTTTCCATTGCTTCCAATTTCTTTTGACTATCAAGAACAGCGACGGCGACCTTCATTTTTGTGTCGGCCAAATCTAATTCTGCTACATCTCTTTTTGCCTTAGCGATTCCAACTTCAGCATTTCGTGCCCCTCCCTCATACAAAGGGATTTTTATATTTACTCCAATATTTCGCACAATGCTTCTGGTGTCAGAAGGTGGAATGCCATTGATCCGTGTGTTACTTAACGTCGCGACCAGGGAAATAGACGGCCTCCCCTCAGCGATAGTGGACTTAATGTTTGCCTCGGCAGCAGCCAATTGAGACTGAGCAGCCCGGATCTCAGGATGATCGCGCAAACTAACGGTGAGCAATCGCATCAAATCTTCGCCAGCACGTCGATTCGGCGAGGAAAGCTCCAACTCTGACGCCACGATATTCTGTCCAATGGTATCTGAGGCGATGGCCAAAGCATCGCGAGCCTTTTCAAGTTCAAGCTTCGCCTTTGATTCATCAAGAAGACTTTGCTGATAGGCAGTTTCAGCTTGCAATTTATCGGCCAAAGCTCCAACTCCGCCGTTATATTTTGCTGCGGCAACTTCAACACTGTTTTGGGCATTCTTCGTGGCATCTGAATATGCTAGAACCCCGCCCTGTGCGGACACCAAGGTAAAGTACATCTCGGCAGCATCGAATATCACTTGCTGGCTTACGGAATCTTTAAGAAAATTCTCAGAAATTAATAACTCTCTGGCTCTATCAATATTTGATCCCGTTTTCCCAAAGTCTAAAAGCAGCCAACTTAGCGCAAGGCTTTTCACATCATTATTTACGCGAGCAACATAATTCGCAGAAGGAACTTTCTCTTCCGCAAACGACGATCGACCGAATTTCCTTTGCCACTCAAAATCCACCTGTGGGAGTAGAGCCGCTTCGCTAAGTCGAAGCTCTTCTTCACGTTGTCGTATTAGAGCGTAGGCCCGATAAGTTTTTGGATTAATGCATAGATTTCGATAGATAAGATCCATCAATTTTATAGGGCCGCCTAAAATAGACGGGCAGTCATTACGACCGCGCAATGAATTTACTCCAAAAACCCCCTCAGACCGAACATCGGATGCTGCGACCAAAACGACGAATAATCCAATAAGTGCTGCCACTCCAGCTGTAAGGCGGGACATCTATGCCGCCTCTCCAAATGGAATCTTGTGCAATTGATCGTTGCGTGTCTCATCCACGACCTTCCCCATACTTAGGGTCACAACACGATCGGCAGAGGCAATCGTCTCCTGGCGGTGGGCTATTATAATTCTTGTCACTTTAAGATTTTTGATTGCCTCATTTACTTCATTCTCCTTACGAGCATCCAAATGACTAGTTGCCTCGTCTAAAAAAAGTATCTTGGGTTTTTTATAAAGGGCCCGCGCTAACAATACGCGTTGCTTTTGTCCGCCTGAAAGAACAGTGCCCATATCGCCGACCAAAGTATTATATCGCATAGGCATGCGCTCTATATCATCTGCGATCCCTGCCATGGCAGCACAATCCCGTGCAAACTTCTTATCTGGACTGGGGTCGAAAAATGAAATGTTGTCAAATATCGATCCAGCAAAAAGAACATCGTCCTGAAGAACAGTTCCAAACATCTTTCTTATGTTTTCGTCCCCAATGTTTTTTCTATCTTTCCCACCAAAAAATATTTCCCCCTCGTAGGGCCCGAGAACTCCTAGGAGCACATTAATCAGTGTAGTTTTCCCGCATCCAGACGCGCCAACGATAGCGACAGACTCACCGGCTGCTATATCTAGATCAACTCCGTTGAGAATCCATTCTTCTTGGTCCCCATAACGAAAACGTAATTTTCGAACGCCAATGCTGGGCTCAACAATCGAATCATCATCGAAATGACTCAATGATGACTCAGGGCCAGTAAAAACAATATCTGACAGACGGTCTCCATAAAGTCGAAGCATTCTCAGATCGACTACTTTTTCTATAAAGTTCGTCATTCGTGCATCGAATTGAAGTCTGTATGAATTGAATGCCAGCAACGCACCGACGCTAAACGTGCCGTCCAAAACCAGACCCGCTCCAATCCAAATAACAAGAATGGTTTCCAGTGCAATTAGAATTCCTGTGATCGATTTATACAGGAGTTGAATTTTTTGCGACTGAATATCAGAATTAATCTGCTCAGAGAAAATTGCTAGCCAAGACGAGCGACGGATATCTTGGCGTTGGAAGAGCTTAATTGTTTTAATGCCCCTTACTGTTTCCAATAAATGGCTTTGTTGCTTTGCGGCGTGAATAATATGTTCCGCCGAAACAGATTTGAGGGGGGCGTACCAATACCACCTCGCCAATGCATAAAGCGCCATGGTGCAAATAACCACCGCAGCGAGCGGTCGGCTATAAATCAACATCATGATGAGCGTTAGGATGCTCATAAAACCGTCCAGCATGACCTCCAGAGCAGACGTCGTCAGAGTACGTTGAATTTGATCAATCGAACCAAATCTGGAGATCACGTCACCTAAATGCCGCTTCTCAAAATATTGAATGGGCAATTTCAGGAGATGTGAAAATACATTCCCGCGCCATTGAAGGTTTATCGTGGCACCCATCATTGCAAGGGCCCAGCTACGGCCAGCAGAAATTACCTGCTGCATGATCAGTAGCAACCCAAAGCCAATTGCCAGGGTAGTGAGTAAATCTCGATCCGCCGCTACCAGAACGTTATCCACCGTCCATTGCAGGAAAAGTGGGCTTGCCACAGCCATTATTTCTAATGAAATGGCCAGAAGTAGAATTTGAGACAGAAAAAGCCGCAAGCCGTTAAGATGCCCGATTAGCGCGGAAAAACGATATGACTCCACCTTTTTCTGAGGACGAAAGTCTGTACCTGGCCAAAGCTCAAGGGCGACACCAGTAAAACTTCGAGATAGCTCACTGCTGCTGCAAATTCGCTCGCCGAACGCCGGGTCTACTATAACAACTGAATCTGATTTGACCCCTTTTAGGACGACAAAATGATTGAAGTTCCAATGAAGAATACAGGGAAGGCGCAGATGACGAAGGCTTTCCAACTCTGCTTTCACAGGGCGGGCCGCCAGTCCTATTTTTCCCGAAATTTCTATTATATTTGCGAGACTCATGCCTTTCATCGAAACTGAGAATCGCTGCCGTAGCTGGGATAGATCTACGAGAAAGTCGTAGTAGCTAGCCACCATGGCCAAACATGCCAAGCCACATTCGGCTGCTTCCGTTTGCAACACAACGGGAAGCCGCTTGCCTCGACTAAAAATGTCGGGGGCAACCCCCTTAAGAGGCGATGGATTCATTATTTAATTTTCCCCGTTAAGCTATACAGAGGATCTAGAATCCATTCGAAAACTCGTCTTTCCTCTTGGAAAATGTCTGCTTCTAGCAGCATGCCTGCTTGGAGAGGCATCGGTTTTCCATATGCAGTAATTGTTTGCTTTCTAAGTTCTATCAGCACTCGATAAATAGGCTCTTTTTCGCCAATGATGCCATCCGCTTCAGGCACGTCTTCCCGTGGCAACGAGACTCTTGAGACAAATTTGACGGTACCTTCTCCGTGCCTAAATTTTTGATATGGATAGGCCTGATATCGCAAGTTCACCATGTCACCGGCCATGATAAAACCGATGGCTTTGCTTGGAACGAAAAGATGCGCTTGGAGTAACGCGCCCTCAGGAACAATATTCACGAGCGGTCGACTTATCGAGACTTGCTGTCCCAATTCTGCCGTTTCCGCAGCCAGCGTCCCACTTTCTGGCGCAGAAATAGCCAATCCACGCTTTGCTTCGCTTTCGCTGTATTCCTGACTAATAATGGCAATGTCTCGATTCAATTGAGATAATTGATTTTCGTATTTAAGCCTAGCACCAATCAGTTCGCTTTTTTGGAACATCAGTTCTCGACTAACTGATGTTTGGTCACGTTCAACTGTAGTCAGTCGGGATGACTGTTCAATATAATCCTCCTGCTTTTGCTGCAGTTGATCTGCCGATATGTAATCGTTATTGCGAAGGTTTCCATATCGATCTCGTGCAGAAAGTGCCAGCTCTACGCGCCGCTTTTGATTTTCAATTTGAATGACAATCTTTTGAAGCTCCAACTCTAAGCTTTGTATTTTATGTTCAGCTGCGGTTCGTTCTGAGATTTGCAACGCTTTTGTTTTCAAGATTTCATCTTGAAGATTTTGCTTTCTTATTTCGACTTGCTTGCTTATCTCTTTCTGAACATCGCCCCTCGTTCGACTTTGCCTGTCCGCGGTGATGACGTAAAGAATGTCACCTTTCTCTACGTGCTTTCCCTCGGAGGTATATTTCTCGGAGATAACTCCAGGCTGAGCCGCATAAACTTTTATCAGACCGCCCACTGGGACTAATTGGCCAGCGACTGTTGTTCTTTTTGTATAGCTACCGAAAAATAGAAAAATTACAATTGCCAAGGAAAATGCCCCTCCTAATGTCGCAATAACGACCGTCGATATGGGGCGAGGGAAAAATACTGCTCCTAAGTATTGAGGTTGCTGGGAGCGTACCGCTGCTTCACGAAATAAAGGCGTAGATTTCATTGGTTTGAAGGCCAGTGAATTCGAACAACTTTAGAATATTGAATAGATATTTTTTCTCTTGTCGAAGATGACAATGCGATTGAAAAATAGCTTGTTCCCGATGATGTTTAACCAATTTTGACTTGGTGAAGACGAGCTATAAATTTCTGTGACGTCCAAATGCTGGCCTCCGAGCGCAATGCGAAGTTGAACGACCTTGCCATAGACGTCTATATATTCCCCCCATGATGGCAGATTCATCTTCTTATCCGCTTGATCGAATGACCCGCGCGAGAGAATTTTCCACTTCTCTTGTGGCAACGTTATTTCAAACATACTGGTTCCAGTATCAAAAATAGCGACGTCTTTTTGACCTTCCATTTCGAAAGGCAGAACTATCTTGTTATTCAGATGTTTGTACGAGGATAAATATGGATGAAAGGAGCGAAAATAGCGGCCCTCCAATTGGTCAAGCGTCGCAGCAGAAAGAATATAGATTCGTTGCCTTGGATAATCTATGGCGAAGCCTGTGTCACCCAAAAACTCCAAGCCTAGCGTTCCCACAAGGGGGGCGCCGTCATCTTCCGCGTCGTTGGGATTTAAATCCTTTTTGAATGAAAAATTCACTGCTGTTTTAGGAAAATTTCCCTCAAATTTGACATCTAAAGATTCTCTCTCCTCTCCTTGATTGACAAGTCGTGATGTTTTTGATTTTGAATTTTCTGACAGGGCCTTCTCATAGAGGAGATTCTTTGGAACTCCGGTGTCAAATTGGAGCTGAAGACTTTCATTCGTTGACGTATCCCTAAAATGGATCATCATCGCGGCCCGCTCATAGGTGACGCCATGATTTTCAGCCGATGCCCAATCAAAACCGATCCACTTTTCACTTTCAGTCAACCCGTGAAAATATTCCACTTGAGTTTGCGTGATTGACTTCTTATGTTCGTCAGGAACGGCGCAGGCCGTCATGACACTCATTGCAACCATTATAAGTATGAATGTATGTTTTTTGATCATTGTCAGTCAAGGGCTTTTGCTGGGACGAAATTTATTATCTTTTCTTTGCCTGGAAACTGGGTCAATGGACATGCAAGGTCTAACTGAGATAACGTGGAAAATCCACGCATCCATGGACGCAATTTGGAGTTGTCAAGACTAAGACTTCCGTCCGGGTGAATTTCACCAATGTCATTGAAAGACTCATTTAATGCGACGGTACATTTTGCAATTCGACCATTTGCACGGATTAATAGTGAGTTTGGTTTTGCTGCGTAACATATGTATTCACTATGTGTCGAAATTGGAGATAGGCCGCCGTTTCCCGCAATATTGTCAGTTAATCTTTTTACTCTCTCTTCACTATCTTTGTAATCCAACGTCTTTATGGATTCCGCATTGGGCCCTCCGTAATTGGAAATTCTTTTGAGGAATATTTTAAACCTCGAATCCCCGCCAATTATGGTTTGCAATTCACTTAGAAGGGATTCGATTCCACTCAAATTGGTCGGCATAAGATGTAGTCGCAGCGTGATGCTAAATGGGAGATCACTGGCGTGGAGTTCTCTAATGTTTCGCATGATCACGCCATAAGTGCCGCCACCCGATAGAAGTGGCCTGCTTCTGTTGTGTGTCTTCTCATCTCCATCTAGGGATATCTGAAAGTCACTCTGGCCGAGTTCGACTAATCTGCTGGCCGTCTTGAGATTAAGCTTGTACCCATTGGTCGTAATATGTCCTTGTGCGAAATTTACTTTCTTTCCGATACAGGAGTTCTTCGCGTAAGTTGCGATATCTTCTATAATGTCCAAAGCAGCCAGTGGTTCCCCTCCGAACCAGACAAGTCGTAGATGGTCCAACTCGGACACGCGGTGGTCAATAAGATTTTTGATGCCCCTTACCACATCCGGTTTCATTTTGCCAATGCTGAAATCTTCGTAGCAATATGTGCATCTGAAGTTGCATTGCTCCGTAGGAAATATGGTGAGTTCTAAAGCTCTCGTGGTGAGAGCTTTTCTAATTGTTTTTAAGCTGTAACCAGTTTCCATGCCAAGGCCCATTTTTGGTAAATTTAATTGTGAGAGTTCGCGACATATAGTCGCGAACTCGAGTGCTAAACCTTAGGCCTTACATTCGTTGCAGGCATAGAAATTAATAGTTATTCCTGCCATATCATCGGCACTATCGCTGTCTGAACGAAGTCCGCCGGAAACCAATTCCAGCATCGCTGGATCGTCAAGCACTACGATTCGACCATGCGCATCCAGATTGATCGCGTCAACATTCAGCATTTTCTTCATTTCTAACTCCTAATGATTTCAGCCATTTTTCACATCTCTCTTAGCAGGCTGTATTGCTTAGAGTCTTATAGATCGGGTTAGCAACTGAGCCAATGCAGAAGAATTTCCGATTGCAGCATAAAAAAAAGCGTGATAGAGCTCGGATCTTGTTGCCTTAGAGAAATCCAAGTCGACATTTATAGGTCGCAGGTACTGCTGAAAGAAGCGCCTTATTACCCTTCCATTGCCATTGACGAATGGATGTATCAAATTTAGATCGGCCACGAACGGCGTTAATGTCGCAACGAGTTTTACCCCATCCAGGCCGGCTAAATCAGCCGCGCGTGGAAATGACTCGAAGTAGCTTGTTAAGCAAATATTAATAAAAAATGGGTGGACAAATTTCTGTCCATTTCTCGTTGTGGAATTTTGTCTTACTTCCCCTGCACGAGGGTCCCCTGCGGCAAAGAGATCACGATGCATTTCCATTAGCAAATCACGATAGCTTTTTAAAGCATTAACGGGGGTGGGTTGAATATCTTTCGATGTGAATTTATATTCAAGGTATTTATGGATATTGGTTGTCGATTGATCCAATATCTCAGCACCATCCATGTTTTCATTGAAATAATTTGAATTATTGGGAATTGTGTAGAACGCGACTGGCAATGATGGAAGTGGTTTGAAAGCCTGTCCCGACGTTCTATGGATCTTCCATGCAGTATTTTTTAGCTCTTTTTTTGCATCTGCATCACTTAAAGAGTATCGTCCTCTTTTGGGGTTTAATATGGTTTTATATTTATTTGAATCAATCAGCAAATAGAAATCGGAAATATCTTGCGCCAAATAGAGGCCATGGTTCTCTATGTCAGATATGCTGCACTCCTCCAAGCCCAGCCCGATGCGCTCTGCAATCTCTTCAATTTCACTCAATTGAGGCAAATTGACTCCTATTGAGAATGCCGTCAGTAGATCGCTTTCGCTCACCGAAATGTCAAAATTTTGAGCAGCCATGCCAAGGCAAAATATTGGTGATAGTGCGATATCTGTCGTAGGAAAGAATTTCATGACTTGCCAGATTTCTTTGTGTGATTTGAGCTTGCGCATGTTACTTGCGATTTGTTGCAATTTTATTACGGCATCAACTCGCGGGAATTTATTTTTTGACCTTATTTATAGAAAGCGTACTCACGGCTGAGAGTAGGCTTTGATTTTCTCCTCCGCACTTCTAGCTCAAAATAATTCCTGATAATCGGGGAGCGGGTATTTCACCTTGGCTCGGATGCCGGCCTTGGATTTTTCGAGCTGATTGACCAGCACATCGGGTGCCTTGTCCTTGCTCAGCTTCTTGCGCTTGCCCGCCTTCATGGCGATATGCCAGGTGACGCCGTCCTTGGTATCTGGGCGCTTGCCGATTCCCTGGTAGCCGGCATCCCCGAAGGCATCGGCTTCCTGGCCGGTGCAGCAAGCTGTTCGCTTCGGTAACGTCGCCTACGTGGCCGGAGGTGCCGCGCACGATGTGGATCGGGCCCGAGTCGGCATCTACTCCGATGTGGGCCTTCATGCGGAAGTGCCGCTGGTTGCCCTTCTTGCTCAAATGCATCTCAGGGTCGCGTGCTTTGTCTTTGTTGGGGGCGGGGATGAGCGCGGCGTCTACGGCTGTGTCTTCCTAGAGCAGCAGTCCTTTGCTCTCGAGCAGGGCATTGACCGTGGTCAAGATCTGTTCGGCCAGCTTGTGGCGCTCCAGCCGGTGGCGAAAGCGCAAGATGGTGCTTTCTTTCATCGAACAGGCGACCGTGGGGGTCCAAGCCTGCGAACTCTTGGTACAGGGGGATATCGAAGAGGGCTTCTTCCATGGCCTGGTCCGGCAGGCTGAACCATTGCTGGATGAAGTGCAGCCGCAGCATGGTCTGCCAAGCAAAGGAAGGGCGGCCGGTGCGGCCTTCGCTGTAGTACGGGGCGATGAGATCGACCAGGGCTGACCACAGCACCACCTTGTCCATCTCCTGCAGGAACACCTGCTTGCGCGTCTTCTTGGTGCTCAGGTTCAGGCCGGCTTGTTGCATTGCGATACATATGCATGAAACATGCCATACACATGGGAGGGCTTTGTATGTTGTCCCCGAGCCACTGGTCACCGGAATCGGCCAGCCTTAGACTCCCTCCGCCACTATCCCCCAGCCCCCATGCCCCCCCTACGCCTGATCCGACGACTCCACGTCTGGATTGGCGTGGTCGCCATCTTGCTGGGGGCGCTGCTGCCCTTGCATGGCACTGCCGCCATCAAATCCGGTGGGCACTGGATCGAGGTCTGCACCATGCAGGGCATGCAGGCGGTGCCCAATCCGGATGCGCCTGACCCGGCTGACGCGGGCCGGCATGCAGGGGATTGCCTGTACTGCGCGATGGGGCTGGACTCACCCGGCCTGCCGCCGGCGCCGGTGCTGGCCACGGTGCCAACACCCATTGGCGCCCACGCCTTGCCGCGGCTGTTCTACCAGTCGCCGCATCCGCTGTTTGCCTGGATCACGCCCAGCCCACGGGCGCCTCCTGTCCACGTCTGAGCTTGCGGCGCCCTGGCGCCCATCCTTGTGATCGCGCGTCCATGCTGGGCGCCGCATCACCGCATGTGCAGACGCAGGCCGGCCTTCGATGTATCGACATCGGCCTGCACGCTTTGGACACCGGCATGAAAACCCCGTATCGCTTTCTTCTCGCGGCCCTGGCCGCTTTCCCCGCTACTGGCGCGCTGGCTTGCGCCACCTGCGGTTGCACGCTGAGTGCAGACGCGGCCATGGGCTATTCGTCTGAGCCGGGTTGGCAGTTCAATCTGGACTACAGCTACATCAACCAGAACCAGCTGCGCAGCGGCACGGGCAGGGCGACGGCGCAGCAGTTGGTGAATGCGCCGTCGAACCCGTCGCTGGGCGGTGGCGAGGTAGAGAACCAGACCCGCAACCGCTACCTGACCCTGGGCCTGACCTACCGGCCCGACCCGGACTGGAGCGTGAGCTTTCTGGTGCCCTATGTGGACCGCGGCCACAGCACCTATGGCCAGCAGAGCCAGCCCTACACGCCGGTGACGCCCGACCAGCTCAGCAGCGGCACGGCCTCTGGCCTGGGCGATGTGAAGGTGATGGGTGCCTACCAGGGCTTTCTGGCTACGCGCAATCTGGGGGTGCAGTTTGGCGTGAAGCTGCCTACTGGCAGCTACGGCGGCATGGCGGCCGATGGCTCCATCGTCGGGCACCCGGCCTACTTTGGTAGTGGCGGCAACTCGGCCGGCCAGCCGCTGGATACCAGCCTGCAGACCGGCAACGGCAGTACCGACCTGATCGTGGGCGGCTACTACTACCAGCCGGTGAGCCAGGACTTTGACGCCTTCGTCAACGGGCAATTCCAGGCGGCGGTGGCGCACCGGCTGAACCAGGCGGGTGCGGACTTCAGGCCCGGCAACCAGACGACGGTGAGCTTTGGCCTGCGCTACGAGGCTGACCCGGCGCTGGTGCCGCAACTGCAGGTGAACATCTCGCGCAAGATGGCCGACCAGGGCTACCTGGCCGACACCACCGATACCGCAGGCACCGCCGCCTACCTGAGCCCGGGCGCCACGGTGGCCCTGGGGCAGAACCTGCACGGCTACGCCTTTCTGCAATTACCGGTCTATCGCAAGCTGGATGGCTACCAACTGGCGCCCAAGTGGACCGTCTCGGTCGGCTTGAGTTATTCGCTGTGATGCGCCGCGCGATAGTGGCGGCGGCGGTCGGCCTGCTGCTGGCCGCGCCGGTCTGGGCCAACGATCTGGTGGTGGGCAAGCCGGCGCCGCCGGTGAGCATGACCACGCTCGACGGCCAGCACCTGAGCACGGCTGACCTGCTGGGCAAGGTGGTGCTGGTGACCTTCTGGGCGACCTGGTGCGCGCCGTGCCGGGAAGAGCTGCCGCTGCTGTCGGCCTACGCCAGCGAGCATGCGGCGCAAGGCCTGCAGGTGCTGTCGATCAATCTGGATACGCCAGACCGGCTGAACCAGGTGAGGGCGCTGGCGCAGCAGTTCAGTTTCCCCGTAGGCATGCAGAGCAGCGCCAGCGCGCCGGGCTACGGGCGCATCTGGCGCCTGCCGGTGAGCTTCATCATCGACCGCCAGGGGCGGCTGGTGGACAACGGCTGGGACGACCCGGACCCGGTGCTGACGCGGGAGAAGCTGGATGGCAGCGTGGGGCGTTTGCTGGGGAAGGGGCCGTAGCAGCCGGTATTTTGATGCTACTTAAAGCATAGCGATAAGCCCAGGTTAATCCTTGATTTCAGGCTATTTTGTACCTGAAGTTAAGATAATACGTGGGCATATAGCTATTAATTTAGTAGCTCTCACGCGTGCTCACAGGCAGCGCGGCGCGGGGAAGTCGATCACGCTCTTGATAATTTCGCGCATCTCGCCGATCAGCGGGCGTGAATCGTCGCGGCGCCACTGCACGGTGTATTGCAGCGGCGCCATCTCGCCGCCGCGCCGCAGTATCTGCAGCTTGCCGCGCGCCTGCATGGCCTCGGCCCATTTCTGCGGCATGAAGCTAAAGCCCACGCCTTCGGCCACCATGCCGACCACGGCGCCCCAGCTGTTGCAGGTCAGGCGCCGGCGGATGCTCAGGCGGTGGCGTGCCAGCCACTGGTCAAGAATGCGCGTGCCGCCGGCGCCCACCGGCAGCGAGACCAGCAACTGCTCGCGCAGCAGCTTTTGCGGCACGTCGGTGCCGGCCTGTACGATGAACGCGGCGCTGGCCACCCATTCGAAGTGCGCCTGCGCCACCCACTCCGATGCCAGGTTGCTGCGGGACGAGGGCCCGGCGATGACCACGCAATCGAGCTCGCCGTCCTCGATGCGCTGCTCCAGCACCTGCCCGATGTCAACGTGCGGCTCCAACTGCAGGTCGGGATGCAGCTCGGCCACCTTCTGCACCAGCTGCGGCAGCCAGGTCAGCCCGCTCAACTCTCCCAGCCCGACCCGGCAGCGGCCCTGCAGGCCCTGGCTGTGGCCGGCCGAGCGCTGCAGATCGGTGGCCACGCGCAGCAACTCGCGGATGCGCGGCAGCATCTGCTCGCCCTGCGGTGTCAGCGCCGCGCTGCGCCCGCTGCGATCAAACAGCGCAATGCCCAGCGAGGCCTCCAGCTCCGACACCCGCTTGGACAGCGAGGACACCGACAGGTGCACGCGCTCGGCCGCCACCGAGAAGTTGAGGCAGGTCGCAGCCCAGTAGAACGCTTCGAGTTGCTTGAGGGTCATGAAGGTACGGCGCCCATCATTTCGAAAAAAGAGAAATTTTAGGTTCTATTTTTTTCGCTTTTTTTGGTTGTCGCCCGTTGCTACATTGCGCCCAAACCACACGGTCGCACAGGCCGACAGAGACAAAATCGCCATGGCTCCAGCCCAAGCCCTCGCCAGATCGCCTGCATTGCCGCTGCCGCGCAATTGCCGCAATGTTCTGTCGCTGGACGACTTCGAGCGCCTGGCGCGCCGGCACCTGCCGCGCCCCATCCATGCCTATATCAGTGGCGCGGTAGAAGACAACGCCTCGCTGGCAGACAACCGCCGCGCCTTTGCCGAACTGGCGTTCCGCCCGCGCGTGCTGGCCGGCGTGGCGCAGCGGCGGCTGGATTTCGAACTGTTCGGGCAGCGGTACAGCGCGCCCTTTGGCGTGGCGCCCATGGGCATTGCCGCGCTATCGGCCTACCGTGGCGACATCGTGCTGGCGCAGGCGGCGCAGCAGGCGGGGGTGCCGGCGATCCTGAGCGGCTCATCATTGATCCGGCTCGAAGACGTGATGGCGGCCGCGCCGCAGACCTGGTTCCAGGCCTATCTGCCGGGTGACCTGGCACAGATCACCGGGCTGCTGGACCGTGCCGCAGCCGCGGGCGTGCAGACACTGGTGATCACGGTCGACACGCCGGTCGCGGCCAACCGCGAGAACAACGTGCGCGCCGGCTTCTCGACACCGCTGCGCCCCAGCCTGGGCCTGGCCTGGCAGGGCGCCACGCACCCGCGCTGGCTGCTTGGCACCTTTTTGAAAACCCTGCTGCGGCACGGCATGCCGCATTTCGAGAACGGCTACGCCACGCGCGGCGCGCCCATCCTGTCGCCCAACGTGCTGCGTGATTTCTCTGACCGCGCGCACCTCGACTGGTCGCACCTTGCCGCCATCCGCCGCCACTGGCGCGGCAAGCTGGTCGTCAAGGGCATCCTGGCCGAGGAAGACGCGGTGCTGGCGCGCCGCCACGGCGCGGACGGGATCATCGTCTCCAACCACGGCGGGCGGCAGCTGGATGGCGCCGTGGCGCCGCTGCGGGTGCTGCCGGCCATCGTGCGCGCGGTGCCGGGCCTGCCGGTAATGCTCGACAGCGGCGTGCGGCGCGGCACCGACGTGGTCAAGGCGCTTGCGCTGGGCGCGCGCTGCGTGTTCGTGGGCCGGCCCTTCAACTACGCGGCGGCTGTGGCATCGACCGCCGGCGTGGCCCATGCCATCGCGCTGCTGCGCGCCGAGGTCTCGCGCGACATGGCCATGCTGGGCATCACGCGCCTTGCAGACATCGGCCCCGCCTGTCTGCGGGCAGGGCCGGGCTGGGAGCCTCTTTCCACCACCACTCTTGCAGAGACACATCCATGAGCGATACACCCGGCTTTCGCATCCACCCGCGGCCAGCAACTGCCATCAGCGACGCCTTGCTGGAGCGCTACCGTGGCTTTCCGGTGGCCAACGTGAGCGACGCCATGAGCCGCACCACCGGCACCAGCCAGTTGAAGCCCTACCACCGCCGCTCTGGCGTGCTGGTGGGGCGCGCGCTCACGGTGCGCACGCGCCCGGGCGACAACCTGATGGTGCACAAGGCCATCGACATTGCCGGGCCGGGCGACGTCATCGTGGTCGATGCCGGCGGCGTCGGCCCCAACGCCATCATTGGCGAGATCATGCTGGCGCTGACCATTGCGCGCGGCGCGGCGGGCTTTGTCATCGACGGGCTGATCCGCGACAGCGACACCATTGGCCAGCACACGCTGCCGGTCTATGCGCGCGGCGTGGCGCACCGCGGCCCGTACAAGGACGGCCCGGGCGAGCTGCACGTGCCGGTCTGCATAGACGGCATGGTGGTGCAGCCCGGCGACCTGGTGCTGGGCGACGGCGACGGCCTGCTGGTGGTGACGCCGGCCGAGGCCGAAGACATCGCCAACCGCGTGGAAGCGGTGCAGCGCAGCGAGGCTGCCGTGCTGCAGTCCATCGCCGAAGGGCGGGCTGACCGCAGTTGGGTGGACCGCGTGCTGCGCGAGAAGGGCGTGCTGTGAACCGCGACAACCTGCCGGCGGCCGCAGCCCGGCGCGTGCTGCGCTTCGACCATTGGCTGGACCCGGCCTTCGACCGCATCGTGACGCAGGCGCCCGGCTTCAGCCTGAGCATCTGCGCCATGGAAGGCGCCGACGAGGCCGCGCTGGCCGCGTTGGCCCAGGCCCAGGTCTATCACATCAGCGCCGCCAAGGACGAGCTGCCGCGCCGCTGGCTCGCCGATGCCGCGCTGCTGGCACGCAACCCTGGGCTGCTGGCGATTTCTTCGGGTGGCTCGGGCTGCGACACCATCGACATCGAGGCCTGCACGCGGGCCGGCGTGGCGGTGATGAACCAGGCCGGCGGCAACGCCGACTCGGTGGCCGAGATGACCCTGGGCCTGATGCTGTCGGTGCTGCGCCGCATTGCCGAATCCGACCGCCTGCTGCGCACACGGAGCGACTTCAGCCGTGAAGACCTGATGGGCCACGAGTTGCGCGGCCGCACGCTGGGCCTGGTCGGCGTGGGCGAGGCCGGGCGCCGCGTGGCGGCGCTGGCGCGCGCCTTCGGCATGCGGGTGCTGGGCTACGACCCGGCGCTGGACGCCGCCACCATGGCCGCGCGCGGCGCCGAGGCGGTGGGCTTTGATGAACTGCTGCAGCGCGCCGAAGTGGTGTCGCTGCACTGCCCGCGCAACCCGCAAACCATGGGCCTGATGGGCGCGGCGGCCTTCGCCGCGATGCGGCCGGGCACGGTCTTTGTCAGCACGGCGCGCGGCGGCATCCACGACGAGGCCGCGCTGGAAGCAGCGCTGGCGCGCGGCCACCTGGCCGGTGCCGGGCTGGACGTGTGGGCGCAAGAGCCGCCGCCGCTAGACCACCCGCTGCTGGCGCGCCACAACGTGGTGGCCACCTTCCACACGGCCGGCGTGACGCACGAGGCGCGCCGCAACAACGCCGAGCTGGCCGCGACGCAGATCGTGGCCCTGCTGACCGACGGGCAGCGGCCGGCGCGGCTGGTCAACCCCGAGGTCTGGCCGCGTGCGGCTGAGCGCATTGCGGCGGAGCTGGGTTTGGCGCCCGTTTTCTGATCGATAAGAGCCCTTCGACAAGCTCAGGGCGAACGGTTCTACCTTCTTCTTTTTTGCAACCACAAAGCGGCCCACCGAGGCCGCCACGGAGACAAGCATGCACAGCAACCGACACTCCCGCCGCCGGACACTCGCGCGCCTGGCCCTTGCCTGCACCGCCATTGCCCTGGCCGCACCTGCGCTGGCGCAGGGCGATGCGCCTTACCCGGTACGGCCGATCGAGATGATCGTGGCCTATGCGCCGGGCGGCGGCACCGACCTGGTCGCCCGCCTGCTGGCGCGCCACCTGGAGAAGCAGCTGGGCGCCAGCGTGGTGGTGGTGAACCGGCCCGGCGCCGGTGGCGGCATCGGCTTTGCCGAGCTGGCGCGCGCCGTGCCTGACGGCTACACCATCGGCTTCATCAACACGCCCAACCTGCTCACCATTCCCATCGAGCGCAAGAGCAGTTTCAGCTGGCGCAGCTACGACCTGCTGGGCAACCTGGTGGACGACCCGGGCGGCTTCACCGTGCACAACAGCAGCAACATCACGTCGCTGACGGCACTGGCCGCGCTGGCCAAGGCGCAGCCAGGCGCGGTGACGGTCGGCACCACCGGCACCGGCTCGGACGACCACCTGGCCATGCTGCTGTTCGAGAAGGCCTCCGGCACCAAGCTTAGCCACATCCCCTACAAGGGCGCGGGCGAGGTGCGTGCCGCCATCGCCGGCCAGCAGATCGTGGTCGGCGCCATCAACGTCGGTGAGGCCTTGCAATACCAGAAGGGCGGCACGCCGATTCGCCTGCTGGGCCAGATGAGCGCGGCGCGCACCACGCTGGCGCCGCAGGCGCCCACCTTCAAGGAGCAGGGCTTTGACATAGAGCTGGCGTCGCTGCGCGGCCTGGCCGCGCCCAAAGGCCTGCCCGAGGGCGTACGCAAGAAGCTGGTGGAGGCCGTCGCGCGTGCGGCCGCCGATCCGCAGTTCCAGCAACAGGCCGAGGCCACCTTCGCGCCGCTGCGCTACCTGGCGCCCACCGCCTACGCGGCCGAACTGCAGCGCGGCGAAGCCGGCTTTCGCCAGCTCTGGCAAGAAATGCCATGGCAAGAAAGCAAACCCTGAATAAGGAGCCATCACCATGTTTTTCACCACACCCCATAGCCGCCGCGCAGTTCTGGCACTGGCCCTCGTCGCCGTCTGCGGTGGGCCCGCCATGGCCCAATCGCCGGTGGCTTCGACGCCCATCACCCTGGTCGTCGGCTGGCCGGCCGGCGGGCCGTCTGACAACGTGGCGCGGACGATTGCCGTGCGCATGTCCGAGGCGCTGGGCCAGCCCATCGTGATCGACAACCGCGCCGGCGCCGGCGGCAACATCGGCTCTGACCTGGTCGCGCGGGCCAAGCCTGACGGCAACACCATCATGCTGGCCACGGTGGCATCGCACGGGCTCAACTCGGTGCTCTACGCCAAGCTCAACTACGACCCGATGAAGGACTTTGCGCCCATCGGCATGATCACCACATCGCCCAGCGTGCTGCTGGTGCCAGTGGATTCACCGATCCGCTCGGTGCGCCAGCTCGTCGATGCGGCGCGCGCGCAACCGGGCAAGCTCAACTACGCCTCTGGCGGTGTTGGCTCCAGCCAGCATCTGGCGGGCGCCAGCTTCAGGAAGCTGGCCGGCGTGGACATTGCCCACATCCCCTACAAAGGCACGGCGCCGGCCATGACCGACCTGATGGCCAACCGGGTCGACCTGATATTGACGACAGGCGCCATGTCTTTCATCCGCTCGGGCAAGCTGCGGCCACTGGCCGTGGCCGCGCACCAGCGCCTGCCCGCGCTGCCCGACGTGCCCACCTTCGACGAGGCCGGCCTGAAGGGCTTCTACACCGACTCCTGGTACGGCCTGGTCGCCCCCGCGGGTACGCCACGGCCCATTCTTGAGAAGTACAACGCGGCCCTGGCGGCGGCGTTGCGCAACCCTGAACTACAGAAGCAGTTCATGGAGCAGGGCTCAAGCGCGGTCAAGCCCATGGGCGTCGACGAGTTCTGGAGCTTCGTGCAGCAGCAACTGCCGCTGGCGGCAGAGCAGGTGAGGGCGTCGGGGGCCAAGGCTGAGTGAAGGCTTAGAACCATCCCTTTCAAGGTCTTGTGATCTGTTTTGCGGTTCTGGTTTTTTGCTGACGGCGGGAGCCGGGACTCGCCCCGGCGGGCGACCTACTTGTTCTTTGCTTCGCCAAAGAAAAGTAGGCAAAAGAAAGGCGAGCCGGAGTCAGGGGCCCTGCGGGCTTCCCTGCGCTGCTCGCGCCGGGCGGGGTATCGCCCAAACTCGCCTGCGGCTCAGACAAGGGCGATCCCTGATCCGCCCGTCGCTGCGCTGCTCGGCCCTGCCAACGGCGTGGGACAGCCTGAACATCCAACAGCCGGCCCCCACCCCAACCCTCCCCCAGCGGGGGAGGGAGTAATGCAGAGACAAAGGCCGAGCGCAGCGATGGCCCGTTTGGCAGTTCCGGGTCCCCTCGGGATGCGCCGAGGAGCGCAGCGGCAGGCGGATAAGGGATCGCTCCTGTCTGAGCAAAGCGAGTTTGAGCGAGACCCCGCCTGACGCGAGTACCGCAGGTTGCCCCGCAGCGAAGCGTAGGGGACGCAGCACGTGGGGTCGCCTTCTCTTTGGTGACTTTCTCTTGGCGACGCAAGAGAAAGTTACTCGCCCGCCGGGGCGAACTCCCGGCACCCGCCGCCTGCAAGGCAAGGAGCGCCGAGATATCTCAAAGACCTTGAAAGGGATGGTTCTTAGATCCATCCCAGCGCCCCCAGCAGCCCGCCGGCCGCCAGCACCCACAGCAGGTGGATGCGCGTGCGCCACACCACCACGGCAGACACCAGCGCGGTGGCCCAGATGGTCCAGGGCGCGCTGGTGGCCGCGCCGCCGCTCACCAGCACCCAGCCGGTGGCCACCAGCAGGCCGACCACGATCGGCCCCATGCCCTGCTTGAAGGCGCGTACGCCGCGGCGGTGGCGGTTGCGCTGGCCCCAGCGGGCGGCGGTATAGGTGAGAAGGCCGCTGGGCAGCAGGATGCCGACCATGGTCAGCAGCACGCCCACGGCGCCCAATGCATAGGCGCGCAGCCCGCCGGCTGGGCCGCCACCGGCGTTCAGGCCCACGTTCCAGCCCAGCAGCGCCACAAACAGCACATTGGGCCCGGGCGCGGCCTGGGCGATGGCGATGGAGGCGTTGAACTGCGGGTCGGTCAGCCAGGCATGCTTGCCGACCAGGTAGCGGTGCATGTCGGGCACGGTGCTGATGGCGCCGCTCACCGACACCATGGACAGCGCCATGAACTGCACGAACAGGCCAAGCCAGTCGCCCGCGCTGAGCGTGCCGCCCATCATGGCTTGAGCTTTCGCCAGGTCAGCACGCAGGACAGCCCGCCCACGCACAACAGCACCCCGACCAGCGGCCAGCGCAGCAGCGCGATCATGCAGAAGCAGCTGCCACCAAGCGCCGCGCACAGCGGCACGCCCAATGGGTGGTGGCGCAGTGCCGGCATCAGCTTCAGCCCGGTGGCCACGATCAGCCCTGCCGCCACCGCCGCCATGCCGCGCAGCGCACCGGCCACGGCCGGGTGGCCCTGGTAGTGGCCATAGAACACGGCGAGCGTCAGCACCACGCACATCGGCACCGTGATCAGCCCCAGCACCGCCACGACGGCGCCGCGCCAGCCAAAGAAACGGTCGCCCAGGATCAGGCCCATGTTGACCACGTTGGGCCCGGGCATGATCTGCGCGACCGACCATTCCTCTAAAAATTCCTCGCGGCTCATCCAGCGGCGGCGCTCGACCACCTCGCGCTGCACCACCACCAGCACGCCGCCAAAACCCTGCAGCGCCAACAGGGTGAAGGCAATGAACAGCGCACGCAGGGATTCCGGCCCGGGCAGCAGCCCGTGCGGGTGCGGCGATGTGGGGGCGGGTGGCGCCGAAGCGGCGGGAGAGGGCGGCGGCGCGGGCATGGCGGCGATTATCTCCAGCGGCCCGCACGGTAGCTGGCGGATACTCGCGGCGCCGGAAAAAACGATTCACTCCCTCATGCAAAACCTAGACGACACCTCCCTTGCCGCCCGCCTGCAGCACCGCCTTGACCAAAAGACCAAGCCGCTGGGCGCCTTGGGCCGGCTTGAAGCATTGGCTTTGCAGATCGGCTGCATCCTGGGCACCGACAGCCCGGCCCTGGTGGCGCCGCAGATGCTGGTGTGCGCGGCAGACCACGGCCTGGCCGCGCGCGGCGTGTCGGCCTACCCGAGCGACGTGACCTGGCAGATGGTGGAGAACTTTCTTGCCGGCGGTGCTGCGGTCAGCGTGCTGGCGCGTCAGCACGGACTGGCGCTGACGGTGGTGGATTGCGGCGTGCGGCATGACTTTGCGCCGCGCGCCGGCTTGGTGGTGCGCAAGATCGCGCCCGGCACGGCGGATGCCTCTGCCGGCCCGGCCATGATGGCCGAGCAGCGCGACACGGCCATCGCCAACGGCCGCGAGCTGCTGCGCGCGCTGCCCGGCAATGCGCTGCTGCTGGGCGAGATGGGCATTGGCAACACCTCGGCCGCCTCGCTGCTGCTGGCGCGGCTGGCCGGCCTGCCGATTGCCGACTGCACCGGCAGCGGCACCGGCCTGGACGCGGCCGGCCTGGCGCGCAAGGTGGCGGTGCTGGAAGAGGTGCTGGCCCTGCACGCGGGCGCCACCGCGCCGCTCGACGCACTGGCAGCCTTTGGCGGCTTTGAGATCGCCACCCTGGTTGGCGCCGTGCTGCAGGCGGCCGAGGAGCGGCGCGTGATCGTGGTCGATGGCTTCATCACCAGCGCAGCCGTGCTGGTGGCGGCGCGGCTGCAGCCGCTGGTGCTGCAGCGCTGCGTGTTTGCGCACCGCTCGGGCGAGCGCGGCCATGCCGCCATGCTGGCCCAACTGGGCGCCGAGCCGCTGCTGGACCTGGGCCTGCGCCTGGGCGAGGGATCGGGCGCGGCGCTGGCCTGGCCGCTGCTGGTGTCGGCCTGCGCGGTGCTGGCGGAGATGGCCAGTTTTGAGAGCGCGGGCGTGTCGGAGCGCAGCTGAGCCTGCTTTATTGCTATTTAATAGATAGCTAATAGCCAAGGTGGGGCCTGGGCTGCAGGCACTTTTCTTCTAAAAGCGACAGTGGGCTGCGGCGCAGCGGGGACAATCCCCGCCATGTCTCTTTCCCGCTACCGGGCCGAATGGCTCGCTCCCTCTGTCCCGCGCGAGCTGATGGCCGGCGCCGTCGCCACCTTCGCGCTGATCCCTGAAGTCATTGCCTTTGCCTTTGTCGCCGGGGTGGACCCGGCCGTGGGGCTGTTTGCCTCTTTTGTGATCGGCATCGTGATTGCGTTCTTTGGCGGCCGGCCGGCGATGATCTCGGCCGCTGCCGGCTCGGTGGCGCTGGTGGCCGCGCCGCTGGTGCAGGCGCATGGCCTGCGCTATCTGCTGGCGGCCGGCCTGCTGGCGGGCTTGGTGCAGATCGTGTTTGGGCTGCTGCGGCTGGGCGTGCTGATGCGCTTTGTCAGCAGCTCGGTGCGCACCGGTTTCGTCAATGCGCTGGCGGTGCTGATCTTTGCCGCGCAACTGCCGCACCTGGCGGGCGCAAACGGCGCCACCTGGGCCATGCTGGCGCTGGGCCTGGCCATCATCTACGGGCTGCCGCGCCTGACCCGGGCCGTGCCTTCGCCGCTGGTCTGCATCGTGGTGCTGACGCTGCTGTCGTCCTGGCTGGGCCTGCCGCTCAAGACCGTGGCCGACCTGGGCCACCTGCCTGAGACCTTGCCGATCTTCAGTTGGCCCGGCGTGCCGCTGGTGTGGGACACGCTGCGCATCATCGCGCTGCCGGCACTGGCCATTGCCATGGTCGGCCTGCTCGAATCCATGATGACCGCCAGCGTGGTGGACGAGCTGACCGACACCCCCAGCAACAAGAACCGCGAATGCACCGGCCTGGGCCTGGCGAACATGGCGGCCAGCCTGTTTGGCGGCATTGCCGGCTGCGGAATGATCGGCCAGACCGTGGGCAACGTGAAGTACGGCGGGCGCGGGCGCCTGTCCACGCTGTTTGCCGGCGTCTTCTTGCTGGTGCTGATGGTGCTGCTCAAGCCCTGGGTATCGCAGGTGCCGGTGGTGGCGCTGGTCGCCATCATGGTGATGGTGTCGGCCTCTACCTTCGATTGGGGCTCGCTGCGCGCGGTGCTGCGGCACCCGCGCACCTCCAGCGTGGTGGTGCTGGGCACGGTGGCGGTCACGCTGGCCACGCACAACCTGGCGGCAGGCGTGGCCGTGGGCGTGCTGCTGTCGGGTGTGTTCTTTACCTTCAAGGTGGCGCGGCTGCTGCAGGTGCGGGCCGAGGATGCTGGCGGCGTGCGCACCTACCGCGTGGCGGGCCAGGTGTTCTTTGCCTCGGCCGACATGTTTGTCGATGCCTTCGACCCGCGCGAGGTGCCGGGCAAAACCGTGCGGCTGGACCTGACCCAGGCGCACTTCTGGGACGTGACTGCGGTAGCGGCTTTTGAGAAAGTGCTGCAGCGCCTGCGCCACCACGGGCTGGCGGTGGAGGTGCTGGGGCTCAATGCCGCCAGCGCTACGCTGATCGACCGGCTGGGCTCGGCGGCGTAGTCAGCGGCGCTTCTTGTAGGCCGTGGCCGCAAAGACCTGGCCCGGATGGCCTGCTCATGGCCTTGCCTCCTGCCGCGCGCTGGAGGCCAGCGCCTCCGGGTTCACGATGTTCTGCGGCCGCCCAGCGGCAAAGGCATTGATGTTGTCGAAGGCCGTGCCGAAGTAGCGCTCGTAGTTATCGCGCTCCACATAGCCGATGTGCGGCGTGCACAGCGCATTGGGCAGGCCGACCAGCGCATGGCCCTGCGCGGGCTCGTGTTCGTACACGTCCACCGCGGCAAAGCCGGGGCGGCCGGCGCTGAGCGCGGCGGCCAGCGCACCGTCGGCCACCAGCTCGGCGCGGCTGGTGTTGACCAGTACCGCAGCGGGGCGCATCAGCGCCAGATCGGCGGCGGTGACCAGGCCACGGGTCTCGGCATTCAGGCGCACGTGCAGGCTGAGCACGTCGCTTTCAGCGAAGAAGGCCGTGCGCGATGGCGCCACCTCAAAGCCGTCGGCCCGCGCATCAGCGGTGGAGGCCGCTCGGCCCCACACCCACACCTGCATGCCGAAGGCGCGGCCATAGGCCGCTACCTGCCGGCCAATGCGGCCGTAGCTCCAGACGCCCAGGCGCTGGCCTTGCAACTGCTGGCCCAGGTGGCCCTGCCACTGGCCCGCGCGCAGGCGGTTGGCTTCGTCCACCAAGTGTCGGCGGCTGGCCAGCAGCAGGCCCCAGGTCAGCTCGGCCGTGGCGGCGCCGGAGCCGCGGCCGTCGGCCACCGCCACGCCCCGCGCGGTGCAGGCGGCCAGGTCCACATGGCCGGCCAGCTTGCCGGTCTGGCTGATCAGGCGCAGCCGCGGCAGGCGCTGCAGCAGTGCGCTGGTGATGGCGGTGCGCTCGCGGGTCAGCACCACGGCGTCGAAGCCGCGCAGGCGCTCGGCCAGCGCGTCGGTGTCGTGCAGCGTGTCATGGAACACAGTGACCTCGTGGCCGGCCAGCTTGCCGAAGCAGGCAAGGCTGCGCACGCAGTCCTGGTAGTCGTCGGGTATGGCGATGCGCATGCGCTGCTCCTTCATTCGAGCCGGATGCCGAGCTGGTCCACGGTCTGCTTCCATTGCGCCAGATCGCTGCGTATCAATTGCTGGAATTCTGCGGGCGGCATGCCGCCGGGCTCTATGCCCTGCATGCGGAAGGTGTCGCGCACCTCAGGCGTTGCCAGTGCGGCCTTGACCTCGGTGTAGAGCCGCTGCACCACCGGCTCGGGCGTACCGGCGCGCACCAGCAGGCCGTACCAGGCGTGGATGTCATAGCCGGGGTAGCCCTGTTCGGCGATGGTCGGCACCTGCGGCAAGCCCGGGAAGCGCCGCGCCGGCGCCACTGCCAGCGCGCGCAGCTTGCCGGCCTGTATCTGTGACAGCGCCGAGCTCATGTCCAGGAACATGTACTGGATCTGCCCACCCAACAGGTCCTGCACGGCAGGGCCGGCGCCACGGTAGGGCACGTGCGTGGCGCGGATGCCGGCGCGCTCGGCAAACATCGCCCCGGCCAGGTGGGCCGAGGTGCCATTGCCGGAGGAGCCATAGGCCAGGCTACCCGGCTTGCCCTTGGCCATCGCCACCAGCGCCTGCAGGTCCTTGGCCGGGAAGTCCGGCCGCACCACCAGTGCATGCGGAATGAAGCCAACCACCGTGACCGCGCTGAAGTCGCGCAGCGTATCGAAAGGGTAGTTGGGCATCAGTGCCGGATTGGTCACGGCAAGGATGGACGGGAACGCCAGCGTATAGCCGTCCGCGGGCTGCTTGGCGACTTCCCCCAGGGCGATCACGCCGCCGCCGCCGGGCTTGTTGTCGACGATGACCGGCTGGCCCAGCGTCTGGCCCAGGCTGCGGCTGATGGCGCGGGCCATCAGGTCGGTCGGGCCACCAGGGGCGAAGGGCACGACGATGCGGATCGACCGGGACGGAAAAGCCGCAGGCTGCGCAGCCACGGGATGCCAACTGCCCGCTGCCGGCAACAGCGCGGCGGTGGCCCACTGCAGGGCCTGGCGCCGGGACGGCGGGGCGGGCGCGCACCCGTCGGGATGGGGGCTTGAATGCATGGTTTTGTCTCCAGGGTTTTGTGGCCCGGCATGGCTTGGCCTACTGGCGGGGGCCAGTGGCGGGCATCGATTTGTGCTTTCAGCTTATGCGAGATATTGCGCGCTGTCGCCACGCCATTTCCACACAGTGGAAATGAAACCCAGGAGCGGCGCGGTGGCCTGGGCGCCGGGCGTCGTTCAGCCGCGTTTCTTGCGGCGTTGCGGCGCTGCCGGAGCGCTCTGGCCCCAGGCGCAGACCAGGTCCACCAGGGCCTGCGCATAAGAGGGCAGGGCGGCGCGGTCGCGTACCAGCAGGTAGCGCTCGCGCACGCACCAGGCGTCGGTCAACGGCACCAGCGCCAGTTGCATCGCCTGCTGGTTGCGCAGCGCGGCCGACTCAGGCACCACGCCCACGCCGACACCGCTGCCGATCATGCGGCACATGGCGTCGAAGCTGCCCAGCTGCACGCGCAGCTTGAGCGGCCGGCCCAGGCGCTCCACCACCTGGTGCAAAAAAGCCTGCAAGGTGCTGCCCTGCACCATGCCCACGGCGTCTTCGTCCAGCGTGTCGGCAAAGGCGATGCTGCTGCGCTGCGCCAGCGGGTGCTTGCGTGCCGTGACCAGCACCAGCCGGTCGGTGCTGAAGTGGATGGACTGCAGGCCCTGGGTATCGGTTTCACCGGCGACGATGCCGATATCCGCCTGGCCGCTGCGCACGCCCTGCGGTATCAGTGCGTTCGGTTTTTCAAGAAGGTCGATGTTGACGCGCGGGTGCGCCGCCAAAAAACCCGGCAGCAGGCCGGGCAGGATGTCGCTCACCGCCGTGGTGTTGGCCTGCACCCGCAGGTGGCCTTGCAGGCCGGCGCTGTACTCGCGCAGGTCGTCGCGCAGTTGGTGCGTTTGCTGCAGCAGCAGGCGTGCGTGGTGCAGAAAGGCCTCGCCCGCAGGTGTCAGGCGCACGCCGCGTGCCAGGCGCTGGAACAGGGGCAGGCCGGCTTGTTCTTCCAGCGCCTTGATGCGCGCGCTGGCGGCGGCCAGCGACAGGTGCTGCAGCGCGGCGGCGCGGGTCAGGTTGCCTTCTTCTGCGGTGCGCAGAAAAAGCCGCAAGTCGGTCAGGTCGAAATGCATGGCGGGGTGAGACTTCGGCATAACCGAAGGCTTTCTTGCAAATAGGCAGATTGTGCCCGGGCGCTTTCAGCGCCAAAGTGGGCCCATCCATGAGCACACCACTGACACCCCAAGACTTGGCCCATCTGCAATCCTGGCAGGGCCGCAGCGAGAGCGAACACGACAGCATCACCGCCGCCCCGGTGCGCGCGCTGTCGGCCACGCTGGACCGCGACGACGTCGCACCCACGGCCGGCACACCACTGCCGCCGCTGTGGCACTGGCTGTACTTTCTGCCGCAACACCGCCAGTCTGAACTGGGCCCCGACGGCCATGCGCAGCGCGGCGGCTTTTTGCCACCGGTGCCGCTGCCGCGCCGCATGTGGGCCGGCGGCCGCTTGGCTTGGGAGCCGGGCAACACGCTGCAGGTGGGCGATGCGGCCGAGCGCCGCTCCACCATTGCCTCGGTCGCGCACAAGGCCGGCCGCAGCGGCGAGCTGGTGTTTGTGCTGGTGCGCCACGCCCTCCACAACGCGCGCGGCCTGGCGCTGACAGAAGAGCACGACATCGTCTACCGCGCCGCGCCTGCACCGGGCGATGCGGCGCCCGTGCCCACGCCCGCCCCGCAAGACGCCGCCTTCAGCCGCCGCATCGTGCCGGACGCAACCCTGCTGTTTCGCTATTCCGCGCTGACCTTCAACGGCCACCGCATCCACTACGACCGCAGCTACGTGACCGAGGTCGAAGGCTACCCGGGCTTGATCGTGCACGGCCCGCTGATCGCCACGTTGTTGATCGATCTGCTGCGCCGCGAGATGCCTGGTGCAACCGTGGCGCGCTTTGAGTTCCGCGCCGTGCGCCCAACCTTCGACACCGCGCCCTTCCGCGTGCACGGCCGGCCCGACGCTGATGGCCGCACCGTGCACCTGTGGGCCGAAGACGCCGACGGCTGGCTGACCATGCAGGCCACCGCCACCCTCGGCTAAATCGATGAAGACCCAGATCCCCACCCCCGACGCCTACCAGGACATGCGCGAGGCGCTGCGTGCGCTGTGCGGCAGCTTTGACTCCGCCTATTGGCAGCAGATCGACCATGCGCGCGGCTACCCCGAGGCCTTCGTCAAGGCGCTGACCGAAGCCGGCTGGCTGGCCGCGCTGATCCCGGCCGAGTACGGCGGCTCTGGCCTGGGCCTGGCCGAGGCCTCGGTCATCATGGAAGAGATCAACCTCTCTGGCGGCAACGCCGGCTCGTGCCACGGCCAGATGTACAACATGGGCACGCTGCTGCGCCATGGCAGCGCGGCGCAGAAGCAGCAGTACCTGCCCAGGATCGCGACTGGCGAGCTGCGCCTGCAGACCATGGCCGTGACCGAGCCCAGCACCGGCACCGACACCACCCAGCTCAAGACCACGGCCGTGAGGCAAGGCGACCGCTATGTGGTCAATGGCCAGAAGGTGTGGATATCGCGCATCCAGCACTCGGACCTGATGATTCTGTTGGCGCGCACCACGCCGCTGGCGCAGGTCAAGAAAAAGTCCGAGGGCATGTCGATCTTCATCGTCGACCTGAAGGCCGCCATCGGCCATGGCATGACGGTGCGGCCCATCCAGAACATGGTCAACCACGAGACCAATGAAGTCTTCTTCGACAAGCTCGAGATCCCGGCAGAGAACCTGATTGGCGAAGAGGGCCAGGGCTTCAAGTACATCCTCGATGGGCTCAACGCCGAGCGCACGTTGATCGCGGCCGAATGCATAGGCGACGCCTACTGGTTCATCGACCGCGCGCGGCGCTATGCGGGCGAGCGCCAGGTGTTTGGCCGCGCCATCGGGCAGAACCAGGGCATTCAGTTCCCTATTGCCGCCGACTACATCGAGACGGAGGCCGCCAACCTCATGCGCTTCAAGGCCTGCGCGCTGTTCGACGCCGGCCAGCCCTGCGGCGCCGAGGCCAACATGGCCAAGTACCTGGCCGCCAAGGCCAGCTGGGAGGCCGCCAACAACTGCCTGCAGACCCACGGCGGCTTTGGCTTTGCCTGCGAATACGACGTGGAGCGCAAGTTCCGCGAAACCCGGCTCTACCAGGTGGCGCCGATCTCCACCAACCTGATCTATTCCTACGTGGCCGAGCACCTGCTGGGCCTACCCAGATCGTTCTGAGGCTGCCATGACTAGACCCTTGGACGGCATCACCGTCATCTCGCTGGAACACGCCATTGCCGCACCTTTCTGCACGCGCCAACTGGCCGACCTGGGCGCGCGCGTGGTCAAGGTCGAGCGCCCCGGCGCGGGCGACTTTGCCCGCGCCTATGACCAGCGCGTAGAGGGCGAGGCCTCGCACTTCGTCTGGGTCAACCGCTCCAAGGAAAGCCTCACGCTGGACCTGAAGCAGCCTGCGGCGCTGGCCGTGCTGCAAGAGCTGGTGGCCGGCGCCGACGTGCTGGTGCAGAACCTGGCGCCGGGCGCTGCCGCGCGCATGGGGCTGGGGGCAGACGTGCTGCGCGCGCAGTACCCACGCCTCATCGTCTGCGACATATCGGGCTATGGCGAAGACGGCCCCTACCGCGACAAGAAGGCCTATGACCTGCTGATCCAGAGCGAGGCCGGTTTCTTGAGCGTGACCGGCACGGCCGACGAGCCCACCAAGTCGGGCAACTCGATTGCCGACATCGCCGCCGGCATGTATGCCTACAGCAGCATCCTGGCGGCGCTGCTGCAGCGCGGCAAGACCGGGCAGGGCGCGCACATCGACGTGTCCATGCTGGAGTCATTGGCCGAGTGGATGGGCTACCCCATGTACTACGCCTACGGCGGCGCACCGCCGCCGCCGCGCGCCGGCGCGGCGCATTCCACCATCTACCCCTATGGCCCGTTCCCGGCCGGTGATGGCGGCACGGTGATGCTGGGCCTGCAGAACGAGCGCGAGTGGCAGTCTTTTTGCGCCGTGGTGCTGGAGCAGCCCACGCTGGCGGCCGACCCGCGCTTTGATGCCAACGCCAAACGCAACGCCAACCGCGAGGCGCTGAAGGCCATCATCCACAACAGCTTTGGCGCGCTGAGCACAGAGCAGGTGCTGGCACGGCTCGATGCCGCGCAGATCGCCAATGCGCGCATGAACGACATGGCTGGGCTCTGGGCCCACCCGCAACTGCAGGCGCGCGGGCGCTGGCGCACGGTGGGTTCGCCGGCGGGCGATATCCCGGCGCTGCTGCCGCCGGGGCGCAACAGCAGCTTTGACTACCGCATGGAAGCCATTCCGGCCGTGGGCCAGCACACCGAGGCCATTCTTCAATCACTCGGCCGCAACGCGGCCGACATTGCGGCGCTACGCACCGCGCAAGCCATCTGATATGCCGTCCTTGTCCGTATTGGCGCTTGCGCGCTCCTTCCTCTTCGTACCTGCCGACCGTCCCGAGCGCCTGGCGCGCGCGCTGGCCTCTGGCGCCGGCGCGGTGATCGTGGATCTGGAAGACGCCGTGGCGCCCGATCAAAAAGAAGCCGCACGCCTAGCCCTGGCCCAAGGCTTTGGCGCGCTCACCAGCGCTGAACGCGCGCGGCTGCTGGTGCGCATCAACGCTGCCGGCACGCCCTGGCATGCGGCCGACCTTGCGCTGCTGGGCACGCTGGCCGCGCAAGGCCTGGGCGGCGTGATGCTGCCCAAGTCGGAAGACCCGGCCGACCTGCAGCGCTTGGCCCAGGCCGTGGGCCCGGCCTGCGGCTTGCTGCCGCTGATTGAATCTGGCGCCGGCCTGGACGCGCTCGATGCGCTGGCCGCCTGCCCGCAGGTGCTGCGCCTGGCCTTTGGCCACCTGGACTTTCAGGCCGACCTGGGCCTGGCCTGCGAGGCGGACGAGGCCGAGCTGCTGCCGGTGCGCCTGGCCCTGGTGCAGGCCACGCGCCGCGCCGGGCTGGCGCCGCCGGTCGATGGCGTCACCACCGCGCTGGGCGATGGCGCGCGCCTGGCCGCTGATGTGGCCCGCGCCAAGCGCGGCGGCTTTGGCGCCAAGCTGTGCATACACCCGAGCCAGATCGCCGTGGTCGAGGCCGCATTCGCGCCAAGCGCTGAAGAGCTGCAATGGGCGCGCCGCGTGCGCGAAGGCATGCAGGCTGCGGGCGGTGGCGTGTTCCGGCTCGACGGCCGCATGGTGGACGCGCCAGTGCTGCGCCTGGCCGAACGCCTGCTGGCTGCCGGCCAGCCGCCATAAAGAGATCACAACGAAGGAGACAAACCATGAAGACGATCCCCGCTTTGAAAACCCTGTGCGCTGCGGCGCTCACTGCGCTGGCCCTGGCCGCGCCGGCCATGGCGCAGGATTGGCCCGACAAGCCGGTCACCCTGGTCGTGCCGTACTCGGCCGGCGGCCCGACCGACGTGGTGGCGCGCCTGCTGGCCGTGCCCATGGGCCGCGCGCTGGGCCAGACCGTGGTGGTAGAGAACACCGTGGGCGCCGGTGGCACGCTGGCCGCCGCACGCGTGGCGCGGGCCGCGCCCAATGGCTACACGGTGCTGATCCACCACATGGGCATGGCGACCGCGCCGGCGCTCTATCCCAAGCTGCCGTTCGACCCGCTGAAAGACTTTGCCTACATCGGCCAGGTGATGGATGTGCCCATGACGCTGTTGGCGCGCAAGGACTTCCCGGCCGACAGCTTTCCCGAGCTGCTGGCCTACCTGAAGACCCACGGCAGCCAGGTCACCATGGCGCACGCCGGGCTGGGTGCGGTGTCGCAGCTGTGCAGCCTGCTGTTCACCTCGCAGATCGGCGTGCAGCTCACGACAGTGCCCTACAAGGGCGCGGGCCCCGCGCTGCAGGACGTGATGGGCGGGCAGGTCGACCTGGTGTGCGACCAGACCACGCAGACTGCGCCCGTCATCAAAGACGGCCGCCGCGTGAAGGTGTTTGGCGTGACCACGCCGCGCCGCCTGGCCAGCCTGCCGGACATCCCCACGCTGGACGAGCAAGGCCTGAAGGGCTTCGATGTGAAGGTCTGGCACGGCGTCTACGCGCCCAAGGGCACGCCGGATGCCGTCACCCGCAAGCTCAACGCCGCCCTGCGCGTGGCCTTGCGGGACGACACCGTAAAACACCGCCTGGCCGAGCTCAGCTCAGAGATCGTGCCCATGGACAAGGTCAGCCCCGAAGGCCTGCGCAGCCACCTGGAGGCCGAGACCCTCAAGTGGGGCAAGGTGATCCGACAGGCGGGGGTTACGGCGGAATGAGTGCTATATAAATAGTAGCTGGATGCCGGCGTTGTATATGAATTTCAGGTACTTTTGCAATTGAAACGAAGGGTTGACGCCGGCAATAAGCTATTGATTTGATAGTTCTACGATTCGGCATTGTCCCGCAGCCGCCGCCATAGCGTGGCGCGGCTGATGCCCAGGATGGCGCAGGCCTGGCGCTGGTCGCCCTGTACCGACTGCAGCACCTCGCGCACGCGGCGCTGCTCGGCGGCGCGGCGGGCGTCTTTCAGCAGGCTGTCGCGTACCGGCGCGGGGCGGGCCTGGGCGCATTCGGGGAACACCTCCAGCAGCCGGGCGCGGTCCAATCCGCCGGCGGGCGCCAGGTAGCCGTGGCAGGCCAGCAGGCGCTCGACCATGTTCTCTAGCTCGCGCACATTGCCGGGCCAGGCGTAGCCGGCGGCTAGCTCCAGCAGGGCGGCGAGCCAAGCCCTGGCCTGTGCGGTGGAGATGCCTGCGGCGCGGGCGCGGCGCTCCATCAGGTTGGCGGCCAGCGGGGCGATGTCGGCACCGCGCTCGCGCAGGGGCGGCGTGGCAATGCGCAGCACGGCCAGCCGGTAGTACAGATCGCGCCGGAACAGGCCGCGCTCCACCTGCGCCGCCAGATCGGCATGGGTGGCCGCTATCACGCGCAGGTCCACCGGCACGGCCACGGTTGCGCCCAGGCGCAGCACCTCGCGCTCTTGCAGCACGCGCAGCAAGCGGGTTTGCAGCGCCAGCGGCATGTCGCCGATCTCATCCAGAAACAGCGTGCCGGTGTGCGCCGCCTCGACCAACCCGGTCTTGCCGCCGCGCCGCGCGCCGGTGAAGGCGCCTTCCTCGTAGCCAAAGAGTTCGCTCTCCAGCAGGCTTTCGCCCAGCGCGGCGCAGTTCACGGCCAGGAAGGGTTGCGCCGCGCGCCGGCTGGCGCTGTGGATGCCCTGGGCCACCAGCTCTTTGCCGGTGCCGCTCTCGCCGGTGATGAGCACCGTGGCCTCGCTGGCTGCGCACTGGGCCGCCAGCTCGCGCACGCGGCGTGCGGCGCTGCTGTCGCCGGTGAAGGCCTCGATCCGGTAGCGCGCGGGCGCGCCGCGTTGGCGCTGGTTGGCGCGCAGGTGGCGGTCGGCGCGCTGGATGGTGGCCGGGTCGCGGCAGACCAGCAGTGCGCCGGTGACTTCGCCGTTCTCGATGATGGGCGCGCGCCGCACGACCAGCGTGCGTGCGCCGATCTGCAGCACGTCTTCGGCCGGCTCTGCACGCAGGCGCATGGTGGCGCCCAGGTCCAGTGCTGGTGCCACATCGCCCAGCAGGCGGCCGATAAGCGCCGCCACCGGGGCGCCCAGCAGCGCCGCCATGGCGGGGTTCAGTGCCTCTATGCGCTGGCGCAAGTCCACGGCCACCACGCCGTCCTGCAACTGGCCCAGGATGGTGCCCAGGCGCTCGTGGCGCGCGCGCTCGGCGCGGCTGTGGCGGGCCAGGTGTATGGCGTCTTGCAGCGCCTGGCGCACGGCTTCGTCGGAATACATCAGCACGCTGGCGATGCCAGCCTGCTCGGCCAGATCGGACACCAGCCCGGGCGCAACCACGGCCTGCACACCCGCCGCGCGCAATGCCTCCACGCAGGCGGGGGCATCGTCCGGGCCGCGGTAGCTGAACTGCGCAATGCCCATGCCAAACAGTGCATCCAGCTGCGCCAGGTGTTCAGAAGGGCCATCGAAAGACACCAAGCCCACGCGCGGCGAAATGGCCCGGGCCGTGGCCAGCGCGCGCATCAGGTCAAAGCCGCGCACCTCGACCATCGCCACCGGTATGTCCAGGTGCTGGCGCAGCCATTCGCCGCTGGCACCGGCGGCCACCACCGCATCGATGGGGTCGCGGGCATGCAGCGCGCGTATCGCCGTCACCGCGTCGTCAAAGGCATGGCCCACCAGCTCGACCTGCGCCTGCGCGGCCACGCCTGGCGCCAGCCGCTCCAGCACGCGGCCCAGCCGGTGGCGGGCCACGGCCACGATGCGGGGGCGGGCGCGGGGATAGTCGGGGGAGGAGGGCGGGTGGGCTGGCATGGCATTCATTTCAATGAATTTCATTGTTTCATGAATGAAACGAAAGTGATTTCATGGCCCAGGCTTGAAGCTGTCATGGCAGAGAAAGTCATTTCAAATCAATGCTCTAGCCGACCAAGGGTTTTCCCGTGGGCCGTTGGCACATCGATTGCACCTGATGGCCGCTTACCTGCTCCACAACTACTACAGCACATCACCATGGACATCTCTCGCCGCACCACTCTTGCCTGTGCCGCCGCCTTGATCGCCGGCCTGCAGGCCGCCCCGGCCCTGGCCGACACCTGGCCCAGCAAGCCGATCCGCCTGGTCGTGCCCTTCTCTGCCGGGGGCGCCAACGACCTGATGGCGCGCGCCGCCGCCGAGGGCGCCTCCAGGGCGCTGGGCCAGCCCATCATCGTGGACAACAAGCCCGGCGCGGGCGCCATCCTTGGTGCCGATGTGGTGGCCAAGAGCGCGCCTGACGGCTACACCTTCCTGGTCAGTGCTGCGGGCGTCATCTCCAACAGCATGATCCGCAAGGTGCCCTACAAGGACAGCGACCTCGTGCCCGTGGCCATGATCGGCCTGGCGCCTTCGGTCATCATCGTGCCGGCCAATTCGCCCTACAAAGACCTGAAGGATTTCGTCGCGCATTCCAAGACCGGGCCGGGGCTGCACTTTGGCACCGCCGGCGTGGGCAGCACGCCGCACTTCGTCGAAGGGCTGCTGACCTCTGACTACGGCGCCAAGCTGGATCTGGTGCCGTACAAGAGCGGCTCGGAATCCGTCACCGCCGTGCTCGGCAGCCAGATCGACGCCACGTCCGAGGCCAGCATCGTGGTGCTGCCCTACCTCAAGAGCGGCAAGCTCAAGGCCCTGGCCACCACCTGGACGCAGCGCATCTCGGCCTACCCGCAACTGCCCACCGCCGTGGAGCAGGGCTTCCCGCAGATCCGCATCGCCCACTGGGCCGGCGTACACGCGCCGGCCGGCACACCCACCGCCATCCTCGACAAGCTGGCCGCCGCCGTCGACAAGGCCATGAAAGACCCGGCCACCATCCAGCGCCTGCAAGGCATGGGCATCGAACCCATCGGCGGCGACCGTGCCTCGTTCATCAAGTTTGTGGACGAAGAGCGTGCGCGCCTTGGCGCCGTGGTCAAGGCCACCGGCATGAAGGACGAGTGAGCCACATGAACACCAAGCAACAACTGCGCGCCCTGGCCGCCGCCCGCCGTGGCGTTCTCGTGCCCGGCGCCTTCAACGCGCTGTCGGCCAAGGTCATCGAAGACCTGGGCTTCGAGGCCATCTACATCACCGGCGCCGGCGTCACCAACATGCACTTTGGCCTGCCCGACCAGGCCTTCATGGGCCTGGCCGACATCGCCGACCACACCGCACGCATCCGCGACGCGGTGCAACTGCCCTTGATCGTCGATGCCGACACCGGCTTTGGCAACGCCCTCAACGTGCGCCACACGGTGCGCACGCTGGAGCGCGCCGGCGCCGACTGCATCCAGTTTGAGGACCAGGTCAGCCCCAAGCGCTGCGGCCATTTCAGCGGCAAGGACGTCATCTCCACCGAAGAGGCCGTGAGCAAGATCAAAGCCGCCGCCGACGCGCGCCAGGATGCCAACCTGCTCATCATGGCCCGCACCGACGCTTGCGCCGTGCACGGCTTTGAGGCGGCCCTTGAGCGCGCGCAAAAGTTCGCAGAGGCCGGCGCCGACATCCTGTTTGTAGAAGCCGTCACCACCGCCGAAGAGATCGCCACCATGCCGCAGCGCCTGGCCAGCCCGCTGCTCATGAACCTGGTGATTGGTGGCCGCACCCCCATCGTCGGCGCTGAAGAGTTGGGCCGGCTCGGCTACGGCTTCGTCCTCTACGCCAACGCCGCCCTGCAAGGCGCCGTGGCCGGCATGCAGCGCGCCCTGACCGTGCTGCGCGACACCCGCAGCCTGCAGGAAGACCCGGCCCTGGTCACCCCGTTTGCCGAGCGGCAGCGGCTGGTGGGGAAGGCCCAGTGGGATGCGTTGGAGGCGCGGTACGGAGCGTAGTGGCGCCCGGCATTTTTTTGGTAAAAAGTGCCTCTAGCCCCTGTGCTGCCTGGGCTAATAGCTATCTATTTAATAGTCCAGTGCTGGGCCACGCATCAACCCGCGATGCGCTGCGCCTGCTGCAGCACAAAAGCCTGCAGCCGCTTGCCCAAGGCCGGGCTGCCGCCTGCGGCTTCGACGGACGGATAAGCATCACGTGCGACCGTCGCCAGGGTGGCCTCGATGGCCTGGTTGGCGCGGTCCGCCGTGACGCCAAAGTGGGCCGCAGCCTCGCGCGCCAGCGCCAGGCTGGACGCGTGCTGGCCCGGCAATATCGCCAGTTCCTGGTAGCCCGTATGGGCGCCCAGTTGTGCCACCAGATCAAAGGCCGGGGCCAGCCGCCAATCGCCCGTGCCGTGGTCCAGCACGCCGTGGTTCTTGACGTGGTCGTCGCTGTTGCCAACCACCAGGTTGAACACCATGCGGCGAAACAGCTCGGCTGTATCAAGTTCCGGGCGTGCCGACATGCGGCGCAGCGCCTGCGCCAGCTCGACATAGCTGCCGCGGCTGGACTCATAGGGCACGTCCAGCAGCGCGGCGCTGGAGAGATAGGGCAAGCGGCGCTCGTCGTTCACCGCGCCCGTGCGGTCAAAGCGCTGCACCAGCAAGGCATGGCCATGTGCCAATGGCCAAAGCAGGTGTGGCGGCACCGTGATCCCGCAGGCCATGGCCAGGCGCAGCGTTGCGGCCTCTACCACCTCCATGTTGTGCTCGTCGCCGCGCGATGCGAACTTGGCGATGTAGCGGCGGCCCTCATGGATGAAAGTGGCTTTGGGCCGTGCACCGCCCAGGCTGGCCCCGCCGCGCAGCAATTGCTGCATGCGCGGTGTGATCTCCATCCCGGCTTCGATCCGCCGCGAGGCTTCGGCCAGGTCTTCCAGGGACAGCAGCCTTGTCTCCGGCACGTCGGGCTGGATGGGCAGCGTTTCTGAAAACACCATGGCGCCCACCCGGTCCTCGTTGGTCAACAGCAAGGCGTCTGTGTCTGATAGCGCCTTGCCATGCTGCACTTCAAGCACCTTGCGGCCCCAGGCGTCGGGCAGGGCGTCACGCAAGGTGAGCGGCATGGCGCCGCCATCGCGCAGGCGCTGCTCCGGCAGCGCAAAGGCGGCTTCGCGCAAGGGCAGGTGCGCGGGGTTGAGCGGCTGGGCTGTGGGCTCTTGCAGGTAGCGGCGGCCGTAGGCGAATTCGCCCGACTCCATCACGCCGTGCCGCGCCAGCTTCAGCAGGCCCACCGGCTGTACCTCCTGGCCGGTGCGCCGTGCCAGGCCCACATACACACGGCGCTCGGCGGGCGCGTTGTCAGAAATCACGCTCGTCCTCCCCAATCACCCCGGCCGCCGGCCTTCCCGCTGGCCGGCGCACGCGGCGCTTGGCAGCGAGCGCGGCAGGGGCGGGCGCCAGTTGCTCCAGGGTCTCCAGTTCGCCCAGCAGCCAGAGCGCATGCGCCAGCAGCCCGATGCTGGTGCCGGGCTTGCCGGCCTCCAGGGCGCGCCAGGTTGTGGGCGAGCACATGAGGCGTTCGGCCAGCTCGGCCACCGTCCAGCCGCGTTGCACCCGGTGGGCACGCAAACGCTGGCCAAGACGGCCCAAGGCCAGCCCTGCGGGTGCTGGCATGGCTGACAGGGATGGGCTGTCTTTGGGCATGATTGATTAATAAAATGATCTTTATGTGGCTTAAAAGTCATTTTATTGGTTTTTTCTGTAATTTCAAATACCGCGGTTTTGAGGGCTTGGAGATTTCCTGGGTTGCTTACCCTGCAGGCGGCGGGTGCCGGGAGTTCGCCCCGGCGGGCGAGTAACTTTTCTCTTGTGGTCTGCCCAAGAGAAAGTCACCAAAGAGAAGGCGACCCCACTGTGGCGGTCCGGCTTTGCCGGACTGCTTTGCGGTGCTCGGAATCGGCAGGCGGCTGCGGAACTCGCTTCGCTCAAACAGTCCTCGCCGACCCTTCGCTGCGCTACGGGCAACCTGCCGACTCCTCCGCTCCTCGACGCCACAGAGGGGACCCCGGACAGCCAGTCGGGCCGTCACTGCGCTCGGCCTCCCTTATGCCCACAAACCCGCCAACTGCGGATTGCGCGCCAGCACCTGCCGCGTAAGCACATGCGCGCCTATGCGCGTGAGCAGGGTCTGCTGCTGGTGCGGCGTAATGCCCGCGGCGCGGATCAGGGCGGGCCAGGTCTTGGCGGCGGCCAATACGGTTTGCCGGACCACGGCTGCGGCGGGGCCGGCGGGGATGCCCAGCGCGCGGCAGAAGTCGCGCACGGCCACGGGTGACAGCAGCGATTCGGGCGAGCCGGCGTCTGGCGCAATGCCGGGCGGCAGTAGGCGCAGTGCGTGGCCGGACTTCACGCCGTACAGGCACAGCGCCACGATGTCATAGGCGGGCGACAGCTCGGCGGTGCGGCCGTCGCGGTAGATCAGGCCCAGGTTCTTCAGGTGGGCGTCGGCGTTGCCCAGCAGTTCGTTGACGGTAAGCCGCCGCAGCAGCTCGTGCACGGCGGGCTCGCCGCAGGCGGGCAGGTGCAGCAGCACGGCCGCCACTTCGGCGTAACTGCGGCTGTATTTGTCTTCGGGCGGCACGCTCAGCACCTGGGCAAAGTCCTCGCACATGACGCGGCCCTGGGGCGTGCGGTCAAAGCGCTGCACCGCCAAGAAGTTTTGCCGCGCCTCATCGCCCAGGTCGTAGCGGTGCGGCTCCAGCAGCAGGCCGAGCGGCTCCAGCGCGTGCTGGCAGGTGTCCACCCCGGCGGCGTGGGCCATGGAGAGCGACAGGTGCTCTACCTCGGGCATGCGCGGGTAGCCCACGGCGGGCAGCTTGGCAATGATGTGGGTCTCGGGCCAGGCGGCGCTGGCGTCCTGCAGCCGGGTGCGGCCCACGTAGCGGCCGGCGGCATTGCGCAGCACCGACAGCTTGGGCTGCACGCCCGACAGCGACACGGCTTCTTGCGTGGGCGCGGCGCCCACCGACAGCTCCAGCGCATCCTGGTCTTGCGTGACCAGGTGCTGCAAGGTGCTGCGATCCAGGTCTTCCCAGCGCGCGCTGACGGCGCCGGGCAGGTCCAGCCCGCAGGCGGCCAGCATGCGAAAGTGGTCGCGCGGATCGCAGCCGGCCTCTTGCGCCACGTGGTCGCGGAACACGCCCTCGGGCAGCAGGTTCTGGAAGAAAGGCGGCAACTGGTAGTCGCCACCACGGCCCAGCACGCCGTTGAAGCGCGCGTCCAGCACGTTGAGCAGCAGGGCGCGTTGCTGCTCGGGCCGCTCGGCCACGAAGGCCTGCGACAGCACATCGACCGTGCCGGGCGGCGCGGCGGCATAGGCGTCGTCGGCCACAAAGCGGATCACCGGCGCCGCGCCCTCGGCCGCATAGCGAAACAAGATGCCGGCGCGGGTGCCGCCTACGCGGATGACGAGGATGTCGACGTTCATCGCGTGCCCCCGCTCTTGCCCAATGGCCGCAACCGGGCCAATGCCGCCGTCACGGCGCTTGGGGCTGCGGCCTCGGCCGGCAAGGCCGGTGCCGCCGCCAGGGCCTGGCCCACGTTGGCGGGCACCAGGGCAACCTCCAGCCCCAACGCATGCGCCAGCGCCAGCAGGTTGGAGGCGCGAAAGTCAGACTGGCCTTCCAAAATCTTCTGCAGCGACTGGTAGGACAGCCCCGTGGCGTCCCCCAGCGCGCCGCGCGCGAGCTTTTGCTGCAGGCGTTGCTGTTCCAGCTCGGCGGCCAGGTCGAGGTGGGTTTTGCGGGAGGAGAGGGGGCTGTCGTTCATTTCAACCAAACCTTGAAATCAGTTGGAATTCAAACTTTGCTTGTAGTTTAGTGAGGCCAACTGGAATTACAAGCAAAGTTGTAATTTGTTGATTTTTAAAGGTTTGCTTGTAGTTTTTGGGTCGTTATGGGTGCCGGTACGATAACTATCAAATAGATAGCTATAAGCCCAGGCAGCACCTGGGCAAAAGGCACTTTTCATTAAAATTCCTTGCCAGCACGGACTTGAAGGCTAGTGTCGCGTCAAGCGTGAGGTGAAGGATGGGTGCGAAGGCATCGGCGTGCAGCGCAAGGCGCAGGCCGCAGCCCAGGCTTTACGCCTGGGCAAGGGCTGCAACGCAGCGATGCGCGGCGAGGGCAAGCGCACACCGGCAGATCATGCTTGACGCGACACTAGCCCTCACAGCAAGGCAATGCCCTTCAGGCTCAGAAAGCAGCTCTCCCGCACCACGCCCACAAAGTCCGCCAGATACGGCCGGCCCGAGGTCAGCCGCGTGCTGGCCGCATACAGCCGGCCGGTCAGCCCCTGCGGCCCGACCGGGCGGGCGCTGATGTAGCCGCGGTCCAGGTAGCCCTGCACCGCCCACATCGGCAGGGTGGCCACGCCGCGGCCGCTGGCCACCAGTTGCAGCATGGCCACCGTCAGCTCGGTGGTGCGGCGGGCAGGGCGCACGCCGGCGGGCTCCAGCACCTGGCGCACGATGTCCAGCATCTCGTCCGGCACGGGGTAGGTGATCAGGGTCTGGTCGGCAAAGTCTTCGGCCGCCAGATAGGCCTTGGCGGCCAGCGGGTGCGTGTTGGCCAGCAGTGCGCGGATCTCGAAGCTGAACAGCGGGTGGAAATCGATGGCTGCGGTGTCGTCCTCGTCCGGCTCGGAGACGATGGCCAGATCCGCGCGGTTCTGGTGCAGCAGCGCTACCGGGTCGGGGTGAAAGCCCGAGACGATGTCCATCTCTACCTCGGGCCAGCGCGCCCTGAAGGCGTCCATGGCCGGCATCAGCCAGTCAAAGCAGGTATGGCATTCCACCGCGATGCGCAGCTGCCCGGCCTGGCCCTGCACCAGCCGCGCCACGTCGCGCTCGGCTTCTTCCACCTGGGGCAGCAAGGCGTCGGCCAATGCCAGCAGGCGCAGGCCGGTGGCGCTGAACTGCGGCGGCACGGATTTGCGCTCGAACAGCGCCGCGCCGTAGCGCTCTTCCAGCAGCTTCACCTGGTGCGACAGCGCCGACTGCGTCAGGTTCAGCAACTGCGCGGCCCGCACCAGGCTGCCGGTATCACGCAGCGCGGCCAGCGTGCGCAGGTGACGGATCTCCAGGATGGATTGGTTCATTAGTAATTTTCAAGTTAAAAGGCAAAACGTTTCGTTTGAATAATAGTTGAGATGCGCGGACCATCGCGGCCTTCTGTCACACATCCGATTGCAGGCAACGTTCATGTCCCGTACCACCGTCCAGACCCACACCCTTGGCTTTCCGCGCATGGGCGCCCGGCGCGAGCTGAAATTTGCGCTGGAGCGCCACTGGCGCGGCGACAGCTCTGCCGCCGAGCTGGAAGCCACCGCCGCCCAGCTGCGCGAGCAGCACTGGCAAGTCCAGCGCGACGCCGGGCTGGACCTGGTCGCCGTGGGCGACTTTGCCCTCTACGACCACGTCGCCCACCACATCCAGCTGCTGGGCTGCGAGCCCGCACGCTTTGGCTTCAGCGGCGCTGAGCCGGAACTGGCCCGCTACTTCGCCATGGCGCGTGGCGTGGCCGCCGCGCCGGCGCAGGAATGCAGCCATGGCTGCAGCCACGGCGCCAGCACTGAAGGCCAGCCCGCGCTGGAGATGACCAAGTGGTTCGACACCAACTACCACTACCTGGTGCCAGAGTTCACCTCGGCCACGCGCTTTGGCGTGGCGTCCGAGCGCCTGTTCGAGGAAGCCGCCCAGGCCCAGCGCGCCGGCCACGCGGCCAAGGCCGTGCTGCTCGGCCCGCTGAGCTTTTTGTGGCTGGGCAAAGAGAAGGAAGAGGGCTTTGACCGCCTGTCGCTGCTGAGCCAACTGCTGCCGGTGTACGAAGCCGTGCTGGCGCGCCTAAAGGCGCAGGGCGTGGAATGGGTGCAGATCGACGAGCCCATCCTGGGCCTGGACCTGCCCGACGCCTGGCGCCATGCCTTCGAGCCCGCCTACTGGCAATTGAACCGCGCCGGCGCCAAGCTGCTGCTGGCCACCTACTTCTCGCCCCTGCAAGACAACCTGCGCCTGGCCTGCCAACTGCCCACCGCCGGCCTGCACGTGGATGCCGTGCGCGCCGCCGATGAGCTGGTGGGCGTGGCCGACTGGCTGCCCGCGCACAAGGTGCTGTCGGTGGGCATCGTCGATGGCCGCAATATCTGGCGCGCCGACCTGGACGCCGCCCTGGCGCGCCTGGCGCCGGTCGCCGCCAAGCACCAGGGCCCGCTGTGGCTGGCGCCGTCGTGCTCGCTGCTGCACGTGCCCTTCAGCCTGGAGGCCGAGACGGCATTGGACCCAGAGCTGAAGTCCTGGCTTGCCTTTGCCATGGAAAAATTGCACGAGCTGGGCACCCTGCGCGCCGCCCTGGAAGGCCGCAGTGCAGACGCCCAACCCGGCCTGGCCGCCAACCGCCAAGCCCTGGCCCGCCGCCGCGTCAGCCCGCTGGTGCACCGTGCCGACGTCGCTCTGCGCCTGGCCAAGGCCACCACGGCCGACGACCGCCGCAGCGCGCCTTTCACCGTGCGCCAAATCGTGCAGCGCACGCGCTTCCAACTGCCGCCGCTGCCCACCACCACCATCGGCTCCTTCCCGCAGACGGCCGAGATCCGCGCCGCCCGCGCCGCCTTCAAGCGCGGCGAGTTGCCCGCCGCCGCCTACCGCAGCGCCATGGAGGCAGAAATCACCCTCGCTGTGCGCAAGCAGGAAGCCCTGGGCCTGGACGTGCTGGTGCACGGCGAGGCCGAGCGCAATGACATGGTCGAGTACTTTGGCGAGCAACTGGCCGGCTTTGCCTTCACCGCCAACGGCTGGGTGCAAAGCTACGGTTCGCGCTGCGTCAAGCCGCCGGTCATCTACGGCGACGTCGCCCGCCCCGTGCCCATGACGGTGGAGTGGACGCGCTATGCGCAAAGCCTCACCAAGCTGCCCATGAAGGGCATGCTCACCGGCCCCATCACCATCCTGCAGTGGTCCTTTGTGCGTGACGACCAGCCGCGCAGCACCACCGCCGCGCAAATCGCCTGGGCCATCCGCGACGAAGTGGTGGACCTGGAGGCCGCCCACATCGGCATCATCCAGATCGACGAGCCCGCCATCCGCGAAGGCCTGCCGCTGCGCCGCGCCGGCTGGAAGCCCTACCTCGACTGGGCCACGCGCGCCTTCCGCATCAGCGCCAGCGGCGTGCGCAACGACACGCAGATCCACACCCACATGTGCTACAGCGAGTTCAACGACATCCTGCCCGAGATCGCCGCCATGGACGCGGATGTGATCACCATCGAAACCAGCCGCTCCGACATGGAGCTGCTGCGCGGCTTTGGCGACTTCCGCTACCCGAACGAGATCGGCCCGGGCGTCTACGACATCCACTCGCCGCGCGTGCCTGCGGTAGACGAGATGGTGCGCCTCTTGCGCAAGGCCGCCCAGGTCGTGCCGGCCGAGCAGCTGTGGATCAACCCCGACTGCGGCCTGAAGACCCGCGGCTGGCCCGAGACCGAAGCCGCCCTGACCCACATGGTGCAGGCCGCGCGGCAGCTGCGCACCGAACTGGCGGCCTGAGCGGCGGTGTCCTCGATGCTTCGGTGCCGGGCGAAGTGTTTCCGCGCAATGGCCGGACACAATTCGGGCATCGATTTTTCAAGGACATCTCCATGGCCCAGTACACGGCGCAAATCCTGTGGGAGCGCGGCGAGCAGGACTTTCTTGGCAAGCGCTACAGCCGTCGCCATTGGCTCAGTTTTGATGGCGGCGCGCAGGTGGCGGGCTCATCCTCGCCGCATGTGGTGCCGCTGCCCTGGTCCGACCCGCAGGCGGTCGACCCGGAAGAGGCCTTTGTCGCCTCGCTGTCGAGCTGCCACATGCTCTGGTTCCTGTCCATTGCGGCAGAGCAGGGCTTTTGCGTCGACCGCTACCTGGACGACGCCGTAGGCGTGATGGCCCGCAATACCGAGGGCCGCATCGCCATGACCCGGGTCACGCTGCGGCCGCAAGTCAGCTTCTCGGGTGACAAACAGCCCTTGGCCGAGCAGCTCGATGCGCTGCACCACAAGGCGCATGAGGCCTGCTTCATCGCCAACTCGGTCAAGACCGAGGTGCTGTGCGAGCCGGTCCATGGCGCGGCCTGACGCGCCGGCCCATGCGGTAGAAGCTGCCAGCCACCCAGACCCCTATCCGTACTACCGTGCGCTGCGCGAGCAGCGCCCGCTGTACTTCGAGCCCGCGCTGAAGCTCTGGGTGGCCAGCAGCGCCGCGTTGGTCGAAGAGGCCTTGCGCCAGCCGGCCCTGCGCGTGCGCCCGCCGCAGGAGCCCGTGCCATCGGCGCTGCTGGGCACAGCAGCGGGCGAGGTGTTTGCGCAGTTGGTGCGCATGAACGACGGCGCCTTCCACGCGCAGCACCGGCCCGAGGCCGAACGCTCGGCCACGCGCTACACGCTGGCGCAGGTGGCCGCAGCGGTGGATGAGGCGCTGGGCGAGCTATTGCCCGTGCAAGACGCCAACCGCTTCCTCACCGATCTGCCGGTACGCACCATGGCCTGCCTGCTACAAATCCCAGCGGCAGAGCGCGCCACCACCAGCCAATGGGTGCATGACTTCACCGCCGGCATCGCGGCCGGCGCCACGCCGCAGACCGTGGCCCGCGCCGATACCGCCGCCGGGCAGCTCATGGCCCAGGGAGCGCGTGCCGGGCTGGCGCCGGTGCGCGCGGCCAACCGCATCGCGCTGATGCAGCAGTCGCTGGACGCCACCGCTGGCCTGCTCGGCAACAGCCTGCGCCTGCTGCAGCGGCAGCCTGCATGGGCCGAGCATTTGCGCACGCCGGAACAGGCGCGCGCCTGGGTTGCAGAGGTAGAACGCTGGGATGCGCCCATCCAGAACACACGCCGCTTCGCCGCCCAAGATCTGCCACTGGGCGGCCAGCAGATCCGGCAAGGGGAGGGCGTGCTGCTGGTGCTGGCGGCCGCCAACCGCGACGAAGCGCTGAACCCACAGGCCGAGCGCTTCGACCCCAGCCGCAGCGCGCGCCGCAGCCTGGGCTTTGGCGCGGGCATGCACCACTGTCCAGGTGAAGTTGTAGCTATTGAAATAGTAGCTAGTAGCCTAGGTGGGGTATGGGCTAGAGGCCAATTTGACCAATATTTCAACGCAACAGGCAGCTACCGCCCTTTGCCCAATGCCCGCATCCCTATCTATAAGGAGAACGCCCCATGATTTCCGTCATCTTTGAAGTCTGGCCCGACCCGGCCCACCGCCAGGGCTACCTGGACTGGGCGGCCGAGCTGCACCAGGAGCTGCAGCAGATGGAAGGCTTTATCTCGATAGAACGCTTCCAGAGCCTGACCGAGCCCGACAAGCTGCTGTCTTTGCAGTTCTGGCGTGACGACGATTGCCTGACCGCCTGGCGCAACCTGACGGCACACCGCCAGGCCCAGGCCGCCGGCCGCAGCACCATGTTCCGCGACTACCGCCTGCGCATTGCAGAAGTGGTGCGCGACTATGGCCTGCAACAGCGCGAAGAGGCGCCGGCGGATTCACGCGCGGCGCACGGCTGACGATCAGCGCCCGTGCGCCTGCAGCAGCTCGGCCATCCAGTCCACAAACACCCGAACCCGGGGCGGCAACTGCCGGGCGTGGGGGTAGAGCGCCCAGATCGGCATGGGCGCGGGGCGCCAGGGGGCCAGCACCTCCTGCAGCCGGCCGGCATCCACGGCGGCCGCCACGCCGTAGTGCGGCAACTGGATCAGGCCCAGGCCGGCAATGGCCGCCGCCACATAGGCGTCGGTGCTGTGCACGGTCAGGGGGCTGGGCAGCGGCAGGCTCAGCAACTGGCCGTCGGGCTGCACAAATTCCAGGTTCCACAACCGTCCCGTGACGGACGAGACATAGGCCACCGCCTGGTGCGGCGGCCGCCCGGGCGGCGCGGCCAGCAAAGCCTCGGGTGACGCCGGCACGCCGCAGCGCTCCAGGTAGGCCGGGCTGGCGAAGGTGCCCTGGGGCAGGTCGGCCAGCCGGCGGCCGACCAGGCTGGAGTCGCGCGGCACGCCGCCGCGCAGCACGCAGTCGACCCCTTCGCGCACTAGGTCGACCCAGCGGTCGCCGGTGCCGATCTCGAGCGCGATGTCCGGGTAGCGCGCCATGAAATCAGGCAGCGCCGGCACCACCACCAGCGCTGCGGCAGAGGCGTGCATGTCCACACGCAGCCGCCCGCGCGGCCGGGTGGCGGCGCCTTGGGCCAGCAGCTCGGCCTCATCCACGTCGGCCAGCAGGCGCAGGCAGCGCTCGTAGTAGGCCTGGCCTTCGTCCGTGGGGCGCACCTGGCGCGTGGTGCGCTGCAGCAGGCGCACGCCCAGGCGCGCCTCCAGGCTTTGCACGGCGTGCGTGACGGTGGCGCGCGGCAGGCGCAACTCGTCTGCGGTACGAATAAAGCTGCTCAGCTCCACCACACGGGTGAAGACACGCATGGCGTCCAGGCGGTCCATGGGATTGTTTTGATTTATTGGATGGTTATCGAAATTTTCAATGCTTTATCCAGAGGTTGCAAACAACCAGAATTCGCCCATTCCCTCTCCATCCCATCGACAGGACACACCATGACCTCTCTCCACCACAAGACCGCCATCGTCACCGGCGCCTCGCGCGGCATTGGCGCGGCCATTGCCCAGACCTTGGCCGCGCGCGGCGCGCGCGTGGTCGTCAACTATGTCCGCGATGCGGCGGCGGCCAACGCGGTGGTGGCGCGCATCGCTGCCGCCGGTGGCTCCGCCGTGGCGGTGCAGGCCGACGTGGGCCAGGCCGGCGCCGCGCGCCAACTGTTCGACGCCGCCGCAGAGCGCTTCGGCAGCGTCGATATCCTGGTCAACAACGCCGGCCTCATGGTCGAGAAGCTGCTGGCCGACACCAGCGACGAGGATTTCGAGCGGCTGTTTGCCCTCAATGTGCGCGGCGTTTTCGCCGGCATCCGCGAGGCCGCCACCCGGCTGGCCGACGGCGGGCGCATCGTCAATTTCTCCAGCACGCTCACGCGCCTGCAAACACCCACCTACGGCGCCTACTCGGCCACCAAGGGCGCCGTCGAGCAGCTCACCCGCTACGCGGCCAAGGAGCTGGGCGCGCGCCGCATCACCGTCAATGCCGTGCTGCCCGGGCCGACCGACACCGAGCTGTTCCAGCACGGCGGCAAGCCCGAGGCGGTGGTGAACATGCTCGCCAGCCTGACCCCGCTCGGCCGGCTTGGGCAGGTGGACGACATTGCGCGGGTGGTGGCCTTTTTGGTGAGCGACGAGGCGGGCTGGGTCACGGGCCAGAACATCGGCGTGAATGGCGGGCTTGCCTGACGGTTCTACGCGGTGCCCGGAGCCGCCCATTTGCCAAGCCCGAAGCGGCCGCCGGCCGCCACGGCCTTGCTCACAGACCGCCTCTAACCCGTAGCCAACCGCGGCGCATCCCCCGTGCGCTCAATCCAGCCGCCACCCAGGTAGCGGTACAGGTCCACCAGATTGGTGAGCCGCGCAAGCTGCGTCGTCAGCAGCGATTGCTGTGCGCTGTACAAGGCGTTTTGCGCGTTCAGCACCGACAGATAGCTATCGACGCCGTTGCGATAGCGCAGTTGCGACAGGTCCAGCCGGCGCTGCTGAAGAGCCGTGTAGCGCTGCAATGAGCGGATCTGGCTGTCGTAGGTATCGCGTGCGGCCAGCCCGTCGGCGACCTCGCGGAAAGCGGTCTGGATCGCCTTCTCATACTGCGCGATGAAGGCCTGCTTCTCTAGTTGCGCCAGGTCCAGCTTGGCGGCATTGCGTGCGCCATCAAAGATCGGCACCGTCAGCTGCGGTGCGAACGACCAGGCCACCGACCCTCCCTTGAACAAGCCGCCCAGCGTCGGGCTGGAGGTGCCCAGTTGCCCGGTCAGCGAGATGCTGGGGAAAAACGCTGCGCGGGCCGCGCCGATGTTGGCATTGGCCGCGCGCAATTGCTGCTCGGCCTCCATCACGTCGGGCCGGCGTGCCAGCAGGTCGGACGGCAGGCCGGCCGGGATGTCCATGAGAAAGCGTTGTGCGTCGAATGCCTGCGGCGTGGGCAGGTCGCCCGGCAGCGGCCCGCCCGCCAGCAGCACCAGCGCGTTCTCGGCCTGGGCACGCTGGCGGATCTGTTGGGTGAGGTTGGCCTCTTGCTGCTCCACCGTGCCCTGCGCCTCGCGCAGATCCAGCTCGGTACTCGTGCCGGCGTCGTAGCGCAGCTGCACGACCCGCGCGGACTCCTGCGCTGCCAGCAGGGTGGCGCGCGTGACCTTCAACTGCTCGTCATAGGCGCGCATCGCCAGGTACTGGCTGGCGACCTGTGCGACCAGCGATATCTCTGCGCCACGCCGCGCCTCGGCAGTGGCCAGGTACTGCGCCAGCGCCTGGTGCGTCAGGCTTTGCGTCTTGCCAAACAGATCAAGCTCCCACGACGCGGCGGCCCCGACGGTGTACTGCGAGCCCTTGGTGTGGCCCATCAGCGCCAGGTCTTGCGGCGTGCGTGATTTGGATGCATCGGCCACGGCGTTGACCGATGGCACAAGGCCGGCGCGCTGGATCTGGTACTGCGCGCGGGTTTGTGCAACGTTCAGCACCGCCACGCGCAGGTCGCGGTTGTTGTCCAGCGCCAGTGCCACAACGCGCTGCAGGCCCGGGTCATCGAAGAAATCGCGCCAGCCCATGTCGGCCGCCACGCGCTGCGGGCTGGCCTGGGCTTCTGTCTGGGCGCGATATGCCTCGCCCGTGGGATAGGCGCTGGCAACGGGCGAGGCGGGGCGGTCGTAATGGGGTTCGAGCGTGCAGCCCGTGGCGGCAAGCACCGCCAGGGCGACTGCCGTCGGCCAGATGTGGGGTTTCATGGGAAGGCTCTTCTTGCTCAATGGCCCGCAGAGGCCGTGCCAGGGGCGGGTTTCTTCAGGAACAGGGCCAGGGGGATGCACAGCAGCAATGCCCAGCCAAGCACGTAGAAGGTTTCCGAATAGGTGATCACCGAGGCCTGCTGCTGCATTTGCGCAGTCAACTGGCTGAGCGCCTGCAGCTTGGCGTAGGCCATGTCGCCGTGCCGCGCAAAGAAGCCGGCGGCGTTGGCGGCGATGCGCTCTTGCCCGATGGCCGAGTTGGCGGTGACCGAGTCGCGGATGACGTCCAGGTGAAAAGCGTTGCGCCGATCGATGAAGACCCCCAGCAAGGCCAGCCCGACCGATCCGCCCAGGTTGCGCGCCATGTTGTAGAGGCCGGCGCCATCGCCGGCGTCCTCCTTGGACACGGCCGCCATCGCCGCCTGATTGAGCGGCATCATTGCCATGATCTGGCCCGCGCCGCGCAACAGCTGCGACCAGAAGAAGTCGTGGCCCGCGCTTTGCGCCGTCAAGCCTATGTCCATCATGCAGCTGCCCGCGAAGCAGCACAGGCCGGCGATCACCATGAGCCGCGCATCGACCCGGCCCAGCAGGCGCGGCAGTATCGGCATCATCAGAAAGGCCGGCACACCCGACACCAACAGGATCGAGCCCGCCTGCTGCGCGTTGTAGCCAGAGATGCCGCTCAAGAACTGGGGCAGCAGGTAAGACACGCTGTAGAGGCCCGCGCCCACCGTGAAGACAATCAGGATCACGCTGGCGTAGCTCTTGTTGGCCAGCAGTTGCAGCCGCACGATGGGCTTGGCGGCCAGGAACTGCGCGGCGATCAGCATGCCGATGCCCAGCACGGCGGCGATGCTCAGCCACACGATCATGGGCGACTCAAACCAGCGCTCGCGCTGGCCGTCTTCCAGCACCACCGTGAGTGAGCTCAAGCCAATGGCCAGCCCGGCAATGCCCAGCCAGTCGGCATGGAAGAACTGGCGCCAGTCGGTCTTGCCCTTGGGCAGGCCTGTGTAGAGCAGCAGCACCAGCGCGGCGCAGACCGGCACGTTCAGAAAGAAGCACCAGCTCCAGTCCAGGTTCTGCGTCAGCCAGCCCCCCACCACGGGGCCCAGCAAGGGCCCGACCATCACGATCAGGCCAAAGATGGTCATGCCAATCGGCATCTGGTGGCGCGGCAGCCGGGTGGCCACGATGGTCTGGGCGGTGGGGATCATCGCGCCGCCGGCGAAGCCCTGGCCGATCCGGCCCACGATCATCTCCGGCAGGCTGTGCGACCAGCCGCACATCATGGAGAAGAGCGTGAACAGCAGCGCATTGCTCAGCAGGAAGTTGCGCAGGCCAAACACCCGCGTCAGCCAGGCCGCCAGCGGGATCATCACGATCTCGGACATCAGGTAGCCGGTCGATATCCACGTTCCTTCGGTGCCGCTGGCACCCAGTTGCCCCTGGATCTGCGGCAAGGCGGCGTTGGTGATGGAGATGTCGAGCGTTGCCATCAGCGCGCCAATCGAGCCTGCGGCCACGGCAATCCAGTCGCTGGCGCTGGCATTGGCCGGGGCGCCAGTGCCCGCCTGGGCCGCCTTAGCCACGGCTGCCTTCTTGCTTCAGGGCTTGCTCGGTTTCTCGCTCGTCGCGGGTGTCGACCTGTACGGTGACGGAGAGCCCGGGTATCAGCACCTGGCGCAGCTCCGGGTTGCTTTCGAGGTGAATCCGCACCGGCACGCGCTGCACGATCTTGGTGAAGTTGCCCGTTGCGTTCTGCGCTGGCAGCAGTGCGAACTGCGAGCCGGTGCCGGGCGAAAAGCTTTGCACCGTGCCCTGCAGGGTCACCCCCGGCAGGGCATCCACGCTGATCGTGGCTGGCTGGCCGGCGCGCATTCGTCCGATCTGGGTTTCCTTGAAGTTCGCGGTCAGGTAGATGTCCTGTACCGGCACCACCGTCAGCAGCCGGGTGCCGGGCTGCACGTACTGGCCCACGCGCACGGCACGGTCGCCCACGCGGCCGGCCAGCGTGCTGCGCACCACCGTGTCCTGCATGTCGAGCTGCGTCTGGCGGGCACTCTCGCCTGCGGCATCGAGCTGCGCCTGTGCCTGCTGGATCTGGGCGTTGGTGCTGGCCGTCTGGCGTTCTGCGGCCTGCAGCGCCGCGATATTCGCCGCCAGCGTGGCGCTGGCCTGGCTATAGGCATTGCGCAGTTCCGCAAGATGGTCTGCGGTCTCGCCGCCGCCCGCGACCAGTGCTTCATAGCGCTTCACCCGCTCGGCGGTATAGGTCTCGGCTGACCGGGCGCCTTGCACTTGGGCGCGCGCCTGCGCAATGTTGGACTGCTGCTGCAGCAGATCCGCCTGGCTGCGGGCGATGTCGGCCTTGCGCGCGGCAATCGTCGCGGTGGCCTGCCCCAGCACCGCCTGGTACTGGCGGCTGTCCAGCCGTACCAGCGGCTGCCCGGCCGACACCACCTGGTTGTCGCCCACGTAGACCTCGGCCACATAGCCGGACACCTTGGGCGCTGCCGTCATGCTGTCGGCTTGCAGGTAGGCGTCGTCCGTGCTTTGTACAAAACGCCCGGTCGTCCACCACCGAACGCCCCAGATACCGCCGACGATCAGAAAAACCGCCAGCCCAAGCCAGAGCAGCAACGTGCGCCCTCTGGCGCGCTTGGCCGCAGGCATGGGCTTCTCGGAAGGGGCGTGTTCTTGAGGGGCGGCGGTGGCAGTCATGGGATTGTTTGAATTTATTCCGTATGGAACAATTATTCCACTTGGGCTAAATTGACGTCAACCGCTCTATTTGTCCCGATTGATATATTTCTTCCATTTCACTGAATAGAGGCCCATGACGCGCGCACCCAAGCCCCGACATGCTGCAGACGGCGGATACACGCGTGGCGAAGAGACACGCGCCCGTATCGTGGCTGCGGCGCTGAAGTTATTTGGTGATCGCGGTTTTGACGGCGCGTCGACGCGCGATATCGCCATGGCCGCCGACGTCAATGCGCCGGCCTTGCAGTACTACTTCAACAACAAGGAAGGCGTGTACCTCGCGTGCACCGAGCACATCGTGTCGCGCCTGCTGGAACACCTGGGGCAGGTGCTGGGCCATGCGGAGCAGGTGCTGGCCGACGGCGGCGGGGACGAGGCGCTGATCGATGCCTTCTGCGGCATTCAGGAGCGGGTCGCGGATTTCATGTTCACCTCGGAGGAGCACGCCGCGTGGCGCTTGTTTATCGCACGAGAGCAAGCGGGGCTGGACCCGGCGGTGGATTCCCAGACCGTCTCCCAGCGCCTGGGCAAGCCCATGTTGGCCATCACCTCCGCCATTGTCGGCCGTCTGCTGGGCCAGCCGGCCAGCGACGAAGAGACACAACTGACCGCCATGACACTGAATGGCCAGTTGGCCATGTTCCAGGTCATGCGCCGTGCGGCGCTGGCCCGCTTGAACTGGGACACGATCGATGCACGCCGCACCGGATTGCTCAAGCGTGTTGTCATAGGGCAGACCCGAACACTGATGTTTGCCATGGTTGCCAGGCGAGAGGCGGCCAAATAGAGGGATGGACGTTGCCGATTTCCTGCGGCGCCAGGCCCGCACCGGCGCGGGGCAGGGCGCCAGGGCGCAGGGTTATCATCCCCCGTTCGCACAGGCCGGTCCCCCGGTCTGTGAACGTGTTTACGATCTCTATGGGGTCGCGCAAGAGTCTTTGCGGGATGGGATGCAAGGCGCGGTGCGCTGCCAATAGCACCGCTATTGGCAAGCGCCGCAACGCCGCAGACCGCCCGCAAAGGCACTTGCCCTTCGGGTTGGAGTGAAATCGGGCGATTGAGCGCCCCGGCCCCTTGCATGGGCACCAGCCCATGCAGCGGGATCCGGGCCACTCACTCATCCCGATTGCACTCCAACGCGATCCCCATACAGATCGTAAACACGTTCTTACGGATGCAACGCATCCGCCAACCTGTTACCCGTGCCAGCCACCCGTGCGTCTTAACTCCATCAAACTCTCTGGCTTCAAGTCGTTCGCCGAGCCGACCAACTTCCTGCTGCCCGGGCAGCTTGTGGGCGTGGTTGGCCCCAATGGCTGCGGCAAGTCCAACATCATGGACGCGGTGCGCTGGGTGCTGGGCGAGAGCAAGGCCAGCGAGCTGCGCGGCGAGTCCATGCAGGACGTGATCTTCAACGGCACCAACACGCGCAAGCCGGCCAGCCGCTCCAGCGTGGAGCTGGTGTTCGAGAACAACGACGGCCGCGCCGGTGGCTCCTGGAGCCGCTTCACCGAGATCGCCGTCAAGCGCGTGCTCACGCGCGACGGCACCAGCAGCTACTACATCAACAACCAGCCGGTGCGCCGCCGCGACGTGCAGGACGTGTTCCTGGGCACGGGCCTGGGGCCGCGCGCCTACGCCATCATTGGCCAGGGCACGATCAGCCGCATCATCGAGTCCAAGCCCGAAGAGCTGCGCCTGTTCCTGGAAGAGGCCGCAGGCGTCTCCAAGTACAAAGAGCGCCGCCGCGAAACCGAACACCGCCTGTCCGACACGCGCGAGAACCTGACCCGGGTCGACGACATCCTGCGCGAGCTCAACAGCAACCTCGAGAAGCTGGAGAAGCAGGCCGAGGTGGCCCAGCGCTACAACACGCTGCAGGCCGACGTCACGCTCAAGCAGCACCAGCTATGGTTTTTGAAGCGCCGCGAGAGCGAGGCCGACCAGGCCCGCATCAAGGCCGACGCCGCCCAGGCGGTAAATGACCTTGAATCCCGCGTGGCCGACCTGCGCCACATCGAGGCCGAGCTGGAGACCATCCGCCAGGCGCACTACGCCGCCGGCGACCATGTCAACCAGGCCCAGGGCAAGCTCTACGAAGCTAGCGCCGAAGTCGGCCGGCTGGAGGCCGAGATCCGCTTCGTCGTCGAAGGCCGCCAGCGCGTGGAGCAGCGCCTGATCACCCTGCGCGAGCAGGTCAGCCAGTGGGCCACCCGCAAGGACGACGCCGAGGCCGAGATCGAAACCCTGGCCGCCCAGGGCGAAGACGCCGAAGAAAAAGCCGAACTGCTCGCCGCCCAGGTGGAAGAGCAGGCGCTGCAGTTGCCAGACCTGGAAGAGGCCCTGCGCCAGGCCCAGCAAAAAGCCAGCGAGCAGCGCGGCGCCGTGGCCCATGTGCAGCAGCAAATTCAGGTGCTGGCGGCCGACCAGCGCAGCATCGAGGAGCAGTCGCGCCAGCTCGACGTGCGCCGCGACCGTTTGGTTACTGACCGCAACGCCCTGGCCGCACCCGACGAAGCGCGCCTGAACAACCTGCGCGAGCAACTCGAAGCCGCACAAGAGGCCGCACAAGAGGCCGACGCCCGCCTGCACGAGCTGCAGGACGCGGTCCCGCAACTGGACGAAGACCGCCGCACGCGGCAGCACACCGTCAATGCCGAGAGCGCGGCCCAGGCCGACCTGTCGGCCCGCATGGAAGCGCTCAAGGCGCTGCAGGAAAAGGTCAAGACCGACGGCAAGCTGCAGCCCTGGCTGGCCAAGCACGGCCTGGACAGCCTGCAGGCGCTGTGGAGCCGGCTGCATGTGGAGCAGGGCTGGGAAAGCGCCCTGGAAGCGGCCTTGCGCGAGCGCATGGGTGCGCTCGAAGTCTCCCGCCTGGACATGGTGCGCGCCTTTGGCGCCGACGCCCCACCGGCCAAGCTCGCCTTCTACAGCCCACCCGCCGCCGCCGTGCCCGAGGCCGCCGGCGCGCTGCCCGCCCTGCTGGATCGCCTGCGCCTGAATGACGCCGGCCAGCGCGCGCTGCTGGCCGACTGGCTGCACGGCTGCTACACGGCCCAGAATTTCGATGAAGCCCTGGCCGCGCGCAGCCGACTGCAGCCGGGCGAGGCCATCTTCGTACCCGCCGGCCATGCGGTGACCGCCCATGGCGTGAACTTCTACGCGCCCGATTCCGAGCAGGCCGGCCTGCTGGCCCGCGCGCAGGAGATCGAGAACCTTGAGAAGCAGCTGCGCGCCCAGGCCCTGATCGGCGAAGAAGCTCGCTCCGCACTGGTGCGTGCCGAGTCTGCCTATGCCGACGCCTCGCAACGCCTGGTGGCGGCACGCCGCGAGACCACCGAGACGCAAGGCCGTGCCCACGAGCTGCAGGTAGAAAACCTGCGCCTCACCCAACTGGCCGAGCAAACGCGCGAGCGCAGCGCCCAGATCGCCGGCGACCTGGGCGAGGTCGAGGCGCTGCTGGACGAGCTGCAAGAGCGCCGCGTGACGGCCGAGGCGCGCTTCGAAGAGCTGGACATGCAGCTCGCCGACAGCCAGGAGCGCCATGCGCAGCTGGACGAGCGCGTGATCGAGTCCGAGCGCCGCGTCAACGAATCGCGCGAGCAGCAGCGCAGCCTGGAGCGCCAGGCACAAGAGGCCATCTTTTCACGCCGCAGCCTGGAGTCGCGCCGCGCCGAGCTGGGCCGCGCCATCGACACCGCCGCGCAACAGGCGGGCTCGCTGGCCACAGAAGAAAGCCGCGCCCAGGAAGAGTTGGCGCGCCTGTCAGACGCCGCCGCGCAAGGCGGCCTGCAGACCGCGCTGGAGCTGAAATCCGAGCGCGAAACCGCACTGGCCGCGCAGCGCAGCGAATACGACGACCTGACCACCAAGCTGCGCGCCAGCGACGAGCGCCGCCTGCAGCTGGAGCGCGCGCTCGACCCGCTGCGCCAGCGCATCACCGAATTCCAGCTCAAGGAACAGGCCGCGCGCCTGGGTTTTGAGCAGTACGCATCCCTGCTGACCGACGCCCAGGCCGACCTGGAGGCGGTAGAAAAATCCATCACCGAAGGCAATGTGCGCGTGCAAGGCCTGCAGGGCGATATAGACCGTGGCAACCGCGACATCGTCGCGCTCGGTGCGGTCAATCTGGCTGCGCTGGAAGAGCTGGGCACGGCGCGCGAGCGCAAGACCTTCCTCGACGCGCAGACGGCCGACCTGACCGAGGCCATGAACACGCTGGAAGACGCCATCCGCAAGATCGACGCCGAGACGCGCGAGCTGCTGGTGGGCACCTTCAACGTCGTCAACGAGCACTTCGGGCGCATGTTCCCCGAGCTGTTCGGCGGCGGCAATGCCAAGCTCATGATGACCGGCGAAGAGGTGCTGGACGCCGGCGTGCAGGTCATGGCCCAGCCGCCCGGCAAGAAGAACCAGACCATCCACCTGCTGTCCGGTGGTGAGAAGGCGCTGACCGCCATCGCCCTGGTGTTTGCCATCTTCCAGCTCAACCCCGCGCCCTTCTGCCTGCTGGACGAAGTGGACGCGCCGCTGGACGACGCCAACACCGAGCGCTATGCCAAGCTGGTGGCCAGCATGAGCAAGAGCACCCAGTTCCTCTTCATCAGCCACAACAAGATCGCCATGGAAATGGCCGAGCAATTGATCGGCGTCACCATGCAGGAGCAGGGCGTGTCGCGTATCGTGGCCGTGGACATGGAATCCGCACTGTCCCTGGCCGAACCCGAATAGAAGCAACAAGCATGAGCACATTGCAGATCAGCCTTGCCGTGGCCGGCGGCGTCGTGCTGGCGGCCATCGTCGCCCACAGCGCCTGGAGTTCGCGCCGCAACACGCCCAAGCAGGCCGAACCCGCCACGCCGGAAGAAGCCGCCGTCCGCGAGGCCGCCGAGCGCCAGGACCCGGCCTTTGACGGTGATGCGGAGCTGCCCGCCGGCAGCGCCGTGGACCCGGTGCTGGGCGTGCTGCCACAGCTTGAGAAAAAGCCTGGCCTGGACCCGCTGATCGACGTCATCGCGCCGTTGGCACTCGAAGCCCTGGTGTCTGGCGACGCCGCCTTGGCCGCCATGCCCGCCACGCGCCGTGTCGGCAGCAAGCCCTTTGCCGTCGAAGGCCTGAACGACGTCAGCGGCCAATGGGAAATGCCCGTGGCCGGCCAGCGCTACCGCGCCTTCCAGGCCGGCGTGCAACTGGCCAACCGCAACGGCGCGCTCAACGACATCGAATACTCGGAATTCGTCATCAAGGCGCAGGCCTTTGCCGACGCCGTCAACGCCGAGCCTGAATTCCCCGAGATGCGTGACGAAGTCGCGCGCGCCCGTGAGCTGGACCAGTTCGCCAGCGACCACGACGCCCAACTGGCCTTTGTGCTGCGCGCCCGCGCCGCTGCCTGGAGCCCGGGCTATGTGCAGCAGAACGCCGCGCGCCTGGGCTTCGTGCCCGGCGTGATTCCCGGGCGCATGGCCCTGCCCACGGCAGCGGCCGGCCTGCCGCCGGTGCTGACCCTGGCCTTCGACACCCAGGCCGCGCTGGCCGAGGACCCGGCCCAATCAGCCATCCGCGACGTGCTGCTGAGCCTGGACGTGGCCCAGGTGCACCGCGAAGAGCAGCCCTTTGCCCGGCTGCGCGAATCCGCCGCCGCCCTGGCCCAGGCCATGGATGGCGTCGTCACCGACCAGAACGGCCAGTTGCTGCGCGAAGAGGCCATGGACGGCATTGGTGCCGACCTGGAAAAGCTCTACGACACGCTGGACGCGCACGACCTGTCGGCCGGATCGGTACAGGCGCGGCGCCTGTTCGGTTGAGCGGCCGTGGCGCCGCGCAATCCCTCTGTTCCAGAGCAGGGCGAGTTTTTTGAGTCAAACATGGCTCAAGCCCAGGTGGGGCTTGGGCTTCTAGCTATGAATATAGAAGCAATCCGGGCGCAGCTCGAGCGCTGGATGCACCAGTACTACGTGCTGGATGCCCCCGAAGTCCCGGACGCCGAATACGACCGCGTCTACCGCCAATTGCAGGCGCTGGAAGAAGCAAACCCCGAACTCATCACCCCCGATTCGCCCACCCAGCGCGTCGGTGGCGCGCCGCTGGGCCAGTTCGCGCCGGTGCGGCACGCCGTGGCCATGCTCAGCATCCGCACCGAAACCGACACCGAAGCCAGCGGCGCCGTCAACTTCGACACCCGCGTGCGCAAGGAGCTGGGCCTGAAAGAAGGCGATCCACCGGTCGCCTACATGGCCGAGCTGAAGTTCGACGGCCTGGCCATGAACCTGCGCTACGAAGAAGGCCGCCTGGTGCATGCCGCCACCCGCGGCGACGGCGAGCAGGGCGAGGACGTGACGCAGAACATCCGCACCATTCGCCAGATCCCGCTCAAGCTGCCGGCCGGCGCGCCCGCCGTGCTGGAAGTGCGCGGCGAGGTCTACATGCGCCGCGACGATTTCGAACAGCTCAACGAGCGCCAGCGCGAGGCCGGCGACAAGAGCTTCGTCAACCCACGCAACGCCGCCGCCGGCGCGGTGCGCCAGCTGGACCCGGCCATCGCCGCCAAGCGCCCGCTGTCCTTCTTTGCCTACGGCTGGGGCGAGGTGCAGGGCTGGCCTGACGAACCGCCCACGCAGGACGGCGTGCTGGCCGCGTTTGCCGCCTTTGGCTTTCCCGTGGACAAGCACCGCGCGGTAGTGGAGGGCTCCGATGGCCTGGCCGCCTTCCACGCCAGGATAGGTAAGCTGCGCGACCAGTTGCCCTTCGACATCGACGGCGTGGTCTACAAGGTCAACGAGCTGGCGCTGCAAAAGCAGTTGGGCTTTGTCACGCGCGAGCCGCGCTGGGCCGTGGCCCACAAGTACCCGGCACAAGAGCAGATGACCCAGGTCATGGGCATAGACGTGCAGGTCGGCCGCACCGGCAAGCTCACGCCGGTGGCGCGGCTGGCGCCGGTGTTTGTGGGCGGCGTGACCGTTACCAATGCCACGCTGCACAACCTGTTCGAACTGCGCCGCAAGGGCGTGCGCGTGGGTGACACCGCCATCGTGCGCCGTGCCGGCGACGTGATCCCCGAAGTGGTCGGCGTGCTGCCTACACCGCGCCCGCACTACGTGCCCAATTTCCGCATGCCGCGTGAGTGCCCGGTCTGCGGCAGCGCCGTGGTGCGCGAGAAGACGGAAGTCAACCACCGCTGCACCGGCGGCCTGTTCTGCGCCGCGCAGCGCAAGGAGGCGATCCTGCACTTTGCGCAGCGCCGCGCCATGGATATCGAAGGCCTGGGCGACAAGCTGGTGGACCAGCTGGTGGAGGGCGGCATCATCCGCACCCTGCCCGAGCTTTACAAGCTGGGCGTGGGCAAGCTCGCCGCGCTGGAGCGCATGGCCGACAAATCGGCGCTCAACCTGGTCGAGGCGCTGGAGAAATCCAAGCAGACCACGCTGCCGCGCTTTTTGTTCGGCCTGGGCATTCGCCACATCGGCGAGGCCACGGCCAAGGACCTGGCACGCTACTTTGGCGCGCTGGACCCGATCATGGACGCCACGGTAGAGCAATTGCTGGAGGTGAACGACGTGGGCCCCATCGTGGCGCTGGCGCTGCGCACCTTTTTTGACCAGCCGCACAACCGTGAGGTGGTCGAGCAACTGCGCGCAGCCGGCGTGCATTGGCCCGAAGGCCCACCGGCACCACGTGCCCTGCTGCCGCTGGCCGGCAAGACCTTTGTGCTGACCGGCACGCTGCCCACGCTCTCGCGCGAGGACGCCAAGGAACTGCTGGAAGCCGCCGGCGCCAAGGTGGCCGGCTCGGTCAGCAAAAAGACGGACTACGTCGTGGCCGGCGCCGAGGCTGGCAGCAAGCTGGAGAAGGCGCAGGTGCTCGGCATTGCCGTGCTGGACGAAGACGGCCTGCGCCAATTGCTGCCTGATTCAAGCGCGGGTTGAACCCTGCGGGCGGCGTGGGACTCCAACCCCTATTCATATTCAGGAGACCGCCATGAAACTCCGCTCATGCTGCGCCACCGTACTTGCCATCGGCGCTGTGGCCGCGCTCTCGGGCTGCGTCGTGGCGCCAGTCGATGCCTATGGCACCGGCTACGCCTATCCGTACGGAACGACCTACGCCGCTCCCGCCGCCTACCCACCTGTGGGCTACTACGCCGATCCGCTGCTGGTGGCGCCTGCCTATGGCTCCCTGAACTTTGGCTATTCCCGTTACTACGGCGGCGGCCCGCGCTACGGCCCACCCCGTTTTGGCGGACCCGGCCGCTCCTGGGGCGGCCCGCGCCCGGGCGGCGGGGGGCGCCCTGGCGGCTGGGGTGGGCGCGGCGGCGGCGGCGGCGGCGGCGGTGGTGGTGGTCGGGGGCGCTGAGCTCTCTTCTTACCCTGCGTTACGTAAAGCGACGCGCCGTATGTAGGAGTTGGGGGCCACCCGCGCGTTGTTAGAAGCACGTTATCTAACAGGGGTCCACCGTGCATCGCCTACGTCTTATCGGAATCGTCTTCGCCGCTACTGCCGCCGCCCTGTTGAGCGGCTGCGTGGTGGCGCCTATGGCGCCCTACGGCGCTTATTACCAGCCTGCGCCAGTCGTGGTGTCGCCATCCGTCGGTTTCTACGGCTCCTATGGCGGCTATCGGCGCTGGAGGTAAGTAGCTGCTAGGCCGGCTCTGGTCGGCACCAGAGCCAGGCCAGCACGCCATCCATGCAAGCCAGCGCTAGCGAGGCAGCCCATACGCGCTGGGTGGTGGCCAGCAGGATCAGCGCACAAAACGCCATGGCCGCCGTGGCGCTCCATTTGGCACGGCGGCTCATGCGGCCGCCGTTCTGCCAATTGCGCAGCAAGGGCCCGAACAGGCGGTGGCCCATCAGCCACGCATGCAGCCGTGGCGAGCTGCGCGCCGCGGCCCAGGCAGCCATGATGATGAAGACCGTGGTCGGCATGCCCGGCACGAAGATGCCCACCACCCCCAGCGCAATGCAGAGCACGGCAAAGGCCGCCAGCAGCAGGCGCACTGGGGCAGGCAAGGGGCGTTGCGAGGTATCGGGCATACGGGCTTCCAGGCGCAGATTGTGACGGCTGGGCAAGCCCGGCTATGCTTGCCACTCCCCAGCTTTTGCCTTGCCGCTCCCGATGGCTGTTCGAGACATTCTCAAGATGGGCGACCCGCGTCTGCTGCGCGTCGCCCCGCCCGTGCCGGCCAATGCCTTTGGCAGCGAAGCCCTGCACGCCCTCATCACCGACATGTTCGACACCATGCACGCCGTCAACGGCGCTGGCCTGGCTGCGCCGCAGATTGGCGTCGACCTGCAACTGGTGATCTTCGGCACCGATGCCCCCAACCCGCGTTACCCCGATGCGCCGGTGGTGCCGCGCACCGTGCTGCTGAACCCCGTGATCGAGCCGCTGGGCGCCGAGGAAGAAGAGGGCTGGGAAGGCTGCCTGTCGGTGCCCGGCCTGCGCGGCGTGGTGCCGCGTTGGGCGCGCATCCGCTACACCGGCGTTGACCCTGAGGGGCAGCCCATTGACCGCACGGTCGAGGGCTTTCACGCCCGGGTGGCGCAGCATGAGTGCGACCACCTGATCGGCAAGCTCTACCCCATGCGCATCCGGGACTTCAGCCGCTTTGGCTTCACCGAAATCCTGTTCCCAGGCCTGGACGCCTCGGAAGACGACTGATATCCCCGTTTCAAGAGGAAAAAGAACATGCAGAGCACCACCTCCCGCCGCCTCGCATCGCTGGCCGCCTTCGCCGCACTGGCCTGCAGCGCTGTCCCTGCCTTCGCCGGCAAGACGCTGGACGCCGTCAAGCAGCGCGGCACGCTCAACTGCGGCGTGACCAACGGCGTGGCTGGCTTCTCGGCGCCGGATTCGCAGGGCAACTGGTCGGGCCTGGACGTGGACACCTGCCGCGCCGTGGCCGCGGCCGTGCTGGGCGACCCGAAGAAGGTCAACTTCGTGCCGCTCAATGCGCAGCAGCGCTTTGCCGCGCTGCAGGCTGGCGAGATCGACATGCTGGCGCGTAACACCACCTGGACGCTGTCGCGCGACGCCTCGCTGGGCCTGGAGTTCACCACCATCACCTACTACGACGGCCAGGGCTTTTTGGTGCCGAAGAAGCTCAAGGTCACCAGCGCCAAGCAACTGAAGGGCGCCGAGATCTGCACCCAGTCGGGCACCACCAATGAGAAGAACGTGTCGGACTACTTCCGCGCACAGAACATCAAGGTCAAGACGGTGGTGTTCGAGAATTTCGAGGCTTCCTTCAAGGCCTTTTTCTCGGGCCGCTGCCAGGTCTTCACCACCGATGCGTCCACCCTGGCCGGCCTGCGCAACAAGGAGGCCAAGAATCCGGACGATTACGTGATCCTGCCGGACCTGATCTCCAAGGAGCCGTTCGCGCCCGTGGTGCGGCGCGGCGACGACGAGTGGTTCACCATCGTCAAGTGGGTGCCGCACGCGTTGATCGAGGCTGAGGAACTGGGCGTGACCCAGGCCGGCGTCGATGCCGCCAAGAGCGGCAGCCAGGACCCGGCCGTGCAGCGCCTGCTGGGCAGCTCGGAAGACATGGGCAAGCTGCTGGGACTGGACAAGGACTGGGCCTACCGCGCCGTCAAGGCCGTGGGCAACTACGGCGAGGTGTTCGAGCGCAATGTGGGACCGAAGTCGGTACTGCAACTGCCGCGCGGGCTGAACAACCTCTGGAACAAGGGCGGCCTGGTCTACGCACTGCCGGTGCGATGAAGGGCAGGGGGCCGCGCGGCGCTTGGCGCAGCTGGGCACTGCAGATCGCGCTGGTGGCCTTGCTACTGGCGGGCGTGGCGGCCTTGGCGGCCCATGCGCTGGAGGTGCTGCGCGGGCGCGGCATCCAGTCCGGCTTTGACTTTTTGCTGCAGCCTGCAGGCTTTGAGATCGGCGAGGGCTGGCTGGATTTTCACGCCGGCCAGCCGTTCTGGCGCGCCTTCCTGGCCGGGCTCATCAACACCTTGCGCGCAGCAGTGCCCGCCGCCGCCATTGCCCTGGTGCTGGGCACCTTGCTAGGCATAGGCCGGCTGGCACCACACCTGCTGGTGCGCAGCATCTGCACCTGGTATGTAGAGGCGCTGCGCAATGTGCCGCTGCTGGTGCAGTTGCTGATGCTGTACTTCGCGCTTACCCAATTGCTGCCTGACGCGACCGAGGCCGTGCAACTGTTGCCGGGCGTGTGGCTCAGCAAGAGCGGCTTGTCGCTGCCCTGGCCAGTAACAGCGGAAGGGCACTGGTTGCCCTCGTCATTCGAATGGCCCGAGCGCACCGCCTTCAACATCAGCGGTGGTGCGGCGCTTACGCCTGAATACCTGGCCATCGTCTTTGCGCTGGGCCTCTACACCGCGGCCTTTGTGGCGGAGATCGTGCGCGCCGGCATCCAGTCGGTGCCGGCCGGCCAGGTCGATGCGGCGCGCGCCATGGGCTTTGGGCCGGCGCAGCAGTTGCGCATCGTGGTGCTGCCGCAGGCGCTGCGGTTGATCGTGCCAGCGGTCACCAACCAGGTGCTGGCCCTGGTCAAGAACTCTTCGCTGGCGGTGGCGGTGGGCTATCCAGAGCTGGTGTCTGTCGCCAATACCTCGCTCAATTCCACCGGGCGCGCCTTTGAGTGCATTGCGGTGGTGATGGCCGTGTACCTGCTGCTCTCGCTGCTGATTGCCGGAGGCACCAACCTCTACAACGCCCGCGTGGCCCTGCGGGGTTGGCGATGAACTGGCGCGGCGAGCTGTTCGGCGGCCCGGTGCGCAGCCTGTGCACCCTGGTGCTGGCCGCGCTGCTGGGCTGGATCGCCTGGCATGTAGGCGCCTGGGCCTTGGTGGGCGCGGTGTTTCGGCCCGATGCCGAGGCCTGCCGGGCGCTGCAACATGGCGCCTGCTGGGGCGTGGTGGCGGAGAAGTGGCGCGCCATCCTGTTTGGCCGCTACCCCTTCGATGCGCAATGGCGGCCGGCCGTTGCCGCAGCCGTGCTGGCGCTGCTGCTGCTGGCCAGCGCCTGGCCGCGCTGCTGGCGCTGGGGCCTGCTGCCGGCATGGGTAGGCGGTGTGGCGCTGTTCGTGCTGCTCATGCATGGCGGTGCCGCTGGGCTGGAGGCCGTGCCCACCGGCCGCTGGGGCGGCTTGGCGCTGACCATTGCGTTGGCCACCTTTGCGCTGGCGCTGGCCTTTCCGCTGGGCTTGCTGCTGGCGCTGGGCAGGCGTTCTTCCTGGCCCGTGGTGCGCACGCTGTGCAGCACCTATATCGAGCTGGTGCGTGGCGTGCCGCTGATCTCGGTGCTGTTCATGGCGTCCTTCCTGTTGCCACTGCTGGTGCCAGCGGGCTTGCGGCCGGATGTGTTTGTGCGTGTGCTGGCCGGGCTGGCGCTGTTTGCCGCGGCCTACCTGGCGGAAATCATCCGCGGTGGCCTGCAGGCCGTGCCCTTCGGGCAGGTGGAGGCGGCGACTGCCCTGGGCATGGGGCGCTGGCAGGTGCAACGCGATGTGGTGCTGCCGCAGGCGCTGCGCATGGTGGTGCCGGCCCTGGTGAATGCGGTGATCGGCACGCTCAAGGACACCTCGCTGGTGACGGTTGTCGGCCTGTTCGAGCTGACCGGCGCACTGGGCCTGGCGCTGGGCGGCGACCCGGTGTGGCGGCCGTTCTACCTGGAGGGCTACCTGTTCCTGGCGGCCCTCTATTGGGTCATGTGCTTCGGGCTGTCGCGCTATGGCCGCTGGCTGGAGCGGTACATCGCGCGGCAACCCATCTGAGAAAACTCAGCCATCCATGGCGCTGAGCATCACCCGTAGCGCACGAACCACAAGGGTGCAAAAGGCCGCGGAGCAGGCCACGCCAAGACATCCGCGGAACCGGCTCTGCCGGGCCGCTGGATGTGCCCCCTGCAAAAGGGGGTTGGCGAAGACGCGAAGCGCGAAGCCTGGGGGTTAGTTCAACTTACCGCTGCTGCCGCCCACGCTGAAGCGGCCAGCGCCCAGGAAGGCCACGGCCAATGCGCCAAACAGGTACATGCCCTGCAGCTCCAGCTTCCAGCCGCCCTGGTTGGTGAGCGCGAACAAGTCTTTCATATGCACAAGGCCAAAAGCGAACAGCATATTGACGACCAGGATCCAGGCTGCCGCGCGCGTGAAGAGGCCCAGGATCAGCAGCACGGGCGCGACGATTTCACCCACATAGGCAAGATAGGCCAGGGCAGCGGGCAAGCCGTGCGAGGCGAGCATCCCGGATATGAACCCAACGCCAGCGCTGAGTTTGAAGATGCCATGCAGCAGGATAAGAATGCCCAGGCTCACTCGCAGAACGAGCTTGCCGGTGTCGTCGGAACGGATCATGTTTTCCCTCTCTCGGTGGATGTGACAGCACCGCCTCTCTGGCGGCGCCGGTTGGAGATTGTGTCTGGAGTGAAGTTCCGTGTCTGGGTCGACATTTAACTAGCAGCCGAACTCCTCATGGTGCCGTCTTTCTTGTGGTGTGTGCTTGGGCGCAATTCTTCGTGTCGCAAGGTCGTTGCTTGCACCGGGTGTTTACAATCTTGTTTCGTTTGCAGCGTGCGGAATGATCACGCTGCTTGACAAAGGCCAGTCCGGCTTATCTTGAGCCTTTGCTCCAAACCTCCTCACCTTCATGACCAGTCTGCAGATTACGACCGCCTTGCTGGGTATTGGTTTGGCCGCCGTCATCCTGTTTCTGGTGCGTCGCGACCACATGTATGTCATCCATGGCATGTTCTGGATCGTGGTCGCGTTCTGTGCCGCCTTGTTGGGGCTATGGCCGCGCTTGATCGACCGCATGGCCGCGCTGGTCGGAATCAGCTATCCGCCCGCACTGCTGCTGCTGGGTGTTTCCATCGTGCTCTTCATCAAGGCCTTGCACACAGACATGGTGAATACGCGTATTGAGCGAAATCAGCGGCTTCTGAATCAGCGCTTGGCCATCTTCGAATTAGAGCGCAATGCCACCGATACCTCTGCTGATGGACGGCGCTAGTGCTGGGAGTCAATCAGTTCGCATTCCTTTCTCTTCGAGAAGTCTTGCATCGAAAGCATCCTCGGTCTAGACAAGCTGCCCGGGCAGTCTGTCATGCGTCACAAATATGCTGGCCTCTAGTCAGATATGCCCGATGCAAATTGAGTAGTGGGTTATCTCCCTGATCGATAGACCGCTCAAAAAAATTCTCCAGCTTTATGACCGCCAGTACCAACTCTTGGCCGCTCGTTCCTGTCATTCTCTGCGGCGGCAGTGGAGTTCGGCTATGGCCTTTATCGCGTGAAAGCCACCCGAAGCAGTTTCTGGCGCTGACCGGAGGCCAGACCATGTTGCAGCAGACGGCCCTTCGCCTGAGGGGGCTGCCACCGGCGATAGTGGTGGACTCCTCTCCGATCCTAGTTTGCAATGAAGAGCATCGCTTCATGGCGGCGGAGCAACTGATGGCAGTTGGTGTTCGCCATCCTCGGATCGTGTTGGAACACATCGGCCGCAATACGGCCCCAGCCCTCACCCTGGCAGCGCTCACTGCAGTTGAGCAAGGGGAAGATCCCATCCTGCTGGCGATGCCGGCAGACCATGTGATATCCGACGTTGGTGCATTTCACGCTGCCGTCATGCAAGCGGCGCCGGGTGCCGCGAGTGGTGCTCTGATGACGTTCGGCATCGTCGCAGACCGTCCAGAGACGGGCTATGGCTACATCCAGCGTGGTACGGAGTACTCGCCCGGGGCCTTCCATGTAACTTGCTTCAAGGAAAAACCTGATGCCGATACGGCACGTCGCTACGTGGCGTCCGGCGACCATCTGTGGAATGGCGGCTTGTTCATGGTGCGGGCGAGCGTCTGGCTCAAGGCCATTGGCCATTTCCACGCCGCCATCCTTGAGGCGTGTTCAACTGCGATGACGCAGGCCGTTCGTGATGTGGACTTCGTGCGGCCTCAGGCAGCAAGCTTCGCCACATGTCCTTCTGACTCCATCGACTACGCCGTGATGGAGCGCTTGCCCGCGTGTCCCGAACTAGGCATTCCTGCCGGCGTGGTCTCCCTGCAGGCTGGCTGGTCTGATGTGGGGGCCTGGGACGCGCTATGGGAGTTGCTGGATCACGATGTGCGTCAGAACGCATTGGTGGGCGACGCTGTGCTGCGCGATTCCAGTGCGTCACTGCTGTTTGCCAGCAGTCGCCTTGTGGTGGGAGTAGGGCTGCACAACGTTGTGGTGGTCGAGACACCGGATGCTGTGCTGGTGCTGGATAGACGTCACGCTCAAGAGGTCAAGGAGGTTGTGCTGCAGTTGCGGACGCAGGGTCATGTGTTGGCCGACACGCACCGAAAAGTTCAGCGCCCTTGGGGGTGGTACGACAGCATTGATCGTGGCGAACGCTTCCAAGTCAAGCGCATCGTGGTCAATCCCGGCGCGAGTTTGAGCTTGCAGATGCACCACCATCGCGCGGAGCATTGGGTGGTCGTGAAGGGGACGGCGCAAATCACCAACGGCGAGAAGACATTCTTGATGGCTGAAAATGAGTCCACCTACATACCGCCTGGCCATTTGCATCGGTTGGCCAATCCCGGAAAAATCTCTCTGGAGATCATAGAAGTACAATCCGGGTCCTACCTTGGGGAGGATGATATTGTGAGATTTAAGGATGATTATGGTCGATCGAAGTTGGATTGAATATCCTTCTACCGAAGGGCTATTTTTTGAATTCAACTCGATGCCTGCGGGCTGATGACGGATCTAATCCGCTGAATGAATGTTGCTTCAGAAAATAGATTGGCGCGTTTTCTGCAAACTTCAGACATTCGTGGCCCCCTCATTTTCTCGATCTGCTCGACGGCGGCGATGACAGCCTCATGAGTTGGCGGCGTGGCGAGAAGCACTCCGGTTTCGTTGTGAACTACGGTCTCCAGCAGACCGCCTTCGGCGACACCAATGACCGGCTTGCCTGCGGCCATGGCTTCAACCGGTGACATGCCGAAGTCTTCGTCTATAGGTGTCGCATCCCGGACGACCATATGGCCACTTGTGGAACAGGCGAGGGTGCGTCTGACGCCATTCCTTCATTGTCTGCACGGGCGTCTTGCTCTTGAGCGCTGACTGCAGCAACTGATGGTTGTACAGGGCTACATAGCGCAGCAAAGTTTGCTCCATGTCCCGCGGCTGTTGAACCGGTGGGTCTTGAGCACGTCCGTTATGCGACCATTGAACCGCTCCACCGTGCCGTTGGTCCTCGGTGTTCTGGGCTGGGTCAGCCGGTGCTCGATGCCCAGTTCCTGGCACAGCCGGTCGAACTCATGGTTGCCACTGGGCTCGCGCTGCCTGCCTGCTGGCAAACAGGCGGCCCGTGAACTCCTTGTCAGTCAGCAGCTTGGTGATCCTGATCTCGGGCAGGCCTTGTGCCGCACACTCAGGAAGGCCTTCGCACTGGCCGCCGTCTTGTTGGCCTTGCGTTGCACGAACACCTATCGCGTGGCCCGATCGATGGCCACGAACAGGTAGCGCCTGCTACTCGTCCTGCATCTGGGGCTGGAATTTCACGTCCATGTGCAATAGGCCCGGCTCGTAGCGCTTGAAGGCCTTGTGCGTCACCGCAGGCGCCTGGGGCTTGAGCGCGTTGAGACGGCCTACCCCATGGCGGCGCAGACATCGGTCCAGCTCGGAGCGAGAGACCTCGGGACTGAGGAACTCCCGGGTGAGGGCCTGCAGGTCTCATCCAGGGACAGCAGCAAGGTGCGCCGCAGGTGCACCACGATGGTCTCCTGCGCAGGCGTGAGCACGGTCTGCAGGCGATGGGCCGTGTGCTAGCGGTCCTTAAAGACCTCGCGCTTCTTCCACTTGTAGACCGTCTGCTCGGTGATGCCATAGCGCTGGACCAGCACCGGAGCGGTCTCGCTGCTGGCTGCAATCTTGGCGTGCACGGCCGGTGTGGTGCCGGACCTTCTTGCGCAGGGCGATCAGCATGGCGCGGCCTCCGAGGGGGATTGCACTGACTTTACCAACTGTCTCTGCTATCCACGCTCCAAGTCTTAACTGTTGACCCGCAGGTAGGTCATTGCAATCAGAACTGCCTGCGCAGTTCGATTGCATCTCGCCAATTAGACGGGCACCGCCTGCACGCTGCCTTGCCACCGTTGTGCGAGAACGCGACCTCGTTTGCGCAACGGCTTTTCAATGAGTTGATAAGACATTTCGGCAGCGAAAAAGACCAATATTATCGTTCCAAATATCTGGTAGTCCATTATTTTCTGAGGCGCCCAACGGGTCCCCAGAAGCGAGTCCACGCTGAGAATCAAAAAAGCGACCGGAATATGGCACAAGTAGATGGCATACGAGCGCGTACCCAGATAGCCAAAAACCTTCCCCGCCAAGGAACGGAATTCAAAAGCCCTGAGTTGCAGTACTGAAATTGCAACGATCAAGCAACAACAAATATCCAATACCCCTACCATGCACCATACGCCCCGCATGTGAACAGGTATCGCCATGACCGCAAGAAGCAGCAGGACTTGACCAGCGAATAGGGTTTTCGAATTATTAGCCAGTCTTTTCCTCAAATTCAAGTAGTGGCTTGTGAGCGTCCATAGATAGATAAAGCACCCCAGTATCAGCGCATCATATCTCACCATGAATATTATTTTTGACTGATCGACAGGGCGAGGAAGCAAAAGCTGGAAAACTGCTGCCGCCAGCAAAACAGCGAGCACCCTTTTTTTCGACAAGAAGATCAGCAGCATTGGGAAAATAATATAAAACTGCTCTTCTATCGACAGCGACCAATAAATTGACAGCTGCGGAGTCACGTCGAAAGTTAGATATATATTCTCCACAGAGAAAGCGGATGCAAAAAAATGCCATACGACTTTTGAGAAGTCTCCAAATTTCCCAATCCCCTGAAAATACCAACTAAAGAAAAGAACGACGGCCGCCCAGAAAAAAGCCTGCGGAAATATTCTGAAAAATCTTTTTACAAAAAATATCTTTAGCCCATTGGCATTGGCGCTCCATCCATCGCCAATGCGCAACAAGGCATGCAGCTGCTTGGAGATGACAAAACCGGATATGACGAAAAACAGATCCACTCCGCCCCAAAATTGGGCAATATTCTGAATGGCATAAGCATACCAATCATTTTTTTCATGAGTGAAAAAGCCCAGATGCGCCACTAACGTCATGACAATGGCCACGGCCCTCAGGTTGTCAACTTCTTTAATATGGTGATTCGAGCTCATTAATTACCAACTATCTCAAATGCTTTTTCATTGATTGAATGAACTGCTTTTCACTGAACAATACCGCTCGCCGCCGGCACAGTTCCGAGAGCTTGGGCCCCGCAGAAATTTCCATTTCTTCCACCGCATCGATCAGCGCCTCGATGCTGGGCGGCGGATTCAATAGCAAGCCAGTCTCTGCCGGGACGACGGTTTCCAACAACCCCCCTTCGGCCACACCGATCACGGGTTTGCCTGCAGCCATGGCCTCCACGGGCGACATGCCAAAGTCCTCGTCCACCGGCAGGTAGATCACGCAACGGGCGTTGCCCACCCAGCGCCGCAGCGCCTCATCGGCCTGCCAGCCGGTGAACCGAATGTTGGGCGCCTCTCTGGCGATCGCTTTCAATCGCTCCAGCTCCGGCCCGCCAGAGAGCACGACCAAGGAGCGTTCGGGCATCTGAAGGAAAGCCCGCACGATCACATCCACCCGCTTGTTGGGCACCAGTCGTGCGGTAGAGAGGTAGTAGCCCTCATCAGCCAAAAACCGAAAGTGCTGTGTGGACACCGGGGGGTAGACCACCTCGGCATCCAACCCTGTATACCGCTGGAGCCGTGCGCGAACGTTCTCCGAGTTCACGAAAATGCGATCCATTCGACCGATGGCCGCTTCGTACTGCTTGCGGAACCACCGCACGAAGATTGCGTAGAACGGCCGGAGCCACAACGGAAAACCCGCCAGAGTGCTGTCGTACAGGTCGTAGGCGAATCGGGGAATGGTGTGGCAATAGTAAAAGCGCCGGCCAGACCGTTGCTGGTAGACCGCCAGCGGGGCATAGAAGCCGCTGTAGAGCACAGTGTGGGCATCGTGCAACCGTCCTGCCCGAAACCGGAAGCACCACATGCTTTCCAGAATGCGCGGCAGGCGAGCAGACCAGCCCCCCCGCAACTCCTGCACTTGGGCGGTGGAGGCCGCCAGCAAGGGTTGGGCGTCCGGGTAGCACCGGCTGACCAAGGTCTGAAAGTCCGGAAAGGCCTCGGCCAGAGTGAGCGTGACACGCTCCGCGCCTCCGGCTACCTGCATGAAGTCGTAGAGAAGGTAGTTTTTCATGCCAGCAGCATCTCCAGACGGGCCAGCATGGTCTTTGCGCGCGCACTCCAGTCGTGGGCTTGCACGAAGTCTTTCGGGAAGCTCGCAGGGCGAGCCTGAGCCTGCTCCCGGGCCTGCAAGATGGCATCGGCAAATGTCCGTGCATCGTTGCCGTAGCAGGCCAAATCACCCATCCCATGGCGCATTGCGCCCAGATCAGTGCTAGCCACACCCAATCCCGCTGCGATGTACTCATAGAACTTCAAGGGACGCTCGACATAGCGCATGCGTCCATCGGCCTCGCAAAAAGGAATCAGGCCGACTTCATGGCTTTGGAGAACCGCTGGAAGTTCCGCGCGGCTTACGCTGCCGCGCCATTGGAGGTTGAGCGGCCATCCGTGCTGCGGGGGCGTACCAGGGGTGTACACCGCAAAGGTCCAATCGGGAAGCAAGCGCGCGGCCTGGGCGAGCAAGCCGGTGTCCAGCCAAGCCGTGAGCCCGCCAACATAGACCGCGCTGCGCGGCTGTCGCATTACCGGACTTTGCATGGCAGGCACCAAAAGACGGGCCTCCACGCCATTGGGAATGTGCACCACCTCACCCTGCGGGTGCAGCGCACGGGCATATTCCGCCAGGGGTTCAGAGACGGCCCACACTTCATCGAAATCGGGGCCACCCATCATGGACCCGAGCGCGTTGATGAGCACCGGGTGCAGATCGCGAGCGAACCCCTGCGGCCAATCGTTGAGGCGGCAGACCTTGGCGCGGGCCGTGATCTGGTGCAACAGCAACATGTTGGGTGCGACATCGGCAATGCATGCGTCGAACGGCACGTCGCGCAATGGCGACGGGCACCGTCGGCCATAGGCCGCCAATTGCCAAGGCCACCGCAGAAAAAGCCGATGCGCGGGAAACATCGATTGAAGGCTCCACTCGGTGAGACCTTGCGAAATGCCCACCGCTCGCTGCGACGTCCCATGTCCCCACGCCCTCGCCAGTCTGGCGTGGCGCTGGCGGCCCACCACGTCCAGTGGCGATGACAGCGTGGGCACATAGTCCACCGACCAACCCGCCGCCGCCAACGCTTGCGCCAGATGCTGAGAACCCACCTTGGTGCCGCCGTCGATGAACGACTGGGTGCCGAGAACAAGCGCGCGCATGATGTCAATGCACCGGCCAGGCACGGCTGGCCAGCACATCGCTCACCTCGGCACGAAGCCATTGGCGGGTGGCCGCCGCATTGAACCGCTGGCTGGCCGAGTCCGAAGCGCGCTTCATGGCATCGATGTCTTGGGGCGTGAGGCGTGAGAGATGCGCGGCCAGGTCTGCCGCTTCAAAACTGCCGCTGACCACACCACAACCCAGTTCCGTCACCAGTGCCTGCATTTCAGGAGACGGGCCGATGGCAATGGCCAGGCGCGCCTGCATGAATTCGAAGAACTTGTTCGGCAGCGCATGCAGGTAATTGAAATTGGTGGGGGGTAGCAGGAAAAGTCCGATGTCATAGCTATTGATGTGCGCGGCAATATCGCGCATGGGCACTGGCGGGATGAACCGGATGCGCGAATGCCGGGCGGCACGGTGTTTCAACGCGGCGAGGTAAGCAGGGTCTTGCTCCATCAGCATCAGGTCGAGACTGAAGCGATCGTCCAGGTGGTCCATGAGGTCGATCATCACCTCGATCTTGCGCGAGGCGATGGCTGCGCCGTGGTGGATCAGCCGAATACGGTCGGCATGCGTTGGCTGCGCCGGCAAGTTCTCTGGCTCGGGGCAATTGGGCATGACGGATACCGCAACGCCGTAGCAGCGCTCGTACTCGCGCCCGATGCCTGTGCACACGGTGCTCATGCGTGCTACGCGTGGCAGCGCATCGCGGCAGGTGGCATCGAAGAAAGGCCCCAGCAACGTGCGCCACGCCCAAAGGTTTTCGAATTCCCGCGGCGCGTATTCGTGCGCATCCAGCCACACGGGAGCATTGTCCGCCAACCGCAGCGCCATGGGCAAAGCCATCACATCGTTGGCCAATACCAGGTCGAAACCCACTGGCAACTGTGCTGCGGCCTTCTCCAGCGCGCGGATCTGAGGGTGCTGCCAGTAATAGGCGTCGTAGCGCCGAAAGGCCAGACGTAGCGCATTGCGCAAAACCCCTGTACGGCCCACACGCGGCTGTTCCACGGAGGTGAAATACAGCACCCCGGGTGGACATTCTCCGAACCCCAGCACATAGACTTCATGCTCGTCCTTCAGCGCCTCGTACTGGCGCATCACACGGGGATCGGAGGCGATGGGTGAAAGCGACAACAGCAGCAGACGGGCCACGGCAAACTCAACCTGCAAAATGCCGCGCATGCCAGCGCGTGAAGTTGATCCAGCGCCACACTTGCCAATTGAACGGCCGCTGTCCGGCAACCACCTGATCGAACGCCTTCAATACCTCGTCTTGGCGAAAGAACGGCAAACCCAGCGGGTACCGCAGCCATTCACGCACCTGCGGCGCCATCTGCAAAAGCCACGCTTGCTCGGGCGTGGCAAAGCCGATCTTGTCCCGACGATCCAGCACCTCCTGCGGCACCAAGCCACGCATCGCTCGGCGCAGCAGATGCTTGGTTTCACCTTGGGGCGACACCAAGTATTCCTCAGGCAGCGTCAGCAGAAAATCGGCCAGCCCTGTCGTGAGGAAGGGGACTCGGCTTTCCACCGAGAACCGCATGGAATTGCGATCGCCGTGGCGCAAAAGCCCCGGGAGGCCGACGCCGTGCAGCGACCGGGCCAACTCGGCCACCAAACGGCGTCCCGGGGCGGTCTGGGGAGGCAGTTCGCGTGGGAAACGCAGCGCTACGCCTGCATCGGCCAGTACGTGTCCATCCAGCCAAGGCGGGCAGGCCTTCGCGCCGTTCATGCGGCGCAGCGTTTGGTAGGCGGCATCGTTGGTGTATTCCGCCACTGCAGCCTTGAAGCCGTCCAGCGCCGCCCTGCCAGGCCAACGCCCCCAATCCCGCATGAATGCAGCCGCACCCAGCAACTGCCTTTCGTCCAGGAGGCTGCGTACGCGCGGCCCAGGGTAGCCCACATAACCGCCGCACAGTTCATCCGCGCCTTGTCCGTCGAGCGTCACGGTCACACCGTGCTCTCGTGCCAGCTGAAACACCCGGTATTGGGCATAGATGCTGGTGCTGCCGAAGGGCTCCCCCTGCGTCGCGATCATGTCGTCCAGATCGGCTGCAAGCTCCTGCGGCGTGATGCTCAACTTATGCGACACCGCGCCAACATGCGCAGTCATGCGGTCGACCCATTGCTCTTCCGAAACCGAATCCCCGGTCGCAATGAAGCTGAACGTATGGATGGGCGCTTCGGGCTCGAGATGCCGCATGCAACCCACTATGGCGGAAGAATCCAGGCCACCCGATAACGCGGCCCCCAGGGGCACATCGCTGCGCAGATGAAGCCGCACGCTGTCCAACAGATGGCCGCGAAGCGCCTGCGCCGCGTCGTCGATCGTCAGCCGTTGAACGGGGGCAATTTTTGGTGCCCACCAGCGCTGCAGGTCCAGACGCTGGGACCCCAGGTCGTACGTGAAACGGTGTCCGGGTGGCAGCGCACGTACTTCGGCAAAGAAGGTGCGCTCGCCAGTGTCGTAAGAACCATGCGCCAGATAGTCATAGGCGATCTGCCAGTCAAGTGCCGGGGCGAACGACCGCAATGCCTGGACAGCAGGGATCTCGGAGGCGAAGCAGAAATTCCGATCATCCTGGTGGTAGTAGAGCGGCTTGATGCCGAAGGCGTCGCGGGCGCCATGCAGCAAGTTCGTTTCGCGGTCGAAAATGACGAAGGCAAACATGCCGACAAACCGGGCAAGTGCTGGCTCACCCCATTGGGCCCAAGCCTGCAGCAGCACTTCCGTGTCGGACGCCGAGTGGACATGCCGGCCAAGAGATTGAAGTTCCGAACGGAGCTCGCGATAGTTGTAAATCTCTCCGTTGAAGACCAGCAAAAATCGCCCGTCCCGGCTGGCCATGGGCTGGTGGGCTGCATCGGTCAGGTCGATGACGCTGAGACGGGTGTGCCCGAGGTGCATGTGGCCATCGGGTAACAACACGCTCGACAAACCATGATCGTCGGGCCCCCGGCGCCCCAACTTCGAAAGGCCCAGCTTGAGCCTGGCCTCAGCACTGTCGAGACGGCCAGCGCCATACCAACCAAGAATGCCGCACATGCTTATTTCGCCTTCAAAGCTTCTTCGTACTTGGCCACAGTCAGTGAAGCGACATGAACGGGGTCATGCCACCTCCGGGCATATTCAAAGCAGGCTTCAGCGTGTGCGGCGAGCTTTGCCGGTGACTCCAATAACCCTTCAAGAACCTCTTCAATGGTGGTCGGATCTGCCTGAATGACGGCTTGCAAAAGTTCTTCGCGCATCGGCCCAGGCACCGCATGTGCATCCTGTGCATCTATCCGCACGACGACGGGCTTTCCCCGCATCATCGTCTCGACTGCAAATGCCCCATACCAGCCGATCAACAGCTGGTCCACGACGACATCCGCGGCACTGTAGATTTCAAGCGCCTCGGCATGCGACTTCCCCTCGACCAGAACAAGTTCGATGGCGTCGGGATATCGCTTGTTAATTTTCTCCACCGCGTTCAGAAGAAACGCAGTGCCCTTGATTTCGCGGTTGGTAGGGGCATGCGCGATACGCAGGCGACGCCTGGCCTCGCCCCGCTGCGGCCTCGCCTTCTCCACGATGGGCACGGCATATGGAAGGAATCCAGAACGCTGGCTCGGCAAAAAGGGGAGCAAGTCGGGATTCAACGCCCAAAGGTGCTGAGCATGGCGTTCCATCTTGATGATTCCAGCCTCGCGGCTCCTGTCGAGGGCTGGTCCGCAATCCCGGACGACGCAATGCTCACAGGCGTTAAAGCCACCCTTGGCCAGAGTGGGCAATTTCTGACGGGCATCGCACCCGTTATAGGTCGCAAACAAGGCCGCTGTTTCAGGGTAAAAAGGCAGTTCAAGGTGCTGAAGATTGATCCCACGCATCGTGAACAATGACGAGCCCCAGTTGAAGTGAAATACGTCATAGCGCGCCCTCACAGACAGGAACGCCTTGAGCAGCAGGTACCACCTTCCCAATGCCGTATTGGAACCGCTGAGGTCGACGATCGAGTCGGCAGGGTAGTCCAGATAGGACGTTTGAGTCACCAAAGTATCGCTATGGACGCCCAATGCCCGTTCCCCCCTGGAAAGAGCCCAGGCATTGTTGCCGATAGAGGTGGGAAGGTGAAGAACCCTCATTGCGAGGCTTCTAGCACCTTTTGAATGCCCTCTTTGAATGGGGTCAGCGGAGAGATGTAGTGAGAGCGGAACAGGGACGTGTCCCCGATCAGATCTCCGGCCCGCTCACGGTCGTTCACGGCCACCTGCGGCGAGGCACCAGTCACTTCGCCGATCATTTCAACCATCTGCCGGATCGAAAACACTTCGTCGCCTGCAAAATTCATGATCGGCACGCCGCGAATCCCAGCCACCATTTCGATGGCCCGCACGGTGTCATCGATATAGATGGGATTCGTTCTCAACCCCCCAGGCTGGGCCTCCGCTGCGGAGGGCTGGCGATCGACGGTCACGGTTTCACCCCGCGTCACGCGCGCTATGAGATTGGGGATGAGCTTGTCTGTTTGGCCAGGCCCGTACACGCCGAAAATCCTGAGGCACGTCAGGTCCATTGCACCGGCGGCCAGGCGCAAACCTTCCTCGCCCATTATTTTCGATAGCGAATACCAGTTCCCACGCTCCAGCGCGGAATGCTCCTTGAATGCATCAAAAGATGCTTGATAGACATTTCCTGTCGATGCGTAAATAAATTTGGAAACGTTCGATGCCTGTGCAGCGATTGCGACATGAACCGCACTGACGCAATTGACCGTCAGAAGATGGGGGGCCCGCTGAGGCAGCTGCCTATAGAACGGCGACTGAGCGAGATACACCACGACGTCAACCTGCGCCAAGTCCAACTCGGGCAAAAGTCCTGTGACTGGGTCGATCCCCCCTGCGACCGAGGAACTGACTTTATCGACAGAGTGCCCCTGCTTGGCCAAATGCTCACAAAGAAAACGGCCTATATAACCACCAGACCCGAAGACACAATATCTCATTTAGACACTCCAAGCTCCGTATATGCCTTTTCCAAGCGTTTGGCAAAAGCATCCATCGAATAATGCCTTTCAACAAAATTGCGGCCCTGCCGGCCGCGATCGAGACGTTCCGATCGACTGGCATTCACCCATGATCGGAGCACTTCTTTGAGGTTCTCTGGGTTGGCGTTGATAATGGGAGAGTTTTCTGCATCAATGAGGTAGCGCTCCGGATCACGAATGAAACACACGACAGGCTTACTCATCGCCATTGCCTCAAGAGCAAAAAATCCATGAAAACCTACCATGACTTGATCCACAATAATATCCGCCGTTTGATAGATCTTGAGGGCCTGCTGATTTGGAACCCTCTCAACCAGCACGAGCTCCACAGCCAGTCCTTCAGCAAATAATTCTGAGACAGCTGCCTCTATAAATCTCGTCCCCTTGAACATCCGATGATTGGGAGCATGGACAATCCGTACCGCTGGTGGGTTCAGCTCAGAAGCAGACTGGATGTCTTTATATTTTTCATCGCTGACATCCAGCGGCCAAAAATATAGCGTATTTACACTTCCAGGGGTGTACTCAATCATGTCCCCCATCGAGAAAATTGCCACACATTTATCTCGCGCATAATCATATCGAGGTTGAAACAAGTTCTCATCACAGATGCACGCTGAATTTTGAGCGGTGCAGTCCGTGCAGCAATTCGGTTCTCCCAGCGACCGAGTGATGCGCTGGGTCCGGCAATCTCCACCATAGGTCCATGCAAAAACATCTACTGCCAACAACTTATATGCGAAAAGTTCCAGTTTATTGAAGGATCGCATCTTCGCGTTCGGCAAAATGCCACCATCCAAATAAATATGAACACGATCAGCGACTAAACAAATAAGCCAAAAAGCAATATACCTATATTGCGTGTTGAAAATGCGTCCAAGAGGAAAGCTTTGAAGATCGAAATCGAACTTTCTGGTAATGAAATAGGTATGGGCAACTATCGAATAAGACTTGGCGCCTGTCAATCTCTCTGAGTTAGAGTTGATCGCCATATTTAGAATGGGCGCGCCAGTCCAAATACTGATGGGCGCTCGCCCTAGAGCCCACTTCAATGGCATCCTCAGCGCCGCAACCAAGGGCAGCACAAGAATAGAAACCGAATTGAGGAGGGAAATCATTCCTCCACGGAAAATATACATCGGTTAACCTAAAGCTCCTGAATCGAAATGCAAATAATGGCAATATGACCGCCTCTCCAGGCAATAAATAATTCTTGTTTGGAGGTTATGCGGTGATTTCTTCAATCAATCCAATGAGACGCTCAGCGATCAATTTATTGGAGTGATGCTGCAAATACCATTCTCGAGATTCATTTTCAACACGATTCCGATAGAAAATATCACTCGCGAGTTGTTGCAGACGATCGGCTACATCAACATGCGACTCAACGCTGATGAGCGGTGGAATAACATCGAAGCAAGCCCTGTGCGGCTCTGGGTCAATATGGCACAGCGTCGCCTTTCCACACATCAACGACTTGGCGGCCAAGCTCCCAAAAGCTCCTACACCGATTTGATCCACAACAACGTGAGAAAGACTGATCATCTCAATCATATGCTGATTGGGTAGGACTGGTATCCACACCACGGCATCTTCAATACCCAATTTTTTGATAAGCCGCCGGCTCTGCTCTATCGTCAATCCCCATTCAGTAAGAACCAAAACAGTATTGACATTGGCTATTTTTCTGAATTTTGCGAAGCCTGCAATAATTTTGTCGTTTCCCTTTTCCCAGCTGGGATCACGATGCCTATCCCAATGGTGCCGGGCGGGATGAAAGACGATAAAGTCCTGTCCGTGAAGGCGCTCAGTACAACTGGGTGGAAGCTGTACCTTCTGAATCTCCTCATTGATTGGATGAGGAATAAATCGATAGTCTTTTAGCTGCAACTTCTTTGCGGCCTTAATATTGTCGCAGTTTGTAATAATTACTTTATCTGCGGCTTTATAAACGGCTTTGCAAATTCGTCCCAGAGCATTGTCAACAAATGGAATTTTCCTGATCGTTCCATGTTCAAAGGCGATGTACTTTTTATTGCATATTAGCGGATAAATTCCATCTATAGAATATCCGATAACCGCATCATATTTCTTGAAAACCCGTTCCCATAGGGCTTGGTGGAAAAAATAAGGTACTGCCTCTGAACGCTTTAGATCACATTTGGTACGCCTGTTGATCCGATCCAAAGTAATGCGTATTTTTGCGAGCCGATCTCCACCATTTTTTTTCAATGCAGATTCAGCATAAAAATGCAGGCGACACATGACATGCAAGATCGGAACCGAAACTTTCGTCAACAGGTTGACTAAGGACTTTTGTTTGGATCCGAAAATCTTCGTCCAAGCATCCGTCAAAAGAAGCTCAAGCGTTCCCCCAAATGCGTGGCTGTGCGCTGTACCGATGATTCGCGACAGGCGTCCCATCTTTTCTTCTGGAGCCGCGGCGTCTCCAGCCAATTCAGCCAGAATTTGACCTAAGGCACCCGAATGAAACCAATTCGGCCTCTTAAAGCCTCGTAAATCCAGATTGGCCCAGTCAGGATTGAAGTGGTCGATTCCCTCGAAATCAAATATCGCATCTTCCCACTCTGGTGTACCCATGATATGGTAATAATCTGCGCAAATCACATCCGATTCAACGTCGTGCTGAAGGAGTAATTTTGCGTTCAGATAAGCATTATTTGCAATATTGCCAATATGTAATACTTTATAGGGCCTCTTTGCGGAAGAAATTTTTTTATTCATTTTTTATAAATTGTCTGATCATGGACTCCAGACTGATCAGCGACCAGATCTGCAAGCGGTGATTCATTTCTCCACTGCCGTGCTGCCGAACGATCTCACTTACATAGTCACGATTCAAGTATTGATGGGTCAATGCATTAGGACTGAGCAAAGTGCGCTTAACATAGTCAATACTTTCACCTTTGAACCAGCTCGCATCTGGAGCAGAGAACCCCTGTTTTTCACGATCCGTGATCACAGGCGGCAACAATCGCTGCATCACCTGACGTAAGAGCAATTTCCCATCTTTGGTTTTCTGAAAATATTTGGCGGTCTTCGCCCCGGGTTCATTTTCATTCAGTTTGACGACTTCACCCAAATTTCCAAGCTTCATCCGGGCAGGCAATTGCATGGAAAAATCCACAAGATCATTGTCCAGGAATGGAACTCGAGTTTCGATGCCGTGGGCCATACTCAATTTATCTTCGACTACCAGTAAACCATGGAGAAACGTCCTGGCTTCAAAGTACAGGGAGTGATTGATATAGTCTTCCGGTCGACCAATGTTCTGAGGTCGCTGATGAAAGACGGATTTGAATAGGTCTCTCGAATCAATGTGCTGAACCTCTGCCCATACCGGAGCCAGCGCGGTGGACATTCTCCCTTGGGGAATCAAACGTTGCCAGAAGGCGTGGTATTTATCTATGTAGTGATCAAAATCATTATTGACCACCGCTCTATAATATCGCCACGGATATCCACCGAAGAGCTCATCACCACCGGCACCAGACAGCACAACTTTGACAAATTTGCTGGCCAGCTGAGCGGCATAATAATTCGGATAACTTTGCCCTACGCGCGGCTCTTCGATGTGCCACGCCAACTTAGGCATGACTCGCTCCATATCTCCCGCCTTGAGCACCATTTCATAGTGCTCAGTTTTGAAGAGATAAGACATGTACTCAGCTGTCGGGCGCTCATCAAACCCCAGTTCAATCCCTGAAGCCGAGTTCAAATCGAAACCGCAGGTGAATGTTTTCATATAAGGGATCTGCTGGGCGGCGACTGCTGTGATGGACCCGCTGTCCATGCCTCCACTCAAATAAGATCCAATGTCTACGTCACTGACCAGCTGCCGAGATACCGCCTGCACGAACAGGCGATCCAGCTCTTCCGCATATTCCTCCAATTTACGTGGGGATTCGGGCTCAACGAATTGATAGTCCCAGTACCGGGTAAACCTGGCTTCAACAGATCCAGTACCGCTGCTTTTGACTGTTGCAAATGTTCCAGCAGGAAAAAGACTGATGCCGCTGAATATAGTTCGATCGGCAAGAAAGTTTTGAAAACTCAAATATTCAAACAGCCCGATGGGGTCGACTTTAGGGTCAACAATCCCGTGTGCAAAAATCGCCTTGATTTCAGAACCAAAAACAAATGATTTTCCAGAGCTGTGATAATAAAGCGGTTTGATCCCATAACGATCGCGTGCGAGCGTCAAAGTCTTTTCAGCATTGTCCCAAATTGCCAACGCGAACATGCCGTTGAGGCGATTGAAACATTTCACGCCCCATTCGACAAATGCGTAAAGCAAGACTTCCGTATCGCTATGGGTATGGAAATGGCGGCCGAGGCTCTCCAGTTCCATACGGATTTCTTTAAAATTATAGATTTCCCCGTTGTAGGTGATAACGTATCGGCCATCTTCGGAGGCTTTGGGTTGGTGCCCCCCGGGCGAGAGGTCAATAATGGCAAGACGTCGATGGCCTAAGGCCAATGCTTCATGAACGTAACTTCCTTCGCCATCAGGTCCCCGGTGCGCAATCGCATCGGTCATGCGCTTGATCACCACCGCCGAGGCTGGGTATTGGTCCGTGTTGTAATAACCCGCGATGCCGCACACGTTGGATACCTCAGAGGCCGACGGAAGCGCGACGAGCAGCCACCTCTGCTTTATGTGACGCACGCCAATGGATCAGCTTACGCAAGCCTTCATCGAGATCGATCTCTGCATTGAATTGAATTTCTTTGCGAGCCTTGTCAGGACTTCCAATGCGGTTGCGCACCAGAGTGGCCTGACTGCGGGGTGCATAAGTGATTTCTTTGGTAGAGCCGTTGATACGCAGAAGCTTTTCTGCCAACTCTTTCAACGACGTCCGCTTGCCGGTACCGACGTTGTAGAACGCGTCCGTTGCATTGGCCTTCATTGCGCAGACATTAGCCAATGCACAGTCTTCCACAGCAACAAAGTCAAATGCCTCAGAACCATCGCCCATGATGGTAGGGCTATTGCCGCTGTCGATTGCATCGAGCATTTTCATGATTACGGCAATATAGGCGCCATGGTAATCTTGACGGGGGCCGTACACATTCATGTATCGAAGCCCGACATAATTCAGTCCATAGCGATGATGGTACGCCCGCAAAAATGCCTCTCCTGCAATTTTGGTGGCTCCATAGAAATTTTTATTATTAAATGGATGGTCTTCCGTCATGGGTTCTTCCACCGCATCGCCATAGACAGAAGCTGAAGAGGAGTAAACCAAGCGCTTCACCCCATTCCTGACGCAGGCGTCCATTACATTGAAAGTTCCCCGAACATTGGTTTCGAAGGCGGTCCTGGGGTATTCATGGCATTGAAGGAGCCAAAGCGCCGCTAGATGAAAAACTCCGTCGACCCCTTTGAGGGCGGCATCCAATATATCTGTCTGGAGAATATCGCCGCCAGCTTCGAAAATTTTTACCCTTGGATCTTTGAGGGAATCCGTTAAATTCTCCATTCGACCACGAACGAAGTTATCGTAGATCACCACTTCGGCTACGTCTTCTTTCAATAACCGGTCAACGGTATGGGAACCGATCAAGCCGCCACCGCCGATGATAACGAAGCGTTTGTTCTTAATATCCATGATTATTCTTTCTAACAATTAATTGGGCCTGCTAACAGGCTTTGATGCAAGGCGACTCTTGACGGCGGGATCAGGGAGAGGGATTTTCGATATAAAACTGCTGGATAGCTTGGGCTACCAAGGACTGATCCGAGTCGTTGAGGTAGGGGCCTATGGGAAGGCTCAGAACCTCATTGGCTAGCTTGTCGCCAATGGGGAGTTGCTTGCTACCATCTTCCACTGCGGGCTGCTTGTTCAGCGGCAACGGATAGTGCACCGTGGTGGGTATCTCTAATTTTTTCAGTGCTTGCTGAAGATCGGCGCGATGATTTGACCGGATCGTGTATTGGGCCCAGGCACTCAGGTTGCCATTTTCGATAGATGGACAAACTATTTGAGGTATTGGTAGGAATTTGCTTGTATATTGATCTGCGATCGTTTGGCGTTTAGCGATCTCTTTATCGAAAACCACCAGCTTTCCCAGAAGAACTGCAGCTTGCAATGTATCGAGGCGGCTATTCACACCTACCCGAACGTGGTGATAGCGGCGATCCTGCCCATGACGCGAAATCTGACGAATGACCCGCGCCAATTCCTCGTCACTTGTGAAAATGGCTCCGCCGTCCCCATAGCACCCTAACGGTTTGCTAGGGAAAAAGCTGGCGCAAGCCACAGTAGTGAGGTTGCAACTTTTGCGCCCTTTATAGGTGGCACCAAAACTCTGAGCCGCATCCTCAATGACTGGAATTCGATATTTGGCGGCTATTTCATTGATGCGATCAAAGTCAGCGCATTGTCCATACAGGCTCACCGGAATGATGGCCTTCGTGCGGGGCGTGATGGCGGCCTCGAGTAATGAAGGATCCAAGTTGTATGTATCGGGCGACACATCTACATACACGGGCTTCGCGCCAAGCAGCGCGACAGTCTCGGCAGTAGCGATATACGTGAATCCGGGGGTGATTACCTCGTCTCCAGGCCCAATGCCTAGAGCCATCTGGGCAATTTGGAGCGCATCGGTGCCATTGGCCACCGTAATGCAATATTTGGCTCCGGTGTAGGCCGCCAATTGCTCTTCCAGTTCATGCACTTCCGGGCCCAGGATGTACTGGCCATGATCCAGGACTTTCTGAATGCGCGCGTCGATGTCAGCCTTGAGCCGGCTATATTGTGCTCTTAGATCGATGAATTCCATTAAAACTCCATGCCGATGGTGGGGGTCAAGCTCGCTGCAGCTCACCATCAATCAAGCGATATAGATGACCGGTTTGCGGACAATGTGCTTGCGCATCTCCGGTCAAGGGAAGATCGAGACGCTCCCCGTGTTCGCTCATCCAGCCGATTTGCCGCGCAGGCACGCCTGCAACTAGTGCATAGGCCTTGACGTCACGGGTGATCACAGCACCAGCGGCGACGAATGCATGCGCACCAATGATGGTCCCACACACCACGGTTGCATTTGCACCGAGCGTGGCCCCCTTGCAAACCTGGGTTCGCCTGTACTCATTTTTTCGCATGACGCTGCTGCGAGGGTTGTACACATTGGTGAAAACCACGCTGGGCCCGCAGAAAACATCATCTTCCAGCGTAACCGCATCGTAGACGCTGACATTGTTCTGAATCTTGACGTTGTTGCCAATTACCACGTCATTGCCAACATAGACGTTCTGCCCGAAAGAGCAAGAAAGGCCGATCCGTGCCCCCGCTGAGATATGCACCCAGTGCCAGATGCGGGTTCCCGCGCCGATTTTCGCCCCTGCATCGACAATCGACGTTGGATGCGCGGTATAGGATATTTTGCTCATGCGGCCAAAAAATAATGAAGCTAGCTGCCGTGATAGGCGGCCAGACAGTCTTCGATACTTCCCTGCATGCGGATCTGACCCTCGTTGAGCCATATTCCTGTATTGCAGAATGTTTTCAATATCGAGTCGTTGTGTGAAGCAAGTACCAGGATCTTGACCTTGCTCATCATGTTTTCGAGCCGAATGCGTGCCTTATCGATGAATTGCGCGTCGCCCACGCCAATCATCTCGTCCATCAGCAAAATATCCGGCGCCACTGCTGTCGATACTGCGAAGGCGAGACGAAGCAGCATTCCGGACGAGTACGTGCGCACAGGCAGATGCAGGTAGTCACCCAGCTCCGTGAATTCCTCTATATCGGGGACTAGGTCCTTGGCTTCTTTACTCCCAATTCCCATCACAACGCAACGTGTGGCAATGAACTCATAGCCACTGGCATCGGAATCCATGCCCAGCATCAGGTCAATCAGGGAAGAGATGTGGCCATCAGCCCTCATCACGCCTGAAGTGGGTTCATATACGCTGGACAGCACCCGCAGCATGGTGGACTTGCCAGCCCCATTGCGGCCGATCAGGCCCATTCGATCTCCGTCCTTGAGAGACAGCGTGATGTCTCGCAGTGCACGCACTGCGATAGCGCCATGCCCGATGTCTTCGATCCGTCCCCGGTGCCCTTGGGCCTTCCCGAGCAGCGTGTTCAGCAATCCGCGTGAGCGCGATGAGAACAGCGGGAAATCGACATTAACTCGCTCCAGTTCGATGCTTGCCATGATCAGAGCCAGTACACAAGCCTGCGACGGCTCTGCAAAAACACGGTAAAAAATGCCAACAGCAATGCGAGAAAAGTGGCACCGGCCATCAGATAGCTGTAGGGATTGACAGGCTCGCCCAAGACAGGAGCTCTCACCAAATCGAGAAATGCCGCCAAAGGATTGACGTGCACAATCAATTGGGCCCGCTCACTGAGCTGCGATGCCTGCCACATGACCGGCGTGAGAAACATCGCAATCTGCATTAAGCTGGTGACAATCATGGGTATGTCGCGAAAACGCGCGCACAAAGCACCCAGAATGCAGGACACGAGTACCGCACATACCACTGTAAATGCGAGTCCAAACAAAAATGGGATTGGCCTCACATCATCCAGGCGCCCAAAAGTCAGAAGAACGATCAAGGCAATCGGGATGTTGTGACCCATCATCAACAGATTGCGCCAGATGACCCGTAAACCGAAAGCGGTCTTGGGATAGGGGGTTTGCTTCAAGAACGCACTGGAACCGATAAACGTCTGGCAACTGTCGGAAATGCACTGCGAGATAAACAGAAACAGCACATGGCTGACGCAAAAGAACGGCAGGTACGTCTGGATATCTATCTTGAAAACCTGCGATCCGATCAAACCGAACGCGCCGATGAAAATGGCCGTGTTGATCGATATCCACACGGGTCCCAGAAACGAGCGGCGGTACTGCTTGAGGATGTCTTCCAATCCCAGATGCAGCCAGAAGCGCCAAAGCCTGAGCGCGCCCCGTACATCCCCCACCAGCAATTCGAACTGGGAAAGCGGCTTTAGACCAGGAGCTTGCATGCTCTCAATACTCCTTCTTGCGCACGAAAGGATGAACGCGCTCATCCGTATCGCTTGCAATCGAAGCGCTGCGAATCACATCCACCGTGTCGATGCAGTGCCTCGCATCCGCCAAGCCATACCCCCGGCCCGCCAGGATTTCGCGGTAGCTGGTGGTGTGCAGATCGGTGAAGCCTTCGGAAAACTCGAGTTGCTCACCGCTGACATCGATGTTCCGGTATGTGGGCTTCTTGCCTTTGACTTCGTCCGGAAGATCGTTGGCATCGATGGACAGAAACCATCGCACCCGGGCGCGTTCGTATTCCAGATAGCCGGCGGCCTTGGTTTCCTCGCTCAGGTGGATGCGATTGTCCTGAAGCTTTCCGAAAATGAAGTGCAGCATGTCGAAGAAATGCACGCCGATATTGGTGGCTACGCCAAACGATTTGCGCGGGTCGCCCTTCCAGCTCTCCAAGTACCACTTGCCACGCGATGTGATGTAGGTCAGTTCGACATCGAACTTGGTGTCCTTCGGGGCCGCGGCCACTTTGTCGCGCAGCTTCAAGATCGCGTCGTGGTGGCGCAGTTGCAGGATGTTGAACACTCGCCGACCCGTTTCCTGCTCGATGCGCGCCAGTTCATCCATCAATTGCGGCGTGGGAACGAGCGGCTTTTCGCAGATGACATCACACCCCAGGCGCAGGCCAGCGGCGATGTGGGCATGGTGCAGGTAGTTGGGCGAGCAGATCGACACGTAGTCGAGTGCGGTGGCCGGGTCGCGCTTGAGCTGGTGCGCATGCTCCGCAAACCGTTCGAATTCGGTGAAAAACTCGCTTTGCGGCGAAATGCTGTCGATGATCCCAACTGAATCATTGATGTCATAGGCCACTGCCAAGTGATTGCCCGTGTCCTTGATAGCCCGCATGTGGCGAGGAGCAATGTATCCGGCAGCGCCGATCAAGGCGAAGTTTTTCATGGTGAATTCGTATTCGAGAGATGAGGGTCAGAGTCGGAAAACATCAAAGCCTTCGGCTGCAAGTGCGTGGCGGTCGAACAGACTCTTGAGGTCGCCGATGATGGGCTGATGGTCGCGCTTGCATAGGGCCATGAGTTCGGGTGGTTGCAGAGCGCGGAATTCCTGATGCCCGACAGCGACAACCAAGCTGTCCACCGGCTCAGCAGGGGAGAGTTGATCCAATTCAAGGCCGTATTCGTGGCGCACCTCTGCTGGGTTGGCCCAAGGATCGGTGAGCCTCACTTTTACGTTCCAGGTCTGTAGTTCGCGCACAAGATCTGCCACCTTGCTATTGCGTATATCCGGGCAGTTCTCCTTGAAGGTGATCCCCATGACGCCAACAGTCGCGCGTGCCACATCAATGCCGCTTTTGAGCATGCGCCTGATGATGTTGCGCGCAGCGTAGCGCGCCATGTTGTCGTTGATGCGACGCCCTGCAAGGATCACCTGTGGGTGATAGCCCACCTCTTCGGCCTTGTGGGTCAGGTAGTAGGGGTCGACTCCAATGCAGTGCCCACCCACCATGCCCGGCCGAAACGGGAGGAAGTTCCATTTGCTGCCAGCGGCTTCCAGTACTTCCAGGGTGTCGATTCCCAGCCGCTCAAAGATGACGGACAACTCGTTGACAAAGGCGATGTTGAGATCGCGCTGGCTGTTCTCGATGACCTTGGCAGCTTCTGCGACCTTGAGGCTGCTGGCCTTCCAAGTGCCCGCCTGGATGATCGAGGCGTACAAGTGATCGATGGCCTCTGCCGCCTGTGGGGTACTGCCACTGGTTATTTTTCTTATGGTGGTCAGGGTGTTGACCTTGTCGCCGGGGTTAATTCTCTCGGGGCTATAGCCGCAGAAGAAGTCGGTGTTGAACTGCAGGCCTGAATTCTGTTCAAGAACGGGCACGCAGACCTCTTCGGTCGCCCCGGGATAGACGGTTGATTCGTAGATGACGACATCGCCAAGCTTGAGTGCCTTGCCGACGATTTCGCTGGCTCGGACGAGGAGCCGCATATCAGGGCGGTTGGCGTTGTCAACAGGCGTCGGAACCGTGACGATGAAGACTTGGCCCTCATTGAGCACCGATGGGTCGGTCGTGTACGTCAGGTGGTTGGCTGAACGCAAGTTTTCAGGAGTCACTTCGAGCGTACGATCTTCGCCGGCTGAGAGTTCAGCAATTCTTGCGGCATTGATGTCAAAGCCGATCACCGGCTGCTTCTTGCCAAACTCTACCGCCAGGGGAAGCCCGACGTAGCCGAGTCCGATGACAACGAGTTTTTTCTTAGTCAGGTCCATGTTTTGATGTTCTGCGTTCAGTAGTCGAGGCGGTGTAAGTTCTTAGGCGGCTTGCCTAGGCACGCGTGCCTGTTCTCTCAGGCTACGTCGTGATAGGCACAGCAGCGTAGTGAGCGCCATGTAGCGTGCCACACCGAACCACGAGCGAAAAATGCGAGAGCGGCCTGAGGTTCGGGCTCGCATAGCCACCTGCACCTCTTTGATTCGCAGTCCGGCTTGAACCACCATGAGCAATGCTCCCAAGTCCTGGTAGTCGAGCAGCGTGGCGTCACCCGATGCAAGAAGCCGCATGGCATCCCGGTTGTAGTAGCGAAAGCCCGAGGTCAGATCGCGTAGCTCAAAACCGGCTAGCCGACGAAACCAGCTCCAGGCCCACTTCCGCAAGCGACTTGCCCGCTCCGGAAATGCCCCAATCACCATATCGGCGGTGTCGCGACAGGCTAGTAGCGCGGGCAGTTGGTCAACTTCATGCTGGCCATCCGCGTCCATGGTGACTACGGCAGCAAAGCCATGCCGCACGCCATAGCGAATACCCGTTTGCATGCCGCCCCACGCGCCCACGGGCAGCACGGGGCGCAGTACGCGTGCGCCGGCGGCACGCGCGATGTCACCCGTGCCGTCCGTACTGTGGTCGTCTACAACCAGCACGTCCTGCCAACCCGCCGCACGTAGCTCAGCCACGACAGTTCCCACGGTAGCCGCTTCGTCCTTGGCAGGTATCACGACCAGCACACCATTGTGTGTAGGTGCGCTATTTGTCCGGGGCGCGATCTGTGCATATATGGCTGCCATGGCATGTGCATTGGCGGCAATGGAGAACCGCTGATAAAGCGCATCCCGGCCGTTCTGCCCAAATTCCTGGCGTTGAGCTGGGTGCTTCTGCAATTGCTGGATGGCTTTTCGCCATTGCTGTACATCTTCAACTGCCACGCGCAATCCGACCTTGGCTTGCGCTACCAACCAAGGCATGCCCGAGCCGGGCAAATCAGAAACGATGCATGGCTTGGCATGGGCCATGGCTTCCAGCAGCACCATGCCAAAGGCCTCGGTTCGTTCGCGCGATGCCAGACAGAAGAGTTCGCAGTCATTCAGCAGGGTGTTTTTCTCGGCGTCGGTCACCAAACCGAGCAATCGAACGTTTGGCTTTTGGCCAACGGGTGTTTCCTGCTGGATAAGCGCTGCAAGGGACGCGCGCAATTCGCCTTCGCCCACGATCAAAAGTTCGGCGTCTGGAATTTCGCGCATGGCACGTATCAAGACTTCGAAGCCCTTGTAGTAGGTCAGGCGTCCAATGGACAGGACTCGGAAGCGTCCGGGCCGCCATGTAAATGAGGTGCTGCTGCCATCCGGTCGAGACGTAGCGATGCTGGTGGTTGCCAAGCCCAACGGAATGACGGCACATTTGCTGCGCCATGGCGCGAGCGGCTGGCTGTGCTCAAGATAGGGGGGCGAGGTCGCGATGATCCGTTGAGCCCGATCCAGCACGGCTCTCTCAAAGGGCCTGTAAAGCTTGTAGGCGACTCCAATGACGCTGCGAATCCTAGACACAACTACGTCCGAATGCCAGTGCACAACCCATGGGATTTTGCTGGCAATCGGCATGAGCAAGGCCCAGAAAACGGCATTGTTGGGCATGTGCAGATGCAGCACCTCGGGCTTGAAGTGTCGGATTGCACGATGCAGCGCCACGGGAAAGCCTGCGGCTATAGGCGCATATACAAGGTGCGCCTGCACTGGAACTCGCACTAGCCAGGCCGGGTCTTCGGGCTGTGGGTCGCCATGCACCAACGCGTATGCATCAATACCCTGGCTTCGCTGTTCCCGGATGAGGTCGGCCAAGAACACTTCCATGCCGCCGACGTGAGGGGGAAAGAACTTGCCAACGTGCAACACGCGCATGTGCGTGGCCCGTTCTTTGGTCTTAGCGTTTGCCACTCAGCTCTGTTCGAAGTGCCCGATAGGTCGGGTTGTGCGGGTCCAGGACAATGGCGTGATCAAGGTCTTGCAGGCTGCCAGTCGTATCGCCGCTGTAGTGGCGCGCAATTGATCGCCCATAGAAAGCCTGGGCATTGGGCCGCTCTGCAATGATTTTGTCGAAGAGTGGCAACGCTTTGGCCGATTGCCCGGCACCCGCCAGCGCCATGGCCAGGCCGACTTGAAAGCGCACACTACTGGGGCGGGCTGCGAGCAGGACGTGATAGTCGTCAATGGCAACAGCGTACTGTTGCGTGGCGACAGCAGACTCCGCGCGACGAAGGCGAATGGTTTCTCGCACCATGTCATTGGACTTGACGTCATTCAGCACGGCCTGGCTGCTCAAGGCGGTGGAGAAACTCTGATAGGCATCGGCATAGCGGCCTTGGGCATACAGGGCCTCGCCCTTCTGGTAGTACACCTCGAAGTCGCGGTTACCCATGGCTTCTGCTGCATTGAACGCTGCAATGGCCTCTGGGTATTTGTGCTGTTGCAGCAGGCTCATGCCGATATTGAAGCGTGCTGCGCCCTGGCTCTCTCCCAGCCGATCAGCAGCTGTGAAATCTGCTTGCGCGCTGTCGTACATGGACTTGTCCAGATACTGTGCGCCTCGGTTGAGAAAGGGGCGCCAGCGACCAACCGTATTGGGCGGGGCGCTCAGGTCAATCTTGTCGGCCGCGTCGGACCATACACTCAGCTCATTGTCGAAACTCAGCACGCGCTCCAGCGCCAGCCCAGTAAAGAGTGCGCCCACCACGAAACCACCGGTGTAGATCAGCCGGGATGGCAAGCCCACTAGTGGCAACGCGATCAGTCCGGGGATCGCGATCGCCCAAAGATAGCTGCGATACAGCACGAACGGGTCCTGCACCCAGACCGTGACGAACTCGGTAAGAAACAGCAGCAGCGGGAAAAGTAAGCAGAGCGCAGCAAAGGCGAAGGCACCGCGTTGGCGTAGCAGTAGCCACGTCGCTCCGACCAGCAAGATGCTGTAGCCGATGGCACCCAGAACTTGGGGAAAGGCGCCAAAACCCAAAGGGAAGGGGGGCCGGACATCGATCGACATCCATTGCGGGTTGGGGACAATCCACAAAAAGCCATAGCGAAAGAAAAGCCACGCCTCGTTGAGAATGCTGAGCGCAAACACGTGCGTGCCCACGCCGGGTTGTATTGCCTCCAACTGCCGTACAAACAATCGGGACGTTGGGTCGAAGACTTGGCCCAGGATGGATCCATAGACCTGCGTCAGCAAAAAAACGGCAATGCCCAGTAGCACCAAGCAAGCAGCCGCGATGGCTCCGATCTGCTTCCACCCAGGCCGCTTGACGAAAATGTAGAGTGGCACCGCAAAGGCGGCTGTCATGACAGCGTGTTCTTTCGATAGCAACGCACAGACATAAGCCAGTAGCGCTATGCAATACCAGGCCAGTCGACCACTAACTAGCCCGCGCACAAAGGTCCAACAGGCGACCACCGCAAAGAAGGTGGCCATGACAATGGAGCGTTGGATCAGGTAGGCGACGGCATAGATGGCTACGGGATTCAACGCAAAGAGGGCGACCCCCACGCGTAGAGCAGCTTCTCGAGAGTGCGTGAAGCCCGCGTCAGTTTCGAACTCATCCGGAAATCGGGTTCGTGCCAGCAACTCGCGGAACAGCAGGTAAATGGCTGCCACAGTACCCAGATGCAGAATGACATTGAAGGCGCGCTGCCCTGCCCAACCGACGCCTGGTAGTGCGGATAGCCAGACGAAAGAGCCATACGACAGCAGACGCTGCCGCAGCGGGAGCAACCCACCATAGGAGCCAAAAACACCGCCATCAGTCAGGCGGTTGTCATCAAAGACAAGTGCATTGGTCAAGCCGGGCAGGTAAATGCAGCATGCACCTCCCACAACCAGCAGAACGAACACCAGAAGCCCAACTTTTTTATGCTGCATCGATGGAGACCCGGGGCGGACGACTAGATGAAAGCCTTCAAGTCTAATTCACATACGGTGACACTCCGTTGGTGAGCCAGATACTTATGTTCGAGCAGTTAACAAGAGGGCGAAGGGGCATGAACGCAGATGATGCGGTGTTCGAGCTTGCCCATAGCCGTTGGCTAAGAGTGTCTGCTCCACTGTCATCCATCACAGACAGGTGCGCTGACCAACTACTTAAAAATCGCCGAATCGTGGCGATAGGCGCGTTACCTATGTTTGGCGAGGCCATGCGTTGCTAGCCGTTGCTCGCCAAAACCTCCAGCAACTCCGTCTCGATCTCGATCTGCGCCCGGTTGCGCCGCAGTGCGGGGCCGTCGATGAGGAAGGTGTCTTCCACGCGCTCGCCCAAAGTGCTGACCTTGGCCAGTTGCAGGTTGAGCTTGTGTTTGGCGAGCACGCGGGCGATGGAGTAGAGCAGGCCGGCGCGGTCGCTGGCGGAGACGCTGAGCAGCCAGTGCTGGGCGCGCTCGTCGGGGTGCAGTTCTACCCGCGGGGCGATGGGGAAGCTCTTCACGCGGCGTGAGACGCGGCCGCGGCTGGGGGTGGGCAGGGGGCCGGTCTGTTGCAGCGCGGGGGGGAGTTCGGCCTCGACCATGTTGACCAGTTCGCGGTAGTGCTCGGGCAGGGCCGAGGTCACGACCTGGAAGGTGTCCAGCGCGTAGCCGTTGCTGGCGGTGTGGACCTTGGCGTCGAGGATGCTGAAGCCGGCCTGGTCGAAGTAGCCGCAGATGCGCGCGAACAGATCCGGGGCATCGGGCGTGTAGACCAGCACCTGCAGGCCTTCGCCGAGCGGTGAGAGCCGCACGCGCACGATGCAGCGTGCGCTGGCCGGCAGGCCTTCGCCCTTGGGCTTGGCCTCGACGTGGCGCGACAACTGGCGCGCATGCCAGGCGATGTCGACCGCGTCGTGGCGCATGAAGTAGCTCACGTCCAGCGTGTCCCAGAGGCGCTTGTGCGCCTCATGCGGCTCGGCGTGCAGGGCCAGCAGCACCAGGGCCTCGCGCTTGCGCGATTCGACCTCGGCGGCGCCGTCGGGGGCGCGGCCGCCCAGCATGCGCAGGGTGTAGCGGTAGAGGTCTTCCAGCAGCTTGCCCTTCCAGGCGTTCCAGACCTTGGGGCTGGTGCCGCGGATGTCGGCCACTGTCAGCAGGTAGAGCGCGGTCAGGTGGCGCTCGTTGCCCACGCGTTTGGCAAAGGCGGCGATCACGTCCGGGTCGCTCAGGTCGGCCTTTTGCGCGATGTGGCTCATGGTCAGGTGCTGCTCGACCAGGAAGGCGATCAGCTCGGTGTCTTCGTCGGCTATGCCGTGGTCGGCGCAGAACTGCCGCACGTCACGCCCGCCCAGCTCGGAATGGTCGCCGCCCCGGCCCTTGGCGATGTCATGGAACAGCGCGGCGATGTACAGAATCCACGGCTTGTCCCAGCCAGCGGCGAGTTGCGAGCAGAACGGGTACTCGTGCGCATGCTCGGCCATGAAGAAGCGGCGCACGTTGCGCAGCACCATCAGGATGTGCTGGTCTACCGTGTAGACGTGGAACAGGTCGTGCTGCATCTGCCCCACCGTGCCACGGAACACGCGCAGGTAGCGGCCGAGCACCGAGGTCTGGTTCATCAGCCGCATGGCATGGGTGATGCCGACCGGTTCTTGCAGGATGCGCAGGAAGGTGGCGCGGTTGACCGGGTCGCGGCGGAAGGCCGCGTCCATCACGTTGCGGGCGTTGTAGAGCGCGCGCAAGGTGCGCGCCGACAGGCCACGCAGGCCCACATGCGTCTCGTAGAGCTGGAAGGTCTCCAGCACGGCGTGCGGCTCGCGCTGGTAGAGGTCGTCGCTCACCACCTCGACCATGCCGGCCTTCTCGAAGAAGCGCTCGTTGATCGGGATCAGCGCATGCGTGCTGGGGTTGAGCCGCTCGCCGATGTTGAGCAGCAGGATCTGGCTGAGCTGGGTCACCGCCTTGGCCGCCCAGTAGTAGCGGCGCATCAGCGCCTCGCTGGAGCGCCGGGCCAGGCGCGAGCCGTCGGGCGTTTGCGCGTGGTAGCCAAAGGATTCGGCGACGGCCGTTTGCAGGTCGAACACCAGCCGGTCTTCGCGGCGCTTGGCGATCAGGTGCAGGCGCAGGCGGATCAGCGATATCAGCGCCTCGTTGCGCTTGATCTGCTTGATTTCCAGCGCCGTGGCCAGGCCGTTGTGGGCCAGGGCGTCCCAGTTCTCGCCGTAGCCGGCGGCGGTGGATACCCAGAGGATGGCCTGCAGGTCGCGCAGGCCGCCAGGGGATTCCTTGCAGTTGGGCTCAAGCGAGTAGGGCGTGTCTTCGAACTTGTGGTGGCGCTGGCGCAGCTCCAGCATCTTGGCGATATAGAAGGCCTGCGGGTCCAGTGCCTCGCGGAAGGCGCGGCGAAAGAGGTGGAACAGCGAGGCATCGCCCACGATGCGCCGGGCTTCGAGCAGCGAGGTCTGCACGGTGACGTCTTTGGCGGCCTCGTCCAGGCATTCGCGCGCAGTGCGCACGCTGGAGCCGATCTCCAGCCCGGCGTCCCAGCAACTGCCGATGAAGCCTTCCAGGCGCAGGCGCAGGGCTTCGTCCGCGTCTGGCCGGGTGCCGTCGGGCAGCAGCAGCAGCACGTCGATGTCGGAGTGCGGGAACAGCTCGCCCCGGCCAAAACCGCCCACGGCCAGCAAGGCGAACTGCTCGGGGAAGCCGGCGCGCAGCCAGAGGGTTTGCAGCAGCTCGTCGGCCAGGCGCGCCAGTTGGCGCAGCACGCTGTGTACGCTGCGCACGGCGTCGCCGCTGCGCTCGGCTGCTTCAAGCAGCTCGGCTTTTTTCTGGCGGTAGGCCTCGCGCAGCGCGGGAAGTTCGGACATCGGTTCGGGCACTCCGTGCAAAGCCGCGAGACTAGCAATTTTTGTGCAACCCGTTACAGGTTGCTGTTGGCTCAGGCGGTCGCCAGGCTCTCGGACGTCCACGCGGCAAAGGCTGGCGGCGGCGGGCAGGCGTCGGAGCGGGTCAGCACCTCGTAGCCGGTTTCTGTGACCACGACGGTGTGTTCCCACTGGGCCGACAGGCTGTGGTCCTTGGTGACGATGGTCCAGCCGTCGTTGCCCAGCTCCTTGATCTCGCGCCGGCCGGCGTTGATCATGGGCTCGATGGTGAAGACCATGCCGGGCTTCAACTCTTCCAGCGTGCCGGGCTTGCCGTAGTGCAGCACCTGCGGCTCTTCGTGGAAGTTGCGGCCAATGCCATGGCCGCAAAACTCGCGCACCACGGTAAAGCCCAGGCCTTCGGCAAATTTCTGGATGGCCGAGCCGATGTCGCCCAGGCGGGCGCCGGGCTTGACCTTCACGATGCCGTGCCACATGGCGTCGAAGGTGACGCTGGTCAGGCGCTTGGCGGCGATGGAGCCCTCGCCGACCACGAACATGCGGCTGGTGTCGCCGTACCAGCCGTCTTTGATGACGGTCACGTCCACGTTCATGATGTCGCCCTTTTTCAGCGGCTTGTCATTCGGGATGCCATGGCAGACCACGTGGTTGAGCGAGGTGCAGAGCGACTTGGGGTAGGGCGGATAGCCCGGCGGCTGGTAGCCGAGCGTGGCCGAGACGCTGCCCTGGCGGGCCATGCATTCGGCGGCCAGGCGGTCGACGTCGTTGGTGGTGATGCCGGGCTTGATGTGCGGCGTCAGGTAGTCCAGTACTTCGGCGGCGAGGCGGCAGGCAACGCGCATGCCTTCGATTTCCTGGGCGGTCTTGTAAGTGATCGTCATCCCGGGATTATCCCATCCGGGCCCGGACGGCTGCGCGGGCCGGGGATGGCGCCACCGCTAGAATCCCGGGTTTTCACGCAGCGCCCGTGCCGGCCCCATTCAGCGGCCAGCTACGAGGCCCCGTACCGCTTCCCGCAGACCCCCAAGGCCGCCCCCGTGACCCAGCCGACTCCGACCTCGCCCGCCATCACTTCCTTCGATGGCGGCAACGCCCTGAGCGACTTCCGCGCGCGCCAGCTGCTGCCGCAGCTGCAGGCGATCCACCCGCGCATCAGCGGCATTGCCGCGCGCTTTTTGCACCTGGTGCTGTCGGATGCCACGCCGTCTGATGCCGAGCGCAGCCGGCTGGCCGCGCTGCTGACTTATGGCGATCCGTACAGCGGCCCGGATTCCGGCAGCACCATCGTCGTGGCGCCGCGCCTGGGCACGGTGTCGCCGTGGGCTTCCAAGGCCACCGACATCGCCCACAACTGCGGCCTGGCGCTGCGCCGGGTCGAGCGCCTGGTCGAGTACCGCGTCACGCTGAGCAAGCCGCTGTTGGGCAAGGCCCAGTTGGACGATGCGCAGACCGTGGCCATTGCCACGCTGCTGCACGACCGCATGACCGAATCCGCCTTTCTGGACCGGGCCGAGGCCGCCGCACTGTTCACTGAGCTGCAGCCCGCGCCCATGGCGCATGTCGATGTGCTGGGCGGTGGCCGCCAGGCGCTGGAGCAGGCCAATGTGCAGTTTGGCCTGGCGCTGGCAGAAGACGAGATCGACTACCTGGTGAAGGCCTTCACCGGCCTGCAGCGCAACCCGACCGATGTCGAGCTGATGATGTTCGCCCAGGCCAACAGCGAGCACTGCCGCCACAAGATCTTCAACGCCCAGTTCACGATCGACGGCGTGGCGCAGGACAAGAGCCTGTTCGGCATGATCCGCAACACGCACCAGCTGGCGCCGCAGCACACGGTGGTGGCCTATTCGGACAACGCCTCGGTGATGGAAGGCCACACCGTCGAGCGATTTTTGGCAAAAAGTGCCTCTAGCCCAGGTGCAGCCTGGGCTTCTAGCTATAAAAAAGATAGTTCCCTGCAGCACGTGCTGATGAAGGTGGAGACGCACAACCACCCCACGGCGATTTCGCCCTTCCCGGGCGCATCGACCGGCGCGGGCGGCGAGATCCGCGACGAAGGCGCCACCGGCCGCGGCTCCAAGCCCAAGGCCGGCCTGACCGGCTTTACCGTGTCGCGCCTGTGGCCTGACGAGGCAGAAGACTTCGGCCGGCCGGCGCACATCGCCAGCCCGCTGCAAATCATGACCGAGGGCCCGCTGGGCGGTGCTGCCTTCAACAACGAATTTGGCCGGCCCAACCTGCTGGGCTACTTCCGCGAATACGAGCAGACGGTTGCCAGCGATGTGGACAGCCTGCGCCGCGGCTATCACAAGCCGATCATGATCGCCGGCGGCCTGGGCAGCATTGACGCGGGGCAGACCAAGAAGATCGAGTTCCCGGCCGGCTCGCTGCTGATCCAGCTTGGCGGCCCGGGCATGCGCATCGGCATGGGCGGCAGCGCCGCCAGCTCCATGGCCACGGGCGCGAATGCGGCCGAGCTGGACTTTGACTCGGTCCAGCGCGGCAACCCCGAGATCGAGCGCCGCGCGCAAGAGGTCATCAACCACTGCTGGGCGCAGGGCGCGCAGAACCCGATTCTGGCGATCCACGATGTGGGCGCCGGCGGCCTGTCCAACGCCTTCCCCGAGCTGACCAATGACGCTGGCCGCGGCGCGCGCTTTGACTTGCGTGCCGTGCCGCTGGAGGAATCCGGCCTGGCGCCCAAGGAAATCTGGTCCAACGAAAGCCAGGAGCGCTATGTGCTGGCGATTGCGCCAGAGTCGCTGGAGCAGTTCCGCGCGTTCTGCGAGCGCGAGCGCTGCCCGTTTGCCGTGGTCGGCACCGCCACCGAAGAGCGCCAGTTGCTGGTGGTGGACGCCACCGCGCCGGCCAGCGAGCAGCCGGTGGATATGCCCATGGACGTGCTGTTGGGCAAGCCGCCCAAGATGCTGCGCGACGTCAGCACCATCGCCCGCAATTTCAAGCCGCTGGACCTGAACGGCGTGGAACTGCAGCAGGCCGCCATCGCCGTGCTGTCGCACCCCACCGTCGCCTCCAAGCGCTTCTTGATCACCATTGGCGACCGCACCGTGGGCGGCCTTACGCACCGCGACCAGATGGTTGGCCCCTGGCAGGTGCCGGTGGCCGACTGCGCCGTGACCCTGGCCGACTACGCCGGTTTTGCCGGCGAGGCCATGGCCCTGGGCGAGCGCACGCCGCTGGCCGCGCTGGACGCGCCGGCCTCCGGCCGCATGGCGGTGGCCGAGGCCATCACCAACCTGCTGGCCGCGCCCATCGAGCTGCCGCGCGTCAAGCTCTCTGCCAACTGGATGGCCGCTTGCGGCGAGCCCGGCGAAGACGCGGCGCTCTACGCCACCGTCAAGGCCGTGGGCATGGAGCTGTGCCCGGCGCTGGGCATTTCCATCCCCGTGGGCAAGGATTCGCTGTCCATGCGCACGCAATGGACGGAAGAGGGCGCGCAGAAGAAGGTCAGCTCGCCGGTCAGCCTGATCGTCACCGCCTTTGCCTCGCTGGCCGACGTGCGCGGCACGCTCACGCCGCAGTTGGATGCCGTTGAGGCCGACACCACCCTGGTGCTGATCGACCTGGGCCACGGCCAACACCGCATGGGCGGCTCGATCCTGGCGCAGACGCTGGGCCAGACTGGTGACCTGGCACCCGACCTGGACGACCCGCAAGACCTGGTCAAGCTGGTGAACGTGGTCAACGCACTGCGCGCCGAAGGCAAGCTGCTGGCCTACCACGACCGCAGCGACGGCGGTTTGTTTGCCGCGGCGACGGAAATGGCCTTTGCCGGCCACGTGGGCGTGTCCCTCAATGTCGACATGCTGGTCACCGAAGGCGACGGCATCAGCGACAGCCGCATGGAAACCGGCGACGCCAAGAACTGGGCGCAGCAGGTCAGCGCGCGGCGCGAAGAACTCACGCTCAAGGCGCTGTTCAGCGAAGAGCTGGGCGTGCTGCTGCAGGTGCGCACGGCCGAGCGCAACGAGGTCATGCAGACCCTGCGCGCGCACGGCCTGTCCAAGCACAGCCACTTCGTTGGCAAGACGCGGCCGGAAAGCTCCGCCATGGATGCGGGCAAGGGCAAGATTGAAGTCTGGCGCGACGCCAAGTCGGTGTTCAGCGCCACGCTGGCCGACCTGCACCAGGTCTGGGACGCGGTCAGCTGGAAGATCAACCAGCAGCGCGACAACCCGGCCTGCGCCGACGCCGAGCACGCCGCTGCCGGCGCACCGGCCGACCCAGGCCTGCACTGGCACTGCCCGGGCTACGAGGCCGCACCACAGGCGCCCGCCATCATCGGCGCGCGGCCGCGCGTGGCCATCCTGCGCGAGCAGGGCGTCAATTCGCATGTGGAAATGGCCTATGCCTTCGACGCCGCCGGCTTCGAGGCAGTAGACGTGCACATGACCGACCTGCAATCCGGCCGCGCCGCGCTGGCGGATTTCCGTGGCGTGGTGGCCTGCGGCGGCTTCAGCTACGGCGACACCCTGGGCGCCGGCATTGGCTGGGCGCGCAGCATCACCTTCAATCCCCAGTTGTCGGACCAGTTCGCGGCCTTCTTCGGCCGTGGCGACACCTTCGGCCTGGGCGTCTGCAACGGCTGCCAGATGTTTGCCGAGCTGGCCGACATCATTCCCGGCGCCGCCGCCTGGCCGCGCTTCACCACCAACCAGAGCGAGCGCTTCGAGGCACGCCTGTCCATGGTCGAGGTGCTGGAGTCGCCCAGCCTGTTCCTGCAAGGCATGGCCGGCTGGCGCCTGCCGATCGCCGTGGCGCATGGCGAGGGCTATGCCAACTTCGCCTACCGAGGCGACCCGGCTACCGCCGTAGCCGCCCTGCGCTACGTGGACAACGCTGGTCAGGCCACCGAGCAGTACCCGTTCAACCCCAACGGCAGCGCCGGCGGCCTGACCGGCGTGACCACGGCCGACGGCCGCTTCACCGCGCTGATGCCGCACCCCGAGCGCGTGTTCCGCAACGTGCAGATGAGCTGGAGCGGCGGTGACCGCAGCGCGCTGAGCCCGTGGTCGCAGATCTGGCGCAATGCGCGCAAGTGGGTCGATTGATCTAGTTCACCCCCAGGCTTCGCACTTCGTGTCTTCGCCAACCCCCTTCCGGGGACGGCACCAGCGGACTGGCAAAGCCAGATCCACGGTGCCCTTGGCAGGGGGCTAGCTAGCTGCAGCCAGCGCCTGGACGCGCTCGAAGTCCAGTTCTTCCAGGGCGGCGAGCACGGCGTTGCAGAAGTCGCGGTGCTCGGGGTGCTGGTCGGACAGGCGCAGCGTCCAGTCTTCCAGCGCGGTGAGCTGGCCTTCGCGGGCCAGTTGCGCCAGCTCGGCGCGGGCTTCCTCGCTGGGCAGGCGGGTGAAGGCTGGCAGGGGGCGCGGCGCCATCGGGATGGTGGGCGGCTGAGGGGCGGCCAGTTCACCATTGGGGGCCTGGGCCTCCAGCTCGAAGAAGAAGGCGCTGCCCTGGCCCGAGGCGCTGCGCAGCCGCAGCTCGCCGCCCATGGCCTGCACGATGCGGCGGGCGATGAACAGGCCCAGGCCGACGCTGCCGGGGCTGGGCTGCAACTGCTCGAAGGCGTTGAAGATGCGCGACTGGTCTTGCGCCTCTATGCCTATGCCCGAGTCGCTGATGCAGAAGTGCAGGCGCCAGCGCCCTTGGTCGTCCAGGCGCTCGCCGCGCACCTGGGCCTGGATGCTGCCGTTGCGGGTGAACTTGGCGGCGTTGGTGATCAGGTTCAGCAGCACCTGCTGCAGCCGCCGGCTGTCGACCTGCAAGGTGGCCGGCAGGCCGGGCGCGGCGTCCAGCGTGAAGCGGTTGTGCTGCTGCAAGGCCAGCACGCTGGCGTACTGCTGGATGTCCTGCAGCAACTGCCACATGTCGGTGGCCACGGGCTGGATGCGCAGGGATTGCAGCTCGTCCCGGGCAAAGTTCACCAGCTCGTCGATCAGCGACAACTGGTATTGCGCGCTGCGCTCGATGGCGCGCACGCCCGGCAGCAGCTCGGGCGGCACCAGCTCCAGCAGGCGCCGCGCGTGGCCAGAGACGGTGACCAGCGGCGCCCGCAGGTCGTGGCCGACATAGGCCAGGGTGCGGGTCTGCTCCTCGTGGGCCTTGCGGGTTTCTTCCAGCGACTGGTGCAGCGCCTGGGTCTGGCGCGCCACCTCGTCGCGCAGGCGCTCTTGCTCGCTCAACTGGAAATCCAGCAGCTCGGCATGGGCTTGCTGGCGCTGGCGTCCCAGCAGGTAGATCCAGCCCACGCCCATGCTCAGCAGGAAGAACAGGCCCATCAGCGCGAACACCGGATGGGCCTCGAGATCCGTGGACAGCAGGTGAGTGCGGCCGCTCATCTCCGTCAGGCGCAGCAGGGCCTGCAGGCCAAGGAAGACGGCCGTGGCCACCACCAGCTTGCCGCCATAGGGCTTGCCGCGCAGGAAGGCGAGGGCGCTGGCCAGCAGGCCCAGCCCGATGGCCGTGCTGCCGTAGGCGCTGATGCGCGCAGCGATGTCCGGGCCCAGCAACATCGCCACGCCCATTGCCAGGGCTTGCGCCAGCGCCAGGGCCAGCAGCACGCGGCCCCCGGGGAAACGCATTTTTTGGCGCCGTGCCAGCACATGGATATAGGCCACGGCCAGCACCACGGCCAGGCCGCCGAAGGCAAACACGGCGCGTGCGGCAAAGGCATCCGATTGCGGCCAGAGCAGCCATTTGGTGTAGCCGCGCTGAGACGCCTCGTGCAGCGCGATCAGCAGGCAGATGCCGCCCAGCAGCAGAAGGCTGGAATTGCGCGACAGCGCGCAGTACAGCAGCACGCAGAAGGTCCCGGCCAGCAGGCCGCCCAGCAGCAGGCCGTCCCAGAGCAGCATGCGCTGCTCGGATGCCGTGAAGGCCTGTGCGTCGAACAACTGGGGCCGCAGCTGGATGGCCGAGGCGCTGCGCACCCGCGCCAGCACGCGCAATTGCTCGCCCGGCTGCAGCTCCAGGCTCAGCGTTGGCAGGCGGGTCGCGTTGCCCGCAGGCGTGGCGACACCGGCGCCAGCGGCGTGGGACGACCAGTCGTCCCCACGGAGCAGGTAGTAATCGACACGCTGCAGCGTGGCCGTGCCCGGCGCCAGTACCAGTTGCAGGGAGCGGGGCCCATCGTTGGCCAGCCGCAGGCTGAGCCACAGCGCGGACGAGGTAAAGCCGGCGTCCAGGTCGACCGCTTGGGCAGGGTGGAAGGCCTGGGGCGGTGCGTCTGGGCCGGGCTGTTCCGGCAGTTGCCGGGCCGCCTCGGCCGTGAGCGTGCCTGCCGGGTCTTCCAGCATGCGCAGGGCAGGCGCCAGGGACAGCGGCCAGGCTTCCTGCCCGCTGAGGTGCAGCACGTCGATGGCCGCCTGCGCGCTGGCAGGCATGGCTGCCAGCAGGCACCACCACATCAGGACGATGCCGCGCCGCATCTGCATCTGCCGTTGCATTTGTAAAGGCCGGGAAGAACTGCGCGCGCTAGCGCCGCGCGCTCTGGCGGCGGTAGGCGGTCGGGGTCACGCCGACCTGCTCGCGAAAGGCCGTGGCGAAGTTGGCCGCGCTGGCAAAGCCGACCTCGGCCGCAACGTCCAGCACGCCCAGCGATGTCTGGCTGAGCAGGCGCTGCGCCTCGCGCAGGCGCTCCTGGCGCAGGAACTCGAACACCGTCTGCGACAGCTGCGCCCGGAAAGCCCGTGACAGCCGCTTGGAATGCGTGCCGACCGCGTGCGCAACGCTGTCCAGGCTGTGTTCGCTGCGCAGGTTGAGGGTGAGGTAGCGCATGGCGGCACGCACGAACACCGCGTCGGCGTCGTCGCCCTCGGGGGCCGCGACCTGCTTGGGGAGCGGCGCGCTATTGCCGGCAAGGGTCAGGTGCACCTGGATGCGCGCCAGCACCTCTTCCGCGTCGAAGGGCTTGAGCACGTAGTCCACGCCGCCAACGCGCAGGCCTTGCAGCCGCTCCTCCAAGGTGCTGGCGGCCGACAGGAAGATGATGGGCACCGCGGCCGTCGCCGCGTGGGCCTTGAGCAGCCGGGCGGTGGCAAAGCCGTCCATGCGGGGCATGCTCACGTCCAGCAGGATCAGGTCAGGAGGGGAGGCCACCGCGCGGTGGTAGCCCTGGGCACCGTCCAGCGCCACGCTCAGGCGGTAGCGGGCGCTGCGCAGGATGTCTGCTAGCAGGCGCAGCTCATCGAGGTTGTCGTCGATCAGCAGAATGTGCGTGCTGTCGGATGGCAACGAAGGCGGGGAGAACATGAGGAAGTATTGCCGCAGCGGACACAGCTGTTGCGAGTGGCGGCCCGTATTGTCCGTTCCCGGAAAGCTTTTGGATGCGGCGGCAAAGCCACATCCGCCCGCGCTAACGGGCTTGCGTTACGCTTGCGCCCCATGCTTCGCTTCTTTGCCATCTTCCTGACGGTGCAGCTGTCGCTCTTCGGCATCGAGTTGCTGCAGCCCGTGCAGCAGCACTTCGTGCTGCCCTGGACCACGCTGCTGGCGCGCGCCTGCGCCGGGCTGGTGATCTGGTTCGACCCCAACGTCACCTCCATGGGCAAGGTGCTGTGGGACGCCAAGACCGGCTTTGGCGTATCCATCGAGCCCGGCTGCAATGGCGTGGAGGCCTGCATCGTGCTGTTCGCCGCCATCGTGGCCTACCCGGCCTCGTGGCGGCAGAAGCTGCAGGGCCTGGCCATCGGCATGGTGGCGGTGCAGGCGCTCAACGTGGTGCGGGTGGTCAGCCTGTTCTACCTGGGCCAGTGGAGCGACAAGCTGTTCCAGTTCGCCCACGAGTACCTGTGGCAGGCGCTGATCATGCTCGACGTGCTGGCCGTATGGCTGCTGTGGGCGCGCAGCGTGGCCCGGCAAGCCGCGCCGGCGGCCGCTGATGACAAACAAGCGCTATTGAATACATAGCTTTATGCCGGCGTGCTGCCTGCGTTTCAGGTTAAAAGTTGCCTGAAATGCAGGTGGTACGCCGGCATGTTGCTATCTATTTTGATAGACCCGCAATCCCGGTTCTACAGAGGAGTGCGCATGCATAGACAAACACTTCATGTCCTCGGCCGGCTGTTGCTGCTGGCCTCCATCGCGCTCGCCGCGCAGCAGGTGGCCCGGGCCGAGCACCTGCCCGAGGGAACGCGTGAAGCCGGGACGGCGATCAACTACTACCCGCTGGGCGGTTGGTATGTCCCGCCGACGGGCGAAACCATGGATACGCCGGAGCCGGTCTTGATCAGGTCCAAGGCCGACTGGGATGCCTTCTTCCAGAAGTATCCGGGCGACCAGTACGCCGAAATCCCGGCAGCGGACGAGATCCTGGACTTCCGCCGCAGCATGGTGGTTGCGATTTTTGAAAGCAGTTTCTGTGGCAGTGCCGGCAACCAGATCACCTCTACGGTGGAGCGGGGCAATCAGTTGCGCGTGAATATGCGCACTTCGCCATCCGCCGGCCTCGGCCAGCCGCCGCAGATGCATACCTGCGCTGCGGTGATCTCAGGCATCAGCATCCGCTTCCTCCTCGTGCCGCAGTCCACGCGCCGGCTCGTCGTCACGTGGAACGGCGGCCAGTGACCATGAACCAAGCCATTCTCGTCATCGATGTACGGCACGCCTTCTTCGATGCCGGGCCTTGCCCGGACGAAGCCGCGCTGGAGCTGGCGCGGATCAACGCCCTGACCGAGCGTGCCCGGCAGGCCGGTGCGCCGGGCGCTACTGCCACCCATACCGCCGCGCATAGAAGCCCTTGACCGCCTGCGTGAGGCCGATGTAGCCCAGCAGGATCGGCACCAGGCACACGAAGTAGAAGGGCGGCAGCGCTTCCAGCTTGAAGTAGTGGGCCAGCGGCCCCATGGGCAGGAAGATGCCGATGGCCATGATGATGGCCGTGCCCATCATCAGCGCCGGCGCGGCGCGGCTCTGCAGGAACGGGATCTTGGGCGTGCGGATCATGTGCACCACCAGCGTCTGCGTGAGCAGGCCCACCACGAACCAGCCCGACTGGAACAGCGTCTGGTGCTCAGGTGCGTTGGCGTGGAACACGTACCACATCAGCAGGAAGGTGGTGATGTCGAACACCGAGCTGATCGGCCCGAAGAACAGCATGAAGCGGCCGATCTCGGCTGGCTGCCAGCGCTGCGGCGCCTGCAGCATCTCGGCGTCCACGTTGTCGAACGGGATGGCGATCTGCGAGATGTCATAGAGCAGGTTCTGCACCAGCAGGTGCATGGGCAGCATCGGCAGGAAAGGCAAAAACGCGCTGGCCACCAGCACCGAGAAGACGTTGCCAAAGTTGGAGCTGGCCGTCATCTTGATGTACTTCAGCATGTTGGCGAAGGTGCGCCGGCCTTCCAGCACGCCTTCTTCCAGCACCATCAGGCTCTTCTCCAGCAGGATGATGTCGGCCGCTTCCTTGGCGATGTCCACCGCCGTGTCGACCGAGATGCCGATGTCTGCGCTGCGCAGCGCCGGCGCGTCGTTGATGCCGTCGCCCATGAAGCCGACCACGTGGCCGTTGCCCTTGAGCGCGCGCACGATGCGCTCCTTGTGCGTGGGCGTGAGGCGGGCAAAGACGTTGGCGCCTTCTACCGCCAGCGCCAGCCGGGCGTCGTCCATGGCCTCGACGTCGGCGCCCAGCAGCATGCCGTCGATCGACAGCCCGACCTCGCGGCAGATCTTGGCGGTGACGCGCTCGTTGTCGCCGGTCAGCACCTTCACGGCCACGCCGTGGGCGTGCAGCGCGGCAATGGCGGGCTTGGTGCTTTCCTTGGGCGGGTCGAGGAAGGCGACGTAGCCGACCAGGGTCAGGCCGGCCTCGTCGGCCACGCCGTAGGTGTCGCGCGCGGGCGGCATCTCGCGCACGGCCACCGCCACCACGCGCAGGCCTTCCTCGTTCTGGGCGGCGGTCACGGCGCGGATGCGCTCCAGCAGCGCGGGCGTGAGCGGCTCGGCGGCGTCGCCGTGGCGCACGTGGTCGCAGACGGCAAGGATTTCTTCGACTGCGCCCTTACACACCAGCAGGTGGTGCTCGTCATGCTCGGCCACCACCACCGACATGCGGCGGCGGGTGAAGTCGAACGGGATCTCGTCCACCTTGCGGAAGGCGGTGGCGATCTCCAGCTCGCGGTAGACCTCGGCATGCTCCAGCACCGCCACGTCGAGCAGGTTCTTCAGCCCGGTCTGGTAGTAGCTGTTGAGGTAGGCCATCTCCAGCACGTCGTCGGAGGCGTCGCCGAACACGTCGGTGTGGCGCGCCAGAAAGATCTTGTCCTGCGTCAGCGTGCCGGTCTTGTCGGTGCACAGCACGTCCATGGCGCCAAAGTTCTGGATCGCGTCCAGGCGCTTGACGATCACCTTCTTGCGCGACAGCACCACCGCGCCCTTGGCCAGGGTGGAGGTGACGATCATCGGCAGCATCTCGGGCGTGAGCCCCACCGCCACCGACAGCGCAAACAGGAAGGCCTGCAGCCAGTCATGCTTGGTGAAGCCATTGATCAGCAGCACCAGCGGCACCATCACCATCATGAAGCGGATCAGCAGCCAGCTCACCTTGTTGACGCCGGCCTGGAACGAGGTGACGGCCGGGTCGGCCGCCGTCACGCGCTGCGCCAGTGCGCCAAAGTAGGTGCGTCCGCCAGTGGCCACGGCCACCGCCGTGGCCGATCCAGAGACCACGTTGGTGCCCATGAACAGCAGGTTCTCCAGCTCCAGCGGGTTGCCGGCGACAACGCCGCGCGGCACGGCAAATTTCTCCACCGGCATCGATTCGCCGGTCATGGCCGCCTGGCTCACGAACAGGTCCTTGGCCGCCAGCACGCGCAGGTCGGCCGGGATCATGTCGCCCGCAGACAGCACCACCACGTCGCCCGGCACCAGTTGGCGGATCGGTTCCTCCACACGCGGCAGCGCGCCGCTGTGGCGCGGCACGGCAGCCGTGGCCTCGGCCGGCGTGGTGGCGCCATCGGGCCGCAGTACGGTGGCGGTGTTGCTCACCATGGCCTTGAGCTTGTCGGCCGCATCGTTGGAGCGCGACTCCTGCCAGAAGCGCAGCAGCGTGGACAGCACCACCATGGTGGTGATGACGATGGTGGCCTTGGTGTCTTCCGTCAGCCAGGACACCACCGCCAGCAGCGTCAGCAGCAGGTTGAACGGGTTGCGGTAGCACTGCCACAGGTGTTGCCACCAGGGCAGTGGCTTGTCCTGGGCGACCTCGTTGGGGCCGACCTCGGCGCGCACCGCCTCGGCCTCGTCCTGGCTCAGGCCCTCGGGGCGCGAGCCCAGCGAATGCAGCAGCGCCGTGGCATCGCTGTGCGCCGCCGCGCTCAGCGTCTGGCCAAGCGAGGCCGGCATCTCGCGGCTCACATTGGTGCCGGCCAGCGATTCGAACAACGCCAGGCGCTGGAAGTGACGATAGAAGCCGCGGCTGATCAGGAAGCGGGCGAAGAAGCTCTTGAGAGCATGGAGGAGAGTCATGTGCAGCGTGCTCCCTGTCGTTATGTGCCATGCCGCTGGGTATCGGCGCCTGGGGGCGGGCGGGCCGGGCCCGGGCTGCACTCTAGGCCGTGAACCTGACGGGAAGCCCGTTGCCGGGTGAAGCGGAGGTAATGCAGGATTCGGGCAGGGCTCGGGCCGGCCTCGGTTATCGTCGCCGCCATGCTGCCTCTTTCATCCCCAGGCCCTGTAACCAAGCGCCGCGCCGACGCGGTCGATGCCCTGCGCGGCACGGCGGTGGTCTGGATGACCGCCTTCCACTTCTGCTTTGACCTGGGCTACCACGGCCTCTGGCGCCAGAACTTCCTGGGCGACCCGTTCTGGACCTGGCAGCGCACGGCGATCGTCAGCCTGTTCCTGTTTTGCGCCGGCCTGGGCCAGGCGCTGGCGGTGGGGCAGGGCCAGGACTGGGCGCGCTTCTGGCGCCGCTGGGCGCAGGTGGCGGGCTGCGCGCTGCTGGTCACGGCCGGTTCCTGGTGGCTGTTTCCGCGCAGCTTCATCTACTTTGGCGTGCTGCACGGGCTGGCGCTGATGCTGATCGTGGCGCGGCTCACGGCGGGCGGCGGCGGCTGGCTCTGGCCATTGGGCGCGCTGGCCATCGCCTCGCCCTGGCTGGCCGATGCGCTGCTGCAGGGCAGTGCGCTGGCGCCGGTCTTCAATGGCCGTGCGCTCAACTGGCTGGGTTGGATCACGCACAAACCCATCACCGAAGACTACGTGCCGGTCTTCCCCTGGCTGGGCGTGCTCTGGTGGGGCGTGGCGGCCGGCACTTGGGTGCAGCGGCAAAGGCCGCAGTGGCTGCGCGCAGAGGCCGGCGGCGCGCTGCGCCCACTCGCCTGGCTGGGGCGCCACAGCCTGTCCTGGTACATGCTGCACCAGCCGGTGCTGCTGGGCGCGCTGGCTTTACTGGCGGCCTGGCAGCGTGGTAGCTAAATCCAAGGGAAAAGTGCCTTTAGCCCAATACCGGCGCCGGCATATAGCTATTAATATGGTAGCTACCACCCTTTTCCAGCGGGCATGAAAAATGTCCGCTGTCAAGTCCTTAGTGCAGACAGGTAGTGGTGCGAAAGGTCTTACGGGGCAACAAGTTAGGCCATATTTCGGCCATCGTGTGCTCTTGCTGCTTTTCCGGCTAGGTGCCGCATAGGCGCTTCGCGGTAGCAAGCCCAGGGGCGGCGTAGCGGGCAAGGTCGCACTGTCATCATAGCCGTGGCTTGTCGCAAGCGGTCTCTCAAAGCGAAATCGCAGCCGGTGGGCGGCGATTTCGCTTGCGGGTGGATGGTGGATGCGTCTGCATCGTCAACTCGGCCTCGGCGGCGGCGCCTTGCTCGCCCCCGCCTTCCTGAATCCCCGGTCGCCGGCGATGAACGCTTCCAGCATGTGCGGGATCAGCGTCACGGCATCGACCGCCTCGCCATACGCCTGCGCGTGCAGCGCGGCGTAGCGGTCGAGGTCGGCTTTCAGGCTGGCCGGGCAGGCAAAGGTCAGCTTCGTGGATTCGGTTTTCGGCAGCGGGCCGAGCCGCAGCTTGCGCGTCGTCATCGTGAAGTCCCCTTGTTGAAGAACAACGGCTGGTAGGGCCGCAGCACCAAGTCGCGGTTGGCGATGATGCGAACCGGCAGGCCCGGCCGCTCGGTCAGCGTCGGCTGGATGTTCATGTTGCGCCGGGTCATCTCCTGCCCGACCTGATTGATGCTGTCCTGCGCGCTGTCACGCCCGGCGATGATGATGCGGTCGCCATCCTGGCGGTTCTCGGGCGCGGCCAGCTCGGAGCCGACGCCCAGCAGTGTGGTCAACGCTGCGCCAGCGAAGATGCGGCCCCAGTGGTAGTCCACGTCGTCTTCCAGCCCGGCATAGCCGGCCGGGTCGGCTCCGACCAGGTTGTCGAGCGTGAGCGAAGACGTGTCGGGCAGGATGATCCGGTTCCACACCACCTGCACGCGGCTCTGCCCGTAGCTGACCTGGCTGTTGTAGCGGCCCAGGATGCGCGAACCCTGCGGGATCAGCAGAAAGCGCCCGGTAGCCGTGTCATAGAGCGGCTCCGTCACCGTGGCGATCACGTCGCCCGGCAAGTCCGACTTGATGCCCGTCACCAGCGCCCCGGCGATGACCGTCCCGGCCATCACCTGATATGGCGAGGCCGGCAGCGTCAGATTGCCGGAATTGCGGGTTTCCGTACTTCCGGCTTTCAGGAACGCCTCTTTCTGGTCTTGCCGGTTCTGTACCGCCGTCGGGTCGGCAGGCTGGGCCGCCGTGGAGGCTGGCCCGGCAGCCATCGGGTCGAACGCCGCATTGGCGGCGAAGCCCGGCGCGGCGGTAGCCTGCGACTGCGCCACCGGCGCGGCCTTCTGCGTGCCAGAGCGAAAGAACACCGATGAACCCGCGGCCGCTTGGGCTTCCTTGCGCAGCGCATCGTTCGAGTCGTGGCCGGGGGCCGCATAGGCGGCCGTCACCGGCTGCTGCGACTTGACGATGGCCGGGCCAAGATCGCCCGGCAGCGGCGGCCCCAGCTCGGGCACCGTGGGCGGCAAGGCCGGCGGCAGCTTGGAGTAGTCCGCCGGCAGCGCATCCAGCCCTTCGGACTTGGAGACGCGATCGACGTTGTAAAGCTCGGTCTGCTCACCAGCACCACGCCGCTGCGGTTGCAGCGACCACATCAGCGCACCGAGCACGGCGACCGCCAGGCCGCCGGCGAGGATGGCCAGCGTGCGCCGGTTCAGGCGTGTGACCGGGCGCGGCTGGGCGCGTAGCGCCACCGCCTCGGGTGCGATCTTGCCCGCTGCATGCGGCGCGGCGAGGTCGGGAGTCTCGTCACTCATGGTCAGTTCCTCCGCGCCACGCCGTCAGTGCGCTCGATCCGCACCACGTCACCACCATCGCCGCCCAGGCGCAGTTCGGCCGCGCCAAGGAGGCGATCCACGATGTAGTACGGCGAGCGGAAACGGTAATTGACGAGCTGGCCGTCACCCTGCGTGCCGATGACGAACAGCGGCGGCAGTTCGCCTTGGGCGATACCCGGCGGGAACTGGATATAGACCTTTTCTCCATCATCGAAGGCCCGTTGCGGCTTCCACGGCGGGTTGCTGCCGCTGATCGCGTAGCGGAAGCGGATCTTCTCCAACGCCAAGCCGGTATCGACCGGCGCGGCTGTCTGTGCGGCCTGCGACTGGCGCTGCAAAGCCAGCATCCGGTCTTTGGGGTAGTCCCATGAAACCGACGCCATCCATGCCTTTTCCGTCGAGGTCAGTTCCAGCAGGTACGTCCGCCGGCTGGTGGTGATGACCAGATTGGTTTTCAGGCCCGAGCGAGTGGGCTTGACCAGCACGTTGACGCGCAGCGCCTCGCCGCTGCCGCTGGACGTGTCGCCCACGATCCAGCGCACGGTATCGCCAGCGGCGACGGTGACAAGTTCCTCGCCGGGCTGGAGCGAGACCACGGTGACGCGCCCCGGTGCGGCATAGACTTGATACAACGCGCCGTCGCTGTACGGCCACACTTGGATCGCATTGACGTAGCCCTCGCGGGTCGGCGCGATGCGGGCCTCGGCATTGGCGCGCGACACCCGCACCTTCTCGTCGGCCGGCTCCGGCGCGGGCGTGGCCTCGTCCACCTCCGGCAGCGGCTTCAACTGCGCCGGCAGCGCCAGCGGCTCGGGCACGGCGACGACTTCAACCGGCTTGGACGGCTCGGGCAACGGCTGCGCCTGCACCGGCTCATCGAGCGAAATGGACGGCGGCGGCTTGCCCTGCGAGGCGCATCCCGACAGGGCCGCGAACATCAGCACGAAAGCGTAAAAGCGGAAAGGCAGGTTCATGGCTTGGCTCCTTCGGAAGAATCCAGTTCGCGGCTCCACGACAGGCCGTTGACGTAGATACCCAGCGGGTTCTTGCGCAGGCGCTGTTCTGTACGCGGGGTTTGCAGGACGGTTGAAAGCACGGCGTTCCAGCGTTCGGTGCCAGCGGGTGCGCCATTGACGAACCGCTGTTCCGTCCAGCGGACGTTGAACGAGGCATAGCTCGCGCGTGTGACGCTGGTGATCTGCACCGTCACCGACTCGCGGCCGACGCGGGCGAACGGATCGTTCTTGCTCGCGTAGTCGTTGAGCACGGCCGCGCCCTTGTCGGTGGTGTAGTCATAGGCATCGAGCCAGTTCTGCCGCACAACGATGGGGTCGATGGACAGGGAGCGCACCAGCGTCACGAAGCGCGCCAGGTGATGCGCAATCTGCGCATCGGCGGGCCGATACGGCGTGGCGGCCTCGCCCACGGTACGCACTTGGCCGGATTGATCGACTTCGATGACGTAGGGCGTCACGATGGACTGCGCCGAGCGCCACACCAAACCGCCGGCCATCAGCAGCGCGAGCGTGAGGCAGCCGAAGGCCATCAGCCGCCAGTTCTTCGCCTGCACGCGGGCCGAGCCGATACGCTCGTCCCACACCTGCGCGGCGGCTTGATACGGAGTGGCAGGCTGCGGCGTATCGGCATAGCGCACCTGCGGTCGTTTGAATCGCATGGTCAGTTCTCCTTGTGAATCGCTTTAGTCGTCGGAGCCGCGCAGGCTCGGGCCTTGCCCGGAGCCGCCGCCATCGCCACCGCGCAACGTGTGTGCGGCAGTGGTCGCGGCATGAGTGATCTGCTGGCGGCGGTGCATCCGCTTGGCCCATGCGGGCTGCTCTTGCTTCTGCGAGCTGGCGGCGCTGTCTGTGGCTTCGCCAGCGGCCGCCTGACCGGCGCCAGCCGCACCGGGCGCAGCGCCGCCACCGGCCTCTGTGCCGTTCCAGCCAGCACGGAAAGAGCTGGTCATCTTCTGCGCCGCGCCGGACGCCCCGGATGCGGCGCTGCGCCCGGCAGACTGCGCGCCGGTCTTGGCGACATTGCCCAAGCCGGCCATCGCGCCCTTGGCGCCGCCGCCCGCAGCGGCGGAACCGGCCTGGAACGCCGAGCGTGCGCTACCGGCCGCCGAGGTGGCGGCCCGCGCACCGGCGCCGGCCAGCTTGGCGGCCGCAGGCGCCATGCGTGCGCCGGCCGCTACGGCGCCACCGACCCCGGTCGCGGCGGCACCGATGGCAACGGCCGTGCCGGCGGCACCGACAGCGGCACCCGCCATCGCGCCAGCGCCGAGCTGCGGCGCACCGGACACGAGGCCGGTGGCGATGCCCGGCCCATAGATGCCCAGCGCCAGCAGCGCGAGCGAGGCCAGCATCACGACAAGGGCGTGGTCGATGGAGGGTTCGTCGGGATGAACCTGGAACTCTGCGAACAGGCCCGAGCCGATGCCGACGATGACGGCCAGCACCAAGACCTTGATGCCCGACGACACCACATTGCCGAGCACCTTTTCGGCGAGAAACGAGGTCTTGTTCCAAAGCGCGAACGGCACCAGCACGAAGCCGGCCAGCGTCGTCAACTTGAACTCGATCAGCGTGATGAAAAGCTGGATCGCCAGCACGAAGAAACACAGGATGACGGTGAGCCAGGCGAGGAACATCACCACGATGGGGTCGATGTTCACGAAGACTTCGGGGAAGCCGGCCATGTCGCCGATCTGGTCGAGGATCGGCGCCCCGGCGTCGATGCCGGTCTTGGCCAGCCGCCCCGGTTGCAGGAAGTTCTCCATCGTCATGGTCGAGCCGGTGGCCGTCAGGCCCAGCCCGGCGAACGAGCGGAACACGATGCCGGCCAGCCAGTTGAAGTTGTCGATGATGTAGGCGAAGGCACCGACGTAGAGCACCTTGCGCAGCAGCTTGGCGATCACGTCCTCGCCCTGGCCGGTGGCGTGGCTCATGGCCCAATACAAGCCGGCGATGGTCATGTCGATGACGATCAGCGTGGCCGTCAGGAACGCCACTTCGCCTTGCAGCAAGCCGAACCCGGAGTCGATGTAGCGCGAGAACGTATCGAGGAAGCGATCGATGATGGTCACGTCGTTCATGGCGCGTCCTCCAAGGCAGGCAAAGCCGCCGTCTCGTCGCGGTCGTCGGGTTCATCGAAGCTCGCCGGAATCGGCGGCAGCTCGGCCAGCGTCCGGTATTCGTCCGGCCCGGCCCGGCCGGAGAAGAAGCGCCGCCGGAACGCTTCGGCGGCGGCGCGGCAGTCGTCTTCGCCCACGGCCTGCCGGTCGTCCGCGCACTGCGCACGCAACGCCTTGAGCCGCACGGGATCTGTGGTCAAAGCGTCGGCCAGGTTCTCGGCCGACTGCTGGCCGTACGCGGTCAGCAGCAGGGCCAGCAGCGAAACCGACAAGACGGGAGCGCATCGCATGGCCGTCTCCCGTCAGTTGTTGTAGAAGTTGACGGACTGCGGCGTGTACGGCGTGCCGCTGCCCAGGAAGCGCCGCCGCACTTCGCGGGCGCGCTCGGTGGCCGCCGCCTGCCGCGCCAGTTCCAGCGAGGCGGCGCGGTCTTGCGTGATCTGGAGCTGCTGGGACTGGATGGACTGCTTGGCCTGCAAGGCAAGAAGCTGGTTGGTCGCCTGCTGCGCCTGCAAGGCGCCGGTGGCCGATTGGCTCTGGCTCACGAGGTCGGCCAGCGCGCTTTCGTCTTGGGCCAGGTTCTGCGACACCTGCGCCTGCATCCGCATCGCGGTATGCAGGCCGTCGAGGGTGTTCTTCCAGCGTTCGCGGGCGTCCTGCGCCATGCGGTCGCCGCTGATGGTCGCGGCGTACTGCTCCGGGTACAGACGCGCAAACGTGGCATCCATGCTCTGCACGTCGTAGGCCAGTCCCTGCGCCTCGGCGATCAGGCGTTCGGTGGTGGCGAGCGTGGAGCGCAGGCGGTTAACGATGTTGAAATCGAGGCTCGCCAGATTGCGGGCCTGGTTTATCAACATCTGCGCCTCGTTTTGCAGTTGATTGATCTGGTTGTTGATCTGCTCCATCGTGCGGATTGCCGTCAGCGTGTTCTGCACAAGGTTGGCGGGGTCGATGAACGTGAGGGCCGATGCGGGCTGCGCGGTCAGCAGCGTCACCGACAGCACGGCGGCTAGGGATACGGAGAGAGCACGGATCTTCATGGCGAAACCTCCAGCGGTTGAGAAGCGAGGAAAGAAGCCGCCGCCGGTGAGGACGGCAGCAGGTCGGCAGCCCAGTCGAGGCCGCGATGGCGCAGCCACGCGCCGGCGAAGCCGGGAGCGCCGGCCTGCGTCAGTACGCGGTCAATGTCGCGTTGGTCTTGCGGTGTGGATGCGCCCGCGAAGGCGAGCGCTGCCGGCCCTAGGTCGAGGTCGAACAGGCGATTGCCGAGGCGCGATTGGTAGTAGTAGTCGCGCTTGGGCTGCGCGGTGGCGACGATTTCGACCTGCCGGCTGTTGAGGCCGAAGCCCTCGTAGATCGTGCGAATCTGCGGCTCGGTTGCCTGCGGATTGGGGAGAAAGATTCGACTCGGGCAGCTCTCGATGATCGCGGGCGCGATGCTCGAATCCTTGATGTCGGCGAGCGACTGCGTGGCGAAGATCACCGACACGTTTTTCTTGCGCAGCGTCTTGAGCCATTGCCGGATGCGGGCGGCGAAAGACGGCTCATCGAGGAACAGCCATGCCTCATCGAGAATCAGCAGCGTGGGCGCACCGTCGAAACGCTCATCGAAGCGGGCGAACAGGTAGCGCAGCACCGCTTGCACGGCGGCGGGGCTGTGCATCAGTTCTTCCATCTCGAAGCCCTGCACGTCACCGAAGCCGAGACGATCGGTGTCCGCGTCCAGCAGCTTGCCGTGCGCGCCGCCGAGCACATAGGGCGCGAGTGCCTGCCGCAGCGCGTTCGATTGCAGCAGTACGGACAGCCCGGTGAGCGTGCGTTGCTCCACCGGCGCACCGGCGAGGCTGCCCAGCGCCGACCAGATGACCGCCTTCTCGTCCGGGCCGACCGTCACGCTCTCATGCAGCAGGCGGCCTTCCACCCATTCCCCCGCCCAGGAGCGATAGCTTTCCCGGTCGATACGCGCGAGCGGCTGGAAGGCAATGCCGCCATCGGCACCCAAGTCGTAGTGCTCGCCGCCCAGGCCCAGGATGGTGGCGCGCATCGAGCGGCCCATATCGAAGGCGAACACGCGCGAGCCGCGATAGCGGCGGAATTGCTGCACCAGAATGGCAAGCAACACCGACTTGCCCATGCCAGTCGGGCCGGCGACCAGCATGTGCCCCACGTCGCCGATGTGCGTCACCAGCCGGAACGGCGTGGCGCCATCGGTGCGGGTGACGATCAGCGGCGGGCCATCGAGGTGGTCGTTCTTCTCCGGCCCCGCCCATACGGCGGACAGCGGCATCATGTGCGCCAGGTTCAGCGTCGAAACGATGGGCTGGCGCACGTTGGCGTAAGCGTTGCCGGGGATGGACGACAACCACGCATCCACGGCGTTCAGCGTTTCGGGGATGGTGACGAACCCGCGTCCTTGGATGACGCGCTCCACCATGCGCAGCTTTTCGTCGGCCGCGGCTGGATCGGCATCGAGCACCGTCACCGTTGCAGTGAAGTGACCGAAGGCCACCTGATCGCCACCCAGCTCCTGCATCGCGGCATCCGCGTCGCCCGCCTTGTTGCTGGCGTCGGTATCCACCAGGGGCGATTCCTGCTGAAAGATCGTCTCGCGCAGCAGCGCGATGACGTTCTTGCGCTTGGCGAACCATTGGCGGCGCAGGCGGCCGAGTTCCTTTTCCGCTTCGGCTTTGTCCAGGCAGAGAAAGCGCGTACTCCAGCGGTAGGCAAAACCCAGGCGGTTGAGGTCGTCTAGCAGGCCCGGCCAGGTCGAGGTCGGAAAGCCTCGCACCGACACCACGCGCAGGTGCTGGTCACCCAGCGTCGGCGCTAGACCGCCGACCAGAGCGGAGTCGGCCAGTAGCGCGTCGATGTGGAACGGCACCTCCGGCACGGCCACCGGATAGCGCCGCGTGGACACCGTGGCGTGCAGGTAGGTCAGCGTCTCGGCGTCATCGAGCCAGGTGATTTCCGGCATTACGCCATCGAGCAAGTCGAAGACACGATCGGTTTCCGCCACGAACGCATCGAGCCGACCGCGCCAGTCCACGCCATCGCCGGGCGCGTTCTCGTAGAGCAGCTTGGCCGCGCGGGCGCGCGATTCCTCGGGCGGCAGGTAAGCCAGTGTCAGGTGATAGCCGCTCTCGAAGTGATGCCCCGATTCCTCGAAGGCGGCGCGGCGTTCCTCGTCCACGAGCCAGGACAGCGGTTCGGGGAAGTCGGCGTGCGGGTAATCCGCCGCCGGTCGGCGCTCGGCTTCGATGAACAGCGCCCAGCCCGAGCCCAGGCGGCGCAGCGCGTTGTTGAGGCGTGCCGACGTGGCGATCAGCTCGCCCTGTGTCGCGCTGTCCAGATCAGGCCCGCGAAAGCGCGCCGTGCGCTGGAAAGAGCCGTCCTTGTTCAAGACGACGCCCGGCGCGATCAGCCCGGCCCACGGAAGCCAGTCGGCGAGCAAGGCCGGGCGCTGGCGGTATTCGGCAAGGTTCAGCATGGCGGCGTCCCCCTACACGTCCAAAAGCGGTTTGTGCTTGATGTGCCGAGCGAAGACCTGCATGAACTGCGGATCGACGCGCGCACCCCAGACCGCCAGCGAATGGCCGACGATCCAGAGCACCACACCGGGAATCCACAGTTGCAGGCCCAGCCCGACGGCGGCGGCCAGCGTGCCGTTGGCAATCGCCACGGTGCGCGGCGCACCGCCCATCAGGATCGGCTCGGTGAGTGAGCGATGCAGCGGCACCTCGAAGCCCGCGGTGAAGGCATCCGGGGCGCTCATACGATCGCCCCACCAGAGAACGAGAAGAACGACAGGAAGAACGAGGACGCGGCGAACGCGATGGACAGACCGAAGACGATCTGGATCAGCTTGCGGAAGCCGCCGCTGGTATCGCCGAAGGCCAGCGCCAGGCCGGTGGAAATGATGATGATGACCGCGACGATGCGCGCCACCGGCCCCTGGATGGATTCGAGAATAGAGGTCAGCGGGCCTTCCCACGGCATCGAGGAACCGGCGGCCTGCGCGGTGCCGGCCGTCATCAACATGACGGCGGCCAGCAGCAGGCCATGGTGCGCCGGCGCGGCCAGGCGCCGCAGGCGTGCGAAGGCCGAAGCCGGATTTACGGAAATGCGGAAAGCATGAATGTGCATCTGCGTCATGGCAGTTCTCCAGAGGGTTCAGGGGACGGGGAGGAAACTGGCGGTAGCTCGGGAAACGGCGTTTCCAGCGCATCCGCCATGCGATAGCCCACGCCGTCGAATCCGACGACGCGGGCGATGCTTTCGACGTGGCGCTTGCGGCCACGCCCGGCGATGTGGATGACAACGTTGATGGCCTCAGCGATCAACGCGCGCGGCGGATTCACTGCCACTTCAAGAATTAGCTGCTCCAGGCGCAGCAGCGCGCCCAAGGTGGAACCGGCGTGAATCGTGGCGATGCCACCGGGGTGGCCGGTGCCCCACACCTTGATGAGATCAAGCGCCTCGCCGCCGCGCACCTCACCAACGATCACGCGATCGGGGCGCAAGCGCATCGTGGCGCGCACCAGTTCCTGCATCGACACCACGCCTGCGCGCGTGCGCAGCGGCACATGGTCGCGGGCGGCGCATTGCAGCTCGATGGTGTCTTCGAGCACCAGCACGCGGTCGCCGGTGGCGGCGATCTCGGCCAGCAGCGCGTTCGCCAGCGTGGTCTTGCCGGTGCTGGTGCCGCCGGCGATCAGGATGTTCTGCCGCTCACGCACGGCGCGGCGCAGGAACTCGGCTTGGCCGGCAGTCAGGATGCCGTCGGCCACATAGCGATCCAGGCCGATGATGCTGATGGCCCGCTTGCGCAGCGCGAAGGCCGGGCCGGGTGCTGCCGGCGGCAAGATGCCCTCGAAGCGTTCGCCCGTTTCGGGCAGCTCGGCGGTCAAGAGCGGCTGGCCGCGATGCACTTCCGCGCCGACGTGGGCCGCGACAAGACGAATGATGCGTTCGCCATCGGCCTCGGGCAGTTCCACGCCCAGCGGTGCGCGACCTGACGACAGCCGATCCACCCATAGGGTGCGGTCGGGGTTGAGCATGATTTCCACCACGTCGGGGTCTTCGAGCGCGGCGGCGATCAGCGGCCCCATTGCCGTGCGCAACATCTGGATGCGGCGATCCTGTGAAGTTGCGGCAGACGAACGCGGCTCGGACGGTATCTGCGGCACGGCGCTCATGAAGCACGCTCCCGCGCTTCAGCCAGCGCCGCCGCGTCATCCATGCGCGCGGTGTCCGGGTGCAGTTCTTCCACTACGTCGCGCACCAGACTCCGACCGCGCAGAAGATGGCGCCCGAGTTGTTCGATGAACTGCTCGAAACGCGCCTTGCCCTGGGCGCGGACCGCTTCCTGATGTGCTTCGGGAATCGGCGTGCTGACGGTCAGGAAGTAGCGGACAAATAGCGCCAGCGTTTCGATCTGGATGTTCTGGTCGCGCTCCAGGCGCTCGGCCTGGCGCGACAGCCGATCCAGCCGCTTGGCGATGGCCGCCTCGCGCTGGTCACCGGCATCGGGCGATAGCCAGGACGCCAGCGCCGCTGCAACGATGGACGACTTGGACACGCCTTTCTTGGCGGCGAGTTCGTCCAGGCGCTTGGCGTGCTCGTGCTGGATGAACAGATTGAGGCGGTATTGGCTCATAGGTCGATTCCATCGTTGGGGTCGAGGGAAGCCAGCCGGGCCGTGCGCTGCATGGCCGGGTCGAGCTGGCCGGGAAGCGGCAGCGGAAAGTCGTCGTCATCGAGCAGCGCCAGGTCGTTACCTGCGGGCTGCGGTTCGGCGCTGTATTCGGCGACCTCGGATAGCTCCGGCCGCCGGCGCGGGCCGCCGTCGTCGGTGCCGTCGAGGTCATCGGCGGATGCCGTGGCCGCTGCGGTCGGCACAGCCGGAATCGCCAAGCCGCTCCAGTCATCGGGTCGCAATGGCGGCGCATCGGCGTAGCACCCGGCTGCAAGCACGGGCGGCGGCAACATACGTTGCTTGAAGTTGGCGTCCGTGTAGTAGCGCAGCTTGTGCGCCTTGATCGGCGCCAGGCTGGACACCATCACCACCGCCTCGTCGGGCGGAAGCTGCATCACTTCGCCTGGCGTCAGCAGTGGCCGGGCCGTTTCCTGTCGCGACACCATCAGGTGCCCCAGCCACGGGGCCAATCGGTGCCCGGCATAGTTGCGCTGCGCGCGCAGCTCGGTCGCGGTGCCGAGCGTTTCCGAAATACGTTTGGCGGTGCGTTCGTCGTTGGTAGCGAACGTCACGCGGACATGGCAGTTGTCGAGGATGGAATGGTTCTGCCCATACGCCTTGTCGATCTGGTTGAGCGACTGCGCGATGAGGAAACTGCGGATGCCGTAGCCCGCCATAAAGGCGAGCGCGGTCTCGAAGAAGTCGAGCCGACCCAGCGCCGGGAACTCATCAAGCATCAACAGCAGCTTGTGGCGGCGTTCGATGCCATCGGAGCCGTCGAGCGATTCCGTGAGTCGCCGCCCGATCTGGTTGAGGATCAGTCGAATGAGAGGCTTGGTGCGGCTAATGTCCGAGGGCGGCACCACCAGGTACAGCGACACCGGATGCTCGGAAGCAATCAGGTCGGCGATGCGCCAATCGCAGCGCGACGTGACTTCGGCCACCGTGGGGTCGCGGTATAGGCCAAGGAAGCTCATCGCCGTGGACAGCACGCCCGAACGCTCGTTGTCGCTCTTGTTGAGCACTTCTCGCGCGGCCGAAGCGACCACGGGATGCGGCGCATCGCCCAGGTGCTTCGTCGTCATCATCCGGTGCAAGGTCAGCTCGAACGGGCTGGCCGGGTCGGACAGAAAATTGGCGACGCCGCGCAAGGTCTTGTCTTCGCCGGCGTAGAGCACATGAAGAATCGCGCCGACCAGCAGCGCATGGCTGGTCTTCTCCCAGTGATTGCGCTTCTCCAGCGCGCCTTCGGGATCGACCAGGATGTCCGCGATGTTCTGCACGTCGCGCACTTCATGCGCGCCGCGCCGCACTTCCAGCAGCGGGTTGTAGGCCGCTGACTTCGCATCGGTGGGGTTGAACAGCAGGCAATGCGAGAAGCGCGAGCGCCAGCCGGCGGTGATCTGCCAGTTTTCGCCCTTGATGTCGTGGATGACGGCGGACGCGGGCCAGGACAGCAGCGTTGGCACCACCAGGCCCACACCCTTGCCCGAGCGCGTGGGCGCGAAGGTCAGGACGTGTTCCGGCCCTTCGTGGCGAAGGTACTCATTGCGATACCGGCCGAGGAAGACGCCGGCCGGCTGCGTCAGACCGGCCTTGCGAACATCGTCCGTATCCGCCCAGCGCGCGGAACCGTAGGTGGTGACAAGGCGCGATTGCCGCGAACGCCACACCGACATGGCGATGGCAACCACCACGGCCACCAGGCCGCTGCCGCCGGCGATGGCCCCACCCACGTCGAAGACGTGTGGCGCGTAGCCATCGAAGACGAACCACCATTCAAAGAGCCGCCAGGGGTGATAGACCGGCGTGCCGAAGAAGTCGAACCAGGGCGAGCCAAGGCGTAGTTGGTAGGCCAGAGCGGCGGCCGTCCATTGCGTTGCACTCCATACGCCGGCGATCACGATGCCAAAGACGGCAGCGATCTGCCCGAAAAACACGCCCTGAGCTTGCATTGACTGGCCTCCGATTTCCCTGCGCTGATTCCTCGTTCACACGTGGCACAAGGACGTGCCGCATAGCGCGAGGATCAGTGCCGGGTCGGTGCCGGTCAAAGACCGTTATCGGGAGAAAGGTCTAGAAAAAAGGAAGAATTCGCGCAGCGTCGAGTCAAAGAAAAACGCCGCAAGCGAAGGCGCATTGCGGCGTGTATGGCGAGAGAGCGGGATATTTTTATGAATCGCCAGCGATCAGAACTTGGGAGCTTCCTTCGGCGGTGTGTATGGGGTCTTGCCGTCGCCGTAGAACCGCAATCGCGTGGCCTCGGCCACGCGATTGCACAACACATCGCCCAGCCTGGCATGATCGGTCTTGCACTGTTGGCGCAGTTCTTTCAGACGCACAGGATCGGCGACCAGTTGCTCCACAGTCGGTATGTCTGTCTTGTCGGGTGTTTCGGATTGTCCGCAGGCGGTCAGCACCACGGCCAGCAAGAGCGGGATCGCCTTCTTCATGGCTTAGGTTCCTCCGGGGGATCAGGGAAATGGTCTGGCGCTGGTCTGGTAACTTCGGGGGACTCGATGGCTTGCACACGCTCGATGAAGCGGGCCAGTGTTTCCGAAGGTTCGCCATCCAGACGCAGCAGATAGGTCGTGAGCATCGGCGAACGGCCAATCAGCGACCGCGCGACCACGCCCCGTTCCTGGCTAGCCGCGATATGCGCGGCGCCGGTCAGGCCCAGGGCAAAACCTGCGGAGACCAGCGCCATCATCAAATCGCAGGACGCCACCCGCTCGGCCACCAGCGGTTCCATATCCACACGGCGCAGCACACGATCAACCTGCCGGGCATGGCCCTCGCACGCCACCGGGTCGCACAGCACCAGCGGATAGCGCAACAGTTCTTCGAGCGGGATGCGCTTGTGGGCCAGCAAGGGATGCCGCGCCGGCACGGCTACCATCAGTGGATCGCTCCAGACGGGCGAGGCCACGATGCCATCGCCGGCTTCATCGGCGCGGGCAAAGCCCACGTCGTATAGGTCATCGTGCAGTCCCTTGATCTGCTGCGACAGCGGCACTTCGGTCAGGCGGATTTCGACTTCGGGTTCTTCTTGCCGGCACAGCGCCAGCAAGGCCGGCAGACGCGACGGCGTGATGCCGTCGGACAAGGCGATGCGCAGCTGGCCGTGGAAGCCGTTGGCGGCGGCCTTCACGCTGTCGCGGGCCTGCTGCAAGGCAGAGAACACGCGCGGCACATGCTCCAGAAAGAGGGCGCCCGCACGAGTCAGGCGTGTGCTGCGTGTGGTGCGGGCGAACAGCACCACGCCCAGTTCTTCTTCCAGTTCCTTGATGGCGCGCGACAGCGGCGACTGCTCGATGTGCAGTCGCTCGGCCGCGCGGGCGAAGTGGAGTTCTTCGGCCACGGCGAGGAAGCAGCGAAAATGCCTGATCTCCACGCTTGGCGCTCCCTATCACTTTTCCATCCGCTCGTGCGCGCCAATTGAGACGGCTTCGGCGGCAGCAGGCGAATGAAATCGGGGAATGACGAACTCGGACAGTTCGTGCAGGGTTTCATCCAGCGGCCGTTCGTTGCGGCGAAATTGCAGGCCAATGTGCTGGACGCCGGCCTCGCGCATGGATTCCAGTTCGGCAATCAAGCCGTTGCGGCCAACACGTCCACCAAAGCGATGCCGCCGCATCGGCGTATCGGGATGTTCTGCCAAGTCCAGGTGGATAAAGCTGACGTAGGGCTTGTCACCGGCTACTTGGCGCCACATTGCTACCCGTTCGGCATGTTCTTCGGGCATACGCGGATAAGCTAGACAGCCGTCCATGTGTGTGCCGATCCATTGCGGCTGCTGCTGCGCCAGCCCAGCCACCAGTAGCGGCAATTCAGCGGATGGGCGCGGCAGAACCTCGATACCGTCGGGCCAGGTGGCGCGGCGCCATTGGCTTAGCATTTCCACCTGCTCGCGAAACGACTCTCCGCGCAGCTCGAAATCGCGACCAAACAACGGATATTCGACTGGACGATCGCCGCTCGCAACACCCAGCAGCAGCCGACCCCGGCTGAGTCGTTCGATGCTGGCTGCGGCCTTCAAGGTCAGGATGGGTTCGCGGATCGGCAACACCACCGCAGCGGTGCCGAGCAGAATGCGGTCGGTTACGCCGGCCAGATAGCCGAGATAGGAGAAGACCTCGAACACTTGGGCGGCATCGCCGAATCCAGGATCGTAAACCGGCACGTCGCGCAGCCAAAGCACGCGAAATCCCAAGCGATCTGCCAAGCGCGCCAGTTCGCCATGACGCCCCATGTCAGGAACACCGAACGGGCGCCCGTCTTCTTGGCGGCTTCTTTGACCCGCAGACGACCAATCATTGTCCAACGGCAGTTCCACTCCGATGGAGAGTCCACCTTCGGTCAATCGTCGAATCGGTGACATCATCATTGCATGCTCCCGGTCATCCATTGCATCTAGTCACTGCGCCGAGGCCGTGCCTGGCCCCTTGAAGCGCGACAGCCAGTAGGCGTATGGGCTGGCAGCACGCCAGCCGGCTTGTTCTTGTCCAGCGCCAGTGCGATCTGGTACGGGTAGTGCGGGTCGGCCAGATAGGCGCGGCCGATCATCACCAGCTCCATCAGCTTGTCGGCGACCACGCGCTCGGCAGTGTGCGGGTCGTCGATGCACCAGCCCGAAGCCACCGGCAGCCCGGCTTCACGGCACACGCGCTCGGCGATGGGCGCGAGGAACGCTTGCGTGCCCCACGGCACCTTCGCATCCAAGGTGCTGAAACCCATGCTGACGTTAAGCAGATCCAGCCCGCCTTCGCGCATGTGCTTTACCAACTCGATGGACTCGGCAAGGGTGTCCTCGTCCTTGCCGTCGTACTCGATGACGCCCATGCGCGAGGTTAGCGGCAGGCGTTCCGGCCACACCTCACGCACCGCAGCAAGCGTCTCCAACAGGAAGCGGGAACGGTTGTCGAAGCTACCGCCATACGGATCGGTGCGCTGATTGGAGTGGGCCGAGAAGAAGCTCTGCGCCAGGTAGCCGTGGGCGAAGTGCAGTTCCAGCCACTCGAAGCCAGCATCGCGCGCGCGGCGTGCGGCTGCGGCGAAGTCAGCTTTGACCCGGACAATGTCATCCCGCGTCATGGCCTTGGGTACGCGGGGCAGACCTCCACCGAATGCGATCGCAGAGCGCGCGATGGGCTGCCAAGCGAGGGGACTATCGTCGGGGATGTGGTCATCACCTTCCCACGGTCGGTTGGCGCTGGCCTTGCGTCCGGCATGGCCGATCTGGATGCCCGGCACAGCGCCAGCAGCCTTGATGGATTTGGCAATGCGCGCCATGCCTTCGGCCTGGATGTCGCTCCATAGGCCGGCGCATCCGGGAGTGATGCGGCCCTCGGGCGAAACCGCTGTGGCCTCGACGATAACCAGACCGGCCCCACCTCGCGCGGTCGACGGGTAGTGCACCTGATGCCAGTCATTCGTGATGCCGTCGATGGCGCTGTATTGGCACATCGGCGGCACCGCGATGCGGTTGCGCAGGGTGACATCCTTCAACTTGAATGGGGTAAACAGTGCAGGCATGACGTTCCTCGACTTGTTGCGCCGTCAGTCAGTCGTTACTGCGGTGGCAACGTCTTCATGATCTTTCCTTGCTCCATGTCCCTGGGTGCTGTCCGAGAACACGGAGCCCGACGATGCCGCCCTCTTGTCGAGCCATCCGCTCCATAGGGTTAGCAGAAGGCCCACGCCGACCATGAGGGCGCCGACCCACGGCGTCGCACCCAAACCCAGGCGGGAATCCGCCACCAGCCCGCCGATGAAGGCGCCAAGCGCGATGCCGGCGTTGGCGGCCGACACATTGATGGTGGAAGCGATGTCCACGTTGCCAGGCCGATGGCGCTGGGCGAGCTGTACGACGTACAGTGCAAGACCAGGCACATTGCAGAACATGAGTGCACCGAGCACGCCGAGCGTCAGGATCGAGCCGAGCATTGACGACGCGGTGAAGGTGAAGATCAGCAGCACCACCGCCTGCGCGCCGAGCATCAGCGCCAGCGCCGGCACAACCTTCTTGTCGGAGACGCGCCCGCCAAGGAAATTGCCGACGATCACTGACACGCCGTAGAGCGCCAGCATCCACGCCACGCCGTTCGGGCCGAAGCCGGTGATGTCCGCCAGAATGCTGGGCAGATAGGCGAAGGCGACGAAGGTGCCGCCCCAGGCGCAGAAATTCATGCCGAACGCGATCAGCAGGCGTCCGCTGCCCAGCACCTTGACCTGCTCAATGAGGCTGCCGGCTGGCGCGATGTCGATCTTCCGGGGCAAGGTGGCCGCCATCGCCAGCAGCGACATCAGACCGATGGCCGCGACAAACCAGTAGGCCATCGGCCAGCCCAGGCGCTGGCCGATGACGGTCGCAATCGGCACACCAGCGGCAACCGCGATCGTCAGACCGCCGAACACGATCGCCACCGCCGAGGCCCGTCGGTCTTCCGTCACGAAGCTCGCGGCGATCGCTGCGCCGACACCGAAGAAGATGCCATGCGGCAAGGCGGAGACGATGCGCGCGACGATGAGGAATTCATAGCCCGCGCTCAACGCCGCAGCCGCATTGGCCAGGACGAACAAGGCCATTACCGCCAGCATCAGCGTCTTGCGCGACAGGTTTCCCGTCAGGGCCGCGAGGATCGGCGATCCGAAGCTGACGCCCAGCGCATAGCCGCTAACGACCAGACCGGCCCGCGCCAGGTTGACGCCGAAATCGTCGGCGATCTGCGGCAGCACGCCGACGCTTGCGTATTCGGTGGTGCCGATGGCGAAGCCACCGACCATCATGGACAGCAAGGCGGGCAAGGTGCCGCGCTGGGTGGAAACGGCCATCAAACACTCCGGAATAGATGAATTGGATCGATGCTTCCGAAGCGTAGAGGGATCAGCCATGATGAAATAGATGCTTTAGTTCAATTCACCATTGAAATGGATTCATTGAATGTCTCGGCAGAACATCAATCGCGCCTTCGAGATGGAAGTGTTCATTGCGGTAGTCGCCGCCGAAGGCTTCACTGCGGCCGCCGAGCCGTTGGGTATGACGGCTTCGGCCGTCAGCAAGCTCATCAATCGGCTGGAAACGCGCCTGGGGACAAAGCTGCTGCATCGCACCACACGCAAGCTGCAACTCACGCCCGAAGGCAGCGCCTTCCATGAACGCTGCCTGCGCATCCTCGACGACATCGACATCGACTGCGCCGAGCACGAGGCCGCACAGGTGGGATCGCCGCGCGGGCGCGTGCGGATCAACAGCCATGTGGCCTTCGGCGTCCATTACTTGCTGCCGCGCCTGTCGGAATTTCTGGAACGCTTCCCGGACGTTCAACTGGACGTGACGCTGAGCGACATCGTGGTCGATCTGCTGGACGATCGCAGCGACGTGGCGATCCGCACCGGGCCGCTGCCCGATTCGCGTCTTACCCAGCGCCGGCTCGGCGCCAGCGGTCTGGTGGTGGTCGCCTCGCCGGACTATCTGCGGCGCGCCGGCACTCCCGAACGGCCCGAAGACCTGCACCAGCACCGGCGCCTGGGCTTCAACTACGCCCGGCATGTGGATGCCTGGCCCTTCATCGACGGTGATGGCGCGCACATCGCCATCGCACCGTCGGGCGACCTGCGCCTGGGCGATGGCGAGAGCATGCGCCAGATGGCACTGGCAGGGGTCGCTGTGGCCCGGCTGGCGCGTTACCACGTCGGAGCTGATCTTGCCGCCGGCCGGCTGGTGCCCTTGCTGGAAAGCCACGACTGCGGCGCCGTGGAAGACATCCATGCGGTGTTCGTCGGCCCCGGCCGCCATGTGCCGGCAAGGGTCAGGGTGCTGCTCGATTTTCTGGCCGAACGGGTCGCGCAGGACTTGGCTTGAACCATCAGTAGGATGGCCATCCGCCCACGGTCAGAACTTGGGCGGATTCTCCGGCGGCGTGTAGGGAGTATTGCCATCGTCATAGAACCGTTTGCGCGTAGCCTCGGCCACACGGTTGCACAGCACGTCGCCCAGCGTGGCGCGATCGGTCTTGCACTGTTGGCGCAGTTCTTTGAGACGCGCGGGATTAGAGGCCAGTTCCTCCACGGTCGGTATGTCGGTCTTCTCAGGCGTTTCGGATTGGCCGCAGGCGGTCAGCACCACGGCCAGCAAGAGCGGGATCGCCCTCTTCATGGCTTGGGTTCCTCCAAGGGGGCAGAGAAATAGCCTGACGCTGGCCTGGCGCCTTTGGGGGATTCGATGGCCTGTACCCGCTCGATGAAACGGGCCAGCGTTTCCGAAGGTTCACTGTCCAAGCGCAGCAGATAGGTCGTGAGCATGGATGAACGGCCAACCAGCGGCCGCGCGACGAGGCCCTGTTCCTAGCTGGCCGCGATATGCGCGGCGCCGGTCAGGCCCAGGGCAAAGCCTGCGGAGACCAACGCCATCATCAGGTTGATTCTGTTGAAAAACTCCTCGTTGGGAATTCGGCAAAGTGGTCCTCAAATTTCGACCTCGTAGATCGCTCCAGAATCAATGATCGCGACATTGTTCAGGGATAAGCGCCCCGTGCGGAAGTACTCCAGAAGCGGTGCACCGAGTTTTTCAACAGAATCGGTCGCAGGATGACACTCGCTCGGTCACCAGCGGTTCCATGTCCAGGTGGCGCAGCACACGTTCAACCTGCCATGCATGCCCTTCGCATGCCTGCGGATCGCACAGCACTAGCGGGTCGCGCAGCAGTTCTTCCAGCGGAATGCGTTTTGGGCCAGCAAGAGATGGCGCGCGGGCAAAGCCCACGTCGTACAGGCCCTTGATCTGTTGCGCCAGCGGCACCTCGAAGAAGCGGATTTCGATTTCTGGCTCTTCCTGCCGGCACAGCGCCAGCAAGGCGGGCAGGCGTGGCGGCGTAGTGCCGTCGGACGAGGCGATGCGCAACTGACCGTGAAAGCCATTGGTGGCGGACTTGACGCTATCGCGGGCCTGCTCCAGTGCGGTAAAGACACGCGGAACGTGCTCCAGGAACAACCGCCCCGCACGGGTCAGTTGCGTGCTGCGAGTAGTGCGAACGAAAAGGCGTGCACCAAGTTCTTCCTCCAGTTCCTTGATAGAGCGGGACAACGGCGACTGGTCGATATGCAGTCGCTCGGCAGCACGAGCGAAGTGAAGTTCTTCGGCGACTGCCAAGAAACAACGAAGCTGGCGGAGTTCCATGACATTTCCTCCACGATGTACTTTTGCTTACCGGCCGCTTGTTCGAGTGCTTGTTTCGACTTTGGAGGAGAAGCAAACGCGCGATGCCCCTGTGCATGCAGGGGGTTTGGCCACGAGCCCCCAGCACCATCCGGCGTGAAATGCCTCGTGAGGAGGCACGAAGGTTCTCCGGCCTTCAGCGCGAGCGACCGCAGGTTCGGCGGGCCCACAGTCGCACAGGTGGCTACTGACGCATTGACGAGAGTTCGTTCTTTCATGCTTCATGCGCCGACATACGGAGCAAACGAGTGGCTGAACCGCTGCCCGCCCTCAACCAAGCTGCGCGCAGACTGCAGGCGCTGTTGCTCATAACGGCGCAGCGCCTCTTGGCCCGCGCTGCCCCGCACCCCGTCACTCGCCGCGTCGGCGAGCGCCAAGGCATCCAGCAGGGAGGCGCCGAAGCCCTTTCCGGTCATGGGCGTCGGCACGTGTGCTGCGTCTCCGACGAGTGCAATGCGCCCGCGCGCGAGGCGGTCCGGGAGGTATTCCGCAACGGGCGTGCCGATGACGGCGCGGCGGCTAATGCAGTCTAGGATGGCGTCGCGCCACGGCGTCGGCCAGTGCTTGCGGGCCTGATCTGCGAGGTCTTGGTAGACCGCCTCGGGCACATCCCTAGCACGCAGCGTGTGTTGGACCACGTCATCGGCGACACACCCGCTCTCTTCGAGTAGTCCGTTTCTGTTGGCGTCGTACCAGGCCCAGCCCAACTGGCGTGAACCTTTCTTGAGCGATCCATCCGCGCTTGGCAGCGGGTAGCCCAGCAGGATGAAATCGCCGCTGTCCAGGTAAGCGACATCGGTTGGCCAGCGAACGTTGGACGGCAGCGTGCTCTCCTGCGCCACGCCCAGCCAGATCAGGTAGCCGGCGAAGCGGGCATCTGGGCTTTGCGGGCAGACGCGCTTGCGCACCACGCTGCGATGGCCATCGGCACCGATGACGATGTCAGCGCGAAAGCGGTCACCGGCGCGGGTCATCGCCCATGCGCTGTCGTCGTCCTGATCCACGGATACCACGTCGGTGTGGGCGTAGAGGCGGATGTTCGGATCGGCGTCCGCTGCCTCGCGCAGTCCGGCGTGGACGGTGACCCAAGTTTGCACGCCGGCCGGAATCTCTTGCCCGAGCGCCGTGAGTCGAGGGCCGACGATGCGCTGCAGCAGCTTCTCCTCAACGTGGATGGCCGCGCCGGTACGCCCCGTGTCGCCCGACCTTTCCAAGACGGAGACCGTCAGTCCTGCGCGCGAAAGCGCGAGCGCCGTCATGAGGCCGGATAGCGAAGCTCCGACGATGACTGCAGTGCCTGGCATGGTCGGGTCCGGCGCTGTGCGGAGAGATGTTCGTTCACTCACGGCAACGACACCCCTGTGAGTTGGGCGAGCCGGGCCAACAACTGATTCTGAAAGGTGCGATCCGACACTTCACCGGCCGGCTTCTGCCTTTTCTTGTGATGCCAGTAGCCACCGCTGACAAGCGCAGCCGCATCGCTGCTGGTGGCCAGCCACGTCTGCGTCTGGTGACCCATCTGCAGATCGTCAGGTGCACCGGCGCCGCCCATGCGTGTGGGAACCCAACCCGGGTCGACAGCGTTACTCAGTACCTCGGGCCATCGGTGTTCGAGCGCTGCCGCAAGCGCGGCGACATGGAGCTTGGTCTCGCAGTAGGCTCTGGTGGTCTGCCAGCGACGTTCGATCCAGTCGATGTCGCGCAGCGAACCTTCCCCGTCGCGATGCATGCCGCTGCTGAGGTACACCAACCGGGCCGGTCGCTCCATCAAGGCGGTGAGCAGGTACGCCGCCAACGTGTTTACGGCGAGCACCGTTGCATGGCCCTCGGGCGTATTGCCACGGCTCGTTTCCATGTAGATACCGGCGTTGTGGATAACGGCGTCCATCCGGCCGATGGCGTTGACCTGGGCGGCGAGGGCGCGGGTTTCGGCCGCACTGGCAAGGTCACCCACCACAACGGCCGCCACACCCACCAGGCTTCCCCGCAGTGAGCGGGCTCGCTCATTGGAGCGAGCATGCACGATGACTTCATGGCCGTCGGCGATGAGTTCCTGCGCCGCTGCGCGGCCCAAGCCTTCGGACGATCCGGTGATGAAAACGCGGCTCATGGGGGTGCCTTTCTACGGGAGGATGGCCGGGCTCCTCAGTCGCTCACCCGGGAAGTGAAAGTGAGTGAAGGCCCGAAGGTCAGCAGCGGCCCCAGCTCTTTCATCACGCTAGCCACGTGGGCGTTGCTGGCGTGGGCATCGACCGCCGCTTGGTTGGCCCAGCCGTCGATGATGAAGAAGGTATTGGGCTCGCCCTGCTTTTGATGAAGGTTGTAATAGAGACAGCCCGCTTCGGCCCTGGCAGGCTCGACAAACTGGAGCGCGAGTTCGCGCACCCGTTCGCGGTCTGCCGTCTCACAGCGCAGCTCACACACGATGTGGACTTCATCCAATCGGTTTGCATTCATGGTGCTTTTTCCTTCAGTTCTTGCCGGCATAGACGCGGGTCATGCCGCCGTCCACCACCAGGTCGATGCCGCGGATGTACGCGCTGGCATCGGAGGCCAGGAACACCAGGGCATCGCCAATGTCTTGGGTGGAACCGACACGGCCAGCGGGGATTTCGGCCGAGACGCGCTCCACATAGTCCGCCACCTGCTGGTCGGTCAGCTTCTGCTCCTTGCCGTAGCCCTCGGTCGGCACCACGCCGGGACTGATGGTGTTCACGCGGATGTCGCGGTGCTTGAGGTCCGTCGTCCAGCTGCGAGCGAGTGAGCGCACTGCCGCCTTGGTCGCGGCATAGACCGCGAAGCCCGACAAGCCCATGTCCGCCGTGATGGACGCGTTGAGCACCACCGATGCCCCGTCCCGCAGTACGCCGAGCATCGTCTGCATCGTCAGCACGACGCCCTTGATGTTGATGGACAGCTCGCTGTCGATCTGTTCCTCGGTCAGTTCTTCGAGCGGGGTGGCATGGCCGCCGCCAGCGTTGGCGAACAGGATGTCGAGCTTGCCGTGCACTGCCTTGATGGTGTCCGCCACACGCTGCATGTCGGCCTTGACGCTGGCATCCGCCTTGACGCCGTGGGCGCCCTTGCCAAGCTTGGCGACGGCCGCGTCGAGAACCTCTTGCCGGCGACCCGTGATGTAGACGGTCGCGCCGTGCTCGATCAGGCTCTTGGCCGAGCCAAAGCCGATGCCAGTGGTGCCTCCGGTGACGAGCGCAATGCGCCCTTGAAGTGTTTGTGCAGTCATCTCAGTCCCTTCAGCGGTTGACGGTTTTCATCATCTGGGCGTTGTAGCGTTCGCCCGTAACGGGCACCTTGGCCATCACATCGGCCAGTTCCTGCAGGTCGGCCGCCGTCAGCTCGACGCTGGCGCCGCCGATGTTTTCTTCCAGCCGGTGCAGCTTGGTGGTGCCGGGGATCGGCGTGATCCAGGGTTTTTGTGCCAGCAGCCAGGCCAGGGCGACCTGCGCGGGCGTGGCGTTCTTGCGCCGGGCCACTTCGCCGATCAGCGTGACCAGGTTGTGGTTGGCCTCTCGCGCTTCGTCGGCAAAGCGCGGCAGGTTCCGGCGCACGTCGCCTTCGGCGAAGGTCGTTCCGGCGTCGATCTTGCCGGTCAGGAAGCCCTTACCCAGCGGGCTGAAGGTCACGAAGCCAATGCCCAACTCTTCCAGAGTCGGGATGATTTCCTGTTCCGGCTCGCGGGTGAACATCGAGTATTCACTCTGCAGCGCGGCCACGGGTTGGACCGCATGGGCGGCGCGGATGGCGTTCACGCCGGCTTCGCTCAGGCCGAAATGCTTCACCTTGCCTTCTTGGATGAGATCGCGCACGGTGCCGGCCACGTCTTCCATCGGCACGTTCGGGTCCACACGGTGTTGGTAGAACAGGTCGATACGGTCGGTCTTCAGGCGCTTGAGCGACTGTTCGGCGACCAGGCGGATGCGGGCGGGCGTGCTGTCGAGGCCGGCGGTGGCGATGCCGTCCTTGAAGCCGAACTTGGTGGCCAAGACGACCTGGTCGCGGAAGGGGGCGACGGCCTCGCCGAGCATTTCTTCATTCACCGCGCCGTAGGCTTCCGCGCTGTCGAAGAACGTGACGCCGCGCTCAAACGCGGCGCGGATCAGTTCGATCCCAGCCGACATCTCGGTGGCCGGCCCGTAGCCGAATGTCAGGCCCATGCAGCCCAGGCCGATGGCGGAGACTTCAAGGCCGTTCTTGCCCAGTGTGCGCTTTTGCATATTCAGCTCCTTCAGAGTTGGTTGCTGCCCTCTTTGGTGGTGCCGAAATGGCTGTGTTTGGAAGGCATGTAAGTACTTTAGAAACTTGAGGGTCATGTGAGAACCCGGCATACTTCTCTAACCGATATGAGCTATATTCATGACAGACCGGATCGACCTCAACAGCCTCTCGTCGTTCATCGTGGTGGCACGCGAGCGCAGCTTTACGCGCGCCGCGGCCCAGTTGGGCGTTACCCAATCGGCGCTGAGCCACAGCATGCGGGCGCTGGAGGAGCGCCTGGGCGTGCGGCTGCTGGCGCGCACCACCCGGGGCGCGGCGCCGACCGAGGCGGGAGAGCGGCTGCTCTTGAGCCTGGCGCCGCACTACGAAGGCATAGCGGCGGAGCTGGCCGCCCTCAGCGATCTGCGCGACAAGCCCGCGGGCACCATCCGCATCACCACGCATGACCACGCGGCGTCCACCATCCTCTGGCCCAAGCTGTCGAAGCTGTTGCCTGCGTATCCGGACATCCAGCTGGAAATCAGCATCGGCTACGGCTTGATCGACATCGTGGCCGAGCGGTTCGACGCCGGGGTGCGCATCGGCGACCAGATTGCCAAGGACATGATTGCGGTCCGCATCTCTCCGGACTTCAGGATGGCCGTCGCGGCGTCACCGGCCTATTTTGCGAATCGGCCCCAACCCCAAACGCCGCAAGACCTCACGCAGCACAACTGCGGCAACCTGCGTATGGCAACACACGGGGGGCTGTATGCCTGGGAGTTCGTGCAGGACGGACGGGAGGTACATGTGCATGTACCTGGCCAGCTCATTTTCAGTACCTCCACCCAGTTGCTCACCGCCGCGCTAGAAGGGTATGCGCTGGCCTATGCGCCCGAGGACGTGGTTCAGCCGCACATCGAGGCTGGCCGCCTGGTGCGTGTGCTGGAGGAATGGAGCCCGACCTTCCCGGGCTACCACCTCTACTACCCCAGCCGCCGCCAATCCTTGCCCGCCTTCGCGCTCGTGGTCGAGGCGCTCAAGCTGCGGGATTGAGACAGCGATACCAAGGCGGGGCCGACCAACTTACAAAGGGGAAGAACGCGCTTGTGAACGCGCAGTACGTACTGAACAGTTCGTTGCTGAGTAAGCGCCTATAGGGCGCGTACAGAACCGCTACTGGGCCGTGACCAGATCAGGCAAGGACGCCATATCAATGACAAATCGATAGCGGACGTCGGAACGCTCCATGCGCTCGTAGGCCTCGCTGATCTGGTCCATGCGGATCATTTCGCAATCCGGCAAGATGTTCTTCTTCGCGCAGAATTCAAGCATTTCCTGCGTCTCGTGGATGCCGCCGATCGGCGAGCCAGCAACGCGGCGTCGGCCCAGGATCATCGGAACAGTGCTCTGCTCGGCAAGTGGGCCGATCTGGCCCACCAGAACCAGCGTGCCATCAACATCCAGCAGCGGCATGTAAGGATTGAGGTCGTGCTTGACCGGCACCGTATCAATGATGAGATCGAAACGAGACTGCGCCTTGGCCATGGCCGCTTCATCGCTGGAAATCAGCAGACGGTCAGCCCCCAGGGTCAGTGCGTCTGCTTCTTTACTCGGTGAACGGCTAAGCACGGTGACATCCGCACCGAGGCCAACCGCGAGCTTGACCGCCATATGGCCTAGGCCGCCGAGTCCGATGATGCCGACACGGCTGCCCGGGCCGACATTCCAAGTGCGCAGCGGCGAGTAGGTGGTGATGCCGGCGCACAGTAGTGGCGCAGCCTTTGACAGATCCAAGCCGGCCGGCATGCTCAGGACGAATTCCTCGCGAACCACAAGGTGCTTAGAGTAGCCGCCATAGGTGATGTCCTGAGTGAGGCGGTCGCGATCGTTGTAGGTTTGGGTCATGCCATTGCGGCACAGTTGTTCCTCGCCCTTGTGGCATTGATCGCAATGCTGGCATGAATCAACCATGCAACCCACGGCAACGGCATCGCCAATCTTGTGCTTCGTCACCTTGTCGCCGACTTCAATCACGCGGCCGATGATCTCGTGGCCTGGGACGACGGGATAGGTCGTCCAGCCCCAATCGTTCCGGGCGGTATGCAAATCCGAGTGGCAGACACCGCAGTAGAGAACCTCCATGGCCACGTCGTTCGGACGCAAAGCTCGGCGCTCAAACTCGAAAGGTGCAAGTGGTGAAGTGGAATTTTGCGCGGCGTAACCGGTGGTTTTCATATCTGATTTCCAAGATGGATTAGGACAGCCCCGTGATTGGGCAGCATCGGGTGGCACCGCTTCCCATGCATCAAACGTGACAGCCGTCAGGGGACGAAGCCAGTACTCGACGGCAGTTCGCGTCACGCTGCGAACCGTGTGAGCTTGACAAGCAGGTGTGCCGCCACTCCGCCAGTATTGGCTAGCAGCTTATGTGGCGATGATAGAAGGACCTATCCCATTGATTAAGGCCCATAACTTGCATGAAGTCATAAGCCATGCTAATCAATAGGCTCGGCTCTCAGTAATTTTCGCCATGCCGACTATTTTTTGTAGCGCAACGATTCGATCAGCAAGACGATTGCTCGCGACGATTGGCGGCGACTCGGATAAAACAAGTGGAAGCCGGGAAACGTGGGATGCCAGTCCTCAAGTACCTTTTTGAGTCGTCCCTTGGCGACATGGGCCTGTGCAATTTCCTCGGGAACAAACGCCAGTCCAAACCCCGCCAAGGCGGCCTCCAGAACCTGATAAATGCCATTGAAAACAAATTGCCCTCCGACACGGACCCTCAGTTCGCGCTTGCCTTTCTTTAGCTCCCAAGCGTAAGGCCCGCCGTAAGTCGGCAAGTGCAAATTGATGCAGTCATGGTGAGCCAGGTCCTGCGGCGTCTTCGGTGCCGGCCGCTTCGCTAGGTAAGAGCGTGATCCGACGACTACAAAGCGCACATCCGGCCCAATTCGGACAGCGATCATGTCTTTGGCAACCTCGTCGCCGAGACGAACGCCCATGTCATAGCGTTCCGCAACGATGTCGGAAAAGCCATAGTCGATCATCACTTCGATCTTGATATCGGGATACTTGGCAGTGAATTTCGTCAGCTTCGGCCACAGGACCGAATTGAGCGCGTAGTCGGTGGTCGTGATGCGAATAGTGCCTTTGGGCTTATCCCTCAGTTCAGCCACTGCGGCTAATTCGGCCTCGACTTCCTCTATCCGAGGTGCCGCCGACAACAGCAGGTGCTCTCCCGCCTCGGTAGGCGAGACGCTACGTGTCGTGCGCGTCAAGAGCCTGACACCAAGCCTTTCCTCGAACGCGCGGATGGTCTGACTCAGGGCCGACTGGGATACGCCAAGCTGCGCGGCCGCTCGGGTGAAGCTCCGCTCCCTTGCGACGACGATGAAGGAAAGTAGATCCGTGAGATTGCTGCGTGACATTGATAACTCCCACTTATGAGTCGATCCAAACCCTATCTTACGGCTCAGGTAGCCAGATTGGAGCGATGACGTGGCTGAAGGTACAAGCGTGAAGACTGGATACCGACGGGACGGAGCGACGTAGCGAGGGATATGTTCCTTCATCGCGGCCCGACTGATGGGGCGGTTGGTCAGTTCGTCATGCTTTGAGCGCTCTTGCTGCCAACCACCGCCGCCCCGTTGGCACGCAGACCATCCGTTTCCAGCATTGAAGCATCTGGAGTGAAAATTGCTAAGTGCAATTAAGAAGCAGCACTTATAAGCTCATGCCGATTTTGATGTCTAGTCACGCAATGGAGCCCGCCTTATAGTTTTATGGCAAGGGTATATGCACACAAAACCCGAAAATTTTGGAAGCAATCCCACCATGAACGAGCACACTTCGACGACGAGGAAATTTTCCTCAAAAGCTGTCCTGCACGCCGCTACCGCGCTGGTCACTGCTGTGTCGCTGACCGCCGCCGCAGATCCCTCAACGGATGCCAAGGCGAAAGTTGAAATTACCCGTGCAGGCAGCCAGGCCTCATACATTGGATCCAACGACACATTCACCGGTCGGGTTCGTGGAGATCCTGTCTGGCCCGGAAACGAGCACATCAATGCCTCGGGCGGTTTGGTGACGTTCGAACCTGGTGCTCGTTCGGCTTGGCACGTTCACCCCGCAGGGCAACGTCTCGTGGTGGTGGCAGGCGTGGGTCGCACCCAGGAGTGGGGGCAGCCTATGCAGGAAATCCGCCCGGGTGACGTTGTCTGGTGCCCGCCTGGGGTCAAGCATTGGCATGGCGCCAGCCCAACCACGGGAATGACCCATCTTGCGGTCACCGGTTCAGTGGATGGAAAGCAAGTCCAATGGATGGAGAAAGTGACCGATGAACAGTACAACGGGCGCTAGCGCTCGCAAGGCCAACACACTGGTCGTGGCCTTGGTCCTGTGTCTGACTACAGGATTGATTCAAACCCCCGCAAATGCACAGGTGTCTCGCTGCATGACTTCCGAAAATACCTCCGCCGAAACGCTTTCTGCCCAACAGCAGGCCATCGTTCCCATTGCTGCATTCGCTGCTGCAGGCGATATGCCTAAGCTGAGCGCGGCTTTGACCCAAGGCCTGGATGCTGGCCTCGCGATCAGTGATGCCAAGGAGGTGTTGGTGCAACTCTATGCCTACGCAGGTTTTCCGCGCAGCCTCAACGCCCTCACCGAGTTGATGAAGGTTTTGGAAGAACGCCGCAAGCGTGGCATTCAGGACTCCCCTGGCTGTGAACCCAGCCATGCCATTCCTAAAGGTGATGCGCTTCGCGTTGCGGGCACGGACAACCAGACAAAGTTGGTCGGTAAGCCCGTGCAAGGGCCGCTGTTCGATTTTGCGCCCGCCATTGGCGAGTACCTGCAGACCCATCTGTTTGGCGACATCTTCGAACGTGACAACCTCGACTGGAAAAAGCGTGAGCTTGCCACCGTGGGCATGCTGTCCGCACTGCCCGGAGCCGAAGCACAACTGCAATCACACATGGGTATCAGCATGAACGTGGGCATCACGGTTTCTCAGCTGCGTCACCTCACTCAACTGCTGGCCGACCGCGTAGGTCCCGAGAACGCTCGGCGTGGCAGAGAGGCTTTGGAGCGGCAGCTTGCCGCGCAGCCCGGCAAGTGATGTCTTATCTGACTTCAAAGAACCCGCAGCTCATATGTGGGCAGTCTTCATAAGTCAGGGGGGCATCTCGGGAGATGAGTCTCAAAGGTGACGCACATGGTCAAAGCAATTAAATGCCTGGCGGCAGTTGCCCCACTCATATTTTCCTCTGCTTGCGGAAATATTGCTGCGCACAATCAAGCTTCCGCCGCTGCACGGTCCGCATCCCAAGATCGAGTTGCCGTGGGAGTTGATGCCGAGCCTCGCGGGTACTTGATTGCTAATTTCACGGTTTTTAATGAAGAACCTTTCAACCAGTACCGCAGTGACGTTAGGAAATTCTTTGGCAACTTCCAGGGCAAGATGATCATGAGGGATACGAATGCCATAGCGATGGAAGGCGACGCCGCCAAACAAGTTATGGCGATCATCGAATTTTCAAATCTCGGTGCAGCGAAGAAATATTACTTCTCTCCTGAATATACCGCTGCCAAAAAAAATCGTATCACCGCAACCGACAGCCTTGTTGCATTGGCCTCGGGCGTTCAGGGTGTGGTCTCAGAGCAAACGAACCCCGCTCGTGGATATCTGATTGTGAACTACTCCAGGCGGGACATTGTTGCCGTCAATGAGCATCTGGAGAAAATCAAACCTTTGCTCGAAACCTACAACGGGCGATTTATTTCATCTGATGGGAATGCGGAAGTGGTAGAGGGTTCTCGCGACCAACTTTTGGCAATCATTGACTTTCCTGGCATTTCATATGCAACGAAGTTCTATCGATCCCTCGAATACACCGCATTGCGTCAATCGCAAATCCCGAACATCCCGGTCACCATCGTGATCGGCAACGGTATGCCCGGCTGACGTTTCTCCTTCTCCTGCTCTGCGAGACCTTCTGCCACTACCGAGAAAGATCAATCCATGACAAGCCCATCCATCAACGAATTCACCAGCAGCGGTCATTCTTGTGCAGATGACTTAGACAGCCCAATCGCAGGCGAGTGTACAAACAATCGTCGTCGCTTTCTCAGAATGAGCGCGACTCTAAGTGTCGCCTCAATTGCTGCTCCGTTCGGCGCCGACGCCGCCACAGGTAATACCTCGCCCCGGAAGAATTCTTCACCGACATCGTCAAAGACAAGAGTCTTGGGACGCGGCGACTACCGCCTTGAGGTCTCCTCCATGGGCCTAGGGTGCATGGGAATGACCTACCACCGTGGGCTGGTTCCAAGCCGCGAGGTCTCGATTCGCTTGATCCGCGATGCTTTCGAGGCCGGCGTCACGTTCTTCGATACGGCGGAAGTGTACGGCCCCAATAACAATGAGGAACTGGTCGGAGAAGCCGTCGCTCCGATACGGAATGAAATTGTTCTAGTCACAAAATTCGGCTTCCAGATTGAGAATGGAAAAATTGGAGGTCTCAATAGCCGCCCTGAACAAATTCGGCGTGCAACTGAGGGCTCCCTGAAAAGGCTGAAAACAGATCGTATCGATCTGCTGTACCAGCATCGCATCGATCCCCGTGTTCCGATGGAGGATGTCGCCGGCACAGTGAAGGACCTTATCCGCGAAGGCAAAGTTCGGCGCTTTGGTCTTTGCGAGGCAGACCCCGACTCAATCAGGAGAGCGCACAAGGTATTACCCGTGACGGCCCTGCAGAGCGAATTCTCATTGATGTACCGGGAACCGCTGACTCGAATCTTTCCGACGCTGCAGGAACTTGGGATCGGCTTCGTCCCTTACAGCCCTGTGGGACGTGGCTTCCTTACCGGCATGATTAATCAGAACACCAAGTTCTATCCTGAAAATGACAATAGACCGGATCTGCCGCGCTTCAAACCCGAGAGCATTGCATCAAACTGGCCGCTTATCACCGCAATGTACGAGTTCGGACATCAACGCGGCTTGACGAACGCTCAGGTTGCATTGGCGTGGTTATCTGCTCAGGAGATTGGAATGGTACCCATACCTGGAACTACGAAGCTGGCGCATCTAAGAGAGAATCTGGCGTCGGCAGAATTTCAATTCTCACCAGATGAGCTTCGGGCATTCAACAGCACCATATCGAAGATCAGAATTGATGGAGAAAGATACAGCCCGGAACAAGCTGCTGGGGGCAATGTAGCGCTATAGGACGCACTCGGAAGATCTGCTGCCTATAGCGCTTCCTTCCAGTTGCAACCATCTCCCTATGAATAGGGGGATGGCCATTAGAAATCAATGCCCACATCCTGCCCGGAAGCCTGTTGCCTACGTTTGAGGTCACGGCGTGCATCGACACGATGGCACTGGATTTTTTAGAACATTTCTATGCCCAGCAGAATTCAGAATTTCAAGATTACCCGGCGCAGTCTCATGATCAATGCAGCCGTTATGGCGGCAGGAATGGTAGCGGCAATCAAGGGGAACACTTCGCCAAACAAGACAGCGAGCGCATCGGCAAAAGGTGAGACTTCCGCACGCATATTGATAACCGGGTCCTCTGACGGATTGGGCATGCTCGCGGGCAAGATGCTCGCAACGGGTGGTCATCGTGTCATTCTGCATGCACGGAATGCACGGCGAGCCGAGGCCACCCGAAAGGCGCTTCCCGCTTGCGAGGCCGTCGTCATTGGCGACGTCTCAAGCCTGGCCGGCATGCGCACGGTTGCCGAGCAGGCCAACGCGCTGGGGCGATGTGACGCCGTCATCCACAACGTCGGCATTGGCGATCGCGAGCCCCGGCGTATTGAAACGGTGGATGGGCTGTCCCATCTGTTTGCCATCAACGTTGTTGCTCCCTATTTACTGACTGCGTTGATCACTCGGCCCGAGCGATTGATCTATTTAGGTTCGAGCATGCACATGGGTGGTAATGCCAGTTTGGAAGATCCGCAGTGGGCCAAACGTAGTTGGAACGGCTCCCAAGCATACTCCGATAGTAAATTGTTCGATCTGATCTTGGCGATGGGAGTGGCCCGGCGCTGGCCCGATGTTCGTGCCAACGCGGTAGAACCCGGCTGGGTTCCGACCCGAATGGGAGGCGCCCATGCACCTGACGACCTTTCTGAAGGGGCTGTCACCCAAGCCTGGCTGGCGTCGAGCAATGATTCCGCCGCGCTCGTCACTGGCCAGAATTTCTACCACAAGAAGCCACAGCGAATGCTTCCTGTCGCGCGCGACAAAGATGTGCAAGATCGATTGTTCGATTATTTACGTGGCATTACAGGTGCCTCGATCACCTGACCTATCTCGCGGCGCACATTCTCCTGCCTCTATTTGTCGTTGACGCATCTGGGCTGGCGCAAGGCGTCGACTCAGGTGTTTATGAGCCATTTTAAATCATCGGACATGGGGCACATTCGATAGCGCCTGTCCTGAGCGAAGGAACGCATTTATGTCATCAAGAAGGCTCCTTCCTGGGGCCGAGAGTGGCCTGATGGCCAGAATTCGAAGAATAATCGATATGCGTTCAGACGAGACAAGCGCCGTTGCTTGGTCGTGGCTCTATGTCTTTTCGCTATTCCTGGCTTACTACGTCTTGCGTCCCATACGGGACGAACTCGGCGTGGCTGGTGGAGTTCGGAATCTCCCTTGGCTTTTTACAGGGACGCTGCTGGTGATGCTTGCCGTGAATCCCCTGTTTGCATTTGCTGTACGTCGCTGGCCACGTGAGCGCTTCATCGCCATCGCCTACAGATTTTTCGCAGCGAATCTTTTGGTATTCATGGTGCTGCTCAAGACGGCAGCGCCGGAACATCACGTTTGGATCGGGCGGGCGTTCTTCATTTGGGTCTCAGTCTTCAATCTCTTTGTTGTCTCGGTTTTCTGGTTTTTTGTCGTTGATGTGTTCAATGCGGAGCAAGGAAAGCGGCTCTTTGGCTTCCTGGCGACCGGCGCTACGGTAGGCGGAATCGCAGGCTCAAGCCTGACTTCCGGGCTGGTGGAAAAAATCGGGCAGGATTGGTTGCTTCTCGCTTCAATCCTGTTTCTTGAAATCGCCGTCTTCGCGTCCCGCCGCCTTTCCTCGTTCAGCGACGCATTCCAGCGCCCCACTAAAACTGACCTCCATGCCCCGATTGGTGGCGGCATCTTCGCCGGGATTTCGCACACCTTGCGCTCTCCATACTTGTTGGGGATAGCGTTCTTTATTCTCTTCTATTCAGTCACCTCTACATTCCTGTATTTCCAGCAAGCAACCATCGCGGAGGCGCACTTCACGGATCGAGGGGCGCGCACGGCCTTCTTCGCCGATATCGACTTTTGGGTAAACGCCGTTACGTTGTTCTTCCAACTATTCTTGACGGGGCGCCTGGTTGGGATGTTTGGTGTGGCCATGACGTTGTGCGTGCTGCCTCTTTTCAGCGTAGTTGGGTTCGCAGCCTTGGCCACCGCTCCGGCGATAGGAGTTTTTGTCGCAGTGCAAGTTGCTCGCCGTGTAAGTAACTTTGCGCTGTCCCGGCCGACGCGCGAGGTTCTTTTCACCGCCGTGCGGAGGGAGGATCGCTACAAGGCTAAGAACTTCATCGATACCGTCGTCTATCGCCTCGGCGATCAGGTCGGAAGTTGGACTTATGCGGCGCTCGCCGGGTTGTTCGGGCTCGGCATGGCAGGAATCGCTGTGGTTGCCGTTCCTCTCTCCGCTCTTTGGCTGGCGCTGTCAGTCTGGCTAGGCCGGCAGCACCGGCGCCGCAACAATGACGCCAACGAGGTGGCTCTGGATGCACCTTTGCAGGCGCGTGACGCCATCTAAGGCCCGACCCTGATGAATCGCAGAAACCTGCTCGCGTTCGCACTCTCCGCGCCTTTAGCACTTCCCTTTGCGCGTGCGCAGACACAGTCATCCGCAAGCTATCGCCAGTTGCAGGTCGGCCGTAACGAGCTCATCCTTGAGCCGGATCTCCCGATCATCGACGCACACCACCATCTGTTCGACCGGCCCGGTCTGCGCTACATGATTGACGACTACCTGGCCGACACGAATGCAGGCCATCGCGTGGTTGCCTCGGTGTACGTGGAGACTTCGGCCTTCGCTCGGACGCATGGCTCAGAAATGCTGCGGCCACTGGGCGAAATCGAGTTTGCCAACGGCATTGGCGCGATGTGCGAGAGCGGACGATACGGCTGTCGGGCCTGTGCCGCGATCGTGGGTCACGCAGATTTCCGGCTTGGTGACCAAGTGGCTGGGCTGCTGGACAGTGCGATGGAGCGTGCGCCTGATCGGTTCCGGGGAGTGCGCCAAGTCACCATGGAACACCCCTCTGAAGCGCCGTATCGGTTCATTCCGAACAGGCCGCCGAGCGGCGTGATGAAGAGCGCAGGCTTTCGGCCCGCCTTCGCCCACCTCGCCAAACGGGGCTTGAGTTTCGACGCGGCCGTGTTTCATCACCAGTTGCCGGAGGTGATCGCGCTGGCGGATGCCTTCCCCGATACAACCATCGTTCTGAACCACTGTGGCCAAGCCATGGCGATGGACATGGATGAGCTGGCGAGGCAACAGGTGTTCCGCGAGTACAGCAGACTAATGACCGAGGCAGGCCGGCGTCCGAATATCTACTGCAAGGTGGGGGGGCTGGGGATGCCCTTCTGGGGCTTCCGATTCGAGGAGCGCAATGACTCAATCGGATATCGAGAGCTTGCGACGGCTTGGCGTCCCTATGTGGAGACCACTATCGAGGCCTTTGGTGCCAGCCGCTGTCTGATGGAAAGCAACTATCCCCCGGATGGCCGATCAGCCGGCTTCGTACCGCTTTGGAACGCCCTAAAGCACATCGTGCGCTCCGCATCGGCTGAAGACAAGGCCGCGTTGTTCCACGGCACGGCGGCGAAGGTCTACCGTATTCCTCTACCCGATGTGGATGCCGAGAAGGCATCGGCTACATAACTGTATCTGTTGAGGTGAGCAGCGATAGAGGACTCTTACTGCTGCGAAGGTGCATGCGTTACATGCGGCAAGGCTGTTCGCGAAATCGATGGCTCGGAGTCTGAGAGCGCCGGAATTTTGGTCAACCTGGCGAGATTCCACGCTTCAGGCTAACTTCCCAAGATGCTCCACCCGCTCGCACCGTGGCGGCAAGGGGTTGCCCCAGCCGCTGCTCGATCACTGGCTTCCACGGCACCAGGCTGAAACCCATGCCGTCATCGAGCATCGCGTAGCGCCCGCTGGCGAGCATGACGCTGCGCCGGTAGATACCGACCACACGCTGCCCATCGGCCACCGGACGATGCTCCAGGCCGGTTTCGGCGGCAATGTCCTTCGCAGCCTGCGCCAACTCCCGGTTGCGTAGCGTGCCCAGCAGGTTGCGCGCCAGGATCACCCGCTGCCCGCGCCGCTCGGCCAGCCCCTGTTCGGCCAGGAAGTCGGCGCGCTGCTGCATCGCCTGTTTTGCCTCGCCGCTAAAGCCTAGGTCGCCCAGTCCCTTGCCGCCGCCGATCAACTGCTGGTCGAGCCAGGTGGCCCCGATCACGCGCGCCTGCTGCTCGATGGGCAAGTGCGATTTCAGCTCCACGGACACGCCGCCCAGGCGCCGCGCGTCGTAGCGGCGGCCCTGCTCGGGCAGGTCGTCCGGTACCTTCCATAGCCCTTCGGCCACGCGCTCCACGATGCCGGCGCGGCGCAGGGCTTCCAGCCGGCGGACATGGGCTGCCACTACTTCCTGCGGATCGCGGCCCGGCATGGCCTGACCCTGCGCGATGACGAGGTGATGGTCAGTGCGATACAGCCCATCGTTCGCCAGCGCGGCGATGTTCCTGTCCGCCGCGCGCACATCGGCCGATCCCTTCACCTCCACCACGGCCCCGGTCGGATAGTTCGCCAGTTCGTCGCGGGCATTGAGTGCGACGTAGTGCGCCTTGCCGTCCACGCCGTCGATGACCAGATAGCCTCGGTCGCGTAGTTCGTCGGCCAGCCCCTTCGCGGCCACGCGGCCGAGGATGGTTCGGCCATCGTCGCCCGGCTCGAACACCGCCAGCTCGCGCGGCTCGCCGCGCATGGCCCGCTGCATGGTACGGATGATGTCGCCGCGTTCGCCCAGGGCGCGCAAGGTCTTTTCCGCATCGGCATGGACGGCCCAGGCGCCGGGCTGCGCCTCCTCGGCCAGGCCCAGGCGCTGCAAGCGTTGCAGGCGGCCGATCAGCAGCAGGCGCTGGCGTTGCAGCGTCGGTTCGTTGAAGCGTTCGATCTGCACCCGGCCATCCTTGCCGGCCTCGCGCTGCAACGTGCGGTCGAGGCTCGTCCACCGCTCTTGCTCCACCTCGCGCTGCAAGGTCTGCTGGATCTCCAGCTCGGTGCGCGGCCCCAGCCATTCGGTCGCCAGCTCAGCGGCGCGATGGCGGAAGCCGTCGGCGATGTAGTCGCCCGCGATGATGAGGTCTTTACCGGTATCGTCGCGCCCGCGCACGACGATGTGCGTGTGCGTGTGCGGGTTGTCGGTGTTCCAGTGGTTCACGGCCACCCAATCGAGGCCCGTGCCCAGGTCGGCCTCCATGCGCTGCATCAGGTGCCGCGTGTAGGTGCGCAGGTCTTCCAGTTCCGCGCCATCCTCGGGCGAGAGGATGAAGCGGAAATGGTGCCGGTCGTTGGCACAGCGTTCCTTGAAGGCGCCGAGGTCGGCGGCATCGGTCTGCGGCCCGTAGGCTAGGCCCGGTTCGCCATCGCGGCCCACACCGTCGCGCTCGATGTAGCGCAGGTGCTTGGCGAGCGATTGCGGGCTAGCTTGGCGCTGGTTGACTAGTAGCGTCTTGATGGTCACGCGCCGCGATAGGGGCGTCAGCTTCGCGCCCGCGAAGCGCGCCGCCGTGTGGCCGCGCCCCAGGCGCGAGCCGGGCCGCTGACCGGCGCCACGCGCCGAAGCTGGACGGCGCACCGTGGACTTGCCACTGCTGGCCTTGCCTGCCTGCTTGAGCACCTTGGACACGAAGCTCTGACCCTGGCCCTTGCCATGATTCTTCGGGGCACTGGGGCGCACGCGGAAATCGTCATCGCGGCGGTCGCTCATGATCGTTCTCCCTGCAAGCTCTGGCGTGTCCGGTCGTGCGAAGCACGCGGACATGCCTGCATCGACGCAGGCCTCGCGCCCCCGGCGGCACGGCGGCAAAGCCGCTCCGTGCCGCGCAATCCCCACGTGCAGACAGGCTTTCGACGCGGCCCAGTGCCGCGTCCTTTTGTCTTGCCTTCCGCCTTTGCCCTTCGCTGTCGCTCCGGGCGTCGGCGGCCCGGCGGTGCTGCTGCGTGAGCAGCCGGCCTGCCGGCGAACGCGCCAATGGCCGCAGGCCGGGCGCGTTCGAGGCAAGACGCCTGCACGTTGGACGGCTGTGCCGGATGTTGCGCGAAGTGCGGCGCGAAGGCGCCCGCACTGCACGCGCGACGACACGGCAGCAGCCAGTAGAACGACATGCCCGATGGCACGATGAGATGCACGGCAACGTGCAGCGAATCGGCGGCCATCATGGGCGCGTCTCCAGCCAAACCGGGTGCGCAACGCCGATCACGGCGGATGCGCTGACCGGGCCGAAATACCGGCTGTCGAACGATGCCGGATTGGTCACGCTCAACAGGAACAGTTCGCCCAGTTCGAGGTGGCGGCAAAGCGGCAAGGACGGCAGCGCCCGGCCCAGCCGGTCGGCAGGCAATACGGCGGCCGAAGGCACGCCGTCGATGCGTACCTGACCGGCGACGATGCAGACGTGTTGCGGCGCGACCGCGCCCACACGTTTGAGCAGCGGCACGCGCGTCGGCAGGTAGCCGCGCTGCGCAGCCAGCGCGGCGGCCGTGGCCGGCAGCGGCACCAGCACGATGCTGCCCACGGACAACGGACGTGGCAGCGAGGCGGTGCGCGGGTCGAACGGGTCGATGCGATACCAGCCGACCGCCACGCTGTCGGACGGGTTGTAGGTCAGGCGCGGCAGCGGCGACACGAAAGCCGCCCAGGCCAGCGCAGCGAGGCCGCAGGCGGTCAGGCCCGCCAGCAAGATGCGAGCGCGCAGGCGCGAACGAGGACGCGGCGAGGCGGACGAAGTGGAAACGGTCGTCATGGCAGCGCCTTCCCGGCGAGCCAAGCGACGTGCCGTTCGATGCTGTATTCGGGCAGCGGCAGGCGCGCCGCGAGCCGGTTGCCCAGCGTGCGCCAGTACGCGGGCGAGACGGCAGACGGGGCGATGCCCAGCGCCTCGGTGGCGTCGATGCGTTCCAGAACGGCGCGCACGCTGGCGTCGCCTTCGGCGTGCAGCAGCAGGCGCGCGCCTGGTCGCACGCCAGGGATACGCTGCAACGCATCCAGTGGCGTGCCAGCCTGCATCACCATCAACTGCCAGCGGATCGTGCCGTAGTCATTGGCCTGCCAGCGCACGCGGCAGAACATCGCACGCGGCACGAACACCGCGCAGCGCCGCCAGCGGTCGAGCTGGAGCGTGCGCGCCGGTTCGCCGAAGCGCAGGTAGAGCTTGAAGCGCGGTTCGATGTAGGCCAGCGATACGCGCGTCAGCGGCACATTGCCGGCCTGGCCGGCGAGTACCGCGAGCGACGGCGCAGCCGGAGGCGATGCGGCAGCCGTGGCCGTGTTCGCGGCGGGTGCAGCGGATGCGTTCATAGCGTGTTCTCCGTGCGGGTCTCGGGAAACTCCCGTTCCAGCAAAGCGCGCAGCAGTTCGGCCACGGTCACGCCCCGCGTGAAGGCCGACACCTTGATGCGCGCCCGCATTGCGGGCGTCACGTCGAGGGTCAGGCGCGCGGTGTAGAGGTCGCCCTTGTTGAGCGCATCGGCGTCGCCCTGGCGAATCCATGCCTCGGCGTGCGGGTTCGCGGGCGGCCGTGCGCCGATGCCGACGCGCTTGCTGCGTGGTGGCTTCGCTGTCATGTCGGCCACCGCAGCAGTTCATCCACCAGCGCGGCGATCTCGCGCGCGGCGGCGCTGTCCGGCGCCGTCTCGCGGGCGAGCCGGCCAGCGGCCACGCTGTCGGCGAAGACGATGCGCTGGTGCACCTCGGCGCGCAGCGCCGGCAGCGGCTGTTCGGCCAGCGACTGACGCGCCTCCCGACCGATCACCGTGGTGCTAACGCGGCGGTTGATGACGAAGGCCGCGCGCAGTGCAGGCCGAAACACCTGAGCCTCGCGGATCAGCGCCACCATCTCGGCGCTGGCCCACAAGTCGTAGGGGCTGGGCTGCACCGGGATCAGCACACGCTCGGCCGCCAGCAGCGCGGAGCGCGCCAAGGCGGCGATGCGCGGCGGGCCGTCGATGATGACGTGATCTGCCCGCCTGGCGAGTTCTGGCGCCTCCTGGTGCAGCGTTTCGCGGGCGAGGCCCACGGCGCTGAACAGCCGGGGCAAGCCTTGCTGGCTTCTGCGTTGCGTCCAGTCCAGCGATGAACCTTGCGGGTCGGCATCCAGCAGGATGACCGACTGCCCGCGCATCGCCAGTTCGCCCGCGATGTGCGTGGCGAGTGTGGTCTTGCCGACGCCGCCTTTTTGGTTGAGCAGCGCGACGATCATTGCGTGGCCCTCCATGCTGGAAAGCCAGGCTTTGCCTGCCGTGCGAAACGCTGTTCGCTGTGCCGTTCGGTGGTTGTCCACTGAATCGGCGCGCTTCTACTAAAAGTTAGAGATTTATAGTTAGGTAAGTTAGAGGGAACGCAAACCCGCGCCGTTATTGGCTTTCCCGCGTTTCCGTACTCCTGATAGCACGATAGGCGTACTCCTGATAGCACGATACCCGGTACTCCTGATAGCACGAGGCCGTCCACAGGCTTTACCGCAGTTATCCCCGTGCCGTGGGCGGCACGGGCCGGAAGGTCAGCAGCTCCAATCCTTCGTCCGGCATCGCCTCGATGCCGAGGACGTAGCCGGGCAGCGACTGCCGCGCCACAAGGACGCGCAGGTCGTAGGCGAAGTCCGAGAAGCGCGCCGCGCTGCCGGACTTGCGGTGCAGGTGCCGGAAGTCGAATTGCCAGCCGTGTTCCTGCCGCCCGCCGTGCTTGCGCACCAGGCGGTACAGCCAGCGCTCGATGCCGCCCTTCAAACGGAAATAGGCCGGGTCGATGGTCAGCACCAGGGCGGCGTCGAGCACGCCGGCATAGAACCAATCCGGCAGGATCAATTCGATGCCCAGCGGCACGCCGCTGGCGTCGGCCAGCTCGCGCCATTCGTTCACCCAGGAAAAGCGATGCAAGCGCCTTCCCGTGGTTTCGCGGATGGACGTGGCCACGCTGGTCGATTGCAGGCGATCCAGCGCAGCTTTCAGGCGCATGTAGTCGTTGAGGGATGTTCCTCGTCCAATGAAGCGCAGGATCTCGTAGGGCGTGGCGCGTATCCAGCGCGACGGGCGCATGCCCGCGTCGCGCGCTTCTACGATCTGTGAGGCGGCCCAAATCAACACGTCGGCATCCCAGATGGTGGCGATGCCATGCTCGGCCGTGCCCTCCACCCGGATGGTGATGCCGCCCGCTCGGAAGTCGATCGGCGCGGTGCGCCGCGACTTGGCGAGCGAGAAGAACGGAAAGGCCATCAAGTCCTGGCTGTCGCGCGGTGCCATGTCGCCCGGCAGCGCGCGGAACAGGTCGAGCTGTTCGCGCTGCGGCAAGGCTTGCCCTGGCGAGCTGGACATGGCGATGGCCACCGGCGATGAGCCGATCAGCGCGCACGGCTGTCGGCCGAATGGTTCTCGGCGTATTCGGGATCGGACGTGGCCTCGTAGCTGCGCGCATCGGCCCAGGCATCGAGGTCGCTCACGGCGTACATGACGCGCCGGCCGAACTTGCGGAACTTCGGGCCACCACCGATCACGCGCTGCTTCTCCAGCGTGCGAGGGCTGAGGCGCAGATACTCGGCGGCCTCGTCGTTGGTCAGGTAGCGTTGGGGCTGCGCGGGCGCAGCGACAGCAGCAGCGGCAGGCCGCAAGGGAGCAGGTCGCATGGGATGTACCTCCATCAAGCCCGGCCACACCACGCGGCCGGATAGAGGCACTTTCAAGAAAGCTAGGCTTCTTGCTAAGGGACGTTCTTCAAGGGACGCGAAACGTCCCCCCTCTTATCTCCGCTAGTGCAGCGGGAACGGCGGAAGCTGTGCCAGGCGGCGGTAGCCGCCGCGCATCAGCGCATTGCCACGGCGCACCAGCCGCCGCACGCGGGCACGCAAGGCACTGTCCTTGTGCCAGTCGGCCGCGACGGCATCCGCGCCGAACAGCCCTTCGGCCACCTCGCGCAAGGACGCGCCCGCCAGGGTCGCGTCAAGCGCCTGAAGCGTGTGCAGTTCCAGCAGCGCGCCAGGCGTAGGCCGGGAGCGGGCCGCCGCCGCAGGCGCGGCCCCGGTTGCGACGGACAGCGCATCCAGCCCGGTCGCCAGTGCGCGGTAGCGTGCGCAAGGCGCGGCACAGGCGCGGATGGCGTAGAGGTAGGCCATGCCGTCCTCCAGCGCAGGTGCGAGCGCGAGTTGCACGCAGCAGCCGGGCCATTGCGCCGTCAGCACAAGGCGTTTGCCGTCGTGGATCAGGTGCTTGCGTCCTGGGACGTTCCAGAACTCGAAGGCATCGGCATCCGGCGGCGGGTCACCGTCCGGGTAAAGCTGGATGACGCCATCATGGTCGGGGAACCACGATGGATGCGCGTCGCGGGCATCCTGGACGGGATCTTCCAGCAGGCGCAAACCCCAGCGATGTGCCGCCTCCGGCCGTCGGCGACGGCGCAGCCAGTCGCGTCGGTAGTCGGTGTTTCGGCGCAGGTATTCCCAGGCCAGCGCGGGGCCGTCCAGGTGCAGGACGTAGAGGTAGGCAGCAGTCGGATACCAATGCTCAGCGTTCGGTTCAGCCATGACGCACTCTCCCTGTCGTACAGCAGGAACGTCGCCAAGGATTCCGGCGTGCGAGAGCGATCAAACGGCCATCAAGTCGTCATCGAAATCGGGGTAAGCTGTAACGGTTGATGTCAAGTTCGCTCCGCTGCATTGCCAAAATCGTCTGAATGCGACGGCTGCACCGCCGGAAAATGGTGCGCAGCACTGGACACCGTGCCGCAGCCCGCACCAAGGATCATGACTGTTTCCAACACAGTCGCACCGCTTCGGTGCAAGAGTGCGGAATCAGACCCGCACGGTCTCGACTAAGACCGAAATAGTCACAATGCGCCCCGGCTGGACGCACTGCGTCGACCTGTCGCGGCAGGCCACGCACAGTTCGATCAGTCCATGATCGAACCGTTTTCCTCGGCCAGCCGGACATACTCCGACAGCGGGCGTGCCGCCTGGAAATACCGATCCCGCCGCACCGGCAGCTTGCGCGGGCCGACGATGCCGGCCAGGTCGGACAGCTTGACCGTGCCCAGCGCCGGCATCCCGATGCCGAGGTCGATCAGACCGTAGGCCGTGTCGCCATCCGCAGGATCGAGCGACACCAGCAGCCAGGTCGCATGCGCGTCCGGGGTGAACAGCCGCACCACGGGCAGCGGGTCGAGGTGCTGGCCGGCAGCGCGTGCCGCGCCGTGGGCCAGCAGTCGGGCGCATTCATCCGCGGTGACAAGCGGCAGGGTCACGGTCGGAATCCCCATGAAACCGAGGATGCGCGGATGCGCTTTTCTGCCGAAGCGCAGAACCGCCGAACCGTATCCGTGCATCCGTGCGCAAGCACCGATACGTAAACCATCGCATCCGTAGAAGAACGGAAGCGTACAAGCGGAATTGTAGAAACCCGGAAAGACACGGATGCGATTCCCCGGTTCTGTCGGAATCCGCATCTGCGGATTTCCGTAAAAGCACGAAAGCGAGCCTTTCAGCCACGAATGAACACTTTAGATTGTAGCTCTATTGTGTGCAATTGGCTGTCATCTTGGTTTTTACGGGGGAACCAAGTTGGTGGCAGCGAAACACTCATTGGCGACGGCCATACGGACAGTCAGGAAAGCGCGCGGCTTGAGCCAGGAAGCGTTCTCCGACGTGTCCAGCCGTACCTATATGAGTTCGCTGGAACGTGACTTGAAAAGCCCGACCATGCACAAGCTGGTCGAGTTATGCGAGGTCATGGAAGTGCATCCGCTCACGCTGCTGACGCTGGCCTATGCCGGCGACAGCACGCGCAAGACCGATCAGCTTCTGGCGCAGGTGCGGCAGGAGCTGGAGGCGGTGTTGAAGGAGCGCGATGCGCCGTAGGCGTATCGCGTGGATTGCCCTGCAAGCGGCAGCGCGCAGCGCAGCAGGCGCGAAGGCGTGAGGGATTGAAGCCGCATGGCCGTGACGGCGTGCCGGCACGGGGCGCCGCCCGAAAGCCCGGCGGCGCGTGCAGCGCCGACACGCCATATCCTGTGCATGCTGTCCGGGGCTTCGAGCCATCCGGCCGTCACCGATGCAATACCGGCCTTCGACGTACTAGAGTGGAGTGATTGCCAACACCTCGTGCGTGCGGTGCTGCGATCAGCAGCATCACGCCCCGCCGGAAGGCGGGGCGCTGCGGGCGGCCGTCAGGCCGCCTGGGGCTTGCTGCGCGACCAGATCAGGTCGTGCGTGCCGTCCTCGCCTTCGATCAGGCGGGCATAGACCGTCGCCGGGAACGAAGGATCGTCGAGGGTCACGGACACGTAGGGCCGTTCGGCCTTGCTGACTTTCTGCCACCCCGCGCCGATGTCGTGGCCCGCCGCCTGCACGCGGAAGTCGGGGGCGCTTTCGTTGTCGCCCTTGTCGTTGGGAACCAGCTTGACCTTGACGTTCAAGGTCAGGGTGCGGAGCGTGCCGGTGAAGCCGTCTTTCTCTGCGGTGAAGGTGCCGATGTTAGCCATGATGATTTCTCCTGCGGGTTAACCAAGGTCGCGCCCATCGCGTCCTTGTTGTGATCCGTCCGGCGGGGGATGGGCTGGCCGCACCGCTTGCGGTCGAAACGTAGTGGAGAACCTGGAAGCGAAAAGAATTTGTCCCGCGAGGAATGCGCGCAGCGCAGGGGAAATTGTTTTCGCTGGAAGGTTGCGGCCATGAAGCCCAAGGCGCAGCCGTGCCACCGCCAGGATTCACAACGAGACAAGGACGCAGGGGCCGACCGTCCCGCCAAGGAGAGATGGCCGACTCGGCATCCCCGCATGACGGCTGCACCGGCTCGCGCCCTGATGCGGGCCGGGTCAATGCCCCAATGACCGAGTGGAAGCGCTCCTGCCGCAGCCTTGGGCGGTGGGCTTGAGGCGTGGTGTGGAAGCTCCATAGCGAGGCCGGGCGGCGTGTCCGTGAACCGTCCTTCGTGACGTGGTTGCGCTGAACCGCCAGCGTCGAGGACGGCACGCTTTCGTGCAACCTGTCGCAGCAGGCCACGGCGTAGCAGGCCCGCGTCCCGCCCATTGCGGCGGGGCGTTATCCGGATCGCGGCGTGTAGCGCCGCCACATTGCTGGCCTTGGCCGTTTCTCGCGTGCTGGCCCGCATGCACGCGGCCACGCCGCCGTCTGGTCGAAGGCGGCGGCGTGGCGATTTTGGCTTTTGGGCTTTGACACCGGGCGCGGCCACTGCCGCGCCCGGATTTTTGACCACCAGCCCCAGGCCGGAACGGTCTGGGGCTGGTGCGATTGGGGGTTATTCCTTCGTCTCGATGATCCACCAGATCGAACGCGGCAAGGGCTGACCGCTGATCGGGTGCATGTCGGTCAGGTCGGCGCGGGCCGTCCAGCCGCGAGGCGGACGATAGCTGCGCACGTCGCCGCCGCCGTGCCAGCGGCGGGCGCGTACCGTCCCGGGGGTATAGACCGCCGCCATGTGCGGGCGGGCAGTTGGGGTCGGGCTGTTCATGGGAAGGCTCCGGGCTTGCCGAAGCGCCCCGGCCGAAACCGGGGCGCATGGCGGTGGCGAAGGTCACGCGGCCAGCGCGTGAGGCTGCGTCTCGTCGTCGGCGTCGATGGCGTCCGGCTCGTCATCCGCCACAACCTGCGGGGCGTCCTGCGCGCCTTCGGCCTTGAACACGGTTGGCATCCAGCCGGTGCCGTCCGCCAGCCGTTCGGCTTCGCTGGCAATGTCGCCTTTCTTGAGCTTTGCCAGCCGGGTGACGTGCGACGGCGCGAACGCGCCCACGGCTTCCAGAATCGCGGCCTTCGGCACATGCCGGAAATAGCCCTCTACGGTCGGCTTCCACCATGCCGCCATGTCCAGCCCCACGGCCTGCGCCAGTTCCGCGCCGGGCTGGCGCTGCGTGGCGCGAAGCGTCACCACGTCCACCGTGGAAGCCACGCATACCGCCAGCAGCCGCACCAGGTCATCTTGCGGCTTCGCCAGCAGCACCGTGAGCAGTTCGGCGCTGTCCTGCGGCAAGGCTTCGCCCGCCACCTGTTGCAGTTCGCGCAGCGCCACGGCGGCGGGCGATTCGGGCCAGTCCGGGGCCATGCCTTCCAGCCGGTCTTGCACTTTCAGGCTCACGCCCAGCGGCAGGTCGTGGCCGTAACGGTGTTCCTGCAATACGCTCTGCACCATGCCATGCACCACGGCAGCCAGCGCGACTTGCGGATGCCGGGCGACTTCGATTTGCAGCGCGGCGGTACGGTGCGCGCTCAACCGCTGCGCCAGCCGGTCGGACAGGCTCGCGGCTTTGGGCTGCTCGGCGTCCTCGCCTTCGTCGTCGTTCCCGGCTTCGCTTTCCTCGCTGCCGAAACCCTGCCGCAAGCGTTCCAGCGTGCGCAGCGCCTTGGCTTCGGCTTCGCGCAGCAGCCCGCGATGAATCACGGCTTCGCCGCTGCGGTCGAGGGTGATGATGGCACCGGCCACAGCGCGCACGTCCGGGGCGTAGCCCTGCAAGGCTTCCTCCACGGCTTGCAGTTCCCCGGCGACCTGTTCGCGGCGCGCTTCCAGCGCCTCAGTCTTGTCCTCGTCTTCGGTGTCATAGACTTCTTCCAGTTGGGCGTCGATCTTGTCGAGGCGGGATTGCAGCGTAGCGATGCGGCGGGCTTCGCGGGCATTCGGTTCGCGGCGCTGGCGTGGCGCATTCTGGAACGCCTGCCGCTCGGCGTAGCTCATGTGCGGCACGGCTTCGACCCACGCCCAACCCTCGGCGCGCACGTCCCCGGTCAGCGCATCCAGCTTGCCGCGCACCAACGTTTCCAGCAGCGCGGCGTCGGTCAGGTAGGTTCCGGCATCACCTTCCGCGAACAGGTCGTGGCGGATGCCGCCGCCCGCCACCGTGTAGGCGTCCAGCCCGGCGAAGCGCACCAGCGGATGCATGGCGTCGATTTCGCGCTCGGTCAGGCGTTCGCGCAGCGCGGACGCACCACGCTGCCATTCGGGCGCACCGTAGAACACGGCTTCCTGCGCGGCGTGGTCGTCGGTGATGGTCAGGGCCATCAACTGTTCCAGCGTGACGGCTCCGGCCCGGTAGTCGGCCAGCAGGCGCGGCGAGACGTTGGCCAGCTTCAAGCGGCGCTGTACCACCAGCGGGGACACACCGAAGTCGGCGGCAATGTCTTCGATGGGACGGCCTTCCTTGACCAGCGCGGCGAACGCCTCGAACTGGTCGGCAGGGTGCATCTGCTCGCGCAGCAGGTTTTCCGCGAGGCTGACAGTACGGGCCGAAGCGTCGGGCACCAGCAGGCAAGGCACCTCAAAGTCGGCGGCGATGCGCTTCTTCTTCGCCAACAGCTTCAATGCGGTCAGTCGGCGGTCGCCGGCCACCACTTCGTATTGCTCGCCATCGGCGGCAAGGATCACGACGAGATTCTGCAGCAGGCCGATGCGAGCGATGCTCGCGGCCAGTTCGGGAATGGACAGGCGCGGTGTCTTGCGTGCGTTGCGCTTGGAGCGGCGCGGCAGCAACTGCGAGAGCGGAACCAAAATCAGGTTCTTGGTCGGGTCGGCCACTTCCAGCGGCGCGGCGGTTTCGATGGCATGGGCTTCGGCTTTGGTAACGGCGTTCATGGTGATAACTCCAATCAGTTGAGGGATGCAGCAGCGAGAGAAGCGGCAAGGGCTGCTGCCTGCCCCTGCCGCGTGGGGATTCAGGCTTTCAACTGGCGCAGACCATCGGCCAGCAGCCAAAGCGCGCGATTCAGTCGGATGTTTTGGTCGATGCCATGCACCGGACGGGTCTGCTGGCGGCGTCCGTTGGCGCTGCGCCCGCGCAGGCCGCCTTGGGTCAGGTTTTCTTGCGTGCGGTTGAACACGCTCCACAAGTCCGGGCGGCGGTCGTCGTGGCGGCGCGGCATCAGGATTTGCGATTCCGTGACAGGCGCGGGCTTGTCGGGGTCGTCGTACTTGAGGGCCAGTGCGGCACGGGCGAACACTTCGGATTCGCCATCGTTCAAGGTGATGGCGCGCATGGCATCGCGGGATTCCTTCACCCGGTCGAAGCCGCTCAACACTTCGTAAGCGCCTTCGATGACGTGTCCGGCTACGTCGCCTTTGTGGGGCACGCGCACGTCCGCCACCGTGTCGCCGCAGACAAGGCCATTGCTGCACACAAACCGGAACATCCCGGCCAGCATCTGATAACTGCTGGTGCCGTCATGGGAGTTCAGCAGCACGATTTCATTGGCTTCCGCGCCGTTGATCTGGCTCGCGTGTCGCAGGCGCAGCATGTGTTTGGTGTAGTCGCGGCGGTCGTCGTGCCGCACGCGGGTCTGCGCTGCCATGAAGGGTTCAAACCCCTCCTTGCGCAGTTCCGCCAGCACGGCGGCGGTGGGGATATAGGCGTACCGCTCGGAGCGGCTTTCATGCGGGGCGTCCGCGAATATGGACGGGGCCACGCGGCGGATTTGATCGTCGGACAACGGGTAATCGCTGCGCAGCGACGGGGAACGAGAAGCGAATCGGGATGCGAGTTGCATTGCATTTCTCCTGACGAAAGGGTTTGCTGTTCAAACCGCACACCGGATTCCTAGATTCGGAAGCCCAGCCTTTCGGCTGTTCGGTGCGGTCGGCACGAAGAACCCGGTTGGCCTCGTTGCCGCCGTCTTTCCTGAGTTCATCGCCCGCGGCCAAAGGAGCGCGCGGACGGGGGCCGTCAAGGAGGCAAGCGCAGGGTTGGTGCGGCCCGCAGGCGTAGCCGAGGACACGGCCCTGCGCGCCTTGACGGCACACGGAAGTGGGCTACGGTCGCGGGTAAGGTGATGAAGTCAGGGGAGACGGCTGGACAGGCAACGGCCGTCCCTTTGTGCCGACCGCACGCAAGCGAAGCGCGCAGGCCCGGATCGAGGAATCCGGGCCGGAGGCGTCAGCCGAGCGGAGCGAGGGAACGATGGAAGCCCGAAGGGGCGAGACGCCGTAGGCGGCTCGATGCGCTACGCACGACAGCGCGACCGGCCAGCTTCCTTGGCCGGGGACGTCCCTACTCAGCCACGAGATTCGACAAGGACGGAGACGTCTGCGACGAATTCATGCGCATCTCATGGTCTGGCCATACTGACCCTTGTATCGATCGCTGTTGCATCCAGCACCCACCTCATCATCATCGTTTCGGCGGAAGCCGGATCGTGCGAAGCGAGCTCGAACGCTTGGACGAGGCGCTGCTGCGCCTGTCTACGAATCGCCTGACCACAATCCGTGTTGGAGGTCGACTTGCCTGGGGCGTGGCGAGGGCTAGCGTCATCCGAAACTGCCTCCCGACCCGTGGCTCGAAGACTCGGCACCGCCCGACGACCATTCAGCGGACTTATGATTCTGTAATATGTGACAAAGCGTAGGAACGGTGAGCCACCCTCATGAGAATTCATCTCGGGCGGTGGCGAGCTTTTTCCGGCTACGTTACATGCAGGATCGCCATGATGGATTCGACACCAGGATCAAACAGACAAAAGGTTAAGGGACTACATGAATCAGCCGACTTCCGTGCAACCCCTTACTCTTCGATTCGCACACAACGTCATCGAGCATTTGGGCTTAAAGCTGTACCAAAATAAGCCAACGAACGTTCTGGCAGAGCTGGTATCAAATTCATGGGATGCCATGGCATCCAATGTCTTTATTGATTTAGACGTGTCCGAGCACGGAACGCCTGAAGCCATCAGCGTGTACGACGATGGTCGCGGCATGAATAAGCATGATCTCGTCACCAACTACTTGGTGGTTGGTCAGCCAAAGCCCAGACCAACGCCGGCGACTAGCGGCCCCGGTGTTCGGTATCCAATGGGACGGAAGGGAATCGGCAAGCTTGCGCCATTTGGGATTGCGCGAATTGTCCATGTAATTACCGTTCGAGACGGAATCGGGATGTGGCTCCGATTCGACTATGGGGCGATGCTGGTCGCGGAAAGCCAGGATTCCTCAACCACGGCTATATATGCACCTACCGTCTTAGCAGACGAAATTTCTTTCGATGACATCTCATCGGACCAAGAACCTGCCATACAGAAAATTCTTGATAATTTTAAATTGGCAATTAGGCAATCAAAGTCAGGCACGTTGATTTACGCGACTTCGTTAACGCTTAGGAAACCGATTTCAACGATACAACTTCGAGAATCATTAGGGCGTCGATTTACCGTCACCCTGGCACGGCATGACTTCAACGTCCACGTCAATGGTGGTCTATTGGCTGAAACGGATGTTTTCCCAGAATGGGAGCTTCGGATACCCGATCAAGACATGTCGGAGCATATCGTTACGACGCCCGTAGGTAACAGGTCTATAAAATTCTGGGTCGGCTTCGTCAAGGCAGCAAGTTGGTCGCAAGAGGAAGCGGGCGTCGGTGTTTATGCGCATGGGAAAATTGCGCAAGACCGCCCCTTTTTCTTTGGCGTTAAAGGGCGGGAAATTTTCTCGCGCTACATGTATGCAGTGGTCGAAGCAGATTGGATTGACGAGTTGCAGCAAGATACGATCTCCACTGATCGCACGAGTGTCAATTGGGAGGATTCCGATCTGGAATCTCTTCACGCTTGGGGCGCCCAGTCTGTCGTTTCGTGGATCAACTCTTACGAGCAGCGAAGAAAAGAGATATCCAAAATTGAAGATGTCACGCTGGTTGAGGGTTTTCTTGACAACACTCCCGGCATCAAGCTGCGGACTTCCGAGAAGAGCCATCTAGTCGATTTGATTAGCGACGTAACGCCTCGCCTCGGAAAAGACCGGGATGCCAAAGTTCGTCTCATTGAGGCCGCTGCGAAAGCATGGGTGCATGAGCCAGCTCGGAAATTAATAAAAGAGCTTTGGACTCAAGTCACGACGTTTGAACCATCAGCATTCGTGTCGTCAGTCAACAGGCTGAGCGATGAGTTGGTTCCAGAGAGTCTGTCGCTGGCAGTGGCATTTTCTTTACGCGTTTTTGCTTTGACACAGCTTCATGGCCACATACTAAAAGGCCAGGAAACTCAACTTCAGCAACTCATTGAAAACTTCCCCTGGATACTTCATTCGAAGTACGAGCGCTTCGTTTATCGAAGATCGCTTGCCAACATCGTCAAAGACGAAGCCGAGTTGATCGCGAAGCGGAATCCATTCCCCCCTATTCCCGCCGACAGAACCTTGCCTGACTTCGTTTTCTTTGGCACGGCTGAAGACCGAGAAATACTCGTGGTCGAACTCAAAGGTCCAGGTGATATTGCAGAGAATGAGGAGTACCAGCAACTCCATTCGTACGTTCTGTATCTTGCATCACGCTTCCAAAGCGCGAAGGTTTCAGGCCTGCTCGTGTCGGGTGGCCATGCTCCTTATCTCTCCAGCTATCGCTCGCAAGCCATAGACTTTGAGAAATGGGATGACGTTCTTCTCCGATCAAGGCGCGGTCACATGGACCTTCTTACGGCGCTATTGGTTGGAACTGATCCGGTTGGTGACGATGCACGTATTCAGCAGGTTTGCGAGCTGGGCGGCCAAGCAGTGCAGGAGTTCCTCACGCAAATGAGTGAGCGGGAGCCATTGCTCCGTGAGCTCGTCAACAGGTTAAAACCGGTTCCCGGAACACCGACACCCAAAGTCTAGTGGGGTGCGAAATGCGGGTAGCTGCGACAGAGGAAGCAACATGCCAATGGAGCATGAAACAAAGCCCGCATACGTCGGCGTAACGGCAGCTACGCGACTCCGTATGCAAGCCGTGCGCCGGCATGACACCGCACCGGAGATGCTGGTTCGTCGCTTGTTGCACGCGATGGGGTACCGATTTCGTCTACATCGCAAAGACTTGCCCGGTTCGCCGGACATCGTGCTACCTCGTCACAGGAAGGTCATTTTGGTTCACGGCTGTTTCTGGCATGGGCACGAGCAATGCAAACGCGCAAAGCGCCCAACCAAAAATGCCGAAACGTGGCAGGCCAAGATCGACGGCAACCGGATTCGTGATGCGAAGAACGTTGCAGCACTTTACGAACTTGGATGGGACGTGCTGGTCGTCTGGGAGTGTCAGATGCGAGACCAAGCGTGGCTAGCCACGCGCTTGCGCGAGTTCCTCCCAGATCTCAGGGGCTGACCGCGATCACTCCCCAAGTTTCACGGATGCAGAAAGCTCCACCTGCTTTTTCGATGGTGGTCGCCGCATCAGCGGTTTGGCAGCATGGTCGAAATAGCTACGAGGATCTTCCCGATCATCCTTCTTGGCTGCTGCAGCAAGCTTCGTCCAGCCTTTCAGACATCGTTCATCGCTCAATGTCATGGGCGCGCGCTCCCACTGTCGCTTCAGGATGCCATGGAGCACTTCACCATGCAATTTTGTGAAGGCGGGTGGAACGGCTTCGCCGATCATTTCTCGCACGTTCGTGTGCCCCAACTTCTTCAGCGCGTCTCCCCATTTGAAGTCCTTAGGAAACGTCTGCAGCAAAGAACATTCGAGAGGGCTGAGCAGTCGGTTCTGAGTCGGGTGAATCGTGTAATCGCTGCCGATGTGGCCGCTTGCAGTGGTCACAGTCGCAGCCGGCCTGTCGCTGTGCATACGCCGATAACTGCTCTTGAATCCTTTGACTAAGCGATAACTTCCATCGTCTTCTTTGACTATGGGCCGGAGGAGCGGAGCATTGCATTGAGGGCACGTGACGGTCTCCGGCAAAACCTTGACGGGACCGCAATGATGACAAACATCGTTGTCCCACGCACTACGTCCGGTTGCATGAGGGATCGCCGCGACCATCGCGTAAATGCGCTCGTCCCATACCGGAACCGAGTGGAAGCCCGCATATTCATTGGCAGATGCAGCCTCCGAGCTTGCTGCATCCAAGGCGGGCAGTTCGAAGCTTTCGAGCGCCTCCGAAAGCGTGATTGGGCGGGCGTTCCCCACGTCGGGTGCATGCGTTGCCCGGGGAAATGGTGTACGGCCGATTCGGAGCAACTCCTTGAGGCCAGGCAAATCCTTGCGAACGAAGGTCAGGAAGGCGCGATTCCGAGACTGGGGAATGCCAAAGTCACACAAATCGGTAACCAAAGGGAATGCCACGTAGTCGTCGGCAAGTGCCGTGATCAGGTAGTTGGCTGCTGAAACCGGCCTCTTGTCCTTGGGGTGATGCACCTTCCGCGTCAGGAAGGCTGGGACGTTTTCGACGACGAGCAGTGATGGCTTCAACTCCAGCGCCACGTTGGCGACGACCGTCACCAGCAAATTGCGCTCGTCCTTCGATCCGGCTACGGCATCGTCGTGGCTACCCTTACCAGAACGCGCGGAACTCATTCCCTGGCACGGTGGGCAGGCGCATAGCAGCGCCGGGCGGGCTTTGCCTGCTCGTGCGCGATACTTCTTAATCACGGTCTTCCAAGTTTTGCGGAGGTCGCCTGCCACACCTTCAGCGCCTGGATGGTTTAGGAGGCAAACGTCGAGTCGACGTGGGTCGAGTTCAGCCATCACATCGAAACGGAAGCCCGCCTCGCGATAGCCGACATCACCAGCACCGCAGTTGGAGAAAAGGCTTATTGCTCGCAGCTTACTCATGCCTTCTTCCCTTGGTGTTTTTCAGCGCCCAGATCATGTACGTCAAGGAACTGCTCATGAACCTTCTTGGCCCGAGTCAAGAAGTCTCGCCACGACATGCGCTTCACGCGATTCGACTCGACGAAGCCGCCGAAGGCGTGCCTGTTGGAACTCTTCTTCAGCTTCTCACCATCTGCAACTAGATCGATGCGCCATGCCCTGTAAAACTCTGCCACGGTTTCTTGGTTCTCTTTGAAAAATTGGTCGAACGCATCAACGTAATTGATCAGTCGATCGAAGTCTGTGTCATCGAAAGCATGCCCAGCCTTCTTGATTTCTACGATGTGTAGGAGGCCGTCAATACTCACCAGCGTGAAGTCTGGGCGCTTGGCTTCCTTGTCGATAGCAAGCACAACATCTGTGCCATGTGTCCGCTTCCAGAATTTTTCGAACGCATGCTTGAAGTTCTTCAAGCTCTGGTTTTTTGTGATAACCGTCCAAGACGGTTCGATGAGCCAAGGTGCCTGCGCGATAAGCGCTTGGAACTGGTTCTCATCCATTGACTCGTCAATGATCTGCTGCAGGTCTTTGATCACCCGTACGCGTTGAGCGGCAATCTGAGCGTACGAGGCGAGTTCCGCGATCTGCGCCTTACTGAAGATGTCCAGCATCTGGTCCATCGAAGCTTCACCTTTAGTTACCTGATTGGTGAACTCGTGGAAGGCCTCCATGAGCGCCTGATGCGGCGCGACCGAAAGGATGATCTGGGAAAGGTCTTCAACGTAAACGTCATCACCAAGTTCATCCTCGGCCGCAAAGCCGCCAAATTTCTTGGCTAGATCAATGGCTACACGAGCCACTTGTTTATCGCCAAACCGCTCGCGCGCCCTGTCTTCGATGCCAGACTTCCGCAGGAATTCATCGCGCACACGAACTCGGCGCGGTTCACGCGAAGTACGAGCGATCTCCTTGATGAGCTCGGCCCCCCAGCGTCGAAGCTCTTCGCCGTAGTCTGAGGACCAAAGAATGTCTTGGCGGTCGGTTCGGACGAGATCGTCGCCATTGTCGAGATCAAGCCATTCCGCCTCGACTTGGCCCACCAAGTAGGACCGCATGGCGAACTCGCCGGTAAAGCCGGCAGGCTGATTAAAGTCACGTGTCACACCCACGATCTTGCCGCGAGCGTAGATGCGCACACCCATCATTTCTTCGTTCTTGTACGCCTCCTTCGCCATGCCGAGCCAGCCTGTAACGGGCAACGTAGAACCATCGTCGGCAATGACCGGACGGCTGGCCAAATCGATCCTTGAGCCTGGCAGCAACGGTATGTCCAGCGGATTGACCTTAACTGGCTTTGCGCCGTCGATAGCTGTATCGACAATCAGAATCTTGAAATCTGGCTTCGCAAAAGTAAATCGCACTGCCAACTGACGCAAGAATGTTTCTTGCTCTGGGACGCGCTTGGCGAGAAAGGAGGTCAACCTAATGCGGGTTCCGGACTTCTTGCTCCAGCCGCGATCTTCACTACCGACATTGAGCGGAACCGCCTCGTCATCATCCGTGACGATTTTGTCGAAATCCATGAAGAAGTGCGTAATGGCATAGCCGTTTTTCGCCTTGGGTCCGCCTGCGGACCATACCTCGATACGACGGCAAATTCCGAAGGGCGCTAACTTTCCGATGCCCTTGCGTCCCATGACGGGCCGCTTCTTTTTGCGCGACCGTGCGCCGTCTTCGGTCTTGCGGGTGCGGCGGTCGGCGCCGACTCGCAAATAGAAGCCGATAGCTTCCTCGGGAGTCATACCGTGGCCATCGTCTTCGACCTCAATAACGAAGCCAAGGTCTTTCAGCTTGCCTCCTGCTTGTGATGCCAGTTGGAGATTGAGTGGGAGACTGACGGTGACAGTTTCGGCATCCGCATCGTAGCCATTGGAAATCAGCTCTGCGACTACTGCACTAGCCTTGTCATAGAGCTTGACGCCCAGTTTGTCGACGGTAAGGCGCGAGATGCGAAGCTGGTACGGAGATGCCTTCGCCGTCTGCGTATTGGCGGCCGATGACGCCCCGACGGATCGGCTCAATTTGCCGCCACCGGCCGGCGCAACACGGCGAGAAGATGTAGCCATCGGCAACTCCAGGTTGTGCCGGCCGCAGCCTGCCGCCGAGCTCTCTTGTTGTATTGCACGCGCGCATACGACGCACACGGTATTATCGCATGATCGCCGATAGGAGCCGACCATGTCCACTGGGACGAGCAAGGGGCGTCAAGCCAAGAAGCCAGGCCACGCCAAGCCGGTGGTTAGGCGAGCGTTTTCGATGCAGGAAGCCGATGCCCACCTAATTGAAGCGCTCCGACTTCGATGCGCTGCCAATGGCATGCTGATGAATCAGAGCGAGGTCGTCCGGGTTGGCTTGCGTGTGTTGGCTGAGTTGACTGACTCGGCGCTTTGCGAGAAGGCAGCTCGACTAGAGCGGCTTACCGCCGCGAGTCGTGAAAAGGCAACACTACGTTAGCTAAAGCTGATCGCTCAATCCAAATCACTCAGTTCGCAAATCTCGTTGTGAGAGATGCTTGTATCGACAGGCGCCGCCCATCGCTTCAAGCATGATCGATGAGCCGCTGAATGCCGGGTTGTCTTTCGGCGCGAGCGTGCGGTAGAGCTGCGTCAGTTTTTGTCATCACGCAAGCGCGCAGTCCAAGGCTTCCTTGAATCGCGCTGCTTCATGTCTCATCCTGTGGTCCATACGGCCGAACACATTCCGAAGCTCGACCCGATAGGAGGTTTCTGTCGGAAAATCTGTGCCTTCGATCATGCTGGTCATGATTGATGATGCGACGTCAGCCAGCCTGCGATCTCCATGTAGTTTGGTGTGACTGCGAATGGCGACTTCTAGCAGGTAGGTCTTGAACGATGCAGAAATCTTTTCACTTGGAATGATGTCTTGCAACATTGAACCCAGCACCTTGGTAGCTTCTTTGGAAATGAAGTGCCGGTCAAAGCCATCGGCGCTGCGCGTGGCCTTTGGTATCTCTGCGTCGTCAATGTGCGCACACTGTTCAGCCCAATCGGTGGCGACGCTGACCAAGCGATAGAGAAGATAGTGAAATGGCGTCGGCCACTCTTGGTAGGCGTCTTCGTCAGGCGGCATTGGCATCTGCTTGAGGATCTTTTCCGCGAAGTGCCCGAAATAGTGCAGCCACATGTGGTCTTGCAGGCCCTGATGGATGCCCTCGTGGACCATGATCTCAAAGAGCGTTATTCCAGCATTGATCGGGCAGCGAAATCTTCCCCCGTCGTAGTAGGAGCCTAGTGATTCGTTGAGCTTCTCGACCAGCTTGCGGTCTTCGTCCAGATGTCGGCACACCGCTTCGCCAATGGCCCTCTCGAGGCCATTCTTTATCGCCGCAGCGGCTTCGGAGAAAAAGAAATGGAGCAGTCGATTGTTCTTCGGCAGGAACAGGCGACTCCCGCCATTCAGATTCTGATTGTTCTTCAGCTCCACATAAAGGCGGCTGCCTGGCGCATCAAGCAACGCATCCATGTAGTTTTCAATGAAGTCAGAGCGTATCGCCTCGTCAGCTTCAAGGAGCTTGAGGCAGAAGTGTGGGTGGGCCACGGCCAGATGGACGGTAAGCTCAGGAGATGTGACCAGATTCAAGAGGACTTCGCGGGCCTGCGTGCTGGCGTCGTCACGCGTCAAGATCCAGGACTTCAAAGATTGCAACGCGGTACTCCAGCGCTGCCGCCAAGCCGGCCTTGCGCGAGGTACTTCCCCGCGCAAGAGTGCAGCCATGTCGATGTTGGGTGGGTCGAGACGATCGACCCAGCCAGCAATCAGCGACTGCTGCTTGGTCAGGAGAATCAGCTTCGGCAACTGCGGTTCGACCAGCAGCACCAGTTCGTCATAGCGTTTGGTGAGATGCAGGTTCTCAATCAATTCGCGAAAGACGCGGATTCTTCCCCGGACCAGCATGGGAGATCTCGTTCGCCAGAAGAAGTAGACGACGAGGGAGAGAAGGAGCAGGTAAACCGCGCTCGAACTATCGAGCCCCCATTTCCACGGCCCCAGGCTGTAGTACAGGCCGAGCCTTTCCAGGGCGGAAGCAAATACCAGGTAGTGGACGAGGAGAAAGACGATGGCACAGATGACCCAATCCCACCAGGCCATGCAAAAGCGGAGGCGAAGCCTGCTAGTGGGAGAGATCAGTGCCCAGACCGCGGCAATAACGCCCAATATGGTCAGCAAGCTGGTGGTGTCAATTTGGGCAGAAGCCGTCATAGCGCGGTCTATCTCATCCTTCCGTGTATTGGCAAAGATTACATGCACTTGGGGACAGGGCTGGAATCATGCGCCGGCGGGTGAGCGCGGCGCTCCGGCCCCGGTCGCTCATCGTTGGAGAGCCTTCATGCTGATCTCACCACGAGACTCCAGCATGAGCCGAGTGTTCTCAAGCTCCTTTTGCAGCAACTCGGCATCCGGCAGCACCATCTTGTAGTTCGCCGCCATGACCTTGCTGGGCAAGCCTTCCAGCGCATACCGCGCCAAGGCGTGTCCCTTGTCGGCACAGAGGATCAGGCCCACAGGCGGGTTCTCGTCCGCAAACGTCCAATGCTCCTTGGCATAGTTGCAATACAGGTGCATCTGGCCCACGTCGGCATGGGTCAGCGCACCGAGCTTCAAGTCGATGATGACCAGGCAGCGCAGCCGACGATGGAAGAACAGCAGATCGACCCGATACCAAGTCTGGTCGATGCGCAACCGACGTTGCCGCCCGACGAAGGCGAACCCATCGCCCAGTTCGAGCAGGAAGTCCTCCAGCCGCCGGATCAGGGCTTGTTCAAGGTCGGACTCCGAATACTCGTCCTTGAGGTCGAGGAACTCCAGCACATACGGGTCTTTGATCGCGTCGTCGGGGGTGACAGCATCCTCGGGATTCGGTAAGGCGCCCTTGACCAGCATCGCCGCCTTGTTCTTGGACAGCGCCGTGCGCTCGTAGAACTGGCTGTTGATCTGCCGGTCAAGCTGGCGCACGCTCCATCCGCCGCGCAGGGCTTCGACTTCGTAGAACTGGCGAGCGTGGTCGTCCTTGACCGTCAGCAGCCGGACGTAGGCCGACCACGGCAGCGTGAACATCTGCGCCAGTTCAGCGAGGCCCAATTTCCCAGACACCGTCTGGGAAATTGCGGAACGGGGGTACGCGACGAAGAAGCGCCGCATGCTCTCCAGGTTATTCACGCCGAACCCGCGGCCGAACTGCGCGGTCAGGTCGGCGGACAGTCGCTCCATCAACTGTTCGCCGTAGCCCGCGCGCCGCTTGCCCCGTTGCTCGGCTTCGACGATGCGGCGACCAATCTCCCAGTAGCTCGCTGTCATCAGCGCATTGACGCTGCGGGCCGCCGCGTGGCGGGCGGCATCGAGCAGCTCGACGATACCGCTGTGGATGCCGGCATACTCGGCCGGCAAGGCAGGGCGAGTTTGTCCCGCCGCCGCAAGCGTCTTCTCGTTCATGCCGTTGCCTCCGCGGGGCGCGATGCGCCTGTGATCGTCTTGCGGCGGTTCGCCACTAGCTCGGCCGCCTTGCGCACCGGATCGTCTTCGGTGTGGACGTAGCGCATGAACATCGCCACGGTCTTGTGCGCGGTCAGCGCCATGCCGACCTTGACCGGAATGCCCGAATTGGCGATGTCGGTGGCCGAACGATGGCGGATGCCGTGCGTGCCCACGTGGGCCGCGCCCGCCGCCTTGAGCGCGCGGCTCCAGCCGCCGTAATACTCGCCTGTGGTTAGGTGCTTGCCGGGATGGTTCGGGGACGGCAGCACGTAAGGAATGCCTTCCTGCCGCGGCGTCGTCGAGAGCAGCCGGTAGGCTTCCTCGCTCATGGGTTTGGACATACCGCCCGTCTTGCTGTCCGGCCAGACCACACGGCGGTTGTCCAGGTCCACCCAATCCCATTGGAGCGTCACGATTTCGGAACGGCGGCCGGCGAACTCGAATTGCAGGCGGATCGCCAACGGGATGACGTAGCTCTCCAGGCCCTCAGCCTCGATGTGCTCCAGTCGCCGAAAGAGCTTGCCCATGTCTTCGTCGCTGATGAGGTGGGTGGCTTTCCCGTTGGGATACATCGGGACGTGGCGGCAGGGGTTGGTGCCGTCCGGCCGGTGGCCCCACACCTCGGCCAGATTGAACATCTTGCGCATCACGCTGAAAGCGCGGTTGGCCTCGGCCGGCTTGTGCGCCATCTTCTTCATCGCCGTGGCTACGTCCGGCCGCTTCACGTCCTGGACCTTCAAACGGCCCAGCATCGGAACGATGCAACGGTCGATGACGGCCTGATATCCGCGCTGGGTGCTGGGCTTGTTGCGCTGCTTGGAGTAGTCCTCCATGAACTTGGTGCACAACTCCTTGACCGTGGGCGCGGCACGGGCGGCGGCCTTAGCCGCGCTGGGGTCGCCGCCCCGACGCACCTCGGCCAGCCACTCCTGGGCCAGCGAGCGGGCCTGCTCAACGGTCAGTTCTCCGTACAAGCCCAGGGCGGGCTTGCGCCGCTCGCCAGCGTTCGTGCGGTACTGGAGCATGAAGACCTTGCGGCCCGCTGGTGTAATCTTGCACAGGAAGCCGGGCACCAACGTGTCCCGGAGTTCGATGGCCTGCGCCTGGGGTTGTGCAGCATCGACTGCGGACTTGGTGAGCTTGAGTTTTGCCATGATGACTCCTCGGGAAGACCCGATTCCCAAGAGCCATGTGGGGGCCAGCAGAGGGGAAGCCGGGTCAGGTTTCGGAAAGCACCGGCATATGTTGGACTCGCCTAAGTTATTGATAAACCTGCTGTATCGGGCCTCGGCGTAGTCCAGCGAAGTTCGGTGCTGGAGTCATGGTGAAATGAAAAACGGCCCCGAAGGGCCGTTCATCAAGGGCGCGGGAGCGCTTACTCGATCTTGGCCTTGGCGCGCAGGTCTTCCTGGTACTTGGCCAGCTTCTGCTGTTGCAGTTGCTGCTGCAGTTGCGGCTTGACTTCTTCGAAGGACGGCAGCTTGGCGTCGCGCACATCGTCCAGGCGGATGACGTGCCAGCCGAACTGGCTCTTGACCGGGTCGGTGGTGGTCTCGCCCTTCTTGAGCTTGATCAGCGCGGCGGTGAATTCCGGCACGTAGCTGCTTGGGCTGGCCCAGTCCAGGGCGCCGCCGTTGGCACCGGAGCCGGTGTCCTTGGACTGCTTCTTGGCGATGTCGTCGAACTTCGCACCCTTCTTCAGGCGGGCGATGATGTCCTTGGCGTCGCTTTCCTTCTCGACCAGGATGTGGTGCGCCTTGTATTCCTTGCCACCGTTGGCTGCGACGACCTTGTCGTACTCGGCCTTGGCTTCAGCGTCGGTGACCGGGTTCTTCTTGATGTAGTCGTCGAACAGTGCGCGGATCAGGATGGTCTGGCGTGCCAGCTCCAGCTGGTTCTTGAAGTCGTCGCTGCTTTCCAGGCCGGTCTTCTGGGCTTCCTGGATGAAGACTTCACGGGCGATGACTTCGTCCTTGATCTGCTGCTGGATCTCGGGGGTGATCGGGCGGCCCGACTTCTCCACCTGCTGGGTCAGGACGTCGGCGCGCGACTTGGGCACGGCCTTGCCGTTGACCACGGCGATGTTCTGGGCGAAGGCCGGCAGCGCCAGCGCGGTCATGAGGGCTACGGCTGCAAAGCCGGACGCACGGGTTTTCTGCATGGTTGTTTCCTTGAGAGTCCTGGGGGTTTCGAAGGGGAGGGGGGAGAAACGCTGCACTACCGAAGGCGCTGCGGCGAAGGGACGGCCGTAGGGCCTGGGGAAAGAGGAAGGGTTGGCGTATTGCAACGGTTTCAAAGTATTTCGATTGCCAGCGCATGTACGCCCTGGTCAATGAAATCACGCAGGGCATCATACACAAGCCGATGCTGCGCCACGCGCGGCTTTCCGGCGAATCCGGGGGCAGCAATGCGGACCCGGAAATGCGTGCCAAAACCGCTGCCGTTGGCACCCGCATGGCCGGCATGCGCGGCGCTTTCATCGAGCACTTCAAGCTGCGTGGGCGACAGCGCTTCGACCAGCCGGGCACGCAGGCCATCGGCGGTCAGAGACAGTGAACCAAGCGTGGGCGTACTCATTCGGGCTTGACCTCTTTGGGCTCTTCATGGGTCATGTAGCGGCTCAGGTACAGCGCCTGCGCGATCACAAACACCACCATCAGGCCCATGCCGCCAAACAGCTTGAAGTTGACCCAGGTGTCGGTGTCGAAGTGGTAGGCCACCCACAGGTTCAGGCCGCCCATCAGGGTGAAGAACCCCACCCAGCTCCAGTTGGCCACGCGCCAGGCGTGCTCGGGCAGCTGCATCTGCGAGCCCATCACCGACTTGAGCAGGTTCTTGCGGAAGAACAGCTGGCCGGCCATGAGCGCCGCGCCCATCACCCAGTACAGCACCGTGGGCTTCCACTTGATGAAGGTGTCGTTGTGCGCGATCAGGGTGGCGCCGCCAAACAGCACGATGACGCCCAGGCTGACCCATTGCATGGGCTCGATGCGGCCATGGCGCCAGCGCAGGTAGCCGATCTGCACGATGGTGGCCGCGATGGCGATGCCCGTGGCCGCGTAGATCCCGTACAGCTTGAAGGCGGCGAAGAACAGGATGATGGGAAAGAAGTCGATCAGCAGTTTCATGCGGCGCGGAGTGGTCCTTGAAGGGTCCTGGAGAAGCCAGGGGACGGGCGAAGGCGCGATTGTCGCTTGCCGCTTAAGAGGCTTCGGGGCTGAAGTCCAGCGACGCGGAGTTCATGCAGTAGCGCAGGCCGGTGGGTGCCGGGCCATCGGGGAAGACGTGGCCCAGGTGGGCGTCGCAGCGTGCGCAGACGGTTTCGGTGCGCACCATGCCGTGGCTGCGGTCGACGATCTCGCGGATCGCGCCCGGCACGGCCTCAGAAAAGCTGGGCCAGCCGCAGCCCGCGTCAAACTTGGTGTTGGCATCGAACAGCGTGTTGCCGCAGCAGATGCAGTGGTAGCTGCCATCGGCCCACACGGCGTTGTACTTGCCGGTGAAGGCGCGCTCGGTGGCTGCATGGCGCGTGACCTCGAAGGCGCCGGGCTCGGCGCCTTTTTGCGCGAGCAGCGCCTTCCATTCGGCGTCGGTCTTGCGCGGGGTGGAGGTGTCGTCGGTCATGAGGAGCAGCTGATTTCTATGTGGGAAGCCCAATCGGGCGGGAAGCCGGCGTAGTCGTCAAAGCCGGGATGTTCGTCATATGGGGCCGCCAGCAGATTCAACAGGGTATGGACTCCGCCAAAGTCCCGAAGTTTCGCGCGCTGGATGGCCAGCTCGCCCAAATGGTTGCGCAGCACAAATTTGGGATTGGTTTTTAGCATAAAATCGCCCGCTAGCCCATGCTGTACCTGGGGTAGGCGCTCTGAATACAGTAGCAACCATTGATCGAAGGCATCGCGGTCGGCAAACAGGTCGCGCACCGGCTCCAGGGCGCCAGCCGTAACGTAGTGCGACAGTCGTCGCCAGAAGATGGTCCAGTCCACCTTGCCGCTGGCCAGCAGGCGCAGCAGCCGGTCGAGCAGGGCGGCATCGCCGTCTTGCGCGTCGGCCAGGCCCAATTTGGCGCGCATGCGGGCCAGGTACTCTTGTGGGAAGCGGCTGCGGTAGGGCTCCAGCGCGGCCAGCGTGACTTCTTCGCTGCCGATCAGCGGCAGCAGCGCCTGGCCCAGGCAGAACAGGTTCCAGTAGGCAACGTTGGGCTGCTGGTCGAAGGCATAGCGGCCCTGGTTGTCGCTGTGGTTGCAGATGTGGCGCGGATCAAAGCCATCCAGGAACTGGAACGGCCCGTAGTCGATGGTGAGCCCGAGGATGCTCATGTTGTCGGTGTTCATCACGCCATGGCAAAAGCCCACGGCCTGCCATTGCGCCACGGTGGCGGCGGTGCGCAGGCCCACCTGCTCCAGCATCGCGGCGTAGGCATTGCCGCCAAAGCGCTCGGTGTTGCGGCATTCGGGGTAGTAGCGGTCGAGCACGTAGTCGGCCAGTTGGCGCAGTTCGTCGAGCTGGCCGCGCGCGGCAAAGTGCTCGAAGTGGCCAAAGCGCACAAAGCTCTCGGCCACGCGGGCGACGATGGCGCCGGTCTCTAGCTCTTCGCGCCGCACTGCGGCATCGGTGCCGACCAGGCACAGCGCGCGCGTGGTCGGAATGCCCAGGCCGTGCATGGCCTCGCTGCAGAGAAATTCGCGCACGCTGGAGCGCAGCACCGCGCGGCCATCGCCCATGCGGGAATAGGGCGTGGGGCCCGCGCCCTTCAACTGCACTTCCAGGCCCTGGCCGTTGGTGCCGGTGGCGACCTCGCCCAGCGCAATCGCCCGGCCATCGCCCAACTGCCCGGCCCAGACGCCAAACTGGTGGCCGCTGTAGACGCTGGCATAGGGCTGGGTGCCGGCGGGCAGGCGGTTGCCGGCAAACACATCCAGCACCTCTGGCTTGTCCAGCGCCGATGGGTCAAGCCCAAGCGACTGCGCCACCGGCGCGCTCACGCTCAGCAGATGGGGCACCGGCACTGGCGTGGGACGCAGCGCGGTGAAGAAGGCGGCCCCAAGCCGCGCAAAACCTTGCTGCCAGTGCAGGCCTAAATCGACGCCATCAGAGGACTGCGGTGTGGATGCGAAAGGGACGGGGGCGGTTGCCAAGCTCATCTGGCCATTGTCCCGCACCTGCACAAGGGGCTGCGCCGGCAGGGGCATCCGAGGGCAATCCCGTAAACGGCGCCATGTTGCGCTGCGCAATACTTGCACAGGAACCATAACCTCCCTGTTCATCGCCTCAGACCAAAGGACCGACCCATGCTGGGCCTCATGCAAAGCCAACCGCTGCTGATTTCCTCCTTGCTCGAATTTGCCGAACGGCACCACGGCGACAGCGAGATCGTCTCGCGCCGCGTGGAAGGCGACCTGCACCGCTACACCTACCGCGACCTGGCCGGGCGCGCGCGCCGCGTGGCCAATGCGCTCAACGGCCTGGGCCTGGCACCGGCCGAGCGCGTGGCCACCTTGGCCGTCAACGGCTACCGTCACCTGGAGCTGTACTACGGCGTGAGCGGCTCCGGCCGCGTGCTGCACACCATCAACCCGCGCCTGCACCCAGAGCAGATCGCCTGGATCGCCGGCCACGCCGAAGACCAGGTGCTGTGCTTTGACGTGTGCTTTCTGCCCATCGTGCAGGCCGTGCATGCCAAGTGCCCCACGGTGAAGCAATGGGTGGCCCTGTGCGACGCCGACAAGCTGCCGGCCGACAGCGGCATCCCGGGCCTGGTGAGCTACGAGGCCTGGATCGGCGCCCAGCCAGACCAGTACGACTGGCCGCTGTTGGACGAAAACACCGCGTCCAGCATGTGCTACACCAGCGGCACCACCGGCAATCCCAAGGCGGTGCTCTACAGCCACCGCTCCAGCGTGTTGCACGCGTATGGGGCGGCGCTGCCCGACGTGATGGCGCTGTCGGCGCGCGACTCGGTGCTGCCTGTGGTGCCCATGTTCCACGTCAATGCCTGGGGCATTCCGTACTCGGCCTTGGTCACCGGCTGCAAGCTGGTGTTCCCCGGTGCGGCGCTGGACGGCAAGTCGGTCTATGAGCTGATCGAGGCCGAGCGCGTGACCTTCGCCGCCGGCGTGCCCACCGTCTGGCAAATGCTGCTGGGCCACATGAAGCCGCAGGGCCTGCGCTTCTCCACGCTCAAGCGCACGGTGATCGGCGGCTCGGCCTGCCCGCCAGCCATGATCACGTCCTTCCAGGACGACTACGGCGTAGAGGTGCTGCATGCCTGGGGCATGACCGAGATGTCGCCGCTGGGCACGCTTTGCACATTGAAGAACAAGCACCTGTCGCTGCCGGCCGAGCAGCAGATGAAGATCCGCATGAAGCAGGGCCGCGCCATCTTTGGTGTGGACATGAAGATCGTCGGCGACGACGGCGCCGAGCTGCCCTGGGACGGCAAGACCTATGGCGACCTCTATGTGCGCGGCCCGTGGACCGTTGATGCCTACTACGGCGGCGAAGCCAGCCCGCTGGTGCCTGATGCGCAAGGCCGCGGCTGGTTCCCCACCGGTGACGTCGCCACCATCGACGCCGACGGCTTCATGCAGATCACCGACCGCAGCAAGGACGTGATCAAGTCCGGCGGCGAGTGGATCAGCTCCATCGACATCGAGAACATCGCCATGGCCCATCCATCGGTCGCCATGGCCGCCTGCATCGGCATGCCGCACCCCAAGTGGGACGAGCGCCCGGTGGTGGCCGTGGTGCGCCGCCCGGGCGCGGTGCTGGAGCGCGATGAGCTGCTCAAGTTCTACGACGGCAAGGCCGCCAAATGGCAGGTGCCGGACGACGTGGTGTTTGTCGAAACCATCCCGCTCGGCGCCACCGGCAAGATGCTCAAGGCGCGGCTGCGCGAGCAGTTGAAGGACTACCGTTTGCCGACGACGGGCTGAGCGCTGGAGGCAATTCAGTCACTCAGGTTACAGAGCTGCCGCAGCGCTACGGGCATTCCCTGTGCAGGGGCGCAGGCAAGCTTTGTAAGCTGGCCGCACCGAGACAACCCTCAGGAGACAAGCATGCGATTCACCTTGCAGACGATAGCGGCGTCCACCTTGCTGGCCATGGCGGCCAGCGCATCCGCGCAAAGCGGGGAGACGGTGAAGATTGCCTGGCTTGATCCGCTGTCGGGCCTGATGGCCGCGGTGGGCACCAACCAGCTGAAGACCTACCAGTTCCTGGCCGAGGAATTCAGCAAGAAGAATGCTGCCGGGGTGAAGTTCGAGATCATCGGCATCGACAACAAGCTGAGCCCGCAAGAGACCAGCAGCGCGCTGCGCTCGGCCATGGACCAGGGCGCGCGCTACATCGCGCAGGGCAATGGCTCGGGGCCGGCGCTGGCCATCATCGATGCGCTGGAGAAGAACAACGCACGCAACCCCGGCAAAGAGGCGCTCTACCTCAACTACGCCGCGGTCGACCCCGACCTGACCAACAGCAAGTGCAGCTACTGGCAGTTCCGCTTCGATGCCGACACCTCGATGAAGATGGAGGCGCTGACCACCTACATGAAGGACCAGCCCGACATCAAGAAGGTCTACATCATTGGCCAGAACTACGCGCATGGCCAGCAGGTGTCGAAGTTTGCCAAGGCTGACCTGAAGTCCAAACGCCCGGACATCGAGATCGTTGGCGACGACCTGCACCCGCTGGCCCAGGTGCGCGACTTCTCACCCTATATCGCCAAGATCAAGCAGTCGGGCGCCGACTCGGTCATCACCGGCAACTGGGGCTCTGACCTGGCGCTGCTGATCAAGGCCGCCAACGACTCCGGCCTGAACGTCAAGTTCTACACCTACTACGCCGCGACCACCGGCACACCCACCGCCATGGGCGCGGCCTCTGACGGCAAGGTCTATCAGGTGGGCTATGCGCACTACAACATGGGCGGCGATATCCAGAAGCTGGCCGACCGCTTCAAGGCCAAGTTCAACGACGACATGTACACCACGAACATCTACACCGTGTTCCAGGCGCTGGTCGATGGCTTCGTCAAGGCCAAGTCGACCGACCCGGTCAAGGTGGCCGCCGCGCTGGAGGGCATGAAGTTCAAGAGCTTCAATGGCGACGTCGAACTGCGCAAGGCAGACCACCAACTGCAGCAAGGCCTCTACATTGCCAAGTGGGAAAAGGCCAGCGCCAAGTACCCGTACAGCCCGGAGAACACCGGCTACACGCTGGCGCCGGTCAAGTACTACGACGCCTATGTCGCCAGCACGCCCACCTCTTGCCAGATGAAGCGCCCGGGCTCTTGATGGCATTGCATTAGCTTTTCGCTTCAGGCCCGACGGACTGATGCCGATCGGGCCATTTTTTTAACCTCATTTGACGACGCCATGCGATGAATGCTGAATTTCTGGTCATCTCCCTGCTCAATGGCGTGAGCTATGGCCTGTTGCTGTTCATGCTCAGCTCGGGTCTCACACTCATCTTCAGCATGATGGGCGTGCTCAATTTTGCGCACACCAGCTTCTACATGCTGGGTGCCTACTTTGCTTACACGATCTCCAAGGTGGTTGGCTTCTGGCCGGCGCTGTTCCTGGCGCCGCTGGTCGTTGGTGCGCTAGGCGCTGCATTCGAGCGCTATTGCCTGCGCCGCGTGCACAAGTTTGGCCATGTGCCCGAGCTGCTGGTGACCTTTGGCCTGTCCTACCTGATCCTGGAGGTGGTGCAACTGGTCTGGGGCCGCTCCACCGTGCCCTACGGTCTGCCGGCGCAGTTGCAAGGCCCGTTGTTCACGCTGTACGGCACGCAGTTCCCCAAGTCGCGCTCTTTCATCATGCTGGTGGCGCTGCTCATGCTGCTGTCGGTCTGGCTGCTGCTGACCCGTACCCGTGTCGGACTGGTGATACAGGCGGCACTCAAGCACCCGGACATGGTCGAGGCGCTGGGCCACAACGTGCCGCGCGTCTTCATGCTGGTGTTTGGCGGCGGCGCCGCCCTGGCCGGGTTGGCCGGCGTCATTGGCGGCAATACCTACATCACCGAGCCCGCCATGGCGGCATCGGTCGGCTCCATCATCTTCGTGGTGGTGGTGGTCGGCGGCATGGGCTCGTTGGCGGGCGCCTTTCTGGCGTCGCTGCTGATCGGGCTGCTGCAGACCTTTGCCGTGGCGCTGGACTGGTCCCTGGCCGGTGGCCTGCGCTCGCTGGGCATGGCCGTGACCGACCAGACCTTTGGCTACCCGCTGCTCAAGCTCACGATCTCGCAGGTGGCGCCGATCCTGCCTTATCTGCTGTTGGTACTGATGCTGATCTTCCGCCCCAAGGGCCTTCTGGGAACGCGGGAAGATTGATATGCACGCACCCTCTACCCATTACCGATTCAAGCCGCTGAACATCGGCCGCTTCCTGCTCTGGTCGATGTTTGCGCTGGCGCTGGCCGTGGCGCCGCTGCTGTTCACCAGCAGCCTGGCGCTGACCATGCTGTCGCAGATCGGCTACTTGATCATCATCTGCCTGTCCTACAACATCTTGCTGGGGCAGGGCGGCATGCTGAGCTTTGGCCATGCGGTCTACACCGGGCTGGGCGCCTTCATTGCGGTGCACGCCATGAACATGGCGGCCGCGCGCAGTGGGCTTCAGGTGCCGCTGGTGCTGATCCCTGTTGTCGGCGGTTTGGCCGGCCTGGTGTTTGCGGCGCTGCTGGGCTTTGTCACCACGCGCAAATCGGGCACCACCTTTGCCATGATCACGCTGGGCATTGGCGAGCTGGTGGCCTCGATGGCGCTGATGTTCCCCGAGTTCTTTGGCGGCGAGGGCGGCATCACCACCGACCGCGTCTACGGCGCCAAGTTTCTCGGGCTGGATTTTGGCCCGCAGATCCAGGTGTATTACCTGATCGCCGTCTACTGCTTTGTCTGCACCGGGCTGATGTTTGCCTTCACCGGCACGCCGCTGGGCCGCATGCTCAACGCCGTGCGCGACAACCCGGAGCGGGTCGAGTTCATCGGCTACAACACCCAGCGCGTGCGCTACTTCGCCTTCATCATCGCGGGCTTCTTCGCGGGTATTGGCGGAGGCCTGTCGGTGATCAACTTCGAGATCGTCACCGGGGCCGACAGCGTCAATGTGGCGCGCTCGGGCGGCTATCTGCTGTTCACCTTCCTGGGCGGCGCCACCTTCTTCTTCGGGCCGATGATCGGCGCCGTGCTGCTGGTGTTTGCCTCGGTGCTGCTGTCTGAGCTGACCAAGGCCTGGCTGCTGTACCTGGGCCTGGCCTTTCTGGTCATGGTCATGTATGCGCCCGGCGGCATCGCCAGCCTGGTCATGATGAACCTGCGGGTGGCACGTTTTGGCCGCTTGAAGCCCCTGCTGCCGGGCTATGCGGCGCTGCTGGCCAGCGGCCTGGTCGCGCTGGCGGGCGCGGCTGCGGTGATAGAGATGCTCTACCACATGCAGCTCAATGCCGCGCTGGGCCCGGCGCTGCCCTTCCTGGGCTTCACGCTGCATATCGACCAGGCCGTGAGCTGGATCGGCGCCGTGCTGGTGCTGGCCGTGGGCATGGGCCTGTTCGAGCTGGCGCGGCGGCGCTTTTTGGTGCGCTGGGGCCAGGCGCAAGAGGCGATAGAGCAGCAACTGCGCATGAAAGGTTCGGCATGAGCACGCCCGCGATTGAGTTGCGCGATCTGCGCAAGAGCTTCGGCCGCACCGACATCATCCGCGGCGCCAGCCTGGTCGTGGCGCCGGGTGAGCGCGTGGCCATCATCGGCCCCAACGGCGCCGGCAAGTCCACGCTGTTCAACCTGATCAGCGGCCGGCTTGCGCCCACCAGCGGCGAGGTGCTGCTGCACGGCAAGCGCATAGACGGCAAACCGCCGTACGAGATCAACCGCATGGGCCTGGCGCGCAGCTTTCAGATCACCAACATCTTCCCCAAGCTGAGCGTGTTCGAGAACCTGCGCTGCGGCGTGCTGTGGAGCCTGGGCTACCGCTACAGCTTCCTGCGCTTTCTGTCGCGCCTGCATGACGCCAATGCGCGTGCCGAGCAACTGCTGGGCATGATCGGCCTGAAGTCCAAGCGCGACGTGCTGGCCGTCAACCTCACCTATGCCGAGCAGCGCGCGCTGGAGATCGGCGTCACCATCGCCGGCGGCGCCGACGTCATCCTGCTGGACGAGCCCACCTCGGGCATGAGCCGCAGCGAGACCCGGCATTTCATCAACCTGATCCGCGAGGTCACCGTGGGCAAGACGCTGCTCACGGTAGAGCACGACATGGGCGTGGTGTTCGGCCTGGCCGACAAGATCGCCGTGGTGGTCTATGGCGAGGTCATCGCCTTCGACACGCCGGAAGCGGTGCGGGCCAACCGCCGCGTGCAGGAGGCCTACCTGGGCTCCGCCGTGGCCGACAGCCAGGCAGAAGAAGGGGGCCATTGATGCTCAAGATCGACAAGCTCCACGCCTACTACGGCAAGAGCCATGTGCTGCATGGCGTCTCTTTTGACGTGCAGCCGGGCGAGATCGTCGCACTGCTCGGGCGCAACGGCTCGGGCCGCTCCACCACCGCCAAGGCCATCATGGGCCTGGTCGACTGGCAGGGCGGCCTGGCCTGGAAGGGCCGGCCGCTGCAAGGCCGCAAAGCCTACGAGATCGCCCACCTGGGCCTGGGCTACGTGCCCGAGAACCGCGACATCTTCCCCAAGCTCACCGTGCACCAGAACCTGCTGCTGGGGCAGAAGGGCGCGGGCAAGGGCAGCCGCTGGTCCTTCGACGACATGTACGCCATGTTCCCGCGCCTGAAAGAGCGCCAGCACACCGAGGCCGGCGTACTCTCAGGTGGCGAGCAGCAGATGCTCACCCTGTGCCGCACCCTGATGGGCGACCCGGACCTGATCATCATCGACGAGCCCACCGAAGGCCTGGCGCCCAAGATCGTGGAACTGGTCGGCCAGTACCTGCGCCGGCTCAAGGACCGCGGCATCTCGGTGCTGCTGATAGAGCAGAAGCTCACCATCGCCATGGACATCTCCGACCGCGTGCTGGTGATGGGCCACGGCAGCATCGTGTTCGAGGGCACGCCGGCGGGCCTGCGGGAGAACGTGGGCGTGCGCAAGGAGTGGCTGGAGGTTTGAGGGTTTAGGTTTTTGGTGAAAAGTGCCTCTAGCCCTTTGCCTGCCTGGGCTATTAGCTATCTATTTGATAGTTACCCCGCCTTGCTGGCGGCGGTACGCGGGACTTGCTTCAGCCCAGGGTACACAGCCCCAACACCGCCTCAAACAACGGATGCCCCACATCCGCCAGCGCCTCGCACGCACTGAAATGGTTGGCCCCGGGCAGCGCAATGTCCCGCACCCGGGCGCTGCCCCAATGCTGGGCAAACAGCGCGTTCTGCCGCAGAAACTCGCGGCTCTCGGCGCTGCCAACAGCAGTCACCACCTGCACCCCTGCCACCGGTTGTAGCCGCGCCGGGCTCAGGTGCAGCACCTCGTCGTCGGTGAGTTGCAGGTCCTGGTTATGGGAGGGGGCCCACTGCACGGTCTGCAGGTCTGACAGTGCGCAGAGCGGCACCACGGCGCGCGGTGGTGGCACGCCGTGCTGTGGCTGGCAGGCAACCAGCGCGGCCAACTGGCCGCCAGCAGAGTGGCCGGCGATGACCATGGGGTCCGCACGTACTCCATAGCTTGCCGCATGCCGGTGCAGCCAGGCGATGGCAGCCTGAGTCTGTTCGACGATGGTGCTGAGCGTGACCTGCGGCGCCAGGGCGTATTCCAGCAGCGCTACCGATACGCCGCGCTGCACATAGGGCTCGGCCACCCAGGTGAACTCTTCCTTGTCGCGCGCCCGCCAGAAGCCGCCGTGGATAAAGACCAGCAGGGCCGAGCCGGGCTTGCCGGGGAACAGGTCCAGCCGCTCGCGCGGGCCCGGCCCATAGGCCAGGTCCAGGTGGCCTTGCAGGCTGGCGCGCGCCTTGCGTGCCCGCTCCTGCCAGCCGGCCAGCAGCGCGGCCGGGTCGGCTAGCCCCAAGCGGGTGTTGAATTCGCGGTCATAAAAGGCCGCCAGGTCGGGGGAGGGGGTGGGCGCAGGCATGGCCGCCACGATGCCACGGGGCCCCGCAGGTCGCAAGCGCTCGCGGGCTCAATCTTATTTAGTTGACAACTAAAGTAATGACGAATAAATTGCCCGGCAGGTAATCAACTCGACCCTGGAAATCCCCATGAAGGTGGTGTGCATCGGCGGTGGCCCAGCGGGCCTGTACTTGGCGCTGCTGATGAAAAAGCGCAACCCGGCGCACGACATCACCGTGGTCGAGCGCAACAAGCCCTATGACACCTTTGGCTGGGGCGTGGTGTTTTCGGATGCCACGCTGCAGAACATGCAGGCCTGGGACGCCGAGACAGCGGCCGACATCGAGCGCGCCTTCAACCACTGGGACGACATCGAGCTGGACTTCAAGGGCCGCAGCATCCGCAGCGGTGGCCACGGCTTTGTCGGCATTGGCCGCAAGCGCCTGCTCAACATCCTGCAGCGGCGCTGCGAAGAACTGGGCGTGGTGCTGGAGTTTGAGCGCGAGGTCGATTCCGACGCCGACTTCCCCGACGCCGACCTGATCGTGGCCTGCGACGGCGTCAACTCCAAGATCCGCCGCAAACACGCGCACGTCTTCAGGCCCGACATCGTGACCCGGCCCAACCGCTTCATCTGGCTGGGTACGCACCGGCGCTACGACGCCTTCAACTTCACCTTCGAGAAGACTGAGCACGGCTGGTTCCAGGCGCATGTCTACCAGTTTGACCCGGACACCACCACCTTCATCGTCGAGACGCCCGAGCATGTCTGGCAGGCCCACGGGCTGGACCAGATGGATACCGATGCCTCCATCGCCTTCTGCGAAAAGCTGTTTGCCAAGCACCTGCAGGGCCAGCCACTGATGAGCAACGCGCGCCACTTGCGCGGCTCGGCCTGGCTCAACTTCCAGCGGGTGCGCTGCGAGCAATGGTCGCTGTTCAACGGCAACAGCCATGTGGTGCTGATGGGCGACGCGGTGCACACCGCGCACTTCGCCATCGGCTCGGGCACCAAGCTGGCGCTGGAAGACGCGATAGAGTTGGTGCGCCAGTTCGACACCGTGGGCTGGCGCCCAACCGACATCCCCGAGGTGCTACAGCGCTACCAGGCGCTGCGCAATGTCGACGTGCTGCGCCTGCAGAACGCCGCCTGGAACGCCATGGAGTGGTTCGAGGCGGTAGGCGAGCGCTATGCCGACACCCTGCCGCCAGAGCAGTTCATGTACTCCATGCTCACCCGCTCGCAGCGCATCTCGCACGAGAACCTGCGCCTGCGCGACCGCGCCTGGCTGGAAGGCTACGAGCGCTGGTTTGCCGAGGCTGCCGGTGTCACGCTGGCCCCTGGCGCGGCCGCGCCGCCGCCCATGTTCACGCCCTTCACGCTGCGCAGCGTCACGCTCAAAAACCGCGTGGTGGTATCGCCCATGGCGCAGTACTCGGCCGTGGACGGCATCGCCGGTGACTACCACCTGGTGCACCTGGGCGCGCGCGCCATGGGCGGCGCGGCCATGGTGTTTGCCGAGATGACCTGTGTCAGCGCCGAAGGCCGCATCACCCCCGGCTGCCCGGGCCTCTACACCGAGGCCCAGCGCGACGCCTGGAAGCGCATTGCCGACTGGATTCACGCCAACAGCGACGCCAAGTTTGCGCTGCAGATCGGCCACGCCGGCGCCAAGGCCTCCACCCGCGTGGCCTGGGACGGCATAGACCAGCCGCTGCCCGAGGGCAATTGGCCGCTGCTGTCGGCCTCGCCCCAGCAGTACCTGGAGGGCGTCAGCCAGCATTCGCGCGCCATGACCCGTGCGGACATGGACGAGGTGCTGGCGCAGTTCGTGCAGTCCGCCCGCTGGGCCGCAGAGGCTGGCGTCGACTGGCTGGAGCTGCATTGCGCCCACGGTTACCTGCTGTCGTCCTTCATCTCGCCGTTGACCAACCAGCGCATTGACGACTACGGCGGCTCGCTGGAGAACCGGCTGCGCTACCCGCTGGAAGTGTTTGCCGCAGTGCGCCAGGCATGGCCCGAACACCTGCCGATGTCGGTGCGCATATCGGCCCACGACTGGGTCGAGGGCGGCACCACGCCGGCCGATGCGGTGCAGATCGCGCGTGCCTTCAAGGCAGCGGGCGCCGACATGGTCGATTGCTCTTCCGGCCAGGTCAGCAAGCTGGAGAAGCCGGTGTATGGGCGCATGTTCCAGACGCCGTTCTCTGACCGCATACGCAATGAGGCGGGCATTGCCACCATCGCGGTCGGTGCCATCTCCGAGGCCGACCACGTCAACAGCATCATTGCCGCCGGCCGGGCCGACTTGTGCGCCATTGCGCGCCCGCACCTGGCCAACCCGGCCTGGACGCTGGACCAGGCCGCACGCATTGGCTACGCCGCCATCGACTGGCCGCGCCCCTACCGCTCGGCCAAGGGCCAGCTTGAATCGGGCTACGCCCGCGAGCGCGCCCAGGCGCAGGCCGCGGCGCCCCAGGCCAAGGAGCCCATCTGATGCAAGACCTGCATGCCGTCATCACCGGTGCCGGGCAGGGCATAGGCGCAGCCATTGCCCGCGCACTGGCTGCGCGTGGTGTGCGCCTGAGCCTGCTGGGCCGGCGCCTGGCGCCGCTGGAGTCATTGGCCGCCGAGCTGCCGCAGGCGGTAGCCATCGTGGCCGACGTAACCGACCCAGACGCCCTGGCCCAGGCCTTTGCCGCCGCACGCCAACGGCACGGCCCGGTCGCCATCCTGGTCAACAACGCCGGCCAGGCCGAGAGCGCGCCCTTTGGCAAGACCACGCACGCGCTGTGGCAGCGCATGCTGGATGTGAACCTGTCCGGCAGCTTCCACTGCATGCAACAGGTGCTGCCCGACATGCTCACCGCCGGCCAGGGCCGCATCGTCAACATCGCCAGCACGGCCGGCCAGCGCGGCTATGCCTATGTGGCGGCCTATACCGCGGCCAAGCACGGCGTGGTCGGGCTGACGCGGTCGGTGGCGCTGGAAGTGGCCGCCAAGGGCATCACCGTCAACGCCGTCTGCCCGGGCTATACCGAGACCGAGATCCTGCAAGAGAGCATTGCCCGCGTGGTTGCCACCACCGGCCGCAGCGAGGCCGAGGCCCGCGCCAGCTTCGAGCGCAACAACCCCCAGCAGCGCCTGGTGCAGCCGCAGCAGGTGGCAGATGCGGTGCTGTGGCTATGCGGCGAGGGCGCCGGCGCAGTTACCGGCCAGTGCATATCCGTCTCAGGCGGGGAGGTCATGTGATGCGCAATCCAAAGATGACGGCAGAGCGCCTGCTGGACGACCAGAGCATTGGCCTGGAAGGCCGCGTGGCCTCGGACGACCACCAGTCGCTCAAGCTCTGGCTGCGGCTGCTGTCCTGCAGCACTCAGATCGAGACACTGATCCGCAAGCGCCTGCGCGCCGAGTTCGGCATCACGCTGGCGCGCTTTGACTACCTGGCCCAGCTCTACCGCAACCCGGAGGGCCTGCGCATGAGCGCGCTGTCGCGCTTCCTGATGGTGACCGGCGGCAACGTCACCGGCCTTACCGACGAGCTGGAAAAAGACGGCTTTGTCGAGCGCAGCACCAACCCCGAGGACCGGCGCTCTTCCCAGGTGCGCCTCACGCCCAAGGGCCGCCGCGCCTTCGAGAAGATCGCCGCCGTGCACGAAGCCTGGGTGGTCGAGATCTTTGCCGGCCTGGGCGTGGCTGAGCAGCGCCAGATGCACGGCCTGCTGGGCGATCTGCGCGTGCAGCTCACGGCCGACGCCAAGCTTGAGTGAAACCGACATGTCCGTTCGGGCTGAGCTTGTCGAAGCCCTGCGCCCACATCAACAAGCCCTTCGACCAGCTCAGGGCGAACGGATCTAACTGAATCAAGGAGACAAGCAAACATGCCAATCAACCCCTCCCTGCTCGCCGGCAACCGCCGCCGCCTGGCCGGCCATGCCGCGCAGCACTTCGGCTGGTCCGTGCAAGACAGCGTAGCCACCATCACGCTGAACCGCCCCGAGCGCAAGAACCCGCTGACGTTTGACTCCTACGCCGAGCTGCGCGACCTGTTCGAGCAACTGCGCTATGCCGACGACGTGCAGGCCGTGGTGCTGCACGGCGCCGGCGGCAATTTCTGCTCGGGCGGCGACGTGCACGAAATCATCGGCCCGCTGATCGGCCTGCCCGCGCCCGAGCTGCTGATGTTCACCCGCATGACAGGCGCCCTGGTCAAGGCCATGCGCCACTGCCCGCAGCCGGTGATTGCCGCCATCGACGGCATCTGCGCTGGTGCTGGCGCCATCCTGGCCATGGCGTCTGACATGCGCCTGGGCACGGCGCGCAGCAAGACGGCCTTTCTGTTCAACCGCGTGGGCCTGGCGGGCTGCGACATGGGCGCTTGCGCCGTACTGCCGCGCATCATCGGCCAGGGGCGGGCCAGCGAGCTGCTCTACACCGGCCGCGCGCTGGGCGGTGAAGAGGCCGCGCAGTGGGGTTTTTTGAACCGGCTGTGCACACCAGAAGAGCTGCTGGAGCAGGCCCAGGCGCTGGCGCGCGACATTGCCCAAGGGCCGAGCTTTGCCAACGGCATCACCAAGACCATGCTGCACCAGGAATGGGCCATGGGCGTGGACGAAGCCATCGAATCCGAAGCCCAGGCTCAGGCGCTGTGCATGCTGACCGAAGACTTCTCCCGCGCCTACCACGCGTTCGCGGAAAAGCGCAAACCCGTCTTCCAGGGCAACTAAGGGCCAGGGCCATGCAGCACCAAGAACATCTGGACTGGCCTTTCTTCGACGCGCGCCACAAGGCCCTGGCGCAGGAGCTGGACGCCTGGGCGGCCGAGCACGTGGCGCACCTGCACAGCGACGACGTGGACACCGACTGCCGCACCCTGGTGCGCCGCCTGGGCGATGCCGGCTGGCTGCGCCACGCGGTGGCCGGCACTGCCTACGGTGGCAGCGGCGAGGCGCTGGACACCCGCACCCTGTGCCTGGTGCGCGAGACGCTGGCGCGCCACAACGGCCTGGCTGACTTCGCCTTTGCCATGCAGGGCCTGGGCTCTGGCGCCATCAGCCTGCACGGCACGCCTGAGCAAAAGGCGCACTGGCTGCCGGCCGTGGCGCAGGGCAGGGCGATTGCCGCCTTTGCGCTGTCCGAGCCCGACGCCGGCTCAGACGTGGCCGCCATGGCCTGCAGCGCCCGGGTCGAGGGCGACATGGTGGTGCTCGACGGCGAAAAAACCTGGATATCCAACGGCGGCATTGCCGATTTCTACGTGGTGTTTGCCCGTACCGGCGAGGCACCGGGCGCGCGCGGCATCTCGGCCTTTGTGGTGCCGGCCGATGCGCCGGGCTTCTCGGTGGCCGAGCGCATCGCCGTGATCGCACCGCACCCGCTGGCGCGGCTGCGCTTTGACAACTGCCGCATCCCGCTGGCCAACCGGCTGGGCGCGGCGGGCGAGGGCTTCAAGGTGGCCATGCGCACGCTCGATGTGTTCCGCACCTCGGTGGCCGCGGCCGCGCTCGGTTTTGCACGGCGTGCACTGCAAGAGGGCCTGGAGCGCGCCAGCACGCGGCATATGTTCAAAGGCGTGCTGGGGGATTTCCAACTGACGCAGGCCAGCCTGGCGCAGATGGCCACCACGGTAGACAGCGCCGCGCTGCTTACCTACCGCGCCGCCTGGAAGCGCGACCAGGGCCACACCGTCACGCGCGAGGCCGCCATGGCCAAGATGGCCGCCACCGAGGGCGCGCAGCAGGTGATAGATGCCGCGCTGCAGCTGTGGGGCGGGCAGGGCGTGGTCAGCGGGCAAGCTGTTGAGCGCCTGTACCGCGAGATACGCGCGCTGCGTATCTACGAGGGCGCAACCGAGGTACAGCAGCTCATCATCGGCCGCGATCTGCTGCGCGAGTTCGCACCGGCACCTTGAGCCAACCGGCTGGCCTGCCAATTGCTTTAGTTATGAAGTAGTTTTCCATCCGCACCACCAGGGGGCCCGTCCATGACCAGTGCGCATATCGACACCTTCGCCCGCGACCGGCTGCCGCCGCTTTCGCAGCAGCCCGAGTACTGCTTTGACCTGCCCGCGCTGCAGTTCCCCGCCCGGCTCAACTGCGCCACCGAGCTACTCGACCGCCGCGTGGCGGCAGGCGAGGGCAGCCGCCCCTGCCTGCTGGCGCCCGGCCTGCGCTGGACCTATGCCGACCTGCAAGACCGCGCCAACCGCATCGCCGCCGTGCTGGTGCATGAGATGGGCCTGGTGCCCGGCAACCGCGTGCTGCTGCGCGCGCCCAACAACCCCATGATGGTGGCCTGCTGGTTCGCGGTAATGAAGGCCGGTGCCATCGCCGTGGCCACCATGCCGCTGCTGCGCGCCAAGGAGCTGGTGCAGGTCATAGAGAAGGGCGAGGTCACCCACGCCCTGTGCGACGCCCACCTGGCCGACGAGCTGTGCAGCGCTGCGGCGCAATGCCCGGTGCTGCAGCAACTGCGCTACTTCAACGACGCCGGCCCCGATGGGCTGGAGGCCGCCATGGCGCGCCAGAGCGGCAGCTTTGCCAACGTGGATACGGCCGCCGACGACACCTGCATCCTGGCCTTCACCTCGGGCACCACCGGCATGCCCAAAGGCACCATGCACTTCCACCGCGACGTGATGGCGATCTGCGCCTGCTGGCCGCCGCATGTGCTGCGCCCGCAGCCGGACGACGTGTTTATTGGCAGCCCGCCGCTGGCCTTCACCTTTGGCCTGGGCGGGCTGGTGCTGTTCCCGATGAGCGTAGGCGCCTCTACCGTGTTGCTGGAGAAGGCTGCGGCCCCGCAACTGCTGCAGGCCATTGCCGAATACGGCGCGACCACGCTGTTCACCGCGCCCACCTCTTACCGCGCCATGGCCGCCAGCGGGCCGCAGTTGCGCGCCACCCGGCTGCGCCAGTGCGTATCGGCCGGCGAGGTGTTGCCGGCCGCCACCCGCGCGCTGTGGAAAGAGGCCACCGGTATCGAGCTGATAGACGGCATTGGCGCCACCGAGATGCTGCACATCTTCATCTCCGCCGACGAAGCCACGGCCCGCCCTGGCGCCACCGGCAAGCCCGTGCCCGGCTACCAGGCGCGCGTGGTGGATGAGCAGGGCCGGCCGGTGCCGCCCAACACGGTAGGCCGCCTGGCGGTCAAGGGCCCGACCGGCTGCCGCTACCTGGCCGACGAGCGCCAGGCCTGCTACGTGCAAGACGGCTGGAACCTCACCGGCGACGCCTACCTGATGGACGATGACGGCTACTTTCACTATCAGTCGCGCACCGACGACATGATCATTTCGTCTGGCTACAACATCGCCTCACCCGAGGTCGAAGACGCGCTGCTGCAGCACCCGCTGGTGGCCGAATGCGGCGTGATCGGCGTGCCCGACGAAGAGCGCGGCCAGATCGTCAAGGCCTTCGTGGTGCTGCGCCCTGGTGCCGAGCCAGGCCAGACGCTGGCTGAAGAATTGCAGACCTTCGTCAAGCACCACATCGCGCCCTACAAATATCCCCGCGCACTTGAATTTCGCACGCAGCTTCCTCGTACAGAGACGGGTAAGCTCCAGCGGTTTCGCCTGCGCGAGCCTGCTTGACTCGCGCTTCTTCAGTACCCCCGTTCAACACCCTTCGAAAGGATTGGCCATGACCCGCACCCTAGGCTCGCTCGTGACACGTACCGCTCTTGCGTCTGCCCTTGCCGCCATGGCCTGGACGGCCGGTACCGCCCAGGCGGCTGATGCGGTCAAGGTCGGCCTGCTCAGCACCTTGTCGGGGCCTGGCGCGGGCCTGGGCATAGACATCCGCGACGGCTTCAACCTGGCGGTAAAGCAGTCGGGTGGCAAGCTCGGCGGCCTGCCGGCGGAAGTGATCGTGGCCGACGACCAGCAAAGCCCTGATGTGGCGCGCCAGACCGCAGACCGCATGGTCAAGCGCGACAAGGTCGACTTCATGACCGGCATCGTCTTCTCCAACCTGATGCTGGCGGTGGGCGCGCCGGTGTTCCAGTCCAAGACCTTCTACCTGAGCGCCAACGCCGGCCCGTCGCAGTACGCCGGCGAGCAGTGCAACCCCTACTTCTTCAGCGTCTCTTACCAGAACGACAACCTGCACGAGGCCGTGGGCAAGACCGTGCAGGACAAGGGCTTCAAGCGCGTGGCCCTGCTGGCGCCCAACTACCCGGCAGGCAAGGATGCGCTGACCGGCTTCAAGCGCTACTTCAAGGGCGAGGTGGTGATGGAGACCTACACCCCGCTCAACCAGATGGACTACGGCACCGAGCTGTCCAAGATGCGCGCGGCCCAGCCAGACGCGGTCTACTTCTTCCTGCCGGGCGGCCTGGGCATCAACTTCATCAAGCAGTTTGTGGGTGCCGGCCTGTCCAAGGACATGACCTTGTTCGCCCCCGGCTTCTCGGCCGACGAAGACGTGATCAAGGCCGTGGGCGAACCCATGCTGGGCATGTTCAACAGCTCGCTCTGGGCGCATGACCTGCCCAACGAGGCCAACAAGAAGTTCGTTGCCGACTTCCAGAAGGAATACGGCCGCCTGCCCACGCTGTATGCGGCCCAGGGCTATGACTCGGCCCGCCTGATCGACGCCGCCGTGCGCGACACCAAGGGCAAGCTCGACGACAAGTCCGCAGTGCGCAAGGCGCTGGAGGCGGCCAGGTTCGACTCGGTGCGCGGCGGCTTCAAGTTTGGCCCCAACCATTTCCCCATCCAGGACTACTACCTGCGCATCGTCACCAAGGACCAGCAGGGCCGCGTCACCAACCGGCTGCTGAGCACGGTCTTCAAGAACCATGGCGACGCCTATTCGGCTAGCTGCAAGATGAAAGGCTGACGTGAACCCCCAGGCTACGCGCTTCGCGTCTTCGCCTTCCCCCTCGCAGGGGGCTGAGCCCGTACACGAAAGGTCCAGTGGACCTTTCGTGACTGGCGAAGGGCCGGGCCACTGGCCCGGCGCGGTCTGCAAGACCTCTCCTGCGGCCTGGCAAAGCCAGTTCCGCGGCGGTTCGCGCATGGCCTGCTCCGCGGCCTCTTGTGAATTGATATGACCGGCATCCTGATTCTTGAGCAAGCCCTCAACGGCCTGCAGTTTGGCCTCATGCTGTTCCTGCTGGCCGCCGGCCTCACGCTGGTGTTCGGCATCATGGACATGATCAACCTGGCGCACGGCTCGCTCTACATGCTGGGGGCCTACCTGGTGGCGAGCATTGCCACCGCGTCGGGCTCCTTCGTGGTCGGGCTGCTGGGCGGCGTGGCGGCGACGGCGGCCATTGGCATGCTGCTGGAGGTAACGGTGCTGCGCCGCCTGTACCAGCGCGACCATCTGTCGCAGGTGCTGGGCACCTTCGCGCTGTTGCTCATGGCCAACGAGGCGGTGCGCATGATCTGGGGATCACAGCCCATCGCCTTCAACCCGCCCGCCGCGCTGGCCGGGCCGGTAGAGCTGCTGCCGGGCTTCTCGTACCCGGCCTTTCGCCTGCTGATCACTGCCGTGGGCCTGGCCGTGGCGCTGGCGTTGTACCTGCTGGTGTCGCGCACCCGGCTGGGCATGCAGGTGCGTGCCGGCGCGGCCAACCGCGAGATGGCGCTGGCCATGGGCACCAATGTGCGGCGCCTGTTCACCATCGTGTTTGGCCTGGGCGCGGCGCTGTGCGCGGTGGCGGGCGGCATGCTGGGGCCGCTGCTGGCGGTGCAGGTGGGCATGGGCGAAAGCATCCTGATCCTGGCCTTTGTCGTCATCGTGATCGGCGGCATAGGCTCCATCCGTGGTGCGCTGCTGGGCGCCTTGCTGGTGGGCGTACTCGACACCGTCGCGCGCACGCTGCTGCCGCTGGTGCTGGGCCATCTGCTGGGTGCATCGGCAGCGGAAAGCGCCGGGCCGGCGCTGGCATCGGTATTGATCTACGTGGTGATGGCCGCCGTCCTATTTTTCAAACCCCAGGGCTTGTTCCCTGCTCGCGCTTGACTATGGCTGCACCTGCTTTTGCCACATGGCCGCAAGGCCCGCTGGACCATCCCTTGCGGCCTGTGCGCGCCATCGTCCTGCTGCTGTTGCTGGCCGCGCTGCCGGTGGTGGCCACGGCGCTGGGGGAAGACTTCTACATCGGCCTGGCCAGCCGCATCCTGATCTACGCGCTGGCCGCCACCAGCCTGAACCTGATCCTGGGCTATGGCGGCATGGTGAGTTTTGGCCATGCGGCCTTTATCGGCACGGGGGCCTATACCGTGGCCGTGCTGATGCAGCAGGGCGTGGCATCGGCCTGGGTGGCCTGGCCGCTGGCCATGCTGGTGAGCGCGGCGTTTGCGCTGGTCATAGGCGCCATCAGCCTGCGCACGCGCGGGGTGTACTTCATCATGATCACGCTGGCCTTTGCCCAGATGCTGTACTACCTGACGCTGTCGCTCAAGGCCTGGGGTGGGGACGACGGGCTGTCGCTGGCCGGGCGCTCGCAAGTCGGCATGGGCCTGGACCTGGGCAGCGACACGGTCTTCTATTACGTGGTGCTGGCGCTGTTTGCGCTGGTGTTTGTGGGCGTGCAGCGCCTGCTCAACGCCCGCTTTGGCCACGTGCTGCAGGCCCTGCGCGAGAACGAAACGCGCATGCGCGCCATCGGCTTCCCCGTGCTGCGCTACCAACTGGTGGCCTTTACCCTGGCAGGCGCACTGGCCGGCCTGGCGGGCGCGCTGGTGGCCAACCAGGGCAGCTTTGTCAGCCCGGCGCTAATGCAATGGAGCCAGTCCGGCATGCTGATGGTCATGGTCATCCTGGGCGGCGTGGGCTACCTGTATGGCGGGCTGGTGGGCGCGGCGGTGTTTCTGCTGCTGGAAGAGATCTTGTCGGGCTACACCATGCACTGGCAGTTTGGCCTGGGGGCCTTGCTGCTGGCCGTGGTGCTGGTGGCGCCCAACGGCTTGCTGAGCCTGCGTGGCCGCAAGGGGCAAGCATGAGTGATCTGCTGCAGATAGATGGCCTGGTCAAACGCTTTGGCGGCCTGACCGCCACCGACCACGCCCACCTGGCCGTGCGCCAGGGCGAGGTGCATGCGTTGATCGGCCCCAACGGCGCAGGCAAGACCACGCTGATCCACCAACTGTCTGGCGCCTTGGCGCCGGATGCGGGCCGCATCGTCTTCGACGGCCAGGACATCACCGCGCTGCCCATGCACCAGCGTGTGCTGCGCGGCCTGGCTCGCTCCTACCAGATCACCACCATCTTCCGCCGCCTGTCGGTGCTCGATAACCTGGCCCTGGCGGTGCAGGCGCGCCAGGGCAGCAGTCTGCGCTTCTGGCGCCCGGCCCGCGCCGAGCACGCCCGCTACGAAGAGGCCGCCGCCGTGGCCGAGCGCATCGGCCTGGGCGCGCAACTGCAGCGCAGCGCCGGCACCCTGGCGCATGGCGAGCAGCGCCAGTTGGAGCTGGGCCTGGCCCTGGCCACCCGCCCGCGCCTGCTGCTGCTGGACGAGCCCATGGCCGGCATGGGCCCGGACGAGTCCGAGCGCATGGTCACTCTGCTGCAGGCGCTGCGCAGAGAGACCACGCTGCTGCTGGTCGAGCACGACATGGACGCCGTCTTCCGCCTGGCCGACCGCATCTCGGTGCTGGTGTTTGGCAAGGTCATCGCCAGCGGCACGCCGGAGCAGATCCGCGGCAATGCCGAGGTGCAGCGCGCCTATCTGGGCGACGAGGAGACAGCATGAGCGCCCTGCTGGAAGTCGAAGGGCTGGAAACCGCCTACGGCAGCAGCCAGGTGCTGTTTGGCATGCACCTGCGCATAGAGGCCGGCCAGGCCGCCACGCTGCTGGGCCGCAACGGCATGGGCAAGACAACCACCCTGCGCTCCATTCTGGGCCTGACGCGGGCGCGCGGTGGCAGCGTGCGTTTCAGGGGCGAGCGCATCGATCAGTTGGCGCCCGACCGCATCGCCCGCATGGGCCTGGCCGTGGTGCCCGAAGGCCGGCAGATTTTCGCCAACCTGTCGGTGGCCGAGAACCTGCGCGCCTTTGGCGGCAACCGCTGCGGCAGCGCCGACCCGTGGACGCTGGAGCGCATCTACGCGCTCTTCCCCCGCCTGCAAGAGCGCGCCCGCAACATGGGCAACCAGCTCTCTGGCGGCGAGCAGCAAATGCTGGCCATCGGCCGCGCGCTCATGACCAACCCTTACCTGCTGGTGCTGGACGAGGCCACCGAAGGTTTGGCTCCCCTGGTGCGCGAAGAGATCTGGCGCTGCCTGGCCACCCTGCGCGGCCAGGGGCAGGCGATCCTGGTCATCGACAAGTACGTGCAGCGGCTGCTGCGGCTGGCGGACCGGCACACGATTGTGGAGAGGGGGAGGGTGGTGTGGGAGGGGTCTTCTTTGGCGTTGGCTGGGGAGCCGGGGTTGTGGAAGAGGTATGTGGGGGTTTGAGCGTTTGCCTTCTCACTGGCTGTGGGGTGCAGGCGGTGCTTGTGTGAGTGCTTGGTTGTCTTGCAGGCGGCGGGTGCCGGGAGTTCGCCCCGGCGGGCGAGTAACTTTCTCTTGGCGAACGCCCAAGAGAAAGTCACCAAAGAGAAGGCGACCCCGCTGTGGCGGTCCGCTGCGCGGACTGCTCTGCGGTGCTCGGTGTGGGCAGGCGGCTGCGGAACTCGCTTCGCTCAGACAGTCCTCGCCATCCGCGCTACGCGCGGCAACCTGCCCCCACCTCCGCTCCTCGACGCCACAGAGGGGACCCCAGGATCGCCACACGGGCCGTCGCTGCGCTCGGCCTCTGCATTACTCCCTCCCCCGCTGGGGGAGGGCTGGGGTGGGGGCCGGCTGTCCGGACATTGGTAGTTCGGCTGCCCCACGCCGTTGATGGAGCCGAGCAGCACAGGGCACCCGCCGCCAGCAAGGCACACCAACTATCAAATAGATAGCTAATAGCCAAGGCTGCACCCGGGCTAGAGCCACTTTTCTCTTAAAAAACCAATCCATCCAAATGACAACCCCTCCACCATCCCTCCGCTTCGAACGCGAATACCAAATCCGCTTTGCCCACTGCGACCCGGCCGGCATCATCTTCTTCCCCCAGTACCTGATCCTCTTCAACGCCCTGGTAGAGGACTGGGTCACCGACGGCCTCGGCATCCCCTATGCCGACCTGCTCGGCCGCCGCCGCATCGGCATGCCCATCGTCAGCCTGCGGTGCGACTTCAGCGCCATCAGCCGCATGGGCGAGCGCGTGATCTTCGAGCTGGCCGTCGAGCGCGTAGGCAACGCCTCGCTCACCCTGGCCCTGGATGCGCGCTTGGGCGACGAGCTGCGCGTGCGCTCGCGCCAGGTGCTGGTCACCACCAGCCTGGACACGCACCGCGCCATCCCCCTCCCGGACGACATGCGCGCCGCGCTGGCCCCGTACCACCCCAACCGCTGACAGGAGACACCCCATGCAAGTCCTTCTCCCCCCCGGCTGGCCGCGCCCGCGCGGCTACGCCAACGGCGTCACCGCCCGCGGCCGCATGGTCTTTGTCGCCGGCATGATCGGCTGGGACGCCCAAGGCCGCTTCGCCGAAGGCGGCATGGCCGCCCAGGTGCGCCAGGCGCTGCAGAACATCGTCGACGTCCTAAAGGCCGGCGACGCCCGCCCCGAACACATCGTGCGCATGACCTGGTACGTCACCGATAAACAGGCCTACATCGCCGCCTACCCCGAGATAGGCGTGGCCTTCCGTGAACTGATTGGCAGCTTCAACGCGTCAATGACGGCGGTGGAGGTGTCGGCGCTGATTGAGGATCAGGCGCTGGTGGAGATTGAGGCTACGGCTGTGGTGCCGGATTGAGGGGGAAGCTAAAGCTGCCGTTCATGCTTGGGTGCACTAAAGGAGTGCGTCCAAAGCGCGGACTTTTGCCCTGAACTTGGAGCGTCGTCCAAAGACTGATTGTCGTCTGCTAGTGTCCTGAGTTGGAAGTTCGCAAGCAAAATCGCTCGATGCTGGCGAGGATGTCATCAGCGGACTTGGTCCAGTGGAAGGGCTTGGGGGTCCGCGTTGTGGATGTCCAGGTACTGCTTGATCGCCTGCTCGAGCTGGCGCGTCGATCGATGGGTGCCGCGGCGGATGCACTTCTCGGTGAGCGTTGCGAACCAGCGCTCAACCTGATTGAGCCAGGATGCCGAGGTGGGCGTGAAGTGCACATGGAACCTCGGATGACGCGCAAACCAGTTGCGAATCGTCTGCGTCTTGTGCGTGCCGTAGTTGTCCATCACGAGGTGCACGTCCAGCCCGCTGGGGACGTTGGCCTCCACGGTGCGCAGGAACTGCAGGAATTCGCTGCTGCGGTGACGCCGGTGCAACTCGCCTATAACTTCGCCGGTCGCAATGTCCAGGGCCGCAAACAAGGTCGTGGTGCCATGGCGCATGTAGTCGTGCGTTCTGCGCTCAGGAATGCCTGAGGCCAACGGCAGCACCGGCTGGGTGCGGTCCAGCGCCTGGATCTGGCTCTTCTCGCCATGCCAACGAATGAAAAAGCGTACCCAGTACAGGTAGGCCTTCTCGGTGCTGAGGCTATAGTGCCGGTAACGAACACGCTCCCGGACTTGGTCCAACAGTCGTGTGGAGCGCAAAACAGGTGTGCCGGGTTTCATGGGATTTTTATACCTGTGTTTTTGCACAGTGTATCGATCGCTAACCCAGGCTGCAAGCCACTTTCAGGAGGAAGCCGTGTCCAGAATATCCCGCCTCGTCCAGCTTATTCCGCAGGTTCTGCGGGATACATTGCGTTAGGCATCACAAAACACATGACTCCTCAATCTGAAGCACTTCGCCTCCTTGATGAGGCTTTGAAGGAACTTGAGTCTCCGAAGGGATCCGTTCTGGCCGGTACACAGAAGCTGTCTCGGTCATCTGCGCTACTTGGGAACGCGGATATTCAAGCGTGGTGTGCTGTGCAACTCGGTGAGAGAAGCTACGTACTGGCACTTCAGAAGCTACTTACAGCACTTTCGACGAAGGAAGACCCCAAGTCAGGTGAGAGCAAGAAGGCGGTCTCGGAAGCAGTAAAGGCACTAGACGCCTTAAAGCTCAAGCATGAAATTCACTACTCGAATGAAGAGCTGAATGTGAAGGCTTCCGAGAGCGGTGGAGGATACATCAGCATCGGGTTCGTCGAAGAACGTTACGCAGACCTCGTTCGCACAAAAAAAGGGAACGATGGAACTTACTACAAGAATAATCTTTATACCCACCTGAACTATGTCCGGAAGAAGGCACACGAATTTGCTTCCGTTCTTTACAACCAACTCAAGTTCTCAGGAACGGTCAAGAACTGCTTCGACGTGCTGAAGTCCGCGGTGGATGACAAGCTATTGGATCTGAATCCAGCATTGGCTGAGCAACTCATGCTCGCCTTCAAGGCTGTCTCCGCTGAGAAAGATGAAGAATGGTCACAGGCATTGACTACCTGCCGGCGACTGCTTGAAGGCCTCGCTGACGAGTTGAATCCGCCGAGCACTGAAGTGACAAAGGGCAGGAATCTGACTCAAGCGCAATATGTCAATCGACTCTGGGCGTTCATGGACAAGTCGATTGAATCCGATTCAAACAAAGACTTGGCGAAAACACATGTTGACTTTCTAGGTGCCTGGCTCGAAAAAACGAACAAGCTCTCGAACAAGGGCGTGCATGCAGAGGTTTCCCAAGTAGAGGCGGTCAAGGCAGTGTTTCATGTCTATCTCGTTGTCGCCGACCTGCTGGAGTACCTCGACAAATCTCCAGTGAAAGTCGGGAAGAAAGACATCAACACTGCCACCATTGATGAACTGGAGGCTCTGCTGGACATTAGTCGCACCACGGCAAAAGAAATTGTCAAAGCACGAATATCCAAGGGCAGGCTAGATACAGAAGTCCTGAAGGGCATCCGAGGAGTCGGACCCAAAACGCTTGAAAAGGCTGCAGCCGCATTCTTGCTGTAATGTGATGCCTAACCATTCGTTCAACCGGAAGCAGTGGGGCATGCCGCCGTTTGGTGCTCCATTTCATTCTGCCCCAAACGTCGTCATACCCCACTGCTCCGGTTAACTTGGACGTTGGGCGGCATAACCATGGCGTACACGTTACAAGCGCTTGTTATGAAGTGCGGTAGCCTGCGTGCACCGCTTCCTGACGCGTTGAAGGTAGTTCCGTTGTCGGCCGGAGCGGACTTGATTCCGATTGGTGCGAGTGCGCTCAAGGCGCTGGAACTGCCGTTCCTTCCCCTGACGGACGAAGGGAGCGCGGGGTTGCCACTTGGAATCTCGCAGCTATGCGAAAAATTAAGTGCGCACAGCTCGCTTGCTTACATCGAGGCGGAATTCTTCGGCGGCTCTGGAACTCAGGCGCATGCCATCTATTCGGCCGGCAAGTCCGTTGGTGAGCCCGTCATCTCGGAGTCATCCATCAATGACGCGCTACGCTATCTCGGCATCAGCAAGGGCGATTCGCTGGATGAGTTCGAGGCTGTTGGTCTGGACCGGCATAGAAATACTGAGAGTTGGCTCTAGTGAGAATGCTGCCCAACTTTTCGCTCCATCGGACGGCTTCGCCGCCCGCTGAGCTTTGACGTTGAGCGTCCGCTTCGACATCAAACCAATGCCTGCTTCTCTGATCGGGCCGTTTTGTCAAGGGCAGAGTATCTCGGTCTTTGGTTTCGTTGAACAGAACGTCTCGGTGCAGTTCACGCTTCTCTCCTGGCCGACAGCGGAAATTCAAGACTGTGGTTGCAACGATCTCCCCCGGCGATTCAGAGATTCATCATCAATAGCTGCGCAGGCCCAATGTCCCCCTAGGGACAAGCCTCCTTGCTCCCTCGTCCGGCCCCCTCCTAGAATACAACAGAAGAAAAGCACGACCGTTCGCTACCCGCCAACGGCCACAACCCCCGAGACATCCCCCGCTGTATTCCCCAACCAAGGAACCCTCCGCATGACGGCTGAATACCGACTGCACGGCGACGTTGCCGTGATCTCCCTGAACAATCCCCCGGTCAACGGTCTGAGCCATGCCACTCGGCAGGGCATTACAGATGGGCTGGCCAAGGCGCAGGCAGACCAGGCCGTGAAGGCCATCGTGCTGACGGGGGCCGGCAAGGCTTTTTCGGGCGGTGCGGACATCAAGGAATTCGATTCGCCCAAGGCGCTGCAAGAGCCCAATCTGCTGAGCGTGATCCTGGCGGTAGAAAACTCCTCCAAGCCGGTGGTGGCCGCTGTGCACACCGTTGTCATGGGCGGCGGGCTGGAGCTGGCGCTGGGTGCGCACTACCGCATTGCCGCGCCGGGCACCAGCGTGGCGCTGCCAGAGGTCAAGCTGGGCCTGATCCCCGGGGCCGGTGGCACGCAGCGCCTGCCGCGTGTGCTGGGCGTGGAGACCGCGCTGAACCTGATCGTGTCTGGCGAGCCAGTCAAGAGCGAGCTGCTGGCGCAGCAGCCCGGCCAGAAGCTGTTCGACAAGCTGGCGGCGTCGCCCGAGAGCCTGCTGGACGAGGCCCTGGCCTTGGCCCGCGAGGTGGCGGCCAAGCATGCGGATGGCAGTGCGCTGCCGCTGGTGCGCAACCTGCCGTGCAAGCACCCGCTGGGTGATGCGTACTTTCAGTTTGCGCGCAATATGGTCAAGGGCATGGCCAAGAACTTCCCCGCGCCGCTCAAGTGCGTAGACGCGGTAGAGGCCGCCACCAAGAAGAAGTTTGACGATGGCATGGCCTACGAGCGCGAGCTGTTCATCAACCTGATGTGGACGCCAGAGTGTCGCTCGCTGCGCCATATCTTCGTGGCTGAGCGCGCTGCCTCCAAGATCCCGGATGTGCCGTCTGATACGCCGCAGCGCGCCATCAAGTCGGTGGCCGTGATTGGTGCCGGCACCATGGGTGGCGGCATCTCCATGAACTTCCTCAACGCCGGCATCCCGGTGAAGATTTTGGAGATGAAGCAAGACGCGCTGGACCGCGGCATTGCCACCATCAAGAAGAACTACGAGGCCCAGGTCAAGAAGGGCAAACTCAAGCAAGACAAGTACGAGCAGCGCCTGGCCTTGCTCAGCACCACGCTGGACTACGCCGACCTGAAGGATGCCGACCTGATCATCGAGGCGGTGTTTGAAGAGCTGGGCGTGAAAGAAGCCGTGTTCAAAAAGCTGGACGAGGTCGCCAAGCCCGGCGCCATCCTGGCCTCCAACACATCCACGTTGGACGTGGACAAGATCGCAGCCTTTACCAAGCGCCCGCAAGACGTGGTGGGCATGCATTTCTTCAGCCCGGCCAACGTGATGAAGCTGCTGGAGGTGGTGCGTGGCAAGGCCACCGGCAAAGACGTGCTGGCTACCGTCATGGCCGTGGCCAAGAAGATCCGCAAGACGGCGGTGGTGTCTGGCGTGTGCGACGGCTTTATCGGCAACCGCATGATCGAGCAGTACAGCCGCCAGGCCGGCTTCTTGCTGGAAGAGGGCGCCACGCCGCAGCAGGTAGACCGCGCGGTAGAGAAGTTTGGCTTTGCCATGGGCCCGTTCCGCATGGGCGACCTGGCGGGCAACGACATTGGCTGGGCGATCCGGAAGCGCCGCTCTGTAGAGAAGCCCGGCCTTAAATACAGCAAGACCGCCGACCTGCTTTGCGAGCTGGGCCGCTACGGCCAGAAGACCGGCGCCGGCTGGTACGACTACCAGGCCGGCAAGCGCGACGCCATCCCGTCCAAGCTGGTGACCGACATGGTCGAGCAGCACCGCAAGGACCTGGGCATCACGCCGCGCAAGATCAGCGACGACGAGATCGTGCAACGCCTGGTGTTCTCGCTGGTGAACGAGGCCGCGCACATTCTGGAAGACGGCATTGCCTCCAAGGCCAGCGATATCGACATGGTCTACCTCACCGGCTATGGCTTCCCGATCTGGCGCGGCGGCCCCATGCACTACGCCAACCAGGTGGGCCTGTTCAACGTGGCGCAGAGCATGCAGCGCTTTGGCCGCAACCCGCAGGATGACGCCGAGTTCTGGCAGCCCGCGCCGCTGCTGGCCCGGCTCGCCGCCGAAGGCAAGACCTTCAACTGACCCCATTCGAGGCATCCACACATGAGCAAAGCCGTCATCGTTTCTACTGCCCGCACGCCGCTCGCCAAGAGCTGGAAGGGCTCCTTCAACATGACCCACGGCGCCACCCTGGGTGGCCACGCGGTGCGCCACGCCATCGAGCGCGCCGGCATTGATGCCGCGCACGTCGAAGACGTGATCATGGGCTGCGCCACGCCCGAAGGCGCCACCGGCTCCAACATCGCGCGCCAGATCGCATTGGCAGCTGGCTGCCCGGTCACCACCTCGGGCGTTACCGTCAACCGCTTTTGTTCGTCCGGCCTGCAGACCATTGCCACGGCGGCCCAGCGCATCATTGCGGGCGAGGGCGATGTCTATGTGGCCGGCGGGGTGGAAAGCATCTCTTGCGTGCAGCAAGAGGCCAACACCCACATGCTGCATGACCCCAACCTGCAGAAGCAAAAGCCAGAGATCTACTGGAACATGCTGCAGACCGCCGAGCAGGTTGCCAAGCGCTACGGCATTGGCCGCGACGCCATGGATGAGTACGGCGCCGCCAGCCAGCAAAAGGCCTGCGCCGCGCAGGCGGCCGGCCTGTTCGACGCCGAGATCGCGCCCATCACCGTTACCGCCGGCGTGGCCGACCCGGTCTTGGGCCTGCGCAGCAAGCAGGTCACCGTCAGCAAAGACGAAGGCACGCGAGAAGGCACCACCAAGGAAGGCATCAGCGGCATCAAGCCGGCGATCCCCGGCGGCGTGGTCTCGGCCGGCAATGCCAGCCAGTTCTCTGATGGCGCGGGCGCCTGCGTGGTGGTGAGCGAGGAGTACGCCAGCAAGCACGGCCTGAAGCCGCTCGGCCGCTTCCTGGGTTTTGCCGTGGCCGGCTGCGAGCCCGACGAAATGGGCATTGGCCCGGTGTTTGCCGTGCCCAAGGTACTGGACCGGCTGGGCCTGAAGGTGTCCGACATCGACCTGTGGGAACTGAACGAGGCCTTTGCCGTGCAGGTGCTGTACTGCCGCGACAAGCTGGGCATCCCGGCAGATCGCCTGAACGTGAACGGCGGCGCGATTGCGCTGGGCCACCCCTACGGCGTGTCGGGCCAGCGCCTGACCGGCCACGCACTGATCGAAGGCAAGCGCCGCGGTGCCAAGCGCGTGGCGGTGACCATGTGCATTGGCGGTGGCATGGGCGCTGCGGGCATCTTCGAAGTGCTGTGATGGTGCCGGCCGGCGTGTTCTTTGTGGCCGCCGGCCTTTCCACGCTTTGCGCCGTGGCGTGGGGCCGCATTGCGTATCTGGGCGAGCCCATTGGAATACCCCGTTCGGGCTGAGCTTGTCGAAGCCTTGGCCCGCATCTACCAGCCCTTCGACAAGCTCAGGGCGAACGGAACCAACTGCCGGGCTGCCGGCACACCGGACTTCTCTTCATGTCCCTACGCCCCACACTCGACTTTCTTCTCTACGACTGGCTGGACGCACCCGCGCTGACCGCGCGCGAGCGCTTTGCCGATCACTCTCGCGAGACCTTCGACGCGGTGCTGGACACCTGCGAGCGCATTGCCCGCGAGAAGTACGCGCCGCACAACCGCACGGTCGATACGCAAGAGCCGCACTTCGATGGCGAGAAGGTCATCCTGCCGCAGGCCACGCACGATGCGCACCAGGCCTTTGTAGCCTCGGGCATGCTCAGCGCCGCGCAGGACTACGACATTGGCGGCATGCAGCTGCCCTACACCTTGCAGGCGGCGGCCAACAGCTTTTTTGCGATGGCCTCGGTCAGTATTGGCTCGGGCATGCTGACCAGCGGCAATGCCAACCTGCTGATGGTGCACGGCACCGAGATGCAGAAAGAGGTGTTTGCCAAGAGCGAATTCTCTGGCCGCTGGTCGGGCACCATGTGCCTGTCGGAGCCGCAGGCGGGCTCCAGCCTGAGCGACGTGGCCACGCGCGCCGTGCCCGATGGGGCGGGTTTTCAGGATGACCCGCTGGGCCCGCGCTACCGCCTGACGGGCAACAAGATGTGGATCTCGTCCGGCGACCACGAGTTGACGGAGAACATCGTGCACATCGTGCTGGCCAAGATCCCGGATACCGATGGCAAGCTGGTGCCGGGCACGCGCGGCATATCGCTGTTCATCGTGCCCAAGAAACTGGTCGACACGCAGGGTGCGCTGACCGGCGTGCGCAACGACGTGGCGCTGGCCGGGCTCAACCACAAGCTCGGCTGGCGCGGCACCACCAATACGCTGCTGAACTTTGGCGAGGGCAAGTTCCCGGTCGATGGCCGGGCTGGCGCCGTGGGCTATCTGGTGGGCGAGCCCGGCAAGGGCCTGCACTGCATGTTCCACATGATGAACGAGGCGCGCATTGGCGTTGGCACGGCGGCGGCCATGCTGGGCATGGCGGGCTACTACGCCTCGCTCGACTACGCCAAGAGCCGGCCGCAGGGCCGCCCGGCGGGCCCGGCCGGAAAGGACGCGGCCCGCCCGCAGGTGCGCATCATCGAGCACGCCGACGTGCGCCGCATGCTGCTGGCGCAAAAGTCTTACTGCGAAGGCGCGCTGGCGCTGGAGCTGTACTGCGCGCGGCTGGTCGATGAGCAAAAGACCGGCGCTGCCCAGGCCGCAGACGACGCGCGCCTGCTGCTGGAGGTGCTCACGCCCATCGCCAAGAGCTGGCCCAGCGAGTGGTGCCTGGAGGCCAATTCGCTCGCCATCCAGATCCATGGCGGCTATGGCTATACCCGTGACTTCCCGGTGGAGCAGTACTGGCGTGACAACCGCCTGAACATGATCCATGAGGGCACGCACGGCATCCAGGCCACCGACCTGCTGGGCCGCAAGGTGCGCATGGAAGGCGGCCGTGGCCTGCTGTTGCTGGCGGGCAGGGTCAACGCCACCATCGAGCGCGCCATCCAGCTCCCCGAGCTGGCCGAACACGCCAACGCGCTGAGCGCGGCACTGGCCCAGGTCGGCGCCGCCACCAACGCCGCCTGGGCCACAGAAGACCCAACCGAGGCCCTGGCCAATGCCGTGCCCTATATGCAGGCCTTTGGCCACATGGTGCTGGCCTGGATCTGGCTGGACCTGCTGCTGGTGGCGCAGGGCGATACGCCTGCCGCCCAGGGCCGTCAGGCGGCGGCGCGCTTCTTCTTCCACTACGAGCTGCCCAAGATCGGCGCCTGGCTGCAGGTGGTGCGCACGCGTGACCAGACCTGCGTAGCCTTGGCGGAAGATGCATTTTGAGAGCCGGGCAGGGCTAATATCTGCTGATCTTTTGCTGCATCCATTGCCCATGACCGCACCTGCTCAAATCCAGCGCCTTGAACGCCTTATCTGGGTCTTTATCTATGTCGGCCTGCTGACCCTGATCGTGGGCGTGGTTGTGCACGACACGGCAGAGCGCCTGGGCCAGTGCCTGATCGTCGGCGGCGGCTTTCTGGCGCTGATCGGCGCGGGCATGGTGCTGTGGCGGGCACGGCTCGACGAAGACGGTTGAGCCCGTCCAAGCCTTCTATCGCCGGCGGGACAGTGCCCATGGGCGGCGCATGACCACAATCAAGACGAAATTTCAGGAGACAAAAGCATGACCCGCTCTATCCAGCAACTGTTCGACCTCACCGGCAAGAACGCCCTGGTCACCGGCGGCTCGCGCGGCCTGGGCCTGCAACTGGCCTATGCGCTGGGTGAGGCCGGCGCGCGGGTGATGCTGTCTTCCCGCAAGGCGGGCGACCTGGAAGAGGCCGTGGCCGACCTGCAGGCCGCCGGCATCGACGCGCGTTGGGTGGCGGCCGATTGCTCCCGCGAGCAAGACGTGCAGCACCTGGCGGATGAAACCCTGCAGCGCCTGGGCCCGGTCGACATCCTGGTCAACAACGCCGGCGCCACCTGGGGCGCGCCGGCCGAAGACCACCCGGTAGAGGCCTGGGACAAGGTGATGAACCTCAACGTGCGCGGCTACTTCTTGTTGGCGCAGCAGATCGCCAAGAAAAGCATGATCCCGCGCCGCAGCGGCAGCATCATCAACGTGGCCTCCATTGCCGGGCTGGGCGGCAACCCGCCGGCCATGCAGACCATTGCCTACAACACCTCCAAGGGCGCGGTGATCAACTTCACCCGCGCCCTGGCCGCCGAGTGGGGCCGCCACGGCATCCGCGTGAACGCCATCTGCCCGGGCTTTTTCCTCAGCAAGATGACGGCCGGCCTGCTGGCCACCGTGGGCGAGGAAGAGATGGCGTCGCACGCGCCGCTGGGCCGCCTGGGCGACGACGAAGACCTGAAGGGCCTGTGCGTGCTGTATGCCTCTGACGCCGGCAAGCACGTCACCGGCCAGTGGCTGGCGGTGGATGGCGGCGTGAGCGCGGTGACTGGGGGATGATGGCGGTTTTCACTGGAACCCTGCTTTTCCCATGAGTCAACAGAACGACTACATCGAGCGCTGGAACCGCGCCAGCATCCCCTTTGCCCAGTTTCTGGGCTTCACGCTGGAGCGCATTGGCGATGGCGAATCCGAGCTGCACTTCACCGCGCGGCCCGAGCACCTGAACACCCACGGCGTGACCCACGGCGGCGCGTCCATGACGCTGATGGACGTGACCATGGCGGCCGCCGCGCGCAGCGTGGATTTTGAGATGGGCGTGGTCACCATCGAGATGAAGACCAGCTTCATGCGTCCGGCCAACGGCAAGCTGGTTGCCCGCGGCAAGCTGCTGCACCGCACCCGCAGCATGGCCTTTGTCGAGGCCACCATCCTCGACGAGGGCGGCGCTGCCTGCGCCCACGCCACCGGCACCTTCAAGTACGTGCAGCGCCGCCTGCCGGCCACGGCTGGCGACGGTATTTCTACCGACTGAAATTTTAAAGAAAAGTGGCTGTAGCCCAAGATGGGCGCCGGCTACTAGCTATAAAAATCGTAGTAATCGCCCACGGGCCACCAAAGGAGCTTTCGCATGCCAAAGAACCAGCAGATCCTCTTAGACAACCGCCCGACGGGTGAAGCGACCACCGACAACTTCAAGCTCGCGACCGCCGACACGCCGGCCCTGCAAGACGGCCAGGTGCTGGTGCGCCACCACTACCTGAGCCTGGACCCGTACATGCGCGGCCGCATGAATGACAGCAAGAGCTACGCGGCGTCGCAGGCATTGGGCGAGGTGATGATCGGCGGCACCGTGGGCGAGGTGGTCGAGAGCCGCAACGCCAAGCTTGCAGTTGGCGACCAGGTGGTCGGCATGGGCGGCTGGCAGGAGTACAGCGTGGTCGATGCCACGCAGCCCGGCGCGCTGCGCAAGGTCGACACCACGCACGTGCCGCTGTCGCACTACCTGGGCGCGGTCGGCATGCCCGGCGTTACCGCCTGGTATGGCCTGGTGAAGATCATTGCGCCCAAGGCCGGTGAAACCGTGGTGGTCAGCGCCGCCACTGGCGCGGTCGGCAGTGCCTACGCCGCGCTGGCCAAGGCACGCGGCTGCCGCGTGGTGGGCGTGGCCGGCGGCCCCGACAAATGCAAGTACGCGGTCGAAGAGCTGGGCTTTGACGCCTGCATAGACCACCGCGCGCACGGCGATCTCAAGTCCATGTCCAAGGCGCTGAAGGAAGCCTGCCCGAACGGCATCGACGGCTATTTCGAGAACGTGGGCGGCTACATCCTGGATGCGGTGCTGCTGCGTGCCAACGCCTTCGCCCGCGTGGCGGTGTGCGGCATGATCGCCGGCTACGACGGCCAGCCGCTGCCGCTGCAGAACCCGGCTTTGATCCTGATCAACCGCATGAAGATCGAAGGCTTCATCGTCAGCGAACACATGGAGATCTGGCCCGAGGCGCTGAAGGAACTGGGCGGCCTGGTCGCCAGCGGCAAGCTGCGCCCGCGCGAGACGGTCGCCGAGGGCATAGCAGCGGCACCCGAGGCCTTCCTGGGCCTGCTCAAGGGCCGCAACTTCGGCAAGCAACTGGTCAAGCTGGTGTAGCCATGACGCCGGCCATCGCTGCTCCGACGGACACCCACGAGGTCTTCAACCAGAGCACGCCGCTGGCCGACCTCAACCTGTTCGACACCCACCACGCGCTGCGGGATGCCCTGCGCCTGCATGCGCCCGAGCTGGACACCACGCCGCTGCAGGCGCTGGGCGCGCAAGCCGGCTCTGCCGCCATGCAGCTGCATGCCCGGCTGGCCAACACCAACGCGCCGCAGTTGCACACGCACGACCGCTTTGGCCGCCGCACCGACGAGGTCGAGTTCCACCCCAGCTACCACGCGCTGCTGGGGCTGGCGGTGGCCAACGGGCTGCATGGCACGCCCTGGAGCGGCGGCCCGCATGCGCACCTGCTGCGCGGTGCCGGCTTTACCTTGTTCACCGAGCTGGAGCCCTCGGTGCTGTGCCCCGTCTCCATGAGCTATGCCGCCACGCCGGCCTTGCGCGGCAATGCGGCGCTGGCGGCCGACTGGCTGCCCAAGCTGGCCAGCCGCGCCTATGACCCGCGCCTGGCCTTCTTTGCCGACAAGCCGGGCGTGACCATGGGCATGGGCATGACCGAGAAGCAGGGCGGCTCGGACGTGCGCGCCAACAGCACCCAGGCCCTGCGCGAGGGCAGCGATGCCTGGGGCGAGCGCTACCGGCTCATTGGGCACAAATGGTTTTTCTCGGCGCCCATGTGCGATGCCTTTTTGGTGCTGGCGCAGGCGGCGTCGGGGCTTTCGTGCTTCTTTTTGCCGCGTGTATTGCCCGACGGCACGCGCAACGCCCTGCGCATCCAGCGCCTGAAAGACAAGCTCGGCAACAAGGCCAACGCCAGCGCCGAGGTGGAGTTTGCCGACGCCCAGGCCTGGCTGGTGGGCGAAGAAGGGCGTGGCATCCCGCAGATCCTGGAGATGGGCAGCATGACCCGCCTGGACTGCGCGCTGGGCACCGCCGGCCTGATGCGCCAGGCCCTGGCGCTGGCCCTGCACCACACGGCCGAGCGCTATGCCTTTGGCAAGCCGCTGATAGCCCAGCCGCTGATGCAGAACGTGCTGGCCGATCTGGCGCTGGAGAGCGAGGCCGCCACCGCGCTGGCCCTGCGCCTGGCCCATGCCTTTGACCAGCCAGATAACCCGCACGAGCAGGCCATGGCGCGGCTGCTCACGCCGGTGGCCAAGTTCTGGGTCTGCAAGCGCGGCAGCGGCTTTGCGCAAGAGGCCATGGAGTGCCTGGGCGGCAACGGCTATGTAGAGGAGGGCGGCGAGGGCGTGATGGCCCGCATCTACCGCGAGATGCCGCTTAACTCGATCTGGGAAGGCGCCGGCAACATCATGGCGCTGGACCTGCTGCGCGCGCTGCGCCGCGGCGATGCCGCCGCCGCCCTGGCGGCAGAGCTGGCCCCGGCACGCGGCGCGCAGCGCACGCTCGATCTGTTTGCCGACAGCCTGCCGGCGCGCCTGGATGCGGTGCAGGACGAGGCCGATGGCCGCCGCCTGGCCGAAGACATCGCCCTGGCGGTGCAGGCCGCGCTGCTGGTGCGCGCCGCGCCCGCAGCCGTGGCCGACGCCTTCTGCGCCACGCGCCTGGGCGGGCAGGGCGGCCGCAGCTACGGCACCTTGCCGGCCGGCACCGACTTTGCCGCCATTCTTTCGCGCGCCATGCCGCGCTGACACCGGAGCCGCCATGCCCGACCTGATCCTGCACCACTACCCGACCTCGCCCTTCTCCGAGAAGGCGCGCCTGGCCCTGGGCTACAAGCAACTGGCCTGGCGCTCGGCGTTGATGCCCAGTCTGGCGCCCAAGCCCGACCTGATCGTGCTCACTGGCGGCTACCGGCGCGCACCGGTGCTGCAGATTGGTGCCGACCTCTATTGCGACACCGCCCTGATCTGCGATGTGCTGGAGCACCTGCAGCCCGCGCCCACGCTCTATCCCGAGCCCGAGAAGGGCCTGGCCCGCGCGCTGGCGCAGTGGGCCGACAGCACGCTGTTCTGGGCTGCCATGGCCTGGAACTTCCAGCCCAAGGCGGCCGAGCAGATGTTTGGCAAGCTGCCGCCTGAAGTCGGCAAGGCCTTTGCGGCTGACCGCGCGGCCATGTCCGTAGGCATGACGCGCCTGCGCCCGGGCGATGCCGCCGCCGCCTACAAGTCCTACCTGCGGCGCCTGTCCGACATGCTAGACAGCCGGCCCTTCTTGTTGGGCGACGTAGCCAGCATTGCCGACTTTGCGGCCTACCACCCGCTGTGGTTCACCCGCACGCGCGTGCCGGCGGTGGCCGGCATCCTGGACCTCACGCCCGCCGTCATCGACTGGATGGACCGCATGGCCGCCTTCGGCCATGGCAGCAACAGCAAGCTCGACGTGGCCGACGCCATTGCCCAGGCGGCAGCCGCCCAACCCGCGCCGCTGGCCGACGAAGCCTTCCAGGACGACCACGGCATTCCACTGGGCAGCCGCGTGAGCATCGCCGCCGAAAGCTTTGGCCCCGAGACCACGGAAGGCGAGCTGCTGGCCGCCACGCGCATGCACTTCACGCTGCGGCGCACCGATGAGCGTGTGGGCACGGTGCATGTGCACTTCCCGCGCATCGGCTATGTGCTGCGCAAGCTGGACTGATCCCGATGCGGTTCAGTTGAGCCCCTATCCCCGCTCGGGCTGAGCTTGTCGAAGCCTTGCGCGCCCAGCTATCAGCCCTTCGACAGGCTCAGGGCGAACGGGGTTCACTACCCAAAAAAACCAAGGAGACAAGATGATCGAAGACTTCCGCGGCAAGACCGCCGTGCTCACCGGCGCTGGTTCCGGCTTTGGCCTGGAATGCGCGCGCATTGGCGCGGCGCAGGGCATGAACCTGGTGCTGGTGGATGTGCAGCAAGACGCACTCGACCGCGCCCGCACCGAGCTGGAGGCCACTGGCGCCCAGGTGCTGGCGCGCCGCGTGGATGTGTCCGATGCCGCGCAGATGGAGGCCCTGGCCGCCGCCGTGCAACAGCGCTTTGGCGCACCGCACTTTGTCTTCAACAACGCCGGCGTGGGCGCGGGCGGCCTGATCTGGGAAAACAGCGAGGCCGACTGGCAGTGGGTGCTGGGCGTGAACCTGTGGGGCGTGGTGCACGGCGTGCGCCTGTTCACGCCCATGATGCTGGCAGCGGCCAAGGCAGACCCGGCCTGGCGCGGCCACATCGTCAATACCGCCAGCATGGCCGGCCTGCTGGCGCCACCCAACATGGGCATCTACAACGTCAGCAAGCATGCGGTGGTGAGCCTGACCGAAACCCTCTACCAGGACCTGCGCCTGGTCAGCGACCAGGTCTCGGCCAGCTTGCTGTGCCCGTTCTTTGTGCCCACCAACATCAGCCAAAGCCAGCGCAACCGGCCGGGCGAACTGGCAACAGACAAGCCCACCAAGAGCCAGTTGATCGGCCAGGCCATGAGCGACAAGGCCGTGGGCAGCGGCAAGGTGACGGCGGCCCAGGTCGCGCAAAAGGTGTTCGACGCCATTGCCACTGACCAGTTCTACATCTTCAGCCACCCGCAGGCCCTGGGTTCGGTGCAGACGCGCATGGAGGATGTGGTGCAGGCGCGCAACCCGACCGACCCGTTTGCGCACAAGCCGCAGTTGGGTGTTGAATTGAAAGCAGCGCTGCGAGCAGCCTGACATGAGCCTGCCGGGATTTGCGCTGTTCGACTCGCCCATCGGCCGCTGCGGCATTGCCTGGAACACGCAAGGCATCGCCGCCGTGCAACTGCCCGAGGCCGACGACGTGACGACCCGGCTGCGCGTGGCCCATGCGGCCGGCGGCGCGCAAGAGGCCATGCCGCCTGGTGTGCTGCAGGCCGCCATCGCCCGCATCCAGGCGCTGCTGCATGGCGTGCGGGACGATCTGGCAGACCTGCAGCTGGACCTGTCGCGCACGCCGGATTTCCAGCGACGCGTCTATGCCGCCACCCGCGCCGTGCCGCCGGGCCGCACCACCAGCTACGGCGACATCGCCCAGCAGCTTGGCATGCCGGGCTCGGTGCGTGCCGTGGGGCAGGCGCTGGGGCACAACCCTTTTCCCATCATCGTGCCCTGCCACCGCGTGCTGGCGGCGCAGGGGCGATCCGGCGGCTTCTCTGGCTACGGCGGCACGGCGACCAAGCTGCGCATGCTGGAGATCGAGGGCGCGCAGTTTGGGGATATGCCGGGACTTTTCTAGCGTCCAATAGGGCGCTTGTTTGTAGCCAGCGCCCGTCCCCATGCAAAACAGTTTGCCTGTCGCCCTTGTCACGGGCTCCACCTCCGGCATTGGTGCCGCCATTGCGCGACGCTTGTCGCAAGAAGGCTTTGCCGTCGTGCTGCATTCGCGCAGCTCGGTCGAGGCCGGGCAGGCATTGGCGGCTGAGTTGGGCGCTGCCGCCTATGTGCAGGCCGACCTGGCCCAGGACGCTGACCGCGTCCGGCTGGTGCGGGAGGCGGTCGGCTTTTGGGGGCGGCTTGATGTGCTGGTCAACAACGCCGGCATCAGCCGCGTGATCCCGCATGCGGACCTGGCCGCTGCAACGCCCGCCGTGTGGCAAGAGCTGCACGAGGTCAACGTGGTTGCGCCCTTCAGGCTGGTGGCTGAGGCCGAGCCCGCACTGCGCGACGCCGCCCGGCGCGGCCGGCCGGGCTGTGTGGTGAACGTCAGCTCGCATGCCGGCGTGCGCCCCAAGGGCGCCTCCATTCCCTATGCCACGACCAAGGCGGCGCTGAACCACATGACCCGCTTGCTGGCGCTGTCGCTCGCGCCCGATATCCGGGTCAACGCCGTCGCGCCGGGCTTGGTCGATACCCCGCTGACGGCCGACTGGACGGCGGCGCAAAAGCTCTGGCGCGAGCACTCCCCCATGCGCCGCGCCGCCAAGCCGCAAGACATCGCCCAGGCGGTGGCAATGCTGGTGGCATCGGACTACCTCACGGGCGAAATCCTGCTGTCGGATGGCGGTTTGAATCTGACCTGATTTGAACAAAATAGGCCTCTAGCCCAGGTTTGGACTGGGCTGGTAGCTATATATTTTGTAGTGCGCTCATACCAAAACGGCAGGCGCAGGGCGTCTTGCCACCGGCCCGGCAAATCGTGCCGCTCTGCCGGCGTCAACCCTGGGCCGCAATGGCGACTTCCCGCCAAGCCGCCCAAGTCGAGAGCCTGGCGGCATAGGTCGCCTCGATCTGAGGAATGGTGCCAGCACCCAAGGCCAAGCGCAGCGGCGGCTCCGGACTGTCCACGAGCTTGAGAATCGCGGCCGACGTCGCAGCAGGCTTGCCGAAGGCGTAGCTCTCGAACTGTCGGGCCAACTCGGCCCGGACGCCGTCGTATGCCGGCAGCGGTGCGGATTGCTTGGAGGAGGACGGATTGTTGAAGTCCGTCGCATAGCCCGCAGGCTCGACAAGCGTCACCTTCACTCCGTGTGATGCGACTTCCTGCGCCAGCGCATCAAGTAGCCCCTCGACCGCGAATTTGGACGCGCTGTAGAGGCCAAAGTTCGGGACTGCGCACACCCCCAGCACGCTCGAGACCGCGATCAGGTGCCCGCTGCGCTGGGCGCGAAAAATCGGTAGCGCAGCCTGGGCGACCCACGTCGCGCCAAAGAAGTTGGTGTCGAACTGCGCGCGAGCCTCGGTCTCTGTAATTTCTTCGACAGCACCTTGATGACCATAGCCGGCGTTGCTGAGCGCGACATCCAAGCGGCCAAACGCTTGTTGGGCATGGGCCACTGCCGCGATCACCGCAGCACGGTCGGTCACGTCCAACTGCAGCGGCAAGACCGCGCTGCCAAACTTCGTCACCAGAGGCTCGAGCGCCTTGGTGTCCCGAGCCGTTACTGCGACCGCGTCTCCGCGTTCAAGGGCGGCCGTTGCCCAGAGGCGTCCGAAGCCGCGACTGGCACCGGTGATGAACCATGCCTTCGGTTGCTTGTTCATTGTTTGATCTCTTCTGTGTTGTGAGTAGGGGGCCGCGGACCTTTTAGGCTGCGGCTCCCTCGATGATGAAAACGCGGTACTCGGCGCCCCTCAGCCGATGTTGCAGGGCCGCCTGGTAGAGCGGGCTGTCATAAGAGGCGCGGGCGTCGGCCACCGTTGGGAACTGGAGGATGACCGCCCCGTCTACCGGGGGCCCCTCCAGCGTCTCGACAGCGCCATAAAAAGCCAGCGCTGTGATGGGGTGCCCAACCGATGCTGCGGCGGCGCTCTCCTCGTATTTCTTGAACTCATCGGGATCGGTGATCCGGTCCCTGACATAGACGACGTATGCACTCATGGCGCTTCCTTTGCAGATGGCAAGCTTCGGTCAGGCAGCAGGAAGATCACCGAGGCGTGCGGCCATGTTCAGCTCGAAATCGCCGACTTTCCCCAAGCCGGCGCCGAGCAGCTTCGTGAACGCGTGCTGTGCCTCGGGCCACAGGTCAACGCCCTGAAGGATGTGGTTGGAGGTCCAAAGGTCGCCCTCGGACGGGACGCCCGCACGCCCATTGACCATTTTTTTGCCCGTCTCCAGCGCACGCTTTTCGAACCGTCCCATGCGCTCGGCCAGGGCGTCAACGAACGCGTCGAGTTCGGCGTCCGGGATGGAGCGATTGACGAAGCCGTAGCGCTCGCCAATATCCGCGTCGAAGTCATCGGCGCTGCAGACGATCTCCAGCGTCCGCGAACGTCCGACCAGCGCGGAGAGCCATTCGACGCCCCCGCCGCCTGGGATCGATGAGCCGCCGACCTCGATCAACGCGAACTTGGCGCGTTCTTTGGATGCGAACCGCATGTCGCAGGCCAGAGCGAACTCGAAGCCTTGCGCCCTTGCCCGGCCTCGCACCTTCGCGATACTGATGACGGACGACTGCGCAAGGCGGGTCACGAACCTCGGCCAGTTGCCGAAGAACGGCATCGCACCCGGCTGATCCAGAACCTTGAGTCGGTTTTCGACATCGTGATGGTTCATGAAGAAGTCGGCGTCGGTGCTCTCGAATACGACAACCTTGAGATCCTTGTCCCTTTCGATGTCGTCCATGAGGACATTCAGCTCGGCGAACATCTCCGGGTCGAACAGGTTCAGGGGCGGGTTGCCGATGACGACGCGCCAGTAGAACGGCGACTGATGCACAACGGAAAGGCGATTGGTGGTGGTCATGGGGGTGCTCGTTGAGCCGCGCAACTTGGATCGCACGGCGTTCTGGGAAACGGCCGCTTGAACGCGACCGTCATCGTTAGGTACGAAGCTTAGGATCGCCCGCCAGATCAAAAAAGTAGGTCGGATCTCAGTACAGTAGTGACTCAACTGTCCTGAATTACTGGAGGGGCGCATATGGAAAGCCTGAGCGGGCTTGCCGTCTTCGTGCAGACGGCCAAAACGCAGAGCTTCGTGTCCACCGGACGTGCCCTCGGCATATCAGCCTCTGCGGTGAGCAAGAGCATCTCGCGGCTGGAGGATCGCCTGGGTGTGCGGCTGTTCCAGCGCAGCACGCGTTCGGTGCGCCTCACTACAGAAGGCGACGTGTTTCTGGAGCGGTGCCAACGCATCCTTGTCGAGCTGGAAGGGGCCGAACAGGAGATGTCGGCGATGAACCGGTTGCCGCGCGGTCGATTGCGGGTGGGGCTGTCGTACGCCGCCGGCCTACCGATGCCGGCAATCGCCGGCTTCATGGAGCGATACCCCGAGATCGAACTCGACCTGGATTTCAGCGATCGCTTGACTGACGTGATCGATGAAGGGCTCGACCTTGTGATTCGGGGCGGAGAGCCGAGCGATTCACGCCTTGTGTCCCGACGCCTGGGCGTCTTTCGCATCTGCCTGGTGGCAGCACCGAGCTACCTGGCACGACGGGGCCAACCCGCCAAGCCTGCGGACCTCGTGCAGCATGACTGCCTGCACTACCGCTATCCGAGTTCAGGAAGGCTGGAACCATGGCCACTCCGGCATTCGAGCAAAGCGGCTGACGGACTGGTGCTGCCGATGAGCATGGTTTCCAGCAACCTGGAAGCCTTGCTCTACCTTGTGAAGGCAGGCCGTGGCATAGCCTGCGTACCCGACTTTGCGGTCAAGAGCGCACTAGCGGCGGGTGAGCTTCGGCTAGTGCTGGACGGCCACATGAAGCGCTCCACCACCTTCCGGGTCCTTTGGCCGAGCAGCAAGCAGATGTCGCCCAAAGTGCGCGTGTTCGTCGACTATATGGTCGCGAATTTCGGTCACGGGCTCAGCGGCAAGGCAGAAGCTGACACGCCTGGCTAGGCCACTTTTTAACAAAATATGCCTCTAGCCCAGGTGTGGCCTGGGCTATTGGCTATATATTTTGTAGTGCCCGCGCTGCGGGGATCTGCAGCTCCGGCATCTCCAGGATCAGCTGGCCAAAGCGGCAGGCGCAGGGCGTCTTGCCGGCCTCGCTCCAGATCAGCGCAAAGTCCACGCTGGGCAAGGGTGGCAGGCCGTAGCGGCCATCGACGATCTTCATGCCGGGCTCCACGTCTTCACGCGTGAGCACCGTGATGGCAAGCCCGGCCAGCACGGCCGCGCGTATGCCCTGCGGGCTGGCCGAGGTGAAGACCACGTGCCAATCGATGGGCGTGCCTTCCAGCGCCCCGGCGCTTACTTTTCGGTTCATGCAAGGCTGGGGAAAGAAGGCCATGGGCAGCGAGGCGCCCTTGGGTGCCTCGAAGCCTTCCGCCGCCGCCCAGACCAGTTGCGTGCGCCGCAGGCGCGTGCCTTCCACGCAGTCGGGCGGCGACATCACCACGGCCAGGTCTAGCTCGCCGGCCCGGATCATGGCGCGCAGGTCCAGATGCATCTCCACGCTGACCTCCAGCCGCACGGACGGAAACGCGCGTGAGAACTGCGCCAGCAGCGGCGCCAGCCGGTCGCCCATGAAGTTGTCCGGCACGCCAAAGCGCACCGCGCCCGAGATGGGCGAGGGCTGAAAGCGTTGGGTCATGGCGTCCAGCGTGTCGAGGATCTGCTGCGCGTAGCGCAGAAAGTCTTCGCCGTCTTCCGTCACGGTGAGGCTGCGCGTGGTGCGGCGCAGAAGCTGCCGGCCGACCTGCTCTTCGAGCTTGCGGATCTGGTGGCTGACGGCGGACTGCGTCAGGTGCAGGCGCTCGGCCGCGCGCGTGAAGCTGCCGGTTTCCTTGACGGCAACAAAGGCGCGCAACAAGCTGGGGTCGAAGTCCATGGGGCTGATAAATGACGGTTTTTAATGAATTCTAGGAAATTAAATCATTTCCATCATGAAGAGGGTTTCCACAGAATCGCCCGGACCTGATTTTGAAAGCCTCTTGATGCCTCTCTCCCATGCCAGCAAGAACTGGATCGCGCTGGCCGCGATATCTCTTGTGGCCCTGATGTTCGGCCTGGAAATCTCCAGCGTGCCGGTGATCCTCCCCACCCTGGAGCAGGTCCTGCACGGCGACTTCAGGGATATGCAATGGATCATGAATGCCTACACCATTGCCTGCACCACGGTGCTGATGGCGGCCGGCACGCTGGCCGACCGCTATGGCCGCAAGCGCATTCTCATCGTTGGCATGCTGCTGTTTGGCATCACCTCGCTGGTCTGCGGCCTGGCGCAGAACGCGCCGGTGCTGATCGTGAGCCGCTTTTTGCAGGGCGTGGGCGGCGGCGTCATGCTGATCTGCCAGTTGGCGGTGCTGTCGCACCAGTTCCAGCAAGGCAAGGAGCGCAGCAAGGCCTTTGCCATCTGGGGCGTAGTCTTTGGCATGGGCCTGGGCTTTGGGCCGATCGTGGGTGGCGTGATCGTGGCCTTGTCGAGCTGGCACTGGGTGTTTCTGGTCCATGTACCGCTGACCGTGCTGGCCTTGGCGCTGGTGGTGGGCAGCGTCGAGGAATCAAGCGACCCGCATGCCAAGAAGCTGGATTTGCCGGGCATCGTCACGCTCTCGGCGGCGGTATTCGGGCTGAGCCTGTTCATCACGCAGGGGCCGGACATGGGTTTTGCCAGCCCGCAGGCCATTGCCATCGTCGTGGCCTCGGTGGCGAGCTTTGTGGCCTTTTTGTGGGTGGAGAAGATCAACCCGCACCCGATGTTCGATTTTTCTGTCTTCAGGGTGCGCAATTTTTCGGGCGCCATCATTGGCTCGGTCGGCATGAACTTCAGCTTCTGGCCGTTCATGATTTACCTGCCGATCTACTTCCAGGGCGGGCTGGGTTACGACGCCGTTAGCGCTGGATCGGCGCTGTTGGCCTACACGCTGCCCACGCTGCTTATGCCGCCGCTGGCGGAGCGCCTGTCGCTGCGTTATCGGCCCGGCGTGGTCATTCCTGCCGGCTTGCTGGTGATTGGCGCGGGCTTCATGGCCATGCGCTACGGTAGCGGCGTGGCCGATGCCAGTTGGATCACCATGCTGCCCGGCTGCCTGCTGGCCGGCATTGGCCTGGGCCTGACCAATACGCCGGTGACCAATACCACCACGGGGTCGGTGTCCAGCACGCGTGCCGGCATGGCCTCTGGCATCGACATGAGCGCGCGGCTGATAACGCTGGCCATCAATATCGCGCTGATGGGCTTCATCCTGCTGGCAGGCATCGCGGCCTCGTTGAGGCATGCATTGCCCGCTTCCTTTGATGCGGCGCAGTTGCGCGCGCTGGCAGAGAAGGTCGCTGCGGGGAACTTTGCATCCCTGGCGCAGAGCTTCCCCGAGCTGTCGCAGCTGGACCCATCCGGCGCCGCCGTTCATGCGGCGCTGGTGAGTGGCTTTGATTGGGTGCTGCTCTTTGGCGGCATCGGCGTGTGGGTGCTGGCCGCGATCAGCTTTGTGATCTTTGCGGGGCACAGGCGCCTGGAGCGTGTGCCTGGTTAGGCCTACACCAGCCGTTCAATCTTGCGGTGGCGCCACACCAGCCGGTAGTAGGCCGCCTGCAGCACCAGCATGGCGATGAAGGTGATCGGGTAGGCCATCCAGACCCCGTTCAGGCCGAAATGCTGGCTGAGACCGTAGGCAGCGGGCACTTCGATGGCGGCAATGCAGAAGATGGAGATCCCCGTGGGCACCAGCACCGTGCCGCTGGAACGCATCACACCGCCCAGCACCGCCTGGAAGCCGAAGATCACGCTGCTCCACAGCATGATGTGCAGCAGCGTCTGCGCCACTTCCACCACGGCCGGGCGGGTGATGAAGACGCCCAGGAACTGCCGGGACAACAGGTAGCCAAGGACGACCAGGCTCCCCGTCAGCACCAGGTTGAGCTGCAGGCCGGTGCGGGCGATGGCGCCCAGGCGTTCGGGGCGGCCGGCACCAATGGCCTGCGCGCCCAGGATGGAGGCGGTGATCGCGATGGACAGCGCCGGGAACTGCACATAGTTCACCACCTGGTTGACCGCGCCGTAGGCGGCGGTGGCGTCCGAGCCAAAGCGGTTGACCAGCGCCAGCAGCACGATTTCTGCGAGTGAGATCACGATCATCTGCACCCCGGTCGGCAAGCCGATGCGCAGCACCGATGCCAGGATGTGCCGGTCTACCCGCAGTGCCCGCAGCAGCACGCGGTCGGGTGCCAGCGCATGGGTTTTGCGCCGCATGTGCCAGACCAGAAAAGCCAGCGCAACGATGAAGGACACGATGGAGGCCACCGCCGCGCTGCGCACGCCCAACTGCGGCAGCCCGCCCCAGCCGCGGATCAGCGCCGGGGTCAGCAGCAGGCCGACCACGGTCGACATCATCAGCGCGTAGAGCGGCGTCAGCGTGTCGCCCACGCCGCGCATGAGCTGGGTCAGCAGGATGTAGACCAGCAGGCCCGGCATGGCGAGCATCATGATGCGGGCGTAGCCGATGGCGTCGGGCAGGATGTCGGCCGGTGTGCCTAGCGCGCGCAGCAGCACCTCGGTAAACGTGCCGCCAAACAGCGCCACCACCAGCCCCAGCAGCAGGCCCAGGCTGAGCGCGGTGCCGGCAATGGCCTTGACCTTGCCCAGTTCGCGTGCGCCCCAGGCCTGCCCGATCAGCACCGAGGCGCCCGCGCCTATGCCTATCACCAGCGAGATGAAGAAGAACACGATGGGAAACATGCCCGCCACCGCCGCCAGCGCGTGGGTGCCGATCATCTGCCCGATGTAGATGTTGTTGAGCGTGCCCGACAGCGACTGCAGGATGTTGCTGAGCACCATGGGCACCAGAAAGCGCAAAAAGGTTTTCCAGAGCGGCGGGGCGGGGATGCTGCTGCGCAGCACCGGTTTGCCAGAGGGCAAGACCTGTGGGGCGTTGGTGGAGGTGCTGTCAGTGCTCATGCGGGTTCCCAGGCGTCGGCGGCAAGTTTGTGGGCGTAGCGGTGTACGTCTTCGGGCCAGGCCCGGGTCAGCAAATCGAAGCGTGGCTGGTCTTGCGCGAACAGGGCGCGCAGCGCTTCCTCGAAACCCGGCAGGTTGCCGGCAATGGCCGTCATGAAGCGGTAGGCCGCCTCTTGCGCCGTCCGTACCCGGCTGCGCCCGCCCTCGGCGCGGCGGGCGTCCAGCACCAGGCGGCGCAGGGTCGCCGATGCGCCGCCCGGCTGGCGCGACAGCCAGTCCCATTGGTCCGGCAGCAGCGTCACCTCGCGTGCCACCACGCCTAGGCGCGGGCGGCCGCGTGGCCGCGCCGGCGGCTCGGCCGCCGGTTGCACCGGCTGCGCCGGGATGGGCATGCCTGGCGGCGGCAAGTCGACCTGCTGGCCGTTGTCATCGTCGAAGACCAGCATCTGGTCTTGCAAGGTATAGGACGGCGCCACCAGCGCGAGCTGCGCGGCCAGATCTGCGGCTCGGCCGGATGCGATGCGGCGCGTACCCAGGAAGGCGGTGCAGGTCCCGCTGTCTGGAGCTGCCGCCGGCAATGGGGCTGAGGCGTGAGGCGAGGAGGGCTGCAGCATGGAGATGGTGATATGGATAGTTTGGCAAATAATACCCGGGTTAAATTTAAATTGCCATGGGTGACCCCCTTTTGGCGATGGGCCCACGCCGCGCGGCTGACTTGTTCTTGGAGAGGTCATGAATATCCGCAACACTGACGATGGCGCTGCACGGGCGGCGTGTCGGTCGACGATGGAGCAAGAAGAGGTAGCCATGGAAGCATTCAAGAATTTCAACCTGATGTCGCTGCTCGACACCTTCATCAGCCTGACGACGGCATTTGTGCTGGGCAGCCTGATCGGCCTGGAGCGCCAGGTGCGCCAGCGCACGGCCGGGCTGCGCACCAATACGCTGGTGGCTGTCGGTGCGGCGGTCTTCGTGGACATGGCCAATCGGCTGAGCGGGCATGACGGCGCCGTGCGCGTCGTCGCCTATGTGGTCTCGGGCATCGGCTTTCTGGGCGCCGGCGCGATCATGAAAGAGGGCGCCAATGTCACCGGCCTCAACACCGCCGCTACGTTATGGGGCTCGGCCGCAGTCGGCGCCTGCGCCGGGGCGGACCTGATCGGCGAGGCCTTGCTGGCGGCGCTGTTCGTACTGGCCAGCAACACGTTGCTGCGGCCGGTGGTCAACCGCATCAACCGCCGGCCCATCGACGAGGAATCGAGCGAGGCGATCTACCGCGTCTACGTGGTCTGCCAGCGCGAGGCACAGGCAGAGCTGCGCGAGAAGATTGTTGAGCTACTGGAGGCCGCCCAGTACCCGGTGCGCGAGGTGGACCAGCACGCTTTTGGCCAGGACGAGGCCGAGATCCAAGCCACTTTGTACGCCACCGCCGTGGACTCCGATGAACTGGACCGAGTTATCGCCGCACTCGAAGCCCAGCCCGGTGTATCGCAGGCCTTCTGGGATTCCAGCGCCGAGGAATAGCGGGCACCGCAGACTGGCGCGACACTAGTGTCGCGTCAAGCATGATCTGCCGGTGTGCGCTTGCCCTCGCCGCGCATCGCCGCGTTGCAGTCCTTGCCCAGGCTTTAGCCTGGGCTGCGGCCTACGCCTTGCGCTGCACGCCGATGGCTTCGCGCACTCCCGTCACATCACACTTGACGCGACACTACTTCGCCTGCACCGCTTTCTGCGCCTCGATCGCCTCCGCCGCTTCTTCATTCAGCCCCTGGCCGCTGTGCTGCGGCCGCGTCAGCGGCGTGGCCGTCCAGCGGTTGCCGTGCATCAGGTCACGGCCCTGGGCGATGCCGCCCGCCACTTGCAGTTGCAGGCGCTCGGTGTCGCGCCGGCGGATGTCCTCGCAGATCTCGGCGATGTCGTCTTCCGGCACGCCGACGCGGCGCAGCGCCTCGGTGCTGAAGCGCATGGCGGATTCAAAGGTTTCGCGTATCTGGAAGTCGACGCCGTGGTGGATCAGGTCAATCGCATGCTGGCGGTCGAAGGCGCGGGCCAGCACCGGGGTGAGGGGGAACTCTTTCTTCACCATCTCGACGATGCGGGTGGTGGCGGCCGGGTCGTTGACGCAGATCAGCAGGGCGCGCACGTGGGCGGCGCCGCTGGCGTGCAGCACGTCCATGCGGGTGCCGTCGCCGTAGTAGGCATGAAAGCCGAAGGTCGAGGCCGAGCGGATCATGTCGGTGTCGTTCTCGATGATGGTCACCTGGATGCCGCGCGCCAGCAGCGCCTGGCTGGCGATCTGGCCAAAGCGGCCAAAGCCGATGATCAGCGCCGTGCCGGCCAGCTCTTCGCTGGATTGGCCGATCTCGGCCACCGACTGCACGTCGCGCATGTCAGGGGCGCCGGCGCCGTCCTTGGGCAGCAGCCAGCGCAGCGCAAACACGGCCAGCGGCGTCAGTGCCATGGACAGGATCACCGTGGCCGACAGCAGTGCATGCACCCGCTCGCCCAGCAGGCCAGCACCGGCCGCGGCGGAATACAGCACAAAGGCAAACTCACCACCCTGCGCCATCAGTGCGGCGCGCTCCAGCGCCTCGGCGTGGCGGGCGCGCAGCAGGCGGGCCACGCCGTAGATGCCGGCGCTCTTGACCAGCATGGTCACCAGCACTGCGCCCAGCAGCAGCGGCCAGTCGCCCAGCACCAGGCGCAGGTCCAGCGACATGCCCACGCCCATGAAGAACAGGCCCAGCAAGATGCCACGGAAGGGCTCGATGTCGGCCTCCAGCTGGTGGCGAAAGGTCGACTCCGACAGCATCACGCCGGCGGCAAAGGCGCCCATGGCCATCGACAGGCCACCCCATTGCATGGCCAGCGCCGCGCCCAGCACCACCAGCAGCGCGGCGGCGGTCATGACCTCGCGCGCCTTTACCTTGGACAGCAGGCGGAACAGCGGGTTGAGCAAGAAGCGGCTGACCGCCACCAAGCCGACGATGGCCACCAGGGCCACGGCAACCTGCACTGAGCGTGAGGTAGCCTCATCGGTCGAAGATTCGGGCGCTAGCAGGGCGACGATGGCCAGCAGCGGCACGATGGCCAGGTCTTCCAGCAGCAGCACCGAGACGATGCGCTGGCCGCGCCGGGTAGAGGTCTCGCCGCGCTCGTCCAGCATCTGCATGACGATGGCGGTGGACGACAGCACAAAGCCCATGGCCGCCACAAAAGCCACGGCCAGCGACAACCCGGCAAGGTGGCCGACCAGGGTCAGCAGCCCGCCGCAGACGCAGACCTGCAGCACGCCCAGGCCGAAGATCTCGCGCCGCAGGTTCCACAGGCGCGTGGGCTGCATCTCCAGCCCGATCACGAACAGGAACATCACCACGCCCAGTTCGGCCACGTGCAGGATGGTTTCCGCCTCGCTGAAAAAACCAAAGCCAAAGGGCCCGATGGCCAGGCCCGCAGCCAGGTAGCCCAGCACCGATCCCAGGCCGAGCCGTTTGAACAAAGGTACGGCCACCACCCCTGCGGCCAGCACCACCACGGCCTTGGCCAGTTCGCTGCCTTGTTCGACCATCGCGCTTCCATCCTTGAACATGCTGCCAGCGTGATTGCCGGACCCGCGCATCGTAACTTTTATGCCGAAACAAGGGAAAGCCCAGTTGCAGCTTGGGCTATATGCTATTTAAATTGGAGCGTTAGACATTGAAACAAGCTGCAGCCATCCGGCGTATATGCTTGCTTCGCCCCTGAGAATTACAGTTTCTATCAACAGGGCAGGGCGCAGGGATTCACCCAAAGGTGCATGGATGCAGCACAGCAATGCCGTTCCACCCACTGCCCATGAGGCGGCACAGGAACAGCTGAACATTCCCGAGTACGAACTGCGCGAGCCGCTGGGCGCAGGGGGTTACGGCACGGTTTTCCTGGCCCGGCAGCGCAAGACCGGCGCCCTGGTCGCCATCAAGGTCGTCAAGCTCACGGAAGACACGCGGCGCATCGCCCGCTTCCACCGCGAAACCGAGCTGTGCGCCAGGTTGCGCCACCCCCACATCGTGCAGTTGCTGGACAAGGGGCGCCAGGGGCCCTATGTCTATGGTGTCTTTGAGTACGTCCCGGGCGAGACGCTCAAGAGCCTGATCCAGCGCAGCGGCGCCCTCACGGCTGTAGAAGCCGCGCGGATCATGGCCGAAGTCCTGGACGCACTGGACTGCGCCCACAAGATAGGCATCGTGCACCGCGACTTGAAGCCGGACAACGTGATGCTGATGACGACCGGCGCCATCAGCCACGCCAAGGTGCTGGACTTCGGCATCAGCACCGTGGTGCCGCAGGCACGGGATGCCCAGTTCTCTTCCCTGACCATGACCGATGAGTGCCTGGGCACCCCTTCGTACAGCGCCCCCGAGCAGCTGCGCGGAGAACTGCCCAGCGTGCAGTCGGACCTGTACGCCTGGGGCCTGATGTTCCTCGAGTGCCTGACCGGCGCCCCGGTCATGAACGGTACCTCGACCGCTGAAATCTTCCACCAGCAACTGAGCAGCCAGGAAGTGCCCTTGCCGCCCGAGATCGCCGGCCACCCCCTGGCCAGTCTCCTGCGCCGGGCGCTGAAGAAGCGCGTGGCCGAACGCAGCGCGTCAGCCGAGGCCCTGCTGCTGGAGCTGGGCCGAATCCGCATGGACGACCTGGTCGGCACGCTGCGCTCGGAGCGGCAGCCGCTGCACGAGTACCTGGCCCAGACGGTTGTCACCAAGCGCAGCTTCTCCGAGAAGCGGCAGGTCACGGTCCTGTGCTGCAGCGTCTCGATCTGGCCGCCGGCCGACGAGTACGCCGCTTTGGGCTCGGACATCGAAGACCTGGAGCTGCTGCAGCGGCAGGAGTTCAGCCTGTTCGTGGATGCCGCCACGCGGCGCGGCGGCCTGCTGGCCGGCACGCTGGGGGAGCGGATGCTGATCCTGTTCGGCTACCCGCGTGCCTCCGACGCCGATGCCCGCCAGGCCGGCATGACCGCTCTGGAGCTGGCGCAACTGGGCCGCTGCCGGGCGGCTGCGATCAAGGAAGGGCAGGGCGCACATCTGATGGTGCGCATGGGCTTGCACACCGGAATGGTGGTGGTTTCGGGCGACGAAATCCCCTCGGGCCATGCCGTCAACATTGCCATGCGCCTGGAGGGCCAGGCCCCGGCCGGGGCCATCCTCGCCAGCGAAAACTGCTACCAGTTGCTGCGCAACTTCGCCCACCAGGAAGAGGCCGAAGGGCTACGCCTGCCGGCGCCGTCCGTGCCACTGCGGACCTACCGCCTCACAGGCGAGCACCTGCCGACGACCTTCAGCCATACGCCCATACCGTATGACGCCTTGCTGCCGCCGCAGACCTGCGTGGGACGCGAGCGCGAACTCGAGCAGCTCTGGCAGTTCTGGGAGCAGGTCAGGCAAGGCACCGGAAGCGCCGTGCTGCTCAGCGGCGAAGCCGGCATAGGCAAGTCGCGCCTGGTAGAGGTGCTGCGCGAGCGTGTGGAGCGGGAGCGCTATCGGTCGATTGGCTTCCAGTGCCTGCCGGAGCACCGCAACAACGCCCTGGCCCCCATCCTGCCCTTGCTGCGCCAGCAGTTCGATGGGACGGTGCCTGGCCTGGCCGCGCATGAAGCCCGGGACCGGCTGCAGGACGCCTTGAGCGCTGCCGGCTGCGATGCGCCCCGGGTGCTGCCGATCTTCTGCTCCTGGCTGTCGCTGCCGTTCGGCCCCTATGCGGAAAGCCAGATCTCGCCAGCGCTGCAGAAGGCCCTGCTGCTGCAGTCGATTGCGCGGTGGCTGTTGCACCAGGCGCGATCCGCTCCGCTGCTGATCCTGGTGGAGGATCTGCACTGGGTCGATCCAACCACGATCGAGCTGCTGGAGCAGATCTCGGTGGCATTGCCCAGGGCGCAACTGCTGCTGGTACTGAGCGCGCGCACCGGCTGGGACTGCCCCGCCGTTCTGCAGGCCGAAGCCCTCCCGATAGCGCGCCTGGACGACGAGCAGGCCGCACAGATCGCGCGCCAGGTCCTGGCCCCGAAAACGGCGGACCCGGCCGTCATAGACAACATCGTCGCCCGCACCGACGGCGTTCCGCTGTTCGTCCACGAGCTGACGCGCATGCTGCGCGACACCTACCTGGTCGAGAGAAGCGGCATGTGGTTCTTCAAGACATCCGCGCGGCCGACCGATGTCCCCGTGACCCTGCGCGACTCGCTGATCAGCCGCTTCGACCGGCTGGGGCCGGTCAAGGAACTGCTGCAGCTGGCCGCCACCATAGGCCGGCAGTTCGATGTGGAGCTGCTGCAGTCCTGCTCCGGCAAGACGCCCCAGTCCGTGACCGATGGACTGGCGACGCTGCTGGATGCCGGGCTCATTGCACGCGCTGCCGCGCCGGACAGCGGGAGCTTCGTCTTCAGGCATGGCCTGATCCGTGACGCTGCCTATGAATGCATGCTCGCGGTGCAGCGCCGGCAGCAGCACTGGATCGTGGCCCAGACCCTGACGCGCCTCTACCCGCTGCGCGCCACCAAGGAGCCTGGCAGCATCGCCCGGCACTACGCCGCCGCGGGCGACTACGTGCAGGCCGTGGCCCATGCCATTCAGCAACTGCGCATCACGCAGCACCGGGCCTTGAACGACGAGACCATCGCCTACGCCGAGCTGGTGGACGGCTGGATTGACCGGCTGGACGGCGTCGGGCAGCGCGAGGCCCGCCTGGACCTGAACGGCTATGTCACCCAGGCGATGATGAACAAGCACGGCTGGGCGCATGTCCAGGTCAAGGAGCGGATCGCGTTGTCGCAGGCCCTGCTGACGGGCACGGTGGCCACCGACAAGGAAGTGCAGCACCTGTGGTCCATGATCACCTACCACCACGTGGCCAGCAACCGGGAAGAGGTCCGGCAACTGAGCTACAGGCTGCTCGACCTTGCCGGGGAGCGCCATGACACCGGTGCTCGCGTGGCGGCCCATACCTACCTGGGCCTGGCGCATTACTCCGACGGCAATGCCGGGGCGGCAGAACGGGTGCTCACCCAGGCCATCGAGGGCTACTCCGCGCGCGCACACGCGCACCACGCCAGCTACTTCGGCTTCGACACGCGGGTCTGGGCCGCCGCCGGGCGCGCCCTGGTCCGCTGGTCGGCGGGCGAGGACGCGCTCGCGCAAGCCGACGCCGCCAACGCCGTGGGCTGGGCGAGGGCGTTATCGCATATCCCCTCGCTTGGCATGGCGCTGCTCTACCAGAGCGTGGGCTACCAGCATCGGGGTGACAAGCAGGCGGCGCTTCGGAGCGCCACGGAGCTGCTGAACCTGGCAGCGCGGTACGGCCTGCCGGCCTTTGCGGGTTATGCGGAGGCCATCCGCTGCTGGGCCGTCGGCGAGATAGAACAGGCCGACGATGCGCTACTGGCGCTCTGGCAGATGGGATGCGCCTATTGCCACACCTACTACCGCTCATTGACCGCAGAAGTATTGGCCGAGCAGGGCCGGTGGGCGGAGGCGATCGAGCGCATCGACGGCTGTCTGCAACTGGCAGATCAGTTGAAAGAGGGCCTGTACAGCGCCGAACTGCACTTGAAGAAGGCCCAGTACCTCCGGGCCACGGGCAGCCCTGCCGCGGCCGTCGGGGCCAGTTTGCTGCTGGCCGCACGGCTCGCTCGCGAGGGGGGGAAACTGCGGGTGGAGTTCGCGGCCCTGGAGGCATTGCAGGCACTGTGCAGCGATCACGAGCAAATAGCGGAGCGCTTGAAAGAGATCGCGACCGCACGTCCTGAATGGGCCCCACAAAATACCAATACACGCTATGCTTACATCTCCTAACCATCGAGGAAGTTCACCATGGCAAACCACCAGGGCGGGGAACCGCTACTTGAATTTCGATTGGCTTATCTCCGCGCAATCGCGAGATCTTGGGACGATCCAGGCTACCAGACGGAGCTGCTGGCGCAGAAGGACATTCAACCTATCCTGCACCGCGACTTTGGCCTGAATACGCTGTGGCCCAACCTCGATATCGTCCTGAATCGAAGTGACGATCCGACAGAACAAACCGAATGGAAGCCAGAGCTGACGGCTGGCTGGATCGGGATGGACGACGGCTTCTCTGTCGTGCTGCCGCAGGCCCCCAAGGCCCGGGCCACCGAGGCATTGGCGGCGTACTACCAACTGTTCCCGGACTTCATGGGCAGCGTCACCTCGTTCGACAACGGTGGCGCCTCAGTGCTGCGGGGCGCATTGCCTACCAGCCTGGGCATTCCCAGTGGCGGCACCGACTCGCTGCTGGCATTTGGCGGCGTGGTGCTGCGGGCTATCACCCTGACCTGGCAGTCCCCGGACTTCCTCACCCAACTCACCCGCGCTGGCGAAGTCGATGCCACGCCGGTGCTGAGCCAATGGCTGGGCTACAACAACCCCTTCAATTTCCAGGTCAAGTTCGTCAGCAATCCATCGTTCACCTGGGATGAGGAACTGTGCGAATGGAACCGCACGAACGACGACGGCAGCCCGATCAAGAACGCCATCGTGCTCAACTATCCCGTAGCCCCGGCGGTGGAGCAGATGCGGCCGATCGCACTTACCTCCTACAACAACACCGGTAGCGCTTATCCCTTCACCTGCTGAAGATTCTGCGGGTATTGCCGTGCCGCCAGCGGCCCACGCTGGCGGCACGCAATGGCAGGCCCTGAACGGCGCCACTGCAACCCTTTTACTGACTTTGGCCGCCCGCGCTGCGGCCGATAAGGTCGTGCCGGATACGGTCTTCTCCGACCCGCTGGCGCGCCAGATTGCGGCGAAGTTGCCGGTCGACGTGTCAGGCTATGCACGGGACCCGGCTTTCGTCAGAGGAATCGTGCTGCGCGCAGCACTTTTCGACCGGATGGCGTCTGAGTTCTTCCAGGCCTATCCAGATGGCATGGGCGTTACCCTTGGAGCCGGCTTGTGCACACGCAGGAGCCGCATTCTGGCGGGCCTGCCATCCCATCAAAGCATTGACTGGCTGAATATCGATCTGCCCGAAGGCATCCACCTGCGGGAGCAGTACATGGACGCGGCCGCCTCAGAACGAAACCTGGCGTGCTCCGTTCTGGACCTCACGTGGCTGGAGTCAGCCGGCCTGCAGCCTGGCCGCCCGCTGCTCTTCCTGATGGAAGGGGTCTGCCCCTATCTGCCCAAGGCGCCGCTGGAGGCCCTGCTGCAGCGGCTGGCCGAGCACCTGGACCAGCACGGTGGTGTGGGCCAGATGGTGCTGGACTACGTGCACCCCGATCTTGCACATCTGCCGATGCAGGTGGGCGGCATGCAGCTACCCGTGGTCTCCGGATTCGACAGCGCAGAAGAGATCGGCCGGCTCCATGGGGCTATCCAACTGCTCTCGGAGGAGCATCCGTTTTCTTCGTTTTCACCGCAACACCGGCACTTTGAATCCGCGTTCCAGGCGGTGCGCCGCCGCTGGCCCTACACCGTGCTGCGGCTTGGCCTGGGCGGCAAAGACCATGGATAGAGGGCTTTCGGCGGACCTGTACGGCGGCGTTTTTCAATGGCATGGCCGCTACTTGCCGCCCTTGCTGGGGCAGGGCTGGCTGCAACTGCTGGGCGAGGCCGGCGCCTATCTGTTCACGTCGCCTGCTGTGGTCACTCTGGGCCGGGTATTGCAACAGGGGGCCAGCCTGGAGTCGTACTGCAGGGCGACGGGTTCGGCCAGCTTGTTGGCCGAGATGCTGCATGCGCTCGAAGGCCTGCTGCGGCAGGATTTCGTCCGCCCCGCAGGAATGCCGGACGGTGACCACTACGCGACGCCCAACTTCTCCGTGTCCTTCACCCGCAGGCCGGTGTCTCGCGAAGTCGATGCCATCGTCCTGTCCGAAGTGCTCAGCGGCGACGCCGCCGAGGGCTGGGCTTGCATGGCCCTTGCGGCGCAGGCTGGCCATGGCCGCCTGACGTTTGTGTTTTGCGATGACTACCTGGACCCCCGGCTGGGACTGATCGACGCGCAGCAGAAGGTGCTGGGGCAGCCCTGGTTGCTGGTCCGGCCCGCAGGCGAGCAGGCCATGGTGGGGCCGCTGTTCATGCCCCAAAGCCCGGACATGGCGTGCTGGCACTGCCTGGCCCATCGCCTGCGGCGAAACCAGCCGGCGCGCGCATGGTGGCAGGCTCAGTCCAACAGCCCGGCACTGGCCTTGCCCGTACGCTGCGGCGACGGGCTCATCCAGGCCCGGCTGCAGGCAATGCTCCCCTTGGGGCAAGAGGTCCTGGCACAGGGCAGGCAGCACATCCTCACGCTCCAGCCCCCTGGGCCGGGTTCTGCCCAACGAGGACAGCCACAGGCGCACACGGTTATCGCCCGGCCCCAGTGCCCGCAGTGCGGCAGCCCGGGCCTGCTGGCCGAGCGCCAGCAGCGCTCCATCGTCCCGGCCTCTTGCTTGCGGACGGCACGACGCGACGGCGGCTCGCGCAGCATGCCGGCCGCACATACGGTGGAACGGCTGTCCCCGCACTTGAGCGCGCTGTGCGGTGTGATTACCGAGGTCACGCCCTTGGGCTGCGAAGGTGAAGACGCATTGCGGGTCTACCGCAGCGGAATCTTTAAAACCCCTTGGAGCGACAGCACCGCGCCACCCGCAGCCTGGAGCCAGCTGTGCCTGGGCAAGGGCATGTCTCCAGAGCAGTCCCGCGCCAGCGCCATGTGCGAGGCGGTGGAGCGTTATGCGGCCTTCTACCAGGGCGACGAGGCATCGGTCACGGCGCCCGTGCATGGCCTGGATGGCCGCTGCATCCCGCCGCAGTCGCTGGTGTTCTTCAGCGACAGGCAATACGAGACCGGCGAGGCGCGTCGCCCCGGGCCGGGCGGCACCCCGCAGGTCCTCGCTGCTCCCGCGCCGGATGAGCCGCTGTCCTGGGCGCCGGCCTGGTCCCTGACGCAGCAAGCCAGGTGCTATCTGCCATTGGGCTTTTGCTATGCCCATGCGCCAGCGCAGAGCACACGCCATGCCGGGTGGACGTCAAACGGCTGTGCAGCCGGCAACACCGTGGAAGAGGCCATGCTGCAAGGCTTCCTTGAGCTGGTGGAGCGGGATGCGGCCGCCATCTGGTGGTACAACGAAATTCCCAGGCCTGCGTTTGATCTTGATAGCTTGCCAGCGGGCGTGCGCATGCGGGTCACGCGCACGCTGGGGCCGCAATGGCGCTACTGGGTGCTGGATATCCGCCATGACTTCGGCATCCCGGTGGCAGTGGCCGTTGGCCGCCATCAGACGAGCGGTGACTGGGCCATCGGCTTTGGCTGCAGCCTGGATGCAGTCGTGGCCTGCGAACGGGCCCTGACCGAAATTTGTCAGTTGATCGCAGCCGGCAAGCAGTTTTCCATTGCCGATGCCCACAGCGCCTTCCTGATGGGCGCACAAGACGCGCCCGCGACAGTGCCGCGCGCCGAAGAACCCGCCGAATCGGTCGATATTGCAGACGAAATCAGCACTTGCGTAGGTATTGCCCGCAAGCTGGGCCTGGAGACCCTGGTGCTGGACTACAGCCGGCCAGATATTCCCCTGCATTGCGTGAAAATGGTTGTACCGGGCCTGTGTCATATCTGGCCCGAGCGGGCCAATCCGCGCCTCTACCACGTGCCTGTCACGATGGGTTGGCGCACCGAGCCTTTGAACGAGAGAAATCTGAACCCCCAGGGTCTGTATGTCTGAATGGGCGACCTGCACCATCAAGACGCTGGCACCGGGGGTATGAGGGCAAAACGAATAAATGGCGATTTTTTGGAACAAGCATTTCGATCGCGGAATCATGCTGCGGCCGATACACGCATTCGGACGCCATCCCTCGGCATGCCAGACCATCGTCCAGGCGGCCGATGTGTCGAAAATCCATGCGCTCGTGCGCTGGAACCAGAGCCGCTGGGAAATCATTGACCAAAGCCGCAATGGCACCACGGTCAATGGGCGGCGCCTGGCGGCAGGGCATTGGACGGCCTTGGTGGTGGGCATGGAGATCAGCTTCAGCACCAGCTCCAATGCCGACGCTGCCTGGACCGTGCACGACCTGGCCCCTCCCGCCACTTGCCTTTTCCCGCTGGACGGCCGGGGCGAGGCCCTGGCCCTGTCGCCTCAGGGCAACTTTCTGCCAAGTGCCGCGCAGCCAGAAATCAGCATCCATGTGCACGATGGCCGGTGGATGCTGGAGCACATCGGGGGCCTCGATCTGCTGATCGATGGCGCCACGGTGCAGACTTCGCAAGGCGCCTGGGAGTTCGTGCTGAACGCTGACCTCGAGTCCACCACGGAAAACCCGGCGGGCGGCCCCGGGCTGGACATGGCCGAGCTGACGCTGCATTTCGAAGTGAGCCAGAACGAAGAGCACACCCGCCTGAACCTGGTGCTGGGCAGCGAATCGATCCCGCTGGGCGAGCGCATTCACCACTACACCCTGGCCACCCTGGCACGCCTGCGCCTGCAGGACGCAAAGAGGGGGCTGGATGCGCACAGCCAGGGCTGGATCGCGCTGGATGAACTCTCGCGCATGCTCGATGTCGATCCGTCCTACGTCAACATCCAGATATTCCGGGCCAAGCACCAGCTTTCCAACGCTTTGCCTCAGTCCGGCGGCATGCCGCCCCTGGTCGAGCGCCGCCGTGGCGAGATCCGCTTTGGCAGCTATGCCTTCTCTGTGAAAAGAGGGCAGGCCGAAGAGGGCGGCCTGCGTTAGCGGCTGTTGCCAGCAGGTCTGCAGCGATGACAGCCAGGTCGCTCCTGCTCGGTGGCGGTGAAAAGCTGGCAATGCGTGCGCAGGCGCCCGAAGGCCAGGCCCGCGAACTGCACCGCGGCAGCCCCGAGGACTTGGCAGCCACCATCGACTCCATCAGGGAAGTCCGCAGGCTTCTGCAGGCCAGCCCGGCTGCGGCCAAGCCCGGCGGAGAGGCCGTGTTCGAAGCCCGACTGCACCCAGCCTTCCAGGAAGCACCGCACCTGGCCGTCGAACTGCTGCAGCGCGCTGGCTTGCGCGAGGTCGGCAGCAGGATGGCCCCGCTTGTTGCCGGGGGAGTGGCGCTGTCGCTGTTCGTCGCCGGCAGCGAACCGTCGCTCCATCGCTGGCAGGCGCTGCTGGCGGCCGGGCCGCATCCGGCGCGGTACGCCATTGCGCATGCGCACTGGAGCACGGCAGAAGAAAAAATCAAGGGCCCGCGCCCCCGCGACGGCAAGCCGCACCGGTTCCAGGCCGTGCTGCATGCGGGCGCCAACGACGCAAACGTATTGGCAGCGTTCCGGGCGTTTGCGCAGCAGTTGGACCTATCGCTGCATCCGGAGCGGTGCGTGCGCGCCGGCGGGCTGAGCTTCCTGCCGGTCATGGCGACGGCGGCCCAGGTGCGGGCCTTGGCTGAATTCGGCTTTCTGCGCCATGCACGTATGGCAGAGGCGCTGCTGGCGCCGCCCCTACCCATGCCGCGCCGCACCTTGCGCAAGGCGGGGCGCCCGCCGCAGACGCTGCCCCCGCTGTGCCCCGACCAGCGCGTCGCCATCTTCGACGCGGGATTGGGCGCAGCCGATCTGGGCCCCTGGGCGCGCGAGCATGTCTACCCCGAGACCGTGGCCACGGCGCAGGACTTCCTCGTTCACGGCTCGGAAGTCAGCTCGGCCTTTCTGTTCGGTCGCACCGGGGCGGATGCGTCCCTTGGCCGGCCCGTGACGGGCACGGACCACTACCGGGTACTCGCGCCGGACTCCTTCCATGACCCGGACCTGTTCGATGTTCTGTTGCGCATCAAGGCGGTACTGGAAACCGGACGGCACCGCTTCGCCAACATCAGCCTGGGGCCCAGGATGCCGGTGCGCGACGATGAGGTCCATGTCTGGACGGCGGTGCTGGAGCAGCTCTGCGAGCGCCACGACATCCTGCTGACCGTCGCAGCTGGCAATGACGGCGGGGCCGATGGGGCGCCCCGCATCCAGCCGCCGGCCGACATGGGCAACGCCGTTGCCGTAGGCGCCTGCGATGGCAGCGGCCCCCTGTGGCAGCGCGCGCCATACAGCGGCCGCGGGCCGGGACGCGCAGAACAGGTCAAGCCTGACGGGCTCGCCTTCGGCGGTTCCCGGCACGAACTGCTGGAGCTGTACAGCCCGCTTCTGGGGGAAGTGGTCGGCGTCTCGGGCACGAGCTACGCCGCGCCGCTGGTGCTGCGTACGGCCGCCAGCATGGCGGCCTGCGCGGCAGAGGATCTTTCTGCCTTGGCCCTGAAGGCGCTGCTTGTCCACCATGCCGAGCCGCATCCCGGCCAGGCCCATGCCGAGGTCGGATGGGGCCGCTTCAGAGACGGCGGGCTGGACATGCTCCGCTGCGTTCCGGGCTGCGTGACGGTGCTGTCTCGCGCCTCTATTGCCGCCGGCGAGTGCTGGCGCTTTCCCATTCCCCATCAGGGCGGCCAGGCCCTTGGCATAAGCGCCAGCTTCTGCGCTGGCCTGCACATGGGGCCCGAGCACGCCAGACAACGCGCGCATCCAGGCTTGGGCATCAGCTTCCGGCCGCTGGCAGGGCAGGGGGACATGCGCTCCAGGCCATTCTTCACCGCAGACGCCGGGCCGGAGCGCGGCATGGTCCTGCACCGTCAGCGTGACTTTGCGGACGGCGCGCTCGCGGAACCGGTCTTTGACATCGGCTACTGGGCCGGGGTGCCAGCAGCCCACCTGCCGGCAGGGGCCGCGCCGGTTGTCGATTGCGTCCTGGTGCTGAGCGTGCAGGCACCTGATGCCGCCGGCTTCTACGAGCTGATCCGCGCCCAACACCACAAGCTGCGGCCCATCGGCATACGTCCAGAGGCCGCAGCCAGCCTTGTTTGAGAAATATGGGTAAAAAGTGCCTCCAGCCCAGGTGTGGCATGGGCTTATAGCTATCTATTTTGAAGTTTCGGGCTCACGGCCAAAGCCGCTTCCGGCCTATGGCACACTCGCCCGCTTTCCTCCCTTTTTCGCGTTCACCTTCCCTCGCCGGCCCCGTGGCCGCGCGCCAAGACATGCAGAAAATCCTTCGCCAGATCGCCTCCGAAATCCGTGTGACCGAGCAGCAGGTGCGCACCGCCGTCGACCTGCTCGATGGCGGCGCCACCGTGCCCTTCATCGCCCGCTACCGCAAAGAGGCCACTGGCGGCCTGGACGACATCCAACTGCGTGAACTGGAAGCCCGCCTGTCTTACCTGCGCGAGCTGGAAGACCGCCGCGAGTCGGTGCTGAAAAGCATCGACGAACAAGGCAAGCTCACCCCCGCTCTGCGCGCTGCCATCGAGGCCGCGCCCACCAAGCAAGAGCTGGAAGACCTCTACCTGCCCTTCAAGCAGAAGCGCCGCACCAAGGGCCAGATCGCCCGCGAGTTCGGCATCGAGCCGCTGGCCGACAAGCTGTTTGCCGACCCCACGCTGGACCCAGCCGCAGAGGCCGCCGCCTTCACCCGCCCACCCGAAGTGCTGGACGACGGCAAGCCGGGCGCGGATTTCTCCACCGTGCCGGCGGTGCTGGATGGCGTGCGCGACATCTTGTCCGAGCGCTGGGCCGAAGACGCCGCGCTGGTGCAGGGCCTGCGCGAATGGCTCTGGACCGAAGGCCTGCTGCAAAGCAAGAAGGTCGAAGGCAAGGACGAGCAAAACCCCGACGTCGCCAAGTTTCGCGACTACTTTGAATACGACGAGCCGATCGGCCGCGTGCCCTCGCACCGTGCGCTGGCCGTGTTCCGTGGCCGCACGCTGGAGATCCTGGAAGCCAAGCTGGTCACCCCCGTGGCGGACGACGCCCCCACCACCGGCCGCGGCGCGCCGCCATCGCTGGCCGAAGGCCGCATTGCCCAGCACCTGGGCTGGAGCCATGCTGGGCGCCCGGCCGACGACCTGCTGCGCAAGTGCGTGGCCTGGACCTGGCGCGTCAAGCTCAGCCTGTCCACCGAGCGCGATTTGTTCACCCGCCTGCGCGAAGACGCAGAGAAGGTCGCCATCAAGGTCTTTGCCGACAACCTGCGCGACCTGCTGCTGGCCGCGCCGGCCGGCCCGCGCGTGGTGCTGGGGCTGGACCCAGGCATCCGCACCGGCGTGAAGGTGGCCGTGGTTGACACCACCGGCAAGCTGGTGGATACCGCCACCGTCTTCCCGCACGAGCCGCGCAAGGACTGGGAAGGCTCCCTGCACACGCTGGCCAAGCTCAGCGAGAAGCACGGCGTGAACCTGATCGCCATCGGCAACGGCACGGCCAGCCGCGAAACCGACAAGCTGGCCGCCGACCTGATGAAGCTGCTGGCCAAGGCCAGCGACCGCAAGATCGAAAAGGTGGTGGTGAGCGAGGCCGGCGCCTCGGTCTACTCCGCCAGCGAGTTCGCCAGCCAGGAAATGCCCGACGTCGACGTGAGCCTGCGCGGTGCCGCCAGCATCGCGCGCCGCCTGCAAGACCCGTTGGCCGAGCTGGTCAAGATCGACCCCAAGAGCATCGGCGTGGGCCAGTACCAGCACGACGTCAACCAGAGCGAGCTGGCCCGCACGTTGGATGCGGTGGTCGAAGACTGCGTGAACGCCGTCGGCGTAGACCTGAACACCGCCAGCGCGCCGCTGCTGTCGCGGGTATCGGGCCTGTCGGGCAGCGTGGCCAAGGCCGTGGTGCGCTGGCGCGAAGCCAACGGCGCCTTCGCCAACCGCCAGCAACTACTGGCCGTCACCGGCCTGGGCGCCAAGACCTTCGAGCAGAGCGCAGGCTTCTTGCGCATTCGTGGTGGCGACAACCCGCTGGACATGACCGGCGTGCACCCCGAAACCTACCCGGTGGTCGAGCAGATCATCGGCCGCGTTGGCCAGCCGATTGCTGATGTGATGGGCCGCTCCGACATGCTCAAGACGCTGCGGCCCGAGCTGTTCGCCAACGAGCGCTTTGGCGTCATCACCGTCAAGGACATCCTGGCCGAGCTGGAAAAGCCCGGCCGCGACCCGCGCCCGGACTTCAAGGTGGCGCGCTTCAACGACGGCGTGGACGACATCAAGGACCTGCGCGAAGGCATGGTGCTGGAGGGCACGGTCAGCAACGTCGCGCAGTTTGGCGCCTTCATCGACTTGGGCGTGCACCAGGATGGGCTGGTGCATGTGAGCCAGCTCGCCTACAAGTTCGTCAATGACGCACGTGAAGTGGTCAAGACCGGCGACATCGTCAAGGTGCGCGTGGTCGAGGTTGACGTCGAGCGCAAGCGTATCGGCCTGAGCATGAAGCTGGACGCCACCGGCACCACCCGCCGCGACGCCCCGCGCGAGAACCGCTTTGAGGCCGCAGGCCGTGGTGGCCAGCCGCGTCGGCCCGCACCGGCCCCCGCAGCCCCGGTGGGCGGCGCCATGGCATCAGCCTTCGCAAAACTGCAGAACCGCGGGCCCGGCAAGTAGTTACATGGTGTAAAACCGCAGGGGCCGCGTGCTGCGGCCTATTGCGGCGCGCCTTTTGCCTTCCACGACATTCACACAAAAAGACCACTCCATGGAGTTGAACGAGCTGCTGGCTTCGCCCACGGCACTTCCCAGCATCCCGAAGGTGGTGGCACTGTTGCTGAGTGAGCTTGACCGCGAGGAGCCCGACCTGCGCAAGGTCAGCCAGTTGATCAGCACCGACCCGGGCCTGACTGCGCGCGTGCTGCAGCTGGCCAATTCGGCCTTCTTCCAGCTGTCGCAGCGCATCGGCGGCGTGTCTGAAGCCCTGGCCATCCTGGGCCTGACGCACGTGCGCAGCCTGGTCAGTGCCGCCTCGCTGGGCGGAGCCTTTCGCTCGGTGCCGGGCGTCAACATGCAGCAGTTCTGGCGCTACAGCCTGGACGTGGCCAAGATATCGCGCTCGCTCGCCGGCATCGTGCACGAGAACCTGGGCACCGCCTTCACCTCGGGCCTGGTCCATGCCGTGGGTGAGCTGGTGATGCACACCGGCATGCCCGAGAAGATGCTGCCGCTCAATGAATCCGTGCCGCCGCTGGACCTGCGCCGGGCCCGCATAGAGCACCGCATGTTCGGCTACAGCTATGCAGAGGTCAGCGCCGGCCTGGCGCGCAGCTGGCAGTTTCCGACGCAGATCGTCGATGCGCTGCAGCACCAGCATGCCCCCTTCGACAACGATGCCTACGAACCTCTCGCCGGCATCATCCACCTGGCCACCTGGCGCGCCCGGGCCCGGGAGGCGCAGTTGGGGGAGAAGGAGCTCACCACCAGCTTCCCGGACGTGATCGGACTGGCCCTGGGCCTGGACATCGACGCGGTGCTGCAGCAAGACCCGATCGACTGGACCAGCCGCAGTGAGGCCGGGCCCTTTATCTGAGCGGCCCTGGGACGGGCTAGGGTTGTCACTCTCTGCAGCTGAGTGACTTCTGGATATGTTGGACATGCCCTGCAGGGCGGCATAGCAAGACCGATGCAGGCCGAGGTCCCTACCAGAACCATCGTTGGAGACACGTCCCATGCAACTCAGCTTCAAACTCCTGGCCATTGCAGGCGCCATTGCGTTCTCGGCCAGTGCCCTGGCGGCCGACCCGATCAAGATCGGCGTCGACGGCCCCTTCACCGGCGGCTCATCCTCGATGGGCGTCAGCATGCGCGACGGCGTGCGCCTTGCCGCCGATGAGATCAACAAGTCCGGCGGCGTGCTGGGCCGGCAGATCCAGCTCATAGAACGCGACGACGAGGCCAAGAACGAGCGCGGCGTGCAGATCGCCCAGGAGTTCATCAACAAGGAAAAGGTGGTGGCCGTGGTCGGCTACATCAACACCGGCGTGGCGCTGGCCTCGCAGCGCTTCTTCCAGGACGCCAAGATCCCGGTACTGAACAACGTGGCGACCGGTTCCGTCATCACCCACCAGTTCGACAAGGACCCGGACAACTACGTCTTCCGCAACGCCGCGCACGACAGCATCCAGGCGCCGATGATCGTGGAAGAGGCCGTGACCCGTCGCGGCTTCAAGAAGGTTGCCATCCTGGCCGACTCCACCAACTACGGCCAACTTGGCCGCGAAGACCTGGAGAAGGCGCTCAAGGCCAAGGGCATCACGCCGGTGGCCGTCGAGAAGTTCAACATTAAGGACGTCGACATGACGGCCCAGTTGCTCAAGGCAAAAGAGGCCGGCGCCGAAGCCGTGCTGACCTACGGCATCGGCCCCGAGCTGGCGCAGATCGCCAACGGCATGACCAAGCTTGGCTGGAAGGTGCCCATGATCGGCAGTTGGACCCTGGCCATGGCCAACTACATCGACAACGCCGGCCCGGGCGGGGAGGGCGCGCGCATGCCGCAGACCTTCATCCAGGAGCCCACCACGCCCAAGCGCAAAGCCTTCATCGACGCCTTCGTGAAAACCTTCAAGCCCAAGAATGGCCGCATGGATTCACCGGTGTCGGCCGCCCAGGGCTATGACTCGATCTACCTGCTGGCTGCGGCCATCAAGCAGGCCGGCAGCACCGACGGCCCCAAGATCAAGGCCGCGCTGGAAGACCTGCAGGCACCGGTCGAAGGCGTGGTGACCACCTACAACAAGCCTTTCAGCAAGACCGACCACGACGCCATCACGGCCAACATCCCGGTGTTTGGCGAGGTCAAGGGCGGCCGCGTGGTGTTTGCCAATCCGGACGACCAGAAGAACGCCGGCCAGGTCCGGCTCAAGCAGTAAGCAGCCTCCTGCCCGCGCCGCCCCGGATCACTCCTCGGCGGCGTTCTTCATTCATAGGCCGCCACCCAGCGCGCTCAGCGACACCCCGAGGCCCGCCATGCAAATCCTCACCCAACTCATCTTCAGCGGTATTGCGCTGGGCATGATCTACGCCGTCATCGCGTTCGGCTACCAGCTCACCTTTGCCACGTCCGACACCCTCAACTTTGGCCAGGGCGATGCGCTGATGCTGGGCGCGCTGGTGGGCTTGACCCTGGTGGGCCTAGGCGTGAACTACTGGCTGATGATTCCGCTGGTTTGCCTGTTTGGCGCCTTCCAGGGCGCGGTGGTCGAGCGCATCGGCGTGCGGCCGGCGATCAAGATCAAGTCGGAGTTTGGCTGGATCATGTCCACCATCGCGCTGGGCATCATCTTCAAGAACGTGGCGGAAAACGTCTGGGGCCGGGACGACCTCAAGTTTCCGTCGCCGCTGCCCGAGTCGCCGCTCAAGTTTCTGGGCGCCAACGTGCTGCCGATGGAAATCCTGGTGGTGGGCGGTGCGCTGCTGATGATGCTGGCGGTAGAGCTGTTCAACCGCCGCTCCATCTACGGCAAGGCCGTGGTCGCCACCTTCAACGACCGTGATGCCGCCAAGCTGATGGGCATCAACACCGGCTTGGTGATTACCTTCTCTTATGCGCTGTCGTCCATGACGGCGGCCTTTGCCGGAGTGCTGATCGCGCCGCTGACGTTGACCGGTGCCACCATGGGCGCGGTGCTGGGCCTGAAGGCCTTTGCCGTCGCCATCATCGGCGGGCTGACCAGCGGCATGGGCATCGTGGTGGGCGGCATCATCCTCGGCGTGGCCGAGACCACCACCGGTTTCTACCTCAGCACCGGCTACAAGGACGTGCCTGGCCTGGTGCTGCTGCTGATCGTGCTGGCGGTACGCCCGGCCGGCCTGTTCGGCAAGACTGCCATCAAGAAGGTATGAGCGTGGTGTCTCAGAAAATGAAACCCAGCCAGCTCCTGCTGGCCATCGCCGGTGTTGCCGCTCTGCTGCTGTTCCCCATAGGCATAGACAACCCGTACTACATCCACCTGCTCGAAACCATCATGATCTACGCGATCCTGCTGTTCGGGCTCGACATCGTGGTCGGCTACACCGGCCAGGTGTCGCTGGGCCATGCTGGCCTGTTCGGCCTGGGGGCCTATGCGGCGGGTGTGCTGGTCTTCAAGCTGGACGCGCCGTTCTGGGTCACGGTGCCGGTGGCAATCCTGTTCACCGCCGGCTTTGGCGCATTGCTGGCGCTGCCGGCGCTGCGGGTGTCGGGGCCCTACCTGGCCATGGTGACGCTGGCCTTTGGCACCATCATCCAGATCCTCATCAACGAGATGAGCTTTCTTACCGAAGGCCCCATGGGCATCAAGCTCGACAAGCCCTCGCTGTTCGGCCACAAGCTGGATGAGCGCGAGTACTACTGGGTGGTGGCGGTGCTGATGGTGCTGGCGCTGATCGTGGTGCACCGCATCCTGCGCTCGCACCTGGGCCGGGCCTTCGAGGCACTGCGCGGCAGCCCGGTGGCGTCGGACTGCATGGGCGTATCGGTCTACCGCTACAAGGTCTACGCCTTTGTCATCAGCGCGGGCTTTGCGGGGCTGGCAGGCTGCCTGTATGCGTACTCCGAGCAGTACATATCGCCCAACTCCTACAACTTCGAGCTGACCGTGCTGTTCCTGCTGGCGGTCATCATGGGCGGGCGCAAGAGCCGCATCGGCTCGATGATCGGCGCGGCCATCATCGTGCTGCTGCCCAAGCTGCTCGACGATGTGGTGCTGTTCCGCTATGTGTCGGTGACGCTGGCACTGCTGGTGCTGGTCACGGCCGTGGTCGCCATCCGGCGCGGGCGCGCCACGCCAGCGCAAATGGCGATTCCGGTGGTCGGCAGCATTGCGCTGGCAGGCCTGGCCTTCTGGCTGGACGCCATGACCGATTGGCGGCTGTCGATCTTCGGCGTGATCATGCTGTTCGTCGTGTACTACCTGCAGGATGGCATCGTTGGCTTTGTGCGCAAGGCCTTCAACATGCGCCGGCTCCAGCCGCTGCCTGATCAGGCAGGGGAGGGCGGGGCGCGATCAGACGCCGTATCCACCGCTGCCAATGCCGGCGCTACCGGGGAAATACTGCAAGCCTCCGGCGTGCTGATGCAGTTTGGCGGCCTGAAGGCCTTGAACAACGTCGACCTGAGCATCCAGCGCGGCAGCATCCACGGCCTGATCGGCCCGAATGGCTCGGGCAAGAGCACCATGATGAATGTGCTGACGGGCATCTACGTGCCCACGGCCGGTGCCATCTCCTTTGCGGGCCGCTCGCTGGTCGGCCGCAACTCGGCCGACATTGCCCTGTCCGGTATCGCGCGCACCTTCCAGAACGTGCAGCTGTTTGGCGAGATGACTGCGCTGCAGAACGTGCAGGTGGGCCTGCACCACAGTTTCAGCAGCAACCTGTTTGACGTGGCGGTGGGTACGCCGCGCTATCGCCGCGAGCGCGAGGCCGCAGCCAGCCGCGCCTTGGGCCTGCTGAGCTTCGTCGGGCTGGGAGCGCTTGCGGCCGAGGAGGCACGCAACCTTCCCTACGGCAAGCAGCGCTTGCTGGAGATTGCCCGGGCGCTGGCGCTGGACCCGCAACTGCTGCTGCTGGACGAGCCGGCGGCCGGCCTCACGGCGCCCGACATCAAGGAGCTGATCGCCATCATCCGCAAGATCCGCGAGCACGGCGTGACCGTGATCCTGATCGAGCACCACATGGACGTGGTGATGGGCATGTGCGACACGGTGTCGGTGCTGGACTTTGGCCAGAAGATCGCCGAGGGCAAGCCCGCTGCGGTGCAAGCCGACCCAAAGGTGATTGAAGCCTATCTGGGTGGCCAGGACACGGGAGGCGCGCAGCCCGCGTGAGAACAAGATGCTGACCATCCACAATCTCTCCGCTGGCTACGGCAAGGTGCAGGTGCTGCACGGCATATCGATCGAGGTGCCCAAGGGCAAGGTCGTGACCTTAATCGGCTCCAACGGCGCCGGCAAGACCACCACCATGCGCGCTGTCTCCGGCATGATCGCCCCGACTGCGGGCGAGATCACGCTCAACGGCAAGCGCATCGACGGGCTCGAGTCCTATCACATCGCCAAGCTGGGCCTGGCCCATTCGCCCGAAGGCCGGCGCGTGTTCGCCACCATGACGGTCACCGACAACCTGACCCTGGGTGCCTTCCCTCGCCTGACCGGCAGCCGGCCGCGCGGCGACGTGGCGGGCGACCTGGAGCGCGCGCTGGAGCTATTCCCCAGCCTGAAAGAGCGCCGCACCCAACTGGCCGGCACCTTGTCGGGCGGCGAACAGCAGATGCTGGCCATGGCCCGCGCCGTCATGCTCAACCCCGAGGTCGTGCTGCTCGATGAGCCCTCGATGGGCCTGGCGCCGATCCTGGTGGCCGAGGTGTTTCGCATCATCGAGCGGCTCAAGAGCGAGGGCGTGACCATGCTGCTGGTCGAGCAGTTCGCTGCCGCCGCACTCGGCGTGGCCGACTACGGCTACGTGCTGGAGAACGGCCGCATCTCGCTGCACGGCCCGGCGGAGAAGCTGCGCAACGACCCCGCCGTCAAGGCCGCCTATCTGGGCGGTGGCCACTGACTCAGAAGCGCACCGTCGCTTTCAGGTTGTTGACCACAGGGCTTGCGTGGCGGATCAACGGCCCTTGAATTCGAGCAGCGGGCGCGGCGCACCGGCCTTCAGGGCCTTGATGGCCGAAGCAAGCCCGTCCTTCGCGTCTTCTGTCTCGAACAAGGGCATGGCAACGTTGAACATCACATCGTCGGCCGCCTGGACACCGCCGTTGGCCCAGGCGCGCAGCAAGGCCTTGTGGGCGGCGTGGGCGCGTGTCGGGCCGTGCACGAACTTCGCGGCGAACGCGTGCGCCTCTGCAAGCAGCCCGGCATCGGCGACGACGCGGTTGATCACGCCGAAGCGCTCCATCGTCGCGGCGGGGACGCGCTCGGAAGTCAGCGCCCATTCCATCGCACGTGCGCGTCCTGCTCGTTCGGCGACGCGGTAGATGCCGCCCAGCAGGGTCACCAAGGCAAGCGACTGTTCCGGATGGCAGAACGTTGCGCTTTCGGCGGCAAAGATGACATCGGCACGCAAGGCCAACTCGAAGCCACCGCCTGCGCACAAGCCGTGCACCACCGCGATGACAGGCAGGGGCAGACGTTCGAAGCGATTGAAGACGTCCATGTAACCCTCGAAGCGGGCACGCAACTGGCGGGGGGTGTCATCGGGCCAGGACGTGATGTCGCCGCCAAAGCTGAAGTTCTCGCCTTCAGCGCGCACCAGCACGACGCGCGCGTCACTGCGTTCGATCGCGCTGACTGCCGTGGCCAGTTCGTCAACCATCTGGTCGTCGATGCGGTTTTGCGGCGAGCGGTCGAGAATGATCGTGGCAATGCCATGCTCGATGGTATGGGTGAGATGAGACATGTCGGGCTCCTGCGTTGTCGCAAGTTGAGGTTATGCGAGGTGTTCCTTGAACCAGTCCAGCGCGGCGGCACTGGATTGATCGAATCTGGTGATGTACGGATCGAAGTGGCCGCCGGGGATCGTCACGAGGCGCTTCGGCTCAAGGGCGCGCTCGTAGGCGGCCAGTTCGAGATCGGTCAGCGTGACCGTGTCCTGCAGCGCGACGATCATCAGCAGTGGCGTGGGAGACACGCGCGCAATCCACGCGCCCGGTTCGTACATGCGCGCGGCGCGCGTCGAGCGCACCGTGACGCTGTTCTCCCAGGCGCCGTCGGGCACGGGCTGCAGATAGAACTCGATGGCATCCTTGGCGCGGTAGGAAGCAGGGACGGCCGGATCGGCGCTGACGATCGTCTGCCGGCGCGGCGGCTCGCCGCGCGCCTGCGCGCGTTCGTCCGCCGAGAAGGCCTCCTCGATGGCGGCGACGGCGTCGGGCGGAATGCGGCGCAGTCCTTGCTCGAAGCCGCTGATGGTCGGCACCTGCGCGACGACCGCGCGCAAGCGGCGTTCGGTTGCGCCAAGCACGAGCGCGTGGCCGCCGGCATAGCTCGTGCCCCACAAGCCGATGCGCTTTGCATCGACGACGTCCTGGTGTTCGAGGAAGCTGATCGCGCGCCGCCAATCGGCGATCTGACGCCATGGGTCGATATCCTGGCGCGGCGTGCCGTCGCTGGCGCCGAAGTTGCGGTGATCGTGCAGGAGGACGACAAAGCCGTTGGAGGCGAATTTCTCGGCGAATCGCTCCAGGCCGTGCTCCTTCACGCCGGCATAGCCATGCGCCATGGTGATGGCGGGATGGGGGCCGGTGCCGCCGGTGGGCACATAGAGCCAGCCGCGCAGCGTGACGCCGCCCTCGGCTTCGAATGCGATATCGGTGCGTTGAAACATGGGGGTTCTCCTTGTAGAAAGATGTCAGGCTCTTGTTCTGCGCCAAGTCAAGCACCCGGTCGCTCAAGCGTGAAGAGCTGCCCCGCGCTGATCTCGAAGTAGTCGGCCGGCCCACCGCCGCGCAGGATCGGGCGCGCCTGCGCCGTCTGGTACACGCCGTCCTTGATCAGCTGCCGGTCAATGTGGATCGCCACTGCTTCGCCCAACACCAGCCACGCCGGGAGCGCTGCGCCGCCCTGCGCCTCAAGCTGCACGATCTGGGTGACCACGCACTCGAACTGCACCGGGCTGGCCGCAACGCGCGATGGCCGCACCTTGGCAGAGGGCAGCGTCTCCAGCTTGGCCAACTCGAACTCATCGACGTGCGCGGGCGCCATCGCCGCGGAGGCGTTCATCGCCTCGGCGAGCTCTCGCGTCGCCAGATTCCATACGAACTCGCCGGTGTCACGCACGTTGGCGAGCGAGTCCTTGGCACCCAGCGAGCAAAAGCCGACGATCGGCGGCTTGTAGCTGAACAGGTTGAAGAAGCTGTAGGGCGCAAGATTGCGCACGCCGTCGTTAGAGACTGTGCTGATCCAGCCGATCGGTCGCGGAGCGACGATGGCGTTGAGCGGGTCGTGACGCAGGGAATGCCCCTGCGCCGGTTCGTAGAAATGCCAGTCGGTCATAGCTTTACCTCTTTTGGGGCGGGCGCAAGAAATGCGGGCTCCAACGCCTCCGGGTCGGTGCGCGTTTGCAGCACCAGGGTCGGCGTGGTGGCTGTATTCGTCGCGAGACCCGTCCAGAGAATGGCGTCGGATCGGAGCCGCATGAGTCCCAGGCCTGAGAAACGGATGAGACATCCGTTTCAAGTCAATGTCGCTGCCCCGTTTCCAGGAACAGGGCAGCTTCGTCCTTCTTACTTGTTGACCCAAGGCATAGAGAGGTCGATGTCAGAGACCAGTTTTCCACCGCCGAAGCTCATGTTCTCCAATGGAATGGCATACATCAGCAGGCTGATATCGTCTTCGCTGACGCCAACCTTTTCTACTGCGTATCGGGTAACCAACTCCGCGAGCTTGCGTTTCTGCTCCACCGTCCTGCTGGTACCGAACGTCACCGTTACGACCATGCGCTTGTCGGATCTGTTCATGCCAGGAAAGGTCGGATGGATGAAGAGTTCATCATCCTTGTGTTCACTGATGATGACGAAACGGTCATCCATAGGCGCATCCATGGCTTCATGAAGAGCAAGATTCAAGGCATCCGCCAGGGCGCGCTTCTGTTCGCTGGAAAACTTTTGAGCCGGAATGTGGGCGTGAAATATTGGCATAAGTAGTGGCTCGTTTGTGTTGTTCAGGTTGAACGAGGCGATGACGTTGGTTGTTTTCCCGGCTTAGCTAAAGAAGTCTTGACCGAGTGTTCCTGCGAGCCGCTCCTTGAGGCCAGACGAGAACTCACGAACGACGGGAAACGGGCTCTGAAAGAGCTTGATGTTGTGGATGAGGCCAGCCTCATTCCGAGTGATGATGGTGATGCCGGCGATCGGCTTGCCAGCGTGGGTGGCATCCCACTCAAGGTAAGTCTTCGCACCGTCAACCGTCTCCGCCGTGAACGCGAAGTGTTCGTACATCGTGCTCGTCGCGGTAAAGAACGCCCCGATCAGTGCCGGGCCGACCACGGCCTTGCTGAGGGCTGAGGTCTGAAGGCTGGCGTCAGCGGTGAACGACGTTGCGAAGTCGCTCGTTCCTTTCTTCTTGACGATTTGCATCCATGCCGTTCCCGGCGTGCTGGTGTCCGTAGTCATTGCAATTTCCTGTCTAGTGTCTGTGTCTTCGTTGAGGGCGCGCGCATGCTATTTCTCGAGGTGCGCGATGAGAAACTCGCCAGCTCTCTGCAGCGCGTCGTGGGCCTGAGGCAAGGAGCCTGTCTGAATGTGCCAAACGTGCAGCATCTCCGGCCAGACCTCAAGGCGGGACTCGCCGCCGGCCGCGCGCACCTTTCGGTCAATTTCAATCGCGTCGTCGAGAAGTACTTCGTCGCTTCCGACGTGGATGAGCACAGGAGGAAAACCGTGCATGTCGGCGAACATGGGCGAGATGCGCGGATCCTTCAAATCGTGCTTGCCAGCGTAGGCCTCGACCATCTCCCGCATCGCGCTCGCGTTGACCATGGGGTCGCGGTCGGCCAACTGCGTCAACGAGGGCAGCGTCAGTGTTAGGTCTGCCCATGGGCTAATCAGTAGCGCTGCTCGCGCGTCCTTATGGCCCTTCGAGGATGCGTAGGCAAGAAGGTTGAGAACCATGCCACCGCCACTGGAGTCTCCTGTCACGGCGAACGGCTTGCCAAGCGCACGCACTGCTTCGTAGCCGCGGATGGACTCGTCGTAGGAAGCGGGAAATGGATGCTCGGGTGCCTTGGAGTGGTCCAGAACGATGACCTGGGACTTGGCTGCTCGAGACAGCTCTCCGAGCATGCCCACATGCGAGGCCGGAGAGCCAGCCACCCAGCCACCACCGTGGAAATGGTAGATGACCCGGTCTTTGGACGCGCCGGGAGCCGTAATCGCCACAGCGGCTACGCCACCGAGTTCGGTCGGCTCGATGCTTAGGTCAGCCGCGGGCGGGTTTGCTTGTGAAATCGCCTCCATGCCGACGCGGAGCGTCTCGATTGTGTTTACGGGATGCGCAAAATTGAAGGCGAACATCGCATCGCGCAGCTTGCGGATGGAAGATGAGTCATAGGTCATGGTTCAGCTCACTTCAGGTCGCGGAAGGTCGCCGGCACCCAGTCGTAGCCAGCGCCGGTGTCGTCCTTGCGAACACGGCCCAGGCCAGGGAACGGCATGTGGGCGGCGGCGATCATCGTTTTGTCCGCAGCGAGTGTCACCAGAAGGGCTTCACGTGTCTTGACAGCCGATTCGCTGTCCGAGTCGAAGACGATGCTGACTTCTGGGTGTGGCATCTGGACGGCCCCAACATGAGCTACGTCGCCCCAGACCAGCAGCGACTCACCCTTCGAGGAAATCGTGTAGCCGGTGTGACCGGGCGTGTGGCCGGGAATGGCATACGGCGTGATGCCGGGGACGATTGCGTCCATGCTTTCGTACGGCTTCCATTTGCCTGCAGCGATGTAAGGCGCGGCGGCATCCTGTGCCACCGTGAAGAAGATTTTTGCTTCTTCCGGGGCCTTGGCCATGATTTCCTTCGATAGCCAGAAATCGGCGTCGGCCTTCTTCATCATCACGGTCGCGTTCGCGAAGACGCGTTTCCCGTCTTTGTAGATTCCGCCGGCATGGTCAGCGTGAAGATGGGTCAGCAGCACCAGGTCAACCTGCTCCGGCTTGTAGCCGGAGGCCTTCAAGTTCTGTACGAGCTTGCCCAGCGCGGGGCCGCCCCAGTGGCCGCCTGCACCAGCATCGATGAGAACGAGCTTGGAGCCGGTGTTGACGAGGTAGCCTTGGACGGTGGCCGAGACGTTCTTGGGATCGTTTTGGAAGGAGCGCGCCAGGAGGGACTGGATGAGCGCTGGATCGCCATGCAGAAGGCTGGAGTCAATGCCGGCGCCGCCGTCATGGAGCGCGGTGACTTCATAGCCGCCAATCATCGCGCGATAGAAGCCCGGAGCCTGCTTGTGCTGCATCGGCGCTGCAGCTTGGGCCGGTGCTACCGCAACGAAGGTGCCAACGAATGCCAGCGATACCGCGAGCACGGCACGCGAAGTGATGGTGGAGAATTTCATGGTGTGTCCTAACGATCTGCCAAGATCTCTGTAGCACTTGCATTTTGCAAGTTGTCGGATAATACCCCCTACAGCTTGCATGATGCAAGTGGAAATTCAGGAGAGGACTTTGTCGCAAACAAGACGATCGGGCTGCCCGATCAACCTGACGCTTGAGCAGATCGGCGACCGCTGGAGCCTGATCGTTATCCGCGATGTCCTGTTCACGAACAGGCGCAGCTATGGCGCCCTGCTGGAGCAAAACAAGGAAGGCATCGCCTCGAACATCCTCGCAAGCCGGCTGAAGCACCTGCTCGCGTCTGGCCTGCTGACACGGAGTTCGGATCCGAATCATCAGCAGAAAGGCATCTACAGCCTCACGGAAGCCGCCATACAGCTTGTACCTCTGCTCGCGCACGTGTCTGCTTGGGGCCTTCGGCATACACAGCCGAGCAAGGAGGAGGCTTTGCGCGCGGAGCGGCTGGAAAAGGGCGGCCCTTCACTTTGGAGCGCCCTGATGGATGAACTGCGTTACCTGCATCTCGGTGCACCGCGTCCGGCGCGCTCAGTATTGAGCGAGCTTGGGGCCGACTACGAGAAGGCAATCACAAGTTAGTACGCTCTACCCACCTGTGCAGGTTCGTGTCACAGCTTTGTGCCAAAAGGTGCGCAGTTGAGTGTGCGACACACCGTCGCTTGACGGCCGCGCCTCTATGCTCGGGGGATGCCCTACGACCCTTCCGTCCTGACCCCGAAGATGCGTGGCGTGATCGACGCCATGGAGCGTGCCCGCCGCCCGCCGCTGCACACGCTGTCACCCGCCGCTGCCAGAAAAGCCTACGCCGCCGGTGCCGGCGTGCTCGAAATCTCCCGCCCGGCGCTGCCGCGCGTAGAGAACTTCACCATCCCCGCCCGCGACGGCCATGCCTTGCCGGCACGCCTGTACGCGCCCACGGTGGGCACAGCGCTGCCGCTGCTGCTCTACACCCACGGCGGCGGCTTCACCATCGGCAGCATCGAGACGCACGACACGCTGTGCCGCGAGCTGGCGCGGCAGGCCGGCTGCATGGTGGTCTCCATTGACTACCGGTTGGCGCCTGAGCACAAATTCCCGACGGCGGCCCACGACGCCTGGGACGCGCTGGCCTGGATCGCCGCGAACGCCGCCACGCTCGGCGCCGACGCCACGCGGCTTGCGGTGGGCGGCGACAGTGCCGGCGGCACGCTGGCCGCGGTCAACGCCGTCCTGGCGCGCGACGCCGGCCTGCGCCTGGCACTGCAGTTGCTGATCTACCCCGGCACGACCGCACACCAGGACACACCCTCGCACCAGCGCTTCGCCGAAGGTTATGTGTTGGGCGAGGCATCGATCACCTGGTTCTTCGACCAATACGTGCGCAACCGCGCCGACCGCGACGACTGGCGCTTCGCCCCGCTCAACGCGGACGACGTCGACGGTGTCGCGCCCGCCTGGATCTGCCTGGCCGAATGCGATCCGCTGGTGGACGAGGGCGTGGCCTACGCCGACAAGCTGCGCGCCGCAGGCGTACCGGTAGACCTGGAGATCTACCGCGGCGTAACCCACGAATTCATCAAGATGGGCCGCACCATCCCCGAGGCATTGGCCGCCCATGCCGATGCAGCGCGCGCGCTGCGCCAGGCCTTTTTCGGAGACTGATATGAGCACCGCCAACACCACCACCCGATCCGTACGGGGCGACTTCCGCTTCAGCCACCGCCTGCGCGTGCGTTGGGCTGAGATCGACATGCAGAAGATCGTCTTCAATGCGCACTACCTGATGTATTTCGACACCGCCGTGTCCGACTACTGGCGTGCGCTGGCTTTGCCTTATGAGTCGGCCATGCACTTGCTGGGGGGCGACCTGTATGTGAAGAAGGCCACGGTCGAGTACCACGCCTCGGCCCGCATCGATGACCGCCTGGACGTGGCGCTGCGCTGCGCGCGCATCGGCACCAGTTCCATGACATTTATGGGCGCGATCTTCCGGGACGGCACGCTGCTGATCGAATGCGAGCTGATCTACGTCTTCGCCGACCCGGCCACGCAAACTTCGCGGCCGGTGCCTCCTGCGCTGCGCGCCCTCCTGCAGGACTTCGAGGCCGGTGCCACCGTGACCGAGGTCCGTACTGGCACATGGGACGCGCTGGGCGAGCATGCCGCCAGCGTGCGCACCGAGGTCTTTGTGCAGGAGCAGGCCATTCCGGCCGAAGAAGAGTGGGACGCCGATGACGCCACGGCCGTGCACGCCGTGGTCTACAACCGCCTGGGCCAGCCGCTGGCTACCGGCCGCCTGCTGCAGTACGCCGAGGGTGTGGGGCGTATCGGCCGCATGGCAGTGATCCGCGCCTTGCGCGGCGCCCAACTGGGCCGGGCCGTGCTCGATGCACTGGTGGCGCAGGCACGGGCGCGCGGGGACCATGAGGTGATCCTGCACGCCCAGCGCAGCGCAGAGGGCTTTTATGCGCGGGCCGGTTTCACGCCGGTGGGCGAGCCCTTCGACGAGGTCGGCATCCCCCACATCGGCATGCAGCGGCGCCTGTAGTTCAGGCGGCTGGCAGGGCCCGCGGAGTCTTGCCCAGGCGGCGAAACACCAGCGCCGAGGCCAGCGTGATCACGCCCACGCAGACAAAGCTGATGCGGAAGGCCGTGATGGCGGAGTCCACATGGCTGCCCATGGCCTGCACCAGCCCGCCGCCGATGGACACGCCCAGCCCGATGGCCAGCATCTGCACCATGGAGAACAGGCTGTTGCCGCTAGCCGCGTCCTTTATGGACAGCCCCTTGAGCGTGACGCTGTTCATGGCCGCGAACTGCATCGAGTTGCTGGCGCCGAAGATGGCCAGGATGGCGATTTCCAGCGCCAGCGGCGTGGCCGACGAGATCAGTGCAAAGGCAGTGATCGACAAGCCCACCACCACCGTGTTCACCAGCAGAAACGCCTCATAGCCATAGCGCCTGACCAAGGGCGCGATCCAGCTCTTGGCCACGACGCCGGCCAATGCCGCGGGCAGCAGCATCAGGCCCGATTGCAGCGGGCTGTAGCCCAGCTCCAACTGCATCAACAGTGGCAGCAGAAAGGGCACGGCGGACGAGCCGACGCGGCAGACCAGGTTGCCGATCAGGCCCACGCTGAAGTTAGGCTCACGAAACAGCGACAGCCGGAACAGCGGATCGCTGCGCCGCCGCGCATAGGGCACATACAGCAGCACGGCGGCCAGGCTGAGCAGCAGCAGGCCGCCGGACCAGAACCAGGCGTGCGCGCCCAAATGCGCATCCAGCGCCAGCGAGAAGCCCACCATGCCCAGCGCCAGCAGGCCATAGCCTGCGAGGTCGAAGGCCGGCGTATCGGGCAGCGCGTCGTCGGGCAGGTGGCGCCATACCGCCAGCAGTCCGACCAGGCCAATGGGCACGTTGATGAGAAAGATCCAGTGCCAGGACACCGCCTGCACAAACCAGCCGCCCAGCGTCGGCCCGACGATAGGGCCGACCTGGCCGGCGACCGAGATCATGGCCAGGGCCGACACATACTGCTCGCCAGTCACCGTGCGCAGCACCGCCAGGCGCCCGATCGGCAGCAGCATGGAGCCGCCCAGGCCTTGCAGCACGCGCGCCAGGATCAGCTGGTTCAGCGTGGTCGCGCTGGCGCAGCAGAGCGAGCCCAGCGTAAAGATCAGGATGGCGGCGAAGTACACCCTGCGCGTACCGAAGCGGTCGGCGAGCCAGCCCGAGGCGGGTGTGAGCAGCGCCATGGTCAGGGTGTAGGCCACCACCACCGGCTGCAGCGCCAAGGGCGATACGCCAAGCGCACGCGCCATCGACGGCAGGGCCGTGTTGACGATGGTCGTGTCCAGGGTCTGCATGAAGAAACCCGTGGCCACGATCCACAGCAGGGCCTTGTGGGATGCAAACCGACTCATGGGAAATAGGGGGAGGGCGCTGGCGGCGAATGGCGCGCGTCGCCATTGCTATATTTATTATAGCTACTAGCCCAGTACTGACCTGGGCTGGAGGCGTATTTCGTCAATATTTCTTTAGATGTCGTCCAGCAGCGCATAGGGCAGCGGCTGCAGCGCCAGCAGCGCGCCTTGCGGCGAGCCGGCGCGCAAGCTGCCGTCTGCGGCGGCGCTGGTCTGCATCGACACCAGCAGGTCAAAGCCACCGCCTGGCGCGGCAGCGGCCTGCACCACGGTGCCGCAAGGCTGGCTGTCATCGCCCGAATGAAAGACCTCGGCGCCCACGGCGGGCTCTGCCTCTGTGTGCGCCAGATAGGCCCGGCGCTTGAGCGTGCCGCGAAACTGGCTGCGCGCCACCACCTCCTGGCCCGGGTAGCAGCCCTTCTTGAAGTTGACGCCGCCCACCGACTCGTAATTGAGCATCTGCGGCACAAAGGCATCGACCACCGGCGCCGACAGTGTGGCCACGCCGCTGGCAACTTCACCCCAGCGCCACAAGGCCGCATCCAGCGCCGGGCCGCTCGGGGCCGTGCCGGCAGGCGCCACCCACAGCGCGCGCACCTGGCCCGCCGCCGGCGGCAGCGCCACCAGGTCAACGCCTTCGGCCGGATGCGTTTTGGACCACATCGGGCCATTGGCGCCAGCGGCGGTGGCGGTATCGCCGGCCAAGCCCCACAGCGCGAAATCGGCCGTGGCATCGGTCAGCTTGGCCTTGGCGCGCATGACAAACATCGACAGGCGCTTGAGCGTGGGCGCCAGCAGGTCGCGGTTGCAGACCAGCAGCACCTCGCCCGGCGCATGCACAAAGCCAATGAAGCTCGCCTGCATGCGCCCCTTGGCCGACAGAAAAGCCGCCAGCCGCGCCTCGCCAGGTCGCAACAACGCAAAATCTTGTGTCAATTGGCCTTGCAGAAAGGACACGGCATCGTCGCCCGCAACGCGGATGGTGCCCAGGTGGTCAAGAGGGGTGATTCCGTTCAGGGTCGCAGTCATGGGCTGAATTATCATGCTCGGTTGATGTCAGGAAGGACGCACAGGGCTTGAAAACACTACGTCGACTACTGGTGCTGGTCCTGCTGCTGGCGTTTGCCGCAGGCGGCGCCGCACTCTGGTGGCTGCAGGAGCCACTTCCCATGCCGTCCGACAGCGTTGATCTGTCGATAGAACCCGGGCGTACGCCGCGTGGCGTGGCCCAGGATGTGGCCAATGCCGGGGTGCGCGTCGATCCGCGCGTGCTGTGGCTGTGGTTCCGCCTGTCCGGGCAAGACCGGCTGATCCGCGCCGGCAGCTATGAGCTGGACCGCAGCACCACGCCGCGCAGCCTGCTGTCCAAACTGGTACGCGGCGACGAGGCCTTGCGCGCGGTCACGCTGGTGGAGGGCTGGAACTTCCGCCAGGTGCGCGAGGCGCTGGCCAAGGCAGAGCAACTGCGCCCCGACACCACCGGCCTGGCCGACGCCGCCATCATGGACCAGTTGCAGCGCCCTGGCGTGCCAGCCGAGGGCCGCTTCTTCCCCGATACCTATACCTATGCCAGGGGTTCCAGCGACCTGGCCGTGCTGCGGCGTGCGCTGCACGCCATGGACAAGCGCCTGGACGCGGCCTGGGCCCAGCGCGCACCCGACACCCCATTGAAGAACGCCGACCAGGCACTGACCCTGGCCAGCATCGTCGAGAAGGAAACCGGCCGTGCCAGCGACCGTGGCCTGGTGGCCGGCGTGTTTGTGAACCGCCTGCGCATCGGCATGCCGCTGCAGACCGACCCCACGGTGATCTACGGCCTGGGCACGGCTTTTGACGGCAACCTGCGCCGCAAGGACCTGCTGGCCGATACGCCCTGGAACACCTACACCCGCACCGGCCTGCCGCCCACGCCCATCGCCATGCCTGGCCGGGCTGCGCTGCTGGCCGCCGTGCGGCCAGACCCCACGCAGGCGCTGTACTTTGTGGCGCGCGGCGACGGCAGCAGCCATTTCAGCCCATCGCTCGACGAGCATAACCGCGCGGTCGACCAGTACCAACGCGGCGTTGCACGCGGCCTGCCACCACCAGCCCCGCGACAAGACCGCCCGCAGGGCGCACAAGGACAATAGCCGGCATGGCAGCGCACAACGGACTCTTCATCAGCTTCGAGGGCATAGACGGCGCGGGCAAAAGCTCGCACATCGAAGGCCTGGCCGAGGCTTTTCGCACGCAGGGCAGGGCGGTGGTGCTCACCCGCGAGCCCGGCGGTACGCCATTGGCAGAAAAGCTGCGCAACCTGCTGCTGCAAGACGCCATGGACCCGCTCACCGAGTCACTGCTGGTCTTTGCCGCGCGGCGCGACCATCTACAGCAGGTGATAGAGCCGGCCCTGGCGCGCGGCGATGTCGTGCTGTGCGACCGCTTCACCGACGCCACCTTCGCCTACCAGGGTGCAGGCCGCGGCTTTGACCTGCAGGTGCTGACCACGCTCGAGGCCTGGGTGCAGAACCCGGGCGATGGCAGCACGCGCCAGCCAGACCTGACGCTGTGGTTCGACCTGCCGCCAGAGATTGCCGCGCAACGCCTGGCCGGCAGCCGCGTGCCCGACCGCTTCGAGGCCCAGCCCGAAGCCTTCTTCCGCAAGGTGGCAGCAGGCTATGCAGCGCGCGCCGCCGCCGCACCCCAGCGCTTCGTGCGCATCGACGCCAACAACGCGCGTGAAGACGTGGCTCGCCAGGTCCGCAGCGCCATGGCCACCCACGCAGGCTTGGTCGAATCATGAGCGACGCGCTCGCCCCCTGGATCGGCCGGCAGCTCGGCATCCTGCTGGCACAGCGCGGCCACGCCCTGCTGCTGCAAGGCCCGTCCGGCCTCGGCCAATACCCGCTGGCGCTGGCGCTGGCCAGCGCCTGGTTGTGCGACACCCCGGCACCCGACGGCGCAGCCTGCGGCCACTGCGGCAGCTGCCATGCCATCGAGGTGCGCACCCATGCCGACCTGCGCGTGCTCATGCCCGAGGTGCAGATGCAGGCGCTCAACTGGCCCCTGTCCGAGAAGGCGCAGTCCGATATCGACGACAAGAAGCGCAAGGCCAGCCGCGAGATCCGTGTCGATGCCATGCGCGAGGCGGTCGAGTTCGCGCAGCGCACCGACGCGCGCGGCCGTGGCAAGGTGGTGCTGGTCTACCCGGCCGAGCAGATGAACGCCATCACCGCCAATGCGCTGCTCAAGACCTTGGAAGAGCCCACGGGCCAGGTGCGCTTTGTGCTGGCCAGCGAAGCGGCGCACCAGTTGATGCCCACCATCCGCAGCCGCTGCCAGGCCCACACCATGGTCTGGCCCGCCCAGGACGAGATGCAGGCCTGGCTGGCAGGGCAGGGCATAGCAGCTACGGACGCCGCGGCCCTGCTGCGCGCAGCCGGTGGCCGGCCCGACGATGCGCTGGCCTTTTCCCGCGCCGGCCGTGACCCGCGTGCCTGGGCCTTGCTGCCCAAGGCCTTGACGCGTGGCGACGCCAGCGTCTTTGCCGACTGGCCCGCATCCGACGCCATCGCCGCGCTGCAAAAGCTCTGCCACGACCTGCTGGCGCTGCAGGCGGGTGCGTCACCACGCTATTTCGAGCCGCAGGACCTGCCCAAGCCGCCACCGCTGCGGGCGCTGGCGCGCTGGTCCAAGGCGCTGATGCAGGCCGCGCGCACGGCAGAGCACCCGTTCAACCCCGGGCTCATGCAGGAGGCGCTGGTGAGCGGCGCGCAAAACGTCCTAAACTCCCGCCACGGACCATCATGAGCACCAGCAGCCCCGCCTCCCCCCGCCCCAGCGTCGTACAGCTCGCCATCAAGGAGAAGTCGGCGCTGTATGCGGCCTACATCCCGCTGTTCACCGAAGGCGGGGTGTTCATCCCGACCACGCGGGAGTACCGGCTGGGCGAGGACGTATACGTGTTGCTGACGCTGCCCGACAACCCCACGCGCTATCCCGTGGCCGGCCGCGTGGCCTGGGTCACGCCGGCGCGGGCATCAGGCAACCGCACCCAGGGCGTCGGCATCCAGTTCCCGCCGGACGAAAAATCCCGCGCGCTCAAGCTCAAGATCGAAGAAATCCTGGGCGGCCACCTGGCCTCGGATCGGCCCACCCAGACCATCTGAACCCTGTCGCGACAGGGTTTACTATTGTTTTTATAGCTATAAGCCGGCGCCACGCCTGGGCTTAAGCCACTTTTCGTTCAAACTTTTGATGTTCACCGATTCGCACTGCCACCTTGCCATGCCGGAGTTGTCGACCCAGTTGCCCGCCATCCGCCAGGCCATGGCCGAGGCGCAGGTGGACCGCGCCCTGTGCATCTGCACCACGCTGGAGGAGTTTGCGCAGGTCCATGCACTGGCCACCGCCTATGACAATTTCTGGGCCACGGTCGGCGTGCACCCCGACAACGAAGGCGTACAAGAGCCCAGCTTTGACGACCTGGTCAGCCGCGCCGCGCTGCCGCGCGTCATCGCCATCGGCGAGACCGGCCTGGACTACTACGGCATGGAAGACCGCAAGGGCGGCCGCAGCATTGCCGACCTGGAATGGCAGCGCGAGCGCTTCCGCACCCACATCCGGGCCGCGCGCCACACCGCCAAGCCATTGGTGATCCATACCCGCAGCGCCTCCGACGACACGCTGGCCATCCTGCGGGAGGAGGGCGAGGACGGATCAGCAGGGGCTGCCGGCGGCGTGTTCCACTGCTTTACCGAAACGGCCGAAGTGGCACGCGCGGCGCTGGACCTGGGCTTCTACATATCGTTCTCGGGCATCGTCACCTTCAAGAATGCCCAGCACCTGCGCGACGTAGCGGCCTTCGTGCCGGCCGACCGCATGCTGATCGAGACCGACAGCCCCTATCTGGCGCCGGTGCCTTACCGGGGCAAGCCCAACAATCCTTCTTACGTGCCCTTCGTCGCGCGGCAGATCGCAGAGGTACGCGGCGTGGCACTGGAAGAGATCGCCCAGGTCACCAGCGCCAATTTCGACCGGCTGTTCCTGCGGGGCACGGAACCTTCGGCCAGCACGCCATTCCATCAGCCACCATGAATGCCTTGATCGCCTGCCTGCCGCGTCGCCATCTGCTGGTCCTTGCGCTGACTGCTGCCGGCCTTTCGGCCTGCGCCACCGCAGGCTCCTACGATGACTTCTTCATCGCCCTGAAGCGCGATGACCCCAACGCCATCGCCACCCTGATCAACCGCGGCTTTGATCCCAATGCCGTTAATGCCCAGGGCGACGGCGGCCTCATCATCGCCCTGCGTGAACCCTCGCCCAAGGCGCTGGCCATACTGCTGCAGTCACGCAAGACCAATGTCGAGCTGCGCAACCGCGCCGACGAAAGCCCGCTGATGATCGCCGTCATCAAAGGCGATCTGGACACCGCCAAGGCGCTGATCGCCCGCGATGCCGACGTCAACAAACCGGGCTGGGCACCGCTGCACTACGCCGTCAGCACCCGCCAGCCGCACCAGATCGAGCTGATCAAGCTGCTGCTGGACAACTACGCCTTCATCGACGCCCAGTCGCCCAATGGCACCACGCCCTTGATGATGGCCGCAGGCTACGGCGGCGAAGATGCCGCCAAGCTGCTGCTGAGCGAAGGCGCCGACACAACCATGCGCAACCAGCAAGGCATGACCGCCGCTGATTTCGCCCGCAAGGCGCAACGCGCAGACCTGGCCGCCCAGATCGACGCAGCAGCACGTGCAAGCAAGCCGAGCGGGAGTTGGTGACCTGCTCGGTTCTACGCCGCCCGGCAATTGGTCCTAATAGTCACCGCAGGTCATCATGCCGGGGCGGCCTACGTAAATGTGTGAACGAGGTGATCGCTGAGGGGCTGCCAAGCTGCTTTTTTACTTCATACGATGTATATTATGTATAGTAAAAAATACGTAGCAGACATCCATCTCTTCAAATGACGCCGCCACCTGCGCGGCGGCGTCCCCATTCACGGCTTGTCTTGGGCTTTTGGCACTTCATCTGCCGACGGCGTTGCCCCCGCACGTTGCGCGCGGCGCGGCAGCTTTCCTCTCACCTGCAGGGCTGTCAATGCATTGAGTTTTGCGGTCAGTTCGCCGACTTGCTGCGTGGCGGCCTCTAGTCGGCCGGTGGTGTTGGCCAGCAGCAGCTTGGTTTCGTCGCGTTCCGCTTGCAACTGCCTGGCTTCTGCCTGCGCCGTAGCCTGGTCCTGCATGGCGCGCGGCAATTGCGCGGCCAGGGCCGTGACCTGAGTCCGTAGCGGATCAAGCTCTGCGCTCAGGCGCTCGGTACGCTGGACGGCCTTGGCGGATTGGTCTTCTGCGCGTTTTTGCGCCTCGCGCGCCTCGTTGACCTGCAGCAGCACGTGTCGCTGCACGCCCTCTAGCCGCTCGGTCGCGCGGGCTACATCCGCGCGCAAGGCGCTCTCTTTTTCAGCCATGGCTTCCCGCAGTTGCTGCAAACGCTGTTCGCTTTCGTGGCGAATGGCCTCGATCTGTTGCTGCGCCTGAAGGTGCTGGGCGGCCAATTGCTCTTCGGCAAGCGCGGCCTGCTGCGCTGCGGCGTCTCTTTGCTCGCAAGTGGTTCGCAGCGCTTGGCGCACCGTCGCCAGTTCTGCGCGCCCTGCTTCCTGTTGAGTCTTCAAGGTGGCGATTTCTGTGCGAAGGCTGGTCTGAGCCGCCTCTGCGGCGGCAGTGCGGTCTGCGGCCACGGCCAGTTCGGCTTCGACTTCGTCGCGCCGCCGGTCAAAGGCTTTTTCGCCATATTCCACGGCAACGGTCCAGGCGGCGAGCATGGCGCTGGCTACGGGCGCGGGCAGCGCCTCACCAAGTGCGTCGACTTTGGTCTGCTCGTCCTTCCACAGCTTGAGCTCGTCGTTGATGGTCGTGCGGCTGCCCTGGCGTATCTCTGCGTAGATCAGGTCAACGGTGAGTTCGTGCGGCCTGCGGCCGGCTGCGACGATTCTTGAGGCGGCCTCCCGTGTGCGAAAGCGCGTGTCGCTGACTCTGCCCATAGCCACATCCTTATCTTCAATGATTCATGTGTATATCATTGTATAACGTTATTTTTATAATGATACGGGTTTCAAATTTACGATAATGCTTCTTATCAAAAGAATGGCGGCCGTACGCGCCATAAAGCACCATTCGAATCCATGCCAAGCAAGCCAGAGCCCACTGATACCCCGTTGACCCCGGCCTTTGCCGGCACGATTGCGGACTTTTCGCTTGATGGCAGCCAGGGACGAAACCGGGCACATGGCGGGCTATGCCAGCTCTCCGCCCGCAACGACCTGGAGGCCGTGCAGGCTTGGCTGGCGGAATATGCGGGCTCCCCTCACACCTTGCGCAGTTACCGCAAGGAAGTAGAGCGGCTTCTTGTCTGGGCCACGCGGGGCCAGGGCAAGGCGCTGTCCAGCCTGGCGCGCGAGGATTTGCTGCTTTACGAAGCCTTTCTGGCGCGGCCCGACGCAGACTGGATCGACCCCAGACTGCCCCGCCGCGGTGGCGGCCGCAGGCTTTTCGATGGGCCGCTGTCGCCGCGCAGCGTGCGGCATGCGCTGGGGATCCTGTCAGGGCTCTTTGGCTATCTCGTGGCTGCGGGATACCTGGCGGGGAATCCGCTTGCCCTGCGGCGCGGGCGCCCCGCCAAAAGCCTGCGGCAAGCTGCTGCCGAGCGCTACCTGGAGCAGCCTTTGTGGCAGTTCGTGCTCGACTTCATCGAGCAGTTGCCCTGCGACACCTTGCGAGGGCAACAGCGCCAGGAGCGGGCCCGATGGGTTTTCAGGCTGCTGCACGGGGCTGGCCTGCGGGCGGCCGAAGCGGCGCAGGCGCAGGCGGGTGACCTCGTACAGCGGCGCGGAAGGTGGTGGTTGCGGGTCACCGGCAAGGGCGGCGTGGAAGGCGATGTGCCCGTCAGCGACGAGCTGATGTCTGCATTTGCCAGCTACCGCAGCTTCCACCGCCTCCCGCCCCTGCCCGCGCCAGGGGAACGGACGCCACTCATCATGTCCCTGGCCGGAGCAAGCCAGCGCTGCCTGACGCCCACGGCGATCTACTTGATCGTCAAGGACGTATTGCTGCCCGCCTCGCAAGCGCTGCAGGCAACCGACCCCGCAGGTGCGGCCAAGCTGCGCAGTGCTTCTACACACTGGATTCGGCACACTGCGGCCACCCACCAGGCCGATGCCGGCACCGATCTGCGCTTCATTCAAAAGAACCTGCGGCATGCGTCCCTGGAGACCACCGCGATCTACCTGCACGTGGACGAAGATCGCCGGCACGAGGCCACAACGCAGCAAGCCACGGCCGTGGCCAGCGTGAAATGAGGGGCACCAGCGGCCATCACGTATTGCCGCAGTAGGATCGGGCGCCGGCACGTGCCGGTGTCACACACAACAGGAGGTCTGTCATGGCCAAAGAGCAGCGCAACGAGAAGATGACGAAGAAGCCCAAGAAGGACTTGTCGACCCCTAAAACCCCGGTGTCGTCCGACCGGCCCACGCCGCCGGTCACGGTTGTCGTGCCGCGTGGCAAGAAGGAAAAATAAGCCGCCGCACACCGGGCGCCGTGGATCCGTTGCAAGCCTGATGCGGCTTGTGGCGAGGCCGGCGCCCTGCCCTTAGCCAGCGCCATGCAGGATTCTCTTTTCCCCCTCGACCCGGAGCCTGGCCAGCCGGATGTGCCCCCCGCCGTACCAGCAAAGGCCCGAGCTTCCGCCGCCATCACCCCACAGCCGCCCGATCCTGCACACCAGGCATTGGTTGCAGCGCTGCCGCACTTGCTGCGGCTGGGGACCTCGTCGTGGAACTACCCCGGTTGGGCCGGCATGGTGTGGGCGGACGAACATCCCGACGCTGCCTTGTCCAAGCGCGGGCTGCCGGCCTATAGCCAGCATCCGCTGTTTCGCAGCGTGTGCGTGGATCGGGCTTTCTACCGACCGCTCACGGTCAGCCAGTACGCGGCCTACGCCGCGCAAGTGCCGCCGGACTTTCGCTTTGTGGTGAAGGCCCCCGGGCTGGTCACCGATGCCATGGTGCGCGGTGAAGACGGCCGCGGCCTGCAGGCCAATCCGGCCTTCCTCGATCCACAGCTTGCGGTACAGGAGTTCGTGGAGCCCGCTCTTGAGGGGCTGGGCAACAAGTTGGGCGCGCTGGTGTTTCAGCTAAGCCCGCTGCCCGGGCCCATGCTGGGCCAGCAAGCAGAAATCTTGCAGCGCCTGCGCGCCATGCTGCAGGCCCTGCCCTCGCTGCGGCCTGTCGCAGCAGACGGCGTGATGGCCGTTGAAGTGCGCAATCCCGAATTGCTCACGCCGGAGCTGGCCCGCGTATTGCGCGAAACCGGTGCCACCTATTGCCTGGGTCTGCACGCCAAGATGCCACGCATTGGCGACCAATTGCCGATGCTGCGCGCGCTGTGGCCCGGCCCGTTGGTATGCCGCTGGAACCTGCACCCGGTGCATGGCCTGTATGGCTACGAAGACGCGAAGAAGCTCTACGAGCCCTTCGACCAACTGCACGACGTCGATGAAGAAACCCGCGAAGCGCTGGCCAAGGTCGCTCTTGCCACGACTGCTGCGGGCCACCCGGCCTACATCACCGTAAGCAACAAGGCCGAAGGCTGCGCCCCGCTGTCGATCGCCGGTCTGGCGCAAACGGTGCGGGCGCGGCAGGCTGCTACCTAGGAGCCTGTCGGACTTGGAAAGCGTCGGCTACAAATCGACCGCAGCGGTCCATTTTTCACCGTCTTTTTGCCCCATAGCTGTGCTATGGGCCTGCAAATCCGGCAAAAACTGTCCTCGCTGGGGCCGATTTTCGCTTTCGACGTTCCAAGCCCGGCAGGCTCCTAGCGATCAGTGCGTGTGCCCCCAGTACAGCAGTGCGTCACGCCCTTCGACCGAGAGCGAAACCTCTGCCCCCACAGGCAACAGCACCTTGGTCGGCACGTGGCCAAACGGCAGGCCATCGATCACACGGGCTTTCACTTGCGTGCGCAGCCAGTCGATGACGGTTTGCAGCTTGAAGCCCTTGTCATGCGGCGTGAGGCTGTAGTCGGTGAATTGGCCAAAGATGATGGCCTTCTGGCGCGCCAGCACACCGGCATGCAGTAGTTGCGTCAGCATGCGCTCGACTCGGTAGGGCGACTCGTTCACGTCTTCCAGGAACAGGATGCCGCCCTTCGTCTCAGGCAGGTAGGGGGTGCCGACCAGCGAGGCCAGCATGGCCAGGTTGCCGCCCCAGAGTTGGCCCTTTTTTATATAAAAATCGCCTGTAGCCCTTTTGGCACCTGGGCTTTCAGCTATCAATTTTGAAATTTCACGTGGTTTGGACATGCGCCAGCCAGCGCCTTCGCCATGGCCGCTCAGCAGGTCGTCGAAGCAGGCTTCCATGATGTCGTCGGGCTCGCCGGCTACACCAAAATCCGCGCCCAGTGCCGGCCCGGCCCAGGTCACGGCTCCAGTCTTGGCCAGCAAGGCCGTCTGCAGCGCGACGAAATCGCTCAGGCCCACGAAGCGCGTGCCACGGCGTGCCGCCTTGGCCAGTGCCTTGTAGTCAATCCCCGGCAGCAAGCGGCTGAGGCCGTACCCCCCACGCGAGATCAGCGCCACATCCGCACCACTGGCCGCAGCCCGGTGGATGGCCGCCAGGCGGGTGGCGTCGTCGCCAGCAAAGCGCGTGTGGCTGGCCAGCGCGTCAGGGTCTATTTCCACCTCGTGCCCCAGCGCACGCAGGCGCGCCACGCCACGGCGGAAGGCGGCCTTGTCGCGTACCGCTCCTGACGGGGAATAAATATAGATATGGCGCGGGCCGTGGTTGTGGCCGCAGTGGGCGTGGTCGTGATGGTGATCGTGTGCAGCAGACAAAGCGATGGCGGCCGGGTGTTGCGGCCGTCTCCAGGTCAAGGTTGGTCAGGGAGCGGCAGGTGCCGAACTTGCGCGAAAGTATTCCACAGCCTGTCGCGCGATTTGCGCAGCGCTGTCATCCAGATTGGCATCAATCCGCAGCACGCGCACCGATGCCGGAGGTTGAGCCGCTGCCACGTCTTCCGGCCAGGCAGCAAAGGCGCGCGGGCCGGCACGGTGGCCGCGATCGGGATAAGGCATCTCATCTTGTGCAGGATCAGGCCTACCGGATGGCAGCAGCAACCAGCCGGCAAAGCGCTCCGGGGCCAGGCGCAGCAGGGCCCGGGCAAGACCGGTATCGGCCGCATCAGAGACCAGCACCCATGGCTGCACGCCCCAGGCGTCGAGCCATTCGGTCAAGTCCCGCACATGCCAATCCTGGCGATGGAAATCCTCGCGCTTGGGCTTGTCACTGCGGCCAAAGCCGGCCAGGTCTGGCGCCAGCGCCAGTTGGCCCGTAGCGGCAAAAGCCTCCAGCAAGGGGGCATAGCGCTGGCTCCAGCCGCGAGCGCCGTGCAGGCACAAGCATGCCAAGGGCGCGGTGCCCTGCCCTCCTGCCTGCAGATAGTGCAGGCGCAGACCGTCACGCTCCCGGTAATGTGACATGACCGTCCCGACGGGCAGCGCCTCGAAGCGGCGCTCGGGCGTGCGCAAGGCATCTTCACGCAGAACCGTGGGGCGCGCGGCCTGCTGCGCGTGGCGCCGCTGCCGGAAGAAGTCCTGCAACAGCGTGCCGCATTCCTCTGCCAGCATGCCGCCCTGCACCTCGGTCTGGTGATTGATGCGAGGCTCGGCAAACAAGTTCAGCACCGAACCGGCCGCGCCGGTGCGCGGATCAGGTGCGCCATACACCACGCGCGCCAGCCGTGCGTGCAGCATGGCACCGCTGCACATGGCACAGGGCTCCAGCGTCACGTAGAGCGTGCAGCCATCCAGGCGATAGTTACCGAAGGCCATGGCTGCCGCGCGCAGGGCAACGATCTCTGCATGGGCCGTGGGGTCGTGCCCCAGGATGGGCGCATTGCGACCAGTGGCGATGAGCTTGCCATCCCGCACCAGCACCGAACCGACTGGGACCTCGCCGGCCGCTGCTGCCGCGCGGGCCTGGTCGAGCGCCAGGCGCATCCACACGGCATCGGCCTCCCCCTGCTGGGCGGGAGATGCCAAGGTATCAGGGCTGGTCTGCGGCATCGCGCTGCTTGCGCGCCGTCTCGGCGGCATCGTCGAGTGCCTTCTGCACCTGCTGGACGGCTTGATCGCGCTGGGTGCGCACGTCGTGCATAGCGTTCGCGGCCGGCATGCCGACTGCTGATGGTGCGGGTGTGTTGCTGCGCAAAGCGCTCTTGGCCAGCAGGCCGACGATGAGCAGCGCCAGTACCAGGCCCAACAGGCCAAAGGGGCTGCGCATATCAGTGTCTCCGGGGTGTACCCGGCCGGCGTGCAGGCTCAGGGTTGGTCGTGGATGGAACAGGAAGGCGCATGGTGCGCCGATTCTAGGGGGGCCGGGTTGCGCACGAAGTGCAGCGCCTGGGCTTGCTCGACCAGCACGCAACGCTTGCCGGTGCGCCGGCAATGATCCTGCACGCGCCAATAGGCGCCATGGCTCACGCAACCGGTCTGGCAGATAACCAGGTCCGCCGCCAGCAGGCTGGACTCAAGCAAGGCCGCATGACCATCGGCGTCGCTGCCGTCGTGGTGCATGAAATGGCCGCCGGCCAACTCCACCACGCGCTGCGCCGTCGTCAGATGGCTGGCGTCACGGCCGACGCAAAGCACTGCCTTCTCGCGCAAGTCATCGGGGGGCGGCAAGGGCGTGGATTGCGGCGCCGTGAGGCTGCGCCCGCCCATCAAGCGCTGAAGACGTTCGCGCAGTGCCTCCACATGGTGGGCCAATGCCCTTCTGCGCGGCAAGCCCGGGATGGCGGCCTCCAGCGCTGCACGATCCTCGTGCGCAAAGGCCAAGGCGGTATCCCGGCGCACTACCTCGGCACGCAGGCGCATGACCTGGGCCTCCAGCTTGGCAATAGCGGCCGCCTGCTGCGCCAGCAGCGCGCTGCATCGCGCCTGCGCCTGCCCATGGGCGGCCAGCAGCACCTGGTGCTCATGCAACAGGTCGTCATATTCGAGGGACATGCACGTCATAGGGAGGCACTCCTTGCTGAATTCCCGCAGGGCCGCCAGGCACCGCATTTGTGCCAGCCCTGCCCACTGCATGCCACCAATTCTAATTGCGAATCATTTTCAATTGTTGGTATGATGCGGTCATGGTGTGACAACGCCTCTCCAGTTTCATCGTGGGGCGACTCCGAGGGATCTTTCCCTCCAAGGGTCGTTTTTGCTAGCCATCGGTGCGCCGACCAGCCATGCTTTTTTTACCCCACGCGCGCAACGACCGGGATGCCTTCCCGCGCCGGTGACGCAAGCCCCTCCCCCTCTCGGCCAACCACAAGCGGCGCGCTCTTGGGCGCCACCTCATCTTGCGATCTCGCCGCAGGAGCTGTATATTTAAACAGTCTCAACACTACAAGCTTAGCGAGCACAAAGATGGAGTCCACCACCGAAATCCTCTACACCGCCTCACTCAACGACTTCCCGGGCCTACCGACTTCCGAGCGTATGGCGGCAGAGTCGCGCTACTGCCGCACCCTGGAGCAGGCCCTGGGTGGTCAGGAGGGTGTGGCACGGGCCTACGGCGCCTGGTGCACGGCGGCGGAAAGCGATGGCATAGATATCACGGCCGAAGAAGCCAACCTGGCCGAGCGCTGGGCCAAGGCCGCAGACAAGGCGCGGCAAGCAGGCTTTCGCGACCTGGGCGATTCGCCAGAGGCCTATTTCGAAGTGCGTCTTGAATAAGGCCTGGTCGCGGAATCAGGAAAAAGAAAAAGGCCCTGAGCTGCAAGAGCTCAGGGCCTTTTGTATTGGTGGGACGTGCGGGGGTCGAACCCACGACAAACGGATTAAAAGTCCGCTGCTCTACCAACTGAGCTAACGTCCCCTGCCACCCAGCATCGCTAAGTAGCAAAGCCTACGATTATAGCGTGGCTTGTGGCGCTTTCGGGCTGTTTGTCGAACTCGCGATGCGGTCCAGCACCCACCCCGCTGCCGTGAAGCCAAAAGTGGCGGTCACGCTCACGACGGAGCCATAGCCATGGCAGTTCAGTGTGCCGTCGCCCTCCAATGCGCAGGAGGCGTCAGGCGCTGCAACCGCCTCCCGACTGAAGACGCAGGCGATGCCGATGGTCTTGCCATCGCGCGGCGCCCCATGCTGCTTGCGAAGCCGGTAGCGCAGCTGCGCCAGCAAAGGGTCGTGGGTCGTGCGGGCCAAGTCATCGACATCCACCTTGTGCGCCCAGCGTTTACCGCCGGCCGCTCCGACACTGATGAAGACAGCCCGCCGCCCTTGCCTGCGCGCCCACTGGGCCATGGCGGTCTTGGCCTTGACCTGGTCGCAAGCGTCAATCACGGCGTCCACCGGTCCGGGTATCACGGCAGGCCAGTTCTCCGCATCGACAAATTCCTCCACCACATCGACCTGACAGTCGGGGTGGATCAGCCGGATACGGTCACGCATCGCTAGCACCTTGGCCTGCCCGATGGTGGGCGTCAGCGCGTGCACTTGGCGATTAATGTTGGACTCCGCCACATGGTCAAGATCCACCAGCACCAGCCGCCCAACGCCGCTGCGCGCAAGCGCCTCTGCCGCCCAGGAACCCACACCGCCAATGCCGACGACAACAACCCGCGCGGCCCGCACGCGGGTTGCGCCCTCCACGCCGTACAGGCGCTCCAGACCACCGAAGCGGCGAGCCGGGTCTGCCTGATCCGGCGCCAGCTCCGGCAGTGTCACCACGGAGCCGGGGAGCACTGTTCAGCGCAGCCGTGCAAGGCGCTCTTTCGCTGCCGATGCGGCTTCGGATTGCGGATAGGCCTTGAGCAGGTCTTCCAGCGTCTTGCGCGCGGCCTTGGTGTCCTTCAGCTCGGTCTGGCAGTTGGCAATGGACAAGGCTGCTTCCGGCGCACGCACATGGTTCGGTGCCTGGCTCAGCAGGCCGCGGAAGTTGGTGATGGCGTCGCGGTAATTGCGGTTGGCGTATTGGGCGTTGCCCAGCCAGAACAAGGCCGACGGCGTGTAGCCGCTTTGCGGGTAGCGCTTCATGAACTCCGAAAAGCCCGTCTGCGCATCCGTGAAATTGCCCTGCCGGAACGTGGCCAGGGCCGCATCGAAGTCACGTTGCTCCGCAGGGTTGGCCGTGAACTCCATGCCGTCGACCGTGACCTTGGCCGGCTCGAACTGGCGCAGGCGATCATCCACCCCCTTGGAGATGTCCTTCTGGCCGCGCTGCAGATCCGCCACGTCGCGTGTGAGCTGCTCGTTCTGACCTCGCATCGTGGCCTGATCCGCACGCAAGGTTTCGATCTGGCCCTGCAGCGTCAGCAGGCTGCTGCGCAACTGGGCGTTTTCGCTGTTCGAGCGCCGCAGGTCTTCACTCAGCTTGTCGGTCTGGGCCTTGTTTGCGTCGATGCGCTGGCGAATTTCCAGGATGGCGCGGCGCGCTTCATCGTCGTCGAAGAGGCCCGCCTGCGCGCCGCCCGCGCCCATGAGGGCGCAGGCGGCGAACACAGCAGCCGCCAGGGGGCGGCAGGTCTTCGCTGGCAAGCGGATCATTGGCGGTAGGAGATTTCAGCGCGGCGGTTTTGCGCGAATGCGTCTTCGGTGTTGCCCGGAACGGCAGGCTTTTCCTTGCCGAAGCTCACTGCCTCGACCTGGCTGTCGCCCACGCCCAACAGGCCGAAGGCGCGGCGAACGGCCTCGGAGCGCTTCTGACCCAGGGCCAGGTTGTATTCGCTGCCACCGCGTGCATCCGTATGGCCTTCGATGACCACCTTGCGCGCCTGGTTGGCACGCAGGAAGCGGGCGTGGGACTCGATCAGCGACTGGAATTCGGGCTTGATGATGTAGCTGTCGTAGTCGAAGTAGACGATGCGTGCCACGCCCACCGGGCCCGCAGCGTCTGCCGCCGAGGCGCCCAGGTCCACCGGCGCCACACCGCTCTGGCTGGTGCCGTTTGCACCTGCGCCCGGATTGGTGCCGATGGCGCCCGCGCTGCGGTCTTCCACCGGAGCTTCGTCGAGCTTGACAGGAGAGCTGCAACCAGCGAGTACCGCCGTGATGGCAAAGGCGAGAGTGATTTGCTTGAACATGGGAAAACCTCCGATATGGATATTTGGAATGGAATGGGCGAGAAAAGTGTCAGGGCTGCTTCTGGAACGGACCCCAGTCCGGTTCCCGGATGTCTCCGCCCTGCCCGGAAAGACGCGCCTTGATCTTGCCGTCGAGCGTGGTGGTCATGAGCGCCTCGCGACCCTGCTGCACCGTGGCGTACACGAGCAAGCGGCCGTTCGGAGCAAAACTCGGATTTTCGTCGGCAGAAGTGTCGGTAATGGAGTTGACCGTTCCGCTGGCAATCTCCATCACCTGCAGCTTGAAGGCGCCACCGATACGCGAGACATAGGCCAGGTAGCGGCCGTCCGGACTCAGGGCAGGCGAGATGTTGTAGTTGCCGCTGAAGGTCACGCGCTCGGCGTTGCCGCCGGACACGGCCATGCGATAGATCTGCGGCGCGCCGCCGCGGTCGCTGACGAAGTAGATGCTGCGGCCGTCGGCGGAGAACACTGGTTCGGTATCAATACCGCCGCTTTGCATCAGCCGTCGCGGCTCGCCGCCGTTGGCACTGATGGTGTAGAGCTGCGAGCCACCGTCGCGGCTCAGGGTCACGGCCAGGGAATTGCCATCCGGCGCCCAGGCCGGTGCGCTATTGGAGCCACGGAAGTTGGCGATCAACCGGCGCTTGCCCGAGGCCACATCGTGCACATAGACCACGGGCTTGCGCGACTCGAAGGACACGTAGGCGAGTTGGCCGCCCGAAGGCGACCAGGCCGGCGAGATGATCGGCTCCGGGCTGGCCAGCGCCGGCTGCGCATTCTCGCCATCGGCATCAGCCACCCAGAGCGTGTAGCGCGAACCGGCCTTGGTCACATAGGCGATGCGGGTCGAGAACACACCTCTTTCGCCGGTGAGTTTTTCGTAGATGAAGTCGGCCACGCGGTGCGCGGCCAAGCGCAGATCGCCTTGCGGCACGACAAAGCTCTGGCCGCCAAGGTCCTGGCCCTTGACGACATCCCAGAGGCGAAAGCGCACGTCGTAGCGCCCATCGGCCAAGCGCGTGACGCTGCCACCGGCCAGAGAGTCTGCGCCCTTCTGGCGCCATACGCTGACGTCGGGGCGAGAGGTCTCGTCCAGAGTCTCGGCGCTGGCGTCGACGCTGCGGAAGCGGCCGCTACGCTCCAGGTCCGCCTGGACGATGGACGAGATTTTTTGTGGTGATTGACCTTCGCCGCGGAAAGGGGCAATGGCGATGGGGAACTGGGTCAGGCCCACGCCGACAATATCCACGCGGAACTGTGCCAGGGCCGGCAATGCGGAAGCGCCAAGCAGGGACGCCACGATCCCTCGGCGCCTGAAGGAAAACGAATCTGGGACAGGCGTAGAAGCAGTGCGTTGGTAATTCATTGGCAACAGAGACGTGTCAGATATGGGACCAGATTGGAGCATCCCACACTTCTGAAGTTCGGATGTTACACACAGGTGGAGATGCCCTGTCACAAAAGGTGTAGCACCTTGGCAAACGTAGAATCCGCGACTCATGCAATCTCCCGATGCCCACGCCGACACGGCCCCCGCGCCCCACTCCCTGACCCAGCGTTTGCGCCGGCTTTCCGTCTACTTCGGCGGCCAGCGTGCCGCATGGACACTTGCGGTGCTGGCCACGGTGGTGGCCGCCGTGACCGAACCCCTGATTCCAGCCTTTATGAAGCCGCTGCTCGACAATGGCTTCGTGGCGGGCAGTTTGCAGTTGTGGATGGTGCCGGCCGGCATCATCGGCCTGTTCGCGATCCGGGGCGTGGCCCAGTTCGTGTCGCAGTACGCGCTGGCACGCATTGCGAATGAAGGCATGCTCCGCCTGCGCCAGGCCATGTTCAAGCACCTGCTCTCCGCGGAGATGGGGCTGTTCAGCCAACAGTCCGCCAGCACGCTGTCCAATACCGTCGTGTACGAAGTGCAGACCGGCGCGACCTTGCTGGTGCAGGCGCTGCTAGGACTGTCGCGCGATGGCTTTACGCTGATTGCACTGCTGCTGTATCTGTTCTACCTCAACTGGCAGCTCACCCTGATCGTGGGGGTACTGATTCCAGGCGTGGCCTGGATCATGAAGACGCTGTCGCGCCGTCTCTACCGGGTCACCAAGAGCAGCCAGGAGGCGACCGACAACCTTGCCTATGTGGTCGAAGAGAACGTGCTTGCCCACCGCATGGTGCGCCTGCATGGAGCGCAAGAGGCCCAGGCCGGGCGCTTCGACACGCTCAGCGGGCGCTTGCGCGGGCTGGCCATCAAGTCGACCATTGCCTCGGCCGCCATGACGCCGTTGACGCAATTGCTGGCCGCAGCGGCGCTGTCGGCCGTAATCGTGACCGCGCTTTGGCAGGGCCGCTCTGGCACCGCGGCGCAGGGCGTGAGCGTGGGCGACTTCGTGGCCTTCATCACGGCCATGCTGATGCTGATCGCCCCGATACGGCGCCTGGCGGATGTCGCTGCGCCGATCACGCGCGGCGTGGCGGCACTGGAGCGGGGCCTGATGCTGATGGAGCAAGTGCAGACCGAGTCCGGCGGCACCTGGCGTCCGCCCGCTGCTGCGCGCGGTGCCATTGAGCTGCACGACGTAACCGTGCGCTACCGCGACGATGGACTGCCCGCGCTCGACCGGCTCAGCCTGCAGATCGCTCCGGGCGAAGTCGTGGCCTTTGTCGGACCATCGGGGTCCGGCAAGACCACGCTGGTCAACCTGCTGCCGCGCTTCGTGCTACCGACGGCCGGCCATGTCCTGGTCGAGGGCGAGGACGTTGCCGCCTGGGACCTGCCTACCCTGCGCTCGCAGTTCGCCATGGTGAGCCAGGACGTGGTGATGTTCAACGACACGGTCGCCGCCAATGTCGCCATGGGCCAGGCCATCGACAGATCTCGCCTGCAGCACTGCCTGGAGGCCGCCAATCTTGCTGAGCACGTGGCCTCCATGCCGCAAGGCATGGACACGCCGGTGGGTCACAACGCAGCCCAGCTCTCTGGCGGCCAGCGCCAGCGCCTGGCGATTGCACGCGCGCTCTATAAGAACGCGCCCATCCTGATCCTGGACGAGGCCACATCCGCGCTGGATACGGAATCAGAACGGCTGGTGCAGGACGCCCTCAAGCGTCTGATGCAGGGGCGCACCACGCTAATCATTGCCCATCGCTTGTCGACCATCGAGCATGCCGACCGCGTGGTGGTCATGCAATATGGGCGCATCGTCGAGCAAGGGCCGCACCAGGCGCTGCTGAGGCAGAACGGGCTCTATGCGCGCCTGCATGCGCCAGCCTCTGCGCCCGAGCTTTAGCGCCGCAAGCCGGCGCTGCTAGAGCAGCACGATGTCGTACTGCTCCTGCGCCATCGCTGTCTCGGACTGCAGTGAAATCGGCTTGCCAATGAAGTCGGATAGTTCGGCCAGGTGCTGGCTTTCTTCGTCCAGGAACAGCTCAACCACCTTTGGCGACGCCACCACGCGGAATTCGCGCGGGTTGAATTGGCGCGCCTCGCGCAGGATTTCGCGCAGGATGTCGTAGGTGACGCTGCGCGCCGTCTTCACGATGCCCTTGCCCTGGCATACCGGACAGGGCTCACACAACATGTGGGCCAGCGATTCGCGGGTGCGCTTGCGCGTCATCTCGACCAGGCCCAGGGGAGAGAAGCTGCCAGACGAGGTCTTGACCCGGTCGCGCGCCAGTTGCTTGCGGAATTCGGTCAGCACGGCCTGTTGGTGGTCTTCGCGCACCATGTCGATGAAATCAACGATGACGATGCCACCCAGGTTGCGCAGGCGCAGTTGCCGTGCGATGGCCTGGGCCGCCTCAAGGTTGGTCTTGAAGATGGTGTCGTCGAAGTTGCGCGCCCCGACGAAGCCACCGGTGTTGACGTCCACGGTGGTGAGCGCCTCGGTCTGGTCCACCACCAGGTAGCCGCCAGATTTAAGGTCTACCCGGCGCCCGAGCGCACGGGCGATTTCCTCGTCCACCGAGAACAGGTCGAAGATCGGGCGCTCGCCCTTGTAATGCTGCAGCTTGGGGACCGCTGCCGGCATGAACTCCTGGCCAAAGGCCAGCAACCGGTCGAATTGTTCGCGTGAGTCGATGCGTATGGCCTGCGTCTCTTCGCTCACCAGGTCACGCAGCACGCGCTGCAACAGATTCAGGTCATGGTGCAGCAAGGAGCGTGGGGGCAACTGCATCGAAGCCTGACGGATGCGTGCCCAGGTCTTGCGCAGGTAAGAGATATCTTCGGCCAGCTCGGCATCGGATGAGTCCTCGCCATTGGTGCGCAGGATGAGGCCGCCCTTGGCGCCCTCCCCGGCCAGGGTCTGCAGGCGCCGGCGCAAGGACTCGCGCTGCTCCAGTGGAATCTTCTGCGACACGCCGATGTGGTCGTCCTGCGGCAGGAACACCAGCAACCGGCCGGCGATGCTGATCTGGGTGGATAGGCGCGCGCCCTTGGTGCCTATCGGGTCCTTGATGACCTGCACCATCAGCGCCTGGCCTTCGAAAACCTGCTTCTCTATTGGTACCTGCGGCTGCGACTGGCGCGCCTGGCTCAGCGACTCGCCCTCAGCCGGCGGGTGCCAGACATCGGCCACATGAAGAAAGGCGGCGCGCTCCAGGCCGATGTCGATGAAGGCCGACTGCATGCCCGGGAGCACGCGCGATACCTTGCCCAGATAGACATTGCCGACGAGCCCACGCTCCAGCGTGCGTTCGACATGGATCTCCTGCACCGCACCATGTTCGATGACGGCGACGCGTGTTTCCTGCGGCGACCAGTTGATGAGGATGTCTTGTTGCATAGTTCAGCGCAGAAAGCCGACCGACCGCAATAGTGCGGATGTCTCGTAGACCGGCAGTCCCATGATGCCCGAATAACTACCAGCGATGCGCGATATCAGCGTGGCCGCCCGCCCCTGTATGCCGTAGCCGCCAGCCTTGCCGAAAGGCTCGCCCGAGGCCACGTAGTCCTCGATCTGCGCGCTACTCAGTGTGTCGAAGCGCACCTGCGACGTGCTGAGCGCAGCCATGCGCTGGCTGCCGTGCTGCAGCGCCACGGCGGTCAGCACCCGATGCGTGGTGCCGGAGAGGCTTTGCAGCATGTCGCGCGCCTCGGCCGCATCCGCAGGCTTGCCCAGGATGCGCCGGCCCAGCGCTACCGTGGTGTCAGCACACAGAATGGGCGCGGGCGGCAGTCGCCGCCGCACGAATCGGGCGATCGCGGCATCGAGCTTGCCGGCCGTCACGCGCTGCACGTAGGTAGCCGGTGCTTCGCCAAGGTGCACCGCTTCGATGGCTTCGGCATCCTCTGCCACATCGCCCTCGGCATTGGGCAGCAAGGGCTGGTGGGCAACGCCCATCTGCTCCAGCAGTTGGGCACGGCGCGGGCTTTGCGATGCAAGATAGATGAAGGTGGACATGGGCCAAGCCCCTTACTCGCGGTGGTAGGGGTGCGATGCGTTGACGGACCATGCACGGTAGAGCTGCTCGATCAGCAGCACCCGCGCCATGGCGTGCGGCAGGGTGAGGTCCGACAGGCGGATGGATTCGTGCGCAGCACGGCGAAAACCCGGGTCCAGCCCATCGGGGCCACCAATCACCAGCGCCACGTCGTCACCCGACAGTTGCCACTGTTTCAGCCGGCCCGCCAGGGCCACGGTAGTGAGTGACGTGCCGCGCTCGTCCAGCACCACGATGCGGGTGCCGCGCGGGATGGCCGCCTCTATGCGGCCACGCTCGGCCGCATAGAGCGTTTCCAGCGACTTGGAACCGCGTGGCTCGGTCTTGACGGCCTTGAGCTCTACCTTGAGCTCAGGCGGGAAACGCTTGGCGTAATCGTCGTAGGCGGTCTGGGCCCAGGCCGGCATCCGCTGGCCGACCGCCACGATCAGAAGCTTCACCGAGGGCTCAGGCCTTTGGGGTCTTCTTGGCGGCGGGCTTGCGGGCCGGAGCCTTCTTTGCGACCGCTGCCTTGGCCGGCGACGGCTTGGCGTTGGTGCGCACGGAGGCCTTGACCACTACCGTCTTGATGGGCGCCTTGGCGGCTGGAGTCTTGGCCGCGGCTTTCTTGGCGGGCGCCTTGGCTGGTGCGCTCTTGCCGGTTGCTGTCTTTGCAGGTGCCTTCGCCGCTGTTTTTGCAGCCGTCTTGGCGCCAGCCTTGCCTGGCTTGCGAGCGGCGGCGGTCAGGGGTTTTTCTTCTGCAGCCTTGGTGGGTTTGGCAGGCTTGACGGCGCCAAGTTTCAGGCGCACCGGGGTGTCGCCCCAGATTTCTTCCAGGTGGTAGTACTGCCGGATCGCCGGCTGCATGATGTGGGCCACGGCTGCGCCGCAGTCCACGATGATCCACTCGCCGTTTTCCTCGCCCTCGATCCGTGGCTTGCCGAACCCGGCCTCGCGCACGGCGTCGCGCACGCTGGCGGCCAGCGCCTTGGTCTGGCGGTTGGAGGTGCCGGAAGCGACCACCACGCGCTCGAACAGCGGCGAGAGGTGCTCGGTGTTGAACACCTGGATGTCCTGCGCCTTGACGTCCTCCAGGCCATCAACGATGGCGCGTTGGAGTTTGTGGACGTCTTTTTTTGCGGCGGTTTCCGTTTTGGTGGTGGTCATCAGGCAGTTCGGTAAAGGTGATGGAGTTCAATATAGCGTGCAACGCCTGCAGGGACCAGACGGCCAATCCCCCGGCCATCCGCGGCGCGGGCGCGCACCTCGGTGGCGCTCACATCCATGGCGGGCAATTCCAGGTGGCGCACGCGTGCAAAAGACAGTTTTTCAGGGTCAAACCTGGCCTTAGCCATTGCTGCACCCTGGCGCTCAGCTATTGAAATTATAGCAATCCGCAAAATCGCCTCCCAGTCGTGCCACTGATCGAGCGCGCTGGCCTGGTCGGCGCCCAGCAGCAGGTAGAGCTCGGCGCCGGGATTTTCTGCTGCCAGTTCGTGCAGAGTGTCGATGGTGTAGGTGGGGCCGTCGCGGTGCAGCTCGCGTGGGTCGACCAGTACGCGCGGCTCGCCTTCGAAGGCGATGCGGGTCATGGCCAGGCGGTCTTCTGCGGCGCTGAGCGGGCGTGTCTTGTGCCAGGCGTGGCCCGTGGGCAGCACGTGCATCACGTCGAGCTGCAACTGTTCCAGCGCGGCACGCACCAGGGCTACATGGGCCCGGTGCGGCGGATCGAAGGCCCCGCCAAATACGCCGATGCGCCGCGCGGCGGCGGCCAGCTTCACACCCATTCGCGTGGCGGCAGAAAGCGCTCGGCCAAGGCCGCTTCGGCAGAGCCGGGCTCTGGGGCATGGCGGTACTGCCATGCGGCCAGCGGCGGCATGGACAGCAGGATGGACTCGGTGCGGCCACCGGACTGCAGCCCAAAGTGCGTGCCGCGGTCCCAGACCAGGTTGAATTCCACGTAGCGCCCACGCCGGTAGAGCTGGAACTCGCGCTCGCGCTCGCCCCAGGCCATGTGCTGGCGCCGCGCCACGATGGGCAGGTAGGCACCAAGGAATGCGTCGCCGACCGACTGCATCACCGCACGGCTGCGCTTCTGGCCCAGTTCCTCGAAATCGTCGAAGAAGATGCCGCCGATGCCGCGAGCCTCTTGCCGGTGCTTGAGGAAAAAGTATTCGTCGCACCACTTCTTGAAGCGCGGGTACTTGTCCTCGCCAAAAGGGGCCAGCGCGTCACGGCAAGCCGTGTGGAAGTGCACGGCGTCGTCCTCGAAACCGTAGATCGGCGTCAGGTCCATGCCGCCACCAAACCAGCAGACCGGCTCTTGCCCGGCATGGCCGGCCGCGATCATGCGCACGTTCATGTGCACCGTGGGCACATAGGGGTTGCGCGGGTGGAACACCAGCGATACGCCCATGGCCTCGAAGGGCGCGCCGGCCAGTTGTGGCCGATGCTCGGTAGCTGACGGCGGCAGGCGCGGCCCGCGCACGTGCGAAAAACCGCAGCCGGCGCGCTCGAACACGGCACCACCTTCAAGAATGCGGGTGATGCCGTCGCCTTGCAGCGGCTCGCCGGGCAGTTTCTGCCACGGGTCATTGACAAAGGCGACCGAGCCGCCGGCTGCGGCCTCGATGTCTTCAAGCGCGGCAATGATGCGCTGCTGCAGGCCCAGCAGGTAGCTGCGTACCGCCGCAGCGGGCAGCAACTGCGCAGGCGTGCTCATCCGCCGCGGATGGCCCTGTGGCCGATGTCGCGGCGGTACTGGGCACCGTCAAAGTGAATGCCACGCGCCACATCGTAGGCACGCTGCTGCGCCTGCCGCACGTTGTCGGCCAGCACGGTGACGCACAACACGCGCCCGCCGGAGGTCTTCACGGTGTCATCCTCCAGCACGGTGCCCGCATGGAACACCATGGCCTCGTCTTCGTCGTCAGGCAGGCCGTGGATGGCGTCGCCCTTGCGCGGGTCCAGCGGGTAGCCGTGCGCGGCCATGACGACGCCCAGCGCGACGCGGCGGTCCCACTGGAGTTCGACCTGATCGAGGCGCCCTTCGGTGGCGGCCAGCATCACGTCGGACAGGTCGCTCTTGAGGCGCATCATGATCGGCTGTGTTTCCGGATCGCCCATGCGGCAGTTGAATTCCAGCGTCTTGGGACGGCCCTGGCTGTCGATCATCAGGCCGGCGTACAGGAAGCCGGTGTAGGGAATGCCGTCCTTCTCCATGCCGCGGATGGTCGGCAGGATGATTTCGCGCATGGCGCGGGCATGCACGTCGGCGGTCACGACCGGTGCCGGGGAGTAGGCGCCCATGCCGCCCGTATTGGGGCCCAGGTCGCCGTCCTGCAGGCGCTTGTGGTCCTGGCTGGTGGCCAGCGCGGTGACGTTCTTGCCGTCGCACAGCACAATGAAGCTGGCCTCCTCACCCTGCAGGAACTCTTCGATGACGACGCGCGCGCCGCCCTCGTTGTGCACCACGCCGAACTTGTTCTCGGCCAGCATGAAGTCGATCGCCTCATGCGCCTCTTGCACCGTCATGGCCACGACCACACCCTTGCCGGCGGCTAGGCCGTCGGCCTTGACGACGATGGGCGCGCCCATGCGGTCCACATAGGCGTGGGCGGCAACCGGGTCGGTGAAGGTGTCGTATTCGGCCGTAGGAATGCCATGGCGCTGCATGAAGGCCTTGGAGAAGGCCTTGGAGCTTTCCAACTGCGCGGCGGCGCGGGTCGGGCCGAAGACCTTCAGGCCGTGCGCGCGGAATTCATCCACCACGCCCGCCGCCAGCGGTGCCTCGGGGCCGACCACGGTGAGGCCGATCTTCTCTTTTTGCGCCCATTCGCGCAGGGCCTTGACGTCGGTAAGGGGGATGTTTTCCAGTTGGGGGTCGCGCGCCGTGCCGCCGTTGCCGGGTGCAACATAAACCTGCTGCACCTTGGGCGACTGGGCCAGTTTCCAGGCCAGAGCGTGTTCGCGGCCACCGCCGCCGATGACTAATGTTTTCACGTAGGGATCAATTCAAGAAAAAGGTCAGAGCGCTGCGTTGTGGTAGACCGCCTGCACATCGTCCAGGTCTTCGAGTACATCGAGCAGCTTCTGCATCTTTGCTGCGTCTTCGCCCACGATGTCTATGGTGTTTTCGGCACGCATCGTCACCTCGGCCACTTCGGGCGCGAGGCCGGCGGCCTCCAGTGCGTTCTTCACGGCCTCGAAGTCAGCCGGGTTGGTCAGGACCTCGATAGCGCCATCGTCGTCGCTCAGCACGTCTTCGGCGCCGGCTTCCAGCGCCACTTCCATGACCCTGTCCTCAGACGTTCCCGGGGCAAAGACCATCTGGCCGCAGTGCTTGAACTGGAAGGCCACCGAGCCTTCGGTGCCCATGTTGCCGCCGTACTTGCTGAAGGCATGTCGCACTTCGGCCACGGTGCGCACCCGGTTGTCGGTCATGGTGTCGACGATGACGGCGGCGCCGCCAATGCCGTAGCCTTCGTAACGGATTTCCTCGTAGTTCACCCCTTCGAGGTTGCCGGTGGCCTTGTCGATGTTGCGCTTGATGGTGTCGGCCGGCATGTTGGCGGCCTTGGCCTTGTCGACCGCCAGCCGCAGGCGCGGGTTAACGCCGAGGTCGCCGCCGCCAGCGCGCGCTGCGACCATGATTTCACGGATGACGCGGGTCCAGACCTTGCCGCGTTTCTCGTCCTGCCGCCCCTTGCGGTGCTGAATATTGGCCCATTTGCTGTGTCCAGCCATTCTTGGTATCTCTCTGCTCGCCCTATCGTGGGCAATGCTCGATCTTACCTTTTGAGGCGTCTTGTCCCGGCTGGATGCGGGCTTTCCCGGGCCTTGTTCTAGCGATAATCCCAAGATGAATCAGCCCGCATCCTCCTCGGCCGCCGAGACTCCTGCAGTGCTGCCCCCGCATGCACCGCTGTCGCGCTACTACGGTAACGAGGAGGAACACCAGGCATTCTTGCGCCGTATTTTTGATGACACGGCACCCGACTATGAGCGCATTGAGCGTGTCCTTGCCCTGGGTTCTGGCCCTTGGTATCGCCGCGGGGCGCTGGAGCGGGCAGGCCTGACTTCTGGCGCAGATGTTCTGGACGTGGGCATCGGCACCGGCCTGGTCGCACGTGAGGCACTGAAGGTCAGGCGCCGTGTGTAGCGCTGCATGCCGGCCGAGAGCGTGCCATGCACCCGTGTTGCAAGGCCGCTGATGAGCGGCAGCCGACCGGGGCGCAAGCTGCTGGCAAACCAGGCGCCGAGCAGCAGGTTGATGGCCACGTGCTGCAGCATATAGAGCAGGTCGACGTCACCGGCCTGCCCTTGCATTACCAAGGCGCCAAGTCCGAGGCCAAGCGCGCCAATAAGGGGGTAACCCCAGGCCACATGCCGCGGGGGCACCAGACCAAAGCTGGACAGCCACAGGGGGCCGAGCAGCACGGCCACCGCCCAGGGGGCGGCCGGGTGGTACAGCATCATCCAGTGGGACAGCAATGCATAGCCGGCCAAAGCGGCCAGGAGCAGTGCTATGCGCCAGCGCGACACGGTGGTCCGAGCCTCAGGAACTGCGGTGCGCAGCAACGTGGGCAGCGAGGCTGCGCAGGGACTGGAAGATCAGCTGGTTGCGCTCGTCGTCCGAGCGCAACTGAAAGCCGTACTTGCGCGACACCTCCAGCGCGACTTCCAGGATGTCGATCGAGTCAAGGCCCAGGCCATCGCCATACAGGGGCGCCTCTGGTGCAATGGCACCCGGCAGCACCTCGAGGTTCAACGCGCCCACCAGCAGTGTTGCAATCTCGTTTTCGAGCGGTGACTGGTTTTGCGAGTTTTCCTGGCTAACGGTCGTGGACAAAGGCTCTCCTGGATATTCTTGATGGACTTTCGGGTGGGCGATTATAGAAGTCGCACTTCTGGCGTCTCCTTGGGGTCGCCGCACCGGCTGGCTACACTGGCAAGCTCTTCACGACCGGACCGCATGATGGCCGAACCGCTCCCGATCGCCCGCAACGCCGAGACCGTTTTTGCCCTGCTGCCGGCACTGGCCAACCGCCACGGACTCATTACCGGCGCCACCGGTACCGGCAAGACGGTGACCCTGCAGTCGCTGGCCGAGCAGCTTTCCCGTATCGGCGTGCCGGTGTTCATGGCCGATGTCAAGGGCGACCTGGCCGGCATTGGCAAGCCGGGCCAGATTGGCGACAAGCTGCGCGGCGTGCTCGAAGCCCGCGGCATCACACCGCCGGCGCCAGCGGCCTGCCCGGTTACGTTCTGGGATGTTTTTGGCGAGAAGGGGCACCCGGTGCGGGCCACCATCTCGGACCTGGGCCCGCTGCTGCTGGGCCGCATGCTGGACCTGAACGACACCCAGGCCGGCGTGCTGAACCTGGTGTTTCGCATTGCCGACGACCAGGGCCTGCTGCTGCTCGACCTGAAGGACCTGCGTGCCATATTGCAGCACGTAGGCGAGAACGCTGCGGACTACAAGACCTCTTACGGCAACGTGAGCGCGGCCAGTGTGGGCGCGATCCAGCGCGGCCTGCTGCAGATCGAGAGCCAGGGCGGCGAGAAGTTCTTTGGCGAGCCCATGCTCAATATCCAGGACCTGCTGCAGACCGTGGGCGGCCAGGGCGTGGTCAACCTGATGGCAGCCGAGCGGCTGATGCAGTCACCACGGCTGTACGCCACCTTCTTGCTGTGGCTGCTGTCCGAACTGTTCGAGCAGTTGCCCGAGATCGGCGACCCGGAGCAGCCCAAGCTGGTGTTTTTCTTCGACGAGGCGCATTTGCTGTTCGACGGCGCGCCCAAGGTGCTGATCGAGCGCATCGAGCTGGTGGTGCGCCTGGTGCGCTCCAAGGGCGTGGGCGTGTACTTTGTCACCCAGAACCCGCTGGACATCCCCGACAGCGTGCTGGCGCAACTGGGCAACCGTGTGCAACATGCGCTGCGCGCTTTTACGCCCCGTGACCAAAAGGCGGTGCGGGCCACGGCGCAGACCATGCGGCAAAAGCCGGGCCTGGACATAGAAACCGCCATCACCGAGCTGGCGGTGGGCGAGGCGCTGGTCAGCCTGCTCGATGCGCAGGGCCGGCCGAGCGTGACCGACCGCGCCTTTGTGCTGCCGCCGGCCAGCCTGATCGGGCCGATCACCGACGAGCAGCGCGCGGCGCTCATGAAGGATTCGCTGGTGGCGGGTGTTTACGACACGGCCGTGGACCGGGTATCCGCCTACGAGGTGCTGCGTGACCGTACCGCTGCCGCGCCGCAAGCGGCACCGGGCCAGAGCGGCGGCGCCGTCGATGGCAAGGACGGCGGCCTGCTGGGCGGGCTGAACGATGTGCTGTTTGGCAGCACTGGCCCGCGCGGCGGCAAGCGCGACGGGTTGGCGCAGTCCATGGCCAAATCCGCCGTGCGCACCATGGGCACGACGGTGGGCCGCGAGATCATCCGCGGAGTGCTGGGCAGCATCTTCGGCAAGAAACGCTGACGCGGCGCTCTCCTACGCGGCTTGCTTGTCACTGCTGCGGGCGGTGGCTACATTGGGCTTTTGGAGGATGCATCCATGCCCGAGACCACCGTCGTCACGCTGCCGGAATTGCTTGTCGAGGTGCCTGCCGCCCTCCCCTCCAAGCCCCTGGTCCCGCCGCCGCACCACATACGGCTGACCTCGCATTCGGGCGGCTTTGGCGCGCTGCCGATCCGCTGGGGTGCGCCGACTGCGGCTGAACGTGGGCCGGTGGTGGCCACCACCACGACCCGTGCGCACCGCAACGTGATTGGCACGCACAGCGGCTCCTACAGCATTTACCGCGCGCTGGCCGTGGCGTCTGGGGCCTTGTCCGCCCAGCACCGGGCCGACCTGACCAACACCATGCCAACCGATGTGATCGGCCCGCATCCGCAGTGGAGCATGCCGGGCAAGATCGTGTCGATGGACCCGTGGGGCGCGACCGTGGCGCAGGTGTATGCGACCGAGCTGGCCGCGGGCTACGACATACGGCCGACCATTGCGGTGACCAAGGCCCATGTGATCCTGCCCGAGGTGATAGAGGCGCTGCAGGCCGGCCGCTTGAAGGCGGACGGCGTCTTTTTGACGGCCCAGGGCGCGGCGCTGGTGACCAAGGTGGCGGTGGAGCCGGTGTGGTTTTTGCCCGAGATCGCACGGCGCTTTGGCTGCCCTGAGAACGAGCTGCGCCGCGTGCTGTTCGAGGAAACCGGTGGCATGTACCCGGAGCTGGTCACGCGCTCGGATCTGGAGGTGTTCTTGCCGCCCATTGGTGGGCAGACGCTCTACATCTTTGGCAAGCCGGCCGACCTGGCCAACCCGCAGGTCGAGCTGACGGCGCGGGTGCATGACGAATGCAATGGCTCGGACGTGTTTGGCTCCGACATCTGCACCTGCCGGCCTTACCTGACGCACGCGATAGAGGAATGCATACAGGGCGCGCAGCGCGGCGGCGTGGGCTTGGTGGCCTATTCGCGCAAGGAGGGCCGCGCGCTGGGCGAGGTGACCAAGTTCCTGGTCTACAACGCGCGCAAGCGCCAGGTGGGCGGCGACACCGCCGACCAGTACTTTGCCCGCACCGAATGCGTGGCCGGCGTGCAGGACATGCGCTTTCAAGAGCTGATGCCCGATGTGCTGCACTGGCTGGGCATCACCAAGATCCACCGGCTGGTGTCCATGAGCAACATGAAGTACGACGCCATCACCGGCGCCGGCATTGAGGTGGGCACCCGGGTCAACATCCCGGACTCATTGATCCCGGCCGATGCGCGGGTCGAAATCGACGCCAAGATGGCCGCCGGCTATTTCACGCCCGGCCCGGTGCCGGACGCCGATGAACTCAAGAAGGCCAAGGGCCGGGGGTTGAACGAATGAAGGACTTGCCTGCAACGCCGCCAGATGCGCAGACGGCGCGCATTCTTGCCAACATTGAGGCCGGCGCGGCAGAGCGGCCAGCCGGCGCCGCCGCCCTGCTCTGCTCCACGGCCGAGATCCGCCGCCGCGCCCAGGCCCTGCTGCAGCGCGCGCGCGATGGCCGCTCAGCCTTTTTCACGGTGGACGAGCAGGCGCTGGGTGGTGCCGCCGATGCGGTGGTGCGCGCCACGCGCAGCCGCTACCCGCATGGCGCCATTCCCTTCCATAGCCGCTGGCGCCACTTCGAGGCTGGCGGCGTGGACCGCCGGGCGCGCTTGCAGGAACTGCTGGGCCCGGTTGCGCCGGCCGTGCGGGCCCGCGCGCAGATCGACCTGGCGCTGGTCAGCGTGTTGCTGGACGCCGGCGCCGGACCGGACTGGAAGTACCAGGATGCCGCCAGCGGCCAGAGCTTCAGCCGCTCCGAAGGCCTGGCCGTGGCCAGCTTTCATGCCTTTACCGCCGGCATGTTCTCCAGCCAGGCCAACGCGCCGCTGCAGGTGGATGCGATGGGCCTGCGCGGCCTGATCACCGAACAGTTGGCGCAGGCCTTCCAGGTCACGCCCGGCAACCCGCTGGTGGGCTTGGATGGCCGCGCCATGCTGCTGCGCCGGCTGGGCGAGACGCTGGCCGAGCATCCGTCGGAATACGGCCGCGAGGGGCGGCCAGGCCGCATCTTCGACATGCTGGCCAACACCGATGACGACGATCTGTCATCCACCGCCGAGGTCCGCGCGCACGACATCCTGAGCACCCTGCTGATGACGCTCAACGGCATCTGGCCGGCCGGCAATGCGATTGGCGGCCTGCCGGTGGGCGACTGCTGGCCGCTGCCCGAGGCGCAGGGGCCGGGCCTGTCAGACGGCTGGATGCCGTTTCACAAGCTGTCGCAGTGGCTCACCTACTCGCTGCTGGAGCCTTTTTTGTGGGCCGGCGTCAAGGTGCATGGTGTCGATGCACTCACCGGCCTGCCCGAATACCGCAACGGTGGATTGCTGCTGGACAGCGGGGTGCTGCGGCTGCGCGAGAATACCGGCCTTCGCCGCTGGAAAGCGGGCGATGCCTGCATCGTCGAATGGCGCGCGCTGACCGTGGCGCTGTTGGATGAGCTGGCGCCGCTGGTGCGCGCACGACTCGGTCTGTCGGCAGAAGCCATGCCCCTGGCCTGCGTTCTGGAAGGCGGCACCTGGGCCGCCGGACGCGAATGGGCACAGCGCTTGCGTGGCGGAAGCCCGCCGCTGGAGATCGAGAGCGACGGCACGGTTTTTTGATTTTTTCCTCTTGCACCGACAAGAACACCAAGACTTCTTTTCTTTTATTCAATGAGCAACGTCCACCTTCTCGACCATCCCCTCGTCCAGCACAAGCTCACGCTGATGCGCCGCAAGGATGCCTCCACCAACAGCTTTCGCCGCCTGCTCAACGAGCTGGCCAGCCTGGCCGCCTACGAGGTCACGCGCGACATGGCCATGTCCGAGATCGAGATCGAAACCCCGCTAGAGCCCATGACCGCCAAGGTCATCGATGGCAAGAAGCTGGTGTTTGTGTCCATCCTGCGCGCCGGCAACGGCATTCTGGAAGGCATGCTGTCCGTGGTGCCAGGCGCGCGCGTGGGCCATATCGGCCTGTACCGCGACCCGAAGACGCTGACCGCGGTCGAGTACTACTTCAAGATGCCCAGCGAGATGCACGAGCGCGACGTGATCGTGGTCGACCCGATGCTGGCCACCGGCAATTCGGCCATCGCCGCCGTCGAGCGCCTGAAGGAACTCAACCCCAAGTCGATCAAGTTCGTCTGCCTGCTGACCTGCCCCGAAGGCGTGGCCGCGCTGCAGGCCGCCCACCCGGACGTGCCGATCTACACCGCCGCGATTGACCGTGGGCTGGACGAGCACGGCTACATCCGCCCCGGCCTGGGCGATGCCGGCGACCGCATTTTTGGCACCAAGTAGGCCCTTGCGGGCCACCGTGGCGCAGGCCGGCTACGGCTGAGCCGCCACCGGCGTGCACAGCTCCACCAGGAAACCATTCAGGTCCGCCACATAGGCCACGGTCTGGCCCCAGGGCATTTGCTCTGGCGCGTGGCGCAGTGCTGCCCCGGCGGCCACGGCGCGCGCTATGGCGGCAGGCACGTCGTCGGTGACCAGCGCGATCTCGAAACACGGCGCCTCTGCGCTGGCGCGCTGCGGGTTCTTGCCCAGCTGCGTGATGAGCCGCAGCGATGAAAACGCCAGCGTGGTGGCGCCGGTGTCCAGCTCACCGTAATCGCCGCCCTCGTGCACAAAGCGGCGCTTCAGGCCAAAGGCGGCTTCATAGAAAGCGATGGTGGCGGGCACGTCTTCGACGTAGAGGATGGTGTAGCCGAATTGCATAGAGAACTCTCCTGTGGATGGTGCCGGGCAGCGTAGGCAGGCGCCTTGCCACGGTCTTGAAGAAATCCGACAGCCGACAGAAAAGCAGCAGAACGAATGCTATCTAATGTATAGCTATATGCCCTGGTGTTTTCTATGTTTCACGCATAAAAGTGCGTGAAACACAGTATTCACCCGGGCTTCCAGCTATAGTTTTTAAATAGCGCTGTCACCTCGTGGTGAGGCCACCACACCCGTGGCCTGCGTTGCGGTGGTACCTGCCGCGCCAAGTCTGCACGCCTCATGGGGCTGAATTGCGCAGCTTGCCACTGGCGCGCCCTGGCAAGACCTGAACGCCTTGGCCAAGGCTTCGCACCCCTCTGAATCAAGAGCGTAACTTCACTTACAAAGTATTGCGCAGCAACCCTTGCCATAACTTTCAGTGACCTACGTAACATGATGAATCAATCTTGATGCATGCATTGAGGCGCGGGTTGCCGCGCCAGATACGGAGTCATACCTACCGCCACAAGTGCAGGTGCCGCGCTCTTTTTTCTCTTTTTCCACAGTCCTTAAAAACACCATGAATACCTGGACCGTCAAACGACGGCTGACCACGCTCCTTATTGGCGTGGTGGCTGCTTTCTCCGCACTGACTCTGTTTCTGCTCAACCGGCAATCCAGCGTGACCGCCGAGCTGGACAGCCTCTACACACAGGACTACCGCGTGGCCTCGCTGATCGGGCAGATCGACGGACTGCTGACGCGCTCGGACATCAACATCTTGCGCATGATCGCCATCGGCACGCCAGAAGCCATCACTGGCTGGAAGACGGAGAACGCCGCGCGCTTCACTCAAGCCGACAAGCTGATTGAGACCCTACGCGCCACCGCCGACCCTGACATGGCGGCCTCGGTCAAGACACTGTCGGAGTCCTACGGCCGCATGCGCCTTGGCATGGAGCACCAGGTAGCGGCGATTGAGCAGGGCGACGTCCAGCGCGGCGGCGAGATCAACAAGAACGAGGTCAAGGACAACGCCGACAAGACCTTCGGCAGCCTGGCCGAACTCAAGAGCACGCAAGACCGGCTGGCCCAGAGCAAGGTCGAGTCGCAGCAGGCCGCCGCCTCGACGGCGCTATGGCTGTCCTTGCTGGCGGCGGTGGTGGCGGTGCTGGGCTCTGCGCTGTGTGGCGCTTGGCTGGTACGCAGCCTGCTGCGCCAGTTGGGCGGCGAGCCCACGGTGGCGGCCCAAACGGTCGCAACCCTGGCCCGGGGGGACCTGACCGCATCCATCCCGGTGCGCGACAACGACGAGCACAGCCTGATCGCCCAACTGCGGCAGATGCAGCAGAACCTGATCAAGCTGGTGAGCGGCGTGCGCAGCAACTCCGAGAGCGTGGCCACCGCCAGCACGCAGATCGCCCAGGGCAATGCCGACCTGAGCCAGCGTACCGAGCAGCAGGCCAGCGCCCTGCAGGAAACCGCCGCCACGATGGAGGAGCTGGGCAGCACGGTGCGCCACAACGCCGACAACGCCAAGCAGGCCAGTCAGTTGGCGCAGGGCGCGAGCAACGTGGCCGCCAAGGGCGGAGAAGTGGTGGCCCGGGTGGTCGGCACCATGAAGGACATCAACGACAGCTCGCGCAAGATCGCCGACATCATCAGCGTGATCGACGGCATCGCCTTCCAGACCAACATCCTGGCGCTCAACGCCGCGGTGGAAGCCGCCCGCGCCGGCGAGCAGGGCCGTGGCTTTGCCGTGGTGGCGTCTGAAGTACGCAGCCTGGCCCAGCGCAGCGCGGATGCCGCCAAGCAGATCAAGACCCTGATCACCAGCAGCGTCGAGCAGGTTGACCTGGGCTCGGTGCTGGTGGCGCAGGCCGGGCAGACCATGGAAGAGATCGTCGGTGCGATCCGGCGGGTGACCGACATCGTGACGGAGATCAGCGCCGCCAGCACCGAGCAAAGCTCGGGCGTCTCGCAGGTCGGCGAAGCCATCACGCAGATGGACCAGGCCACGCAGCAGAATGCCGCGCTGGTCGAGGAAGGCGCTGCCGCCACCGCAAGCCTGAGGCAGCAGGCCGAACTGCTGGTGCGCTCGGTCGAGGTCTTCAAGCTGAGCCAGGAGCATGTGCGTGCCGCGGCTCCGGCCAAGCTCCATGTACCGGCGCCTTCGGTGGCCGCCCGGCCGCGCCCGGTGGCACTGGCGCGCCCCGCCACCCCCAAGGCCAAGCCGCCAGCCCCGGCCCCTGAGCGGGAACTGGCCAGCCAGCAGGCGGGTGCCGACGACGACTGGACCAGCTTTTGAGCGCGGTCTAAGCACCATGCCAGGCGGGCCGGTGGGGCTTCGATAATCAAGCGCACCCCACTGGCCCCGCGCATGGAACTTGCGTGCGGCTGCCCTATTCCAGCCACCCCACGCCCATGCCTTCTCCAGACCTGATCCTGCGCAACGCCACCCTGCCGGATGGCCGTACCCACCAAGACATCGCCGTGGCCGATGGCCGCATCCTGGCGGTCGAGCCGGCCATTGCCGCCACCGCCCATGAAGAGGTGGATTGCGCCGGCCAATTGCTCAGCCCGCCTTTTGTCGATGCGCACTTCCACCTCGACGCCACGCTCAGCTACGGCCTGCCGCGCGTCAACGCCAGCGGCACGCTGCTGGAAGGCATTGCGCTGTGGGGCGAGCTAAAGCCCCAGCTCACGCACGAGGCACTGGTTGAACGCGCCCTCGCCTACTGCGACTGGGCCGTGGGCCGTGGGCTGCTGGCCATTCGCAGCCATGTGGACACCAGCGACCCGCAACTGCTCACGGTGCAGGCCCTGCTCGACGTGCAAAAGCGCGTGGCGCCCTATTTGGAATTGCAACTGGTGGCCTTCCCGCAGGATGGCGTGCTGCGCAGCCCGGGCGGTTTTGACAACCTCAAGCGCGCACTCGACATGGGCGTGCAGGTGGTCGGCGGCATCCCGCATTTCGAGCGCACCATGGCCCAGGGCGCAGAGAGCGTGCGCCTGCTGTGCGAGCTGGCGGCCGAGCGCGGCCTGCTGGTGGACATGCATTGCGATGAAAGCGACGACCCGCTGTCGCGCCACATCGAAACCCTGTCCGCCGAAACCCAGCGCCTGGGCCTGCACGGCCGCGTGACCGGCTCGCACTGCACCTCCATGCATTCGATGGACAACTACTACGTGTCCAAGCTGCTGCCGCTGATTGCCGAGGCGCAGGTCAGCGTCATCTCCAACCCGCTGATCAACATCACCCTGCAGGGCCGGCACGACAGCTACCCCAAGCGCCGCGGCATGACCCGCGTGCCCGAGCTGCTGGCGCACGGCGTGCGCGTGGCCTTTGGCCAGGACTGCTGCATGGACCCGTGGTACAGCCTGGGCTCGGGCGACATGCTGGACGTGGCCCACATGGGCCTGCACGTGGCGCAAATGACCAGCCAGGCCGCCATGCGCCAGTGCTTCGAGGCGGTCACCACCGCGCCCGCCGGCATCATGGGGCTTGAAGGCTACGGCCTGGCGCCCGGCGGCCACGCCGACTTCGTGCTGCTGCAGGCGCAAGACCCGGTCGAGGCGCTGCGCCTGCGCGCCACCCGCCTCAAGGTCTACCGCCGTGGCCGCTTGCTGGCCGAGAACCCGCCAGCGACCGCCCAACTGCACCTGCCTGGGCGGCCGGCGCAGGCGGATTTTCTGCACCGCTAGGCTTACTGCAGCGCGCCCTTGATCAAAGGCGCCAGCGGGGTGCTCGGGCGGCCGATCAGGCGGCTGAGTTGGTGCCCGTCATCGAAAAGACCGCCCTTGGATGCGCCCACGTCCGAGTCGGCCAGCAGGGCCGCCACGGGCTCGGGCAGGCCTGCGCCCTGGAGCGCGGCCTTGTAGTCGGCCTCTGACAGGTTGACATAGGGAATGGTCTTGCCGGCTTGCTTGCTCAGCTCGGCGGCAAATTCCGTGAGGGTGTAGGACTCGTCGCCCGCCAGTTCGTAGACCTTGCCCGCCTGGCTGGGCAGGGTGAGCACCGCCGCCGCTGCCTCGGCATAGTCGACACGGGCGGCCGAGGCAACGCGGCCTTCGCCTGCGCTGCCGATGTAGGCGCCGTGCTGCAGGGCTGGCGGCACGCTGGCCAGGTAGTTCTCGGTGTACCAGCCGTTGCGCAGCAGGGCAAAAGGCAGGCCGGAGGCTTTGAGAAGAGCTTCGGTGGCGACGTGCTCGGCGGCCAGGCCCAGTGGTGAAGTATCGGCATGCAGCACGCTGGTGTAGGCCACCAGCGAGACCCCGGCGCGCTTGGCAGCCTCGATCACGTTGCGGTGCTGTGCCGCGCGCTGGCCCAGCTCATTGGACGATATCAGCAGCACTTTCTCGGCGCCCTGGAAGGCGGCATCCAGCGTTGCGGGCTGGGTGTAGTCGGCTTGGCGAAGCTGCACGCCCAGCGCCGCCAGATCGGCGGCACGCGCGGGCTGGCGCACGGCGGCAATGACCTGCGACGCTGGCACTTTGCTCAGCAGCGATTGGATGACGAGGCGGCCCAATTGGCCGGAAGCACCGGTAACGACGATCATGATCAAAACTCCTGTGTACGTGGAAGAGATAGACGGTCAGAATAGCGGCCATACAAACTTTTAGTAAGTACACACCAAAAGGTTAGTATGAAAAAAAATTACAAGCCCCTGCCGGACGCATCAAAGACCCTCGCCGAGCAGTTGCTGCGCGGCGACCTGTTTACCGAGAAATGCCCCTCTCGTGAGGTGCTCAGCCATGTCACCAGCCGTTGGGGCGTGCTGGTGCTGGTGGCCTTGCTGGGGGGCACTCACCGCTTCAGCGACCTGCGTCGCAAGGTTGGCGGGGTGAGCGAGAAGATGCTGGCGCAGACCCTGCAATGCCTGGAGGGCGATGGCTTTGTGCTGCGCAAGTCCTATCCGGTGGTGCCGCCGCATGTCGAGTACAGCCTGACGCCACTCGGACAGGACGTGGGCCAGCGCGTGGAGGGTCTGGCGGACTGGATCGAGCTGAATTTGCGCAGCATCTTGCGGGCGCGGGAAGAACGCGAAGCGGTGCTCGCTGATCAGTCGAGCACTTGACCCAACGCCAGGGCTGCACGGCCGTGCCCTCGCGCCCGACCGAGGCCCCAAATAGATGCGAGACCAGCGTGCCGCCCAGCACCAGAGGCACCATGCGCAGCGGCAGCCGCCAGATGATCTGCCGATGCGCCTCGCGCCAATGGGTAGCGCCGTCGAGCGCGAAGAGGAAGAAGGCCGAGGCCGTGTAGGGCCCCGCGCCTGGGCCTCAGAGCAGTGCCTGCCCCAGGTCGTTCAGCAGGTCGGCCTCATCCTCCAGCCCGACCGAGAAGCGCACCATGCCGTCGCTGATGCCCATGTCGGCCCGCACCGCGGCGCCGGCTTCCCAGAAGATGGTGTGGGCCACAGGGATCACCAGGCTGCGCGTGTCGCCCAGGCCGGTGGCCTTTACCGGCAGTTGCAGGCGGTTGATGAAGGCCAGGCAGTCGTCGGCCTTGCGCAGCTCAAAGGACATCAGCCAGGAGCCGCCCTTGAACAGTTTCACCGCCTGCGCATGCTGCGGGTGCGAGGCCAGCATGGGGTAGTGCACCCGCGCAATCGCCGGGTGCGACTGCAGGAACTGGGCCAGCGCCAGCGCGGTTTCGCTGGCCTGGCGCGCGCGCAGCACCAGGGTTTCGGCGCCCACCGCAATCGCATGCGCGTGCTGGGACGACAAGGTGGCGCCCATGTCGCGCAGGCCCTTCTTGCGCAGCTGCGTCAGGCCCCACTGGCGCGGGTCGCCCTTGCGGTAGTTGGCTGCGATGTTGGGGTAGTTGGACCAGTCGAACAGGCCGGTGTCCACGATGGCCCCGCCCAGCGCATTGCCGTGGCCGGCAATGGTCTTGGTCAGCGCATGCAGCACCAGGCTGGCCCGCACCGCCGCCGGGCGGAACAGCGCGGGCGACAGCACGGTGTTGTCGACCACGAACAGAATGCCGCGCTCGGCGCACAGCGCGCCTATGGCTTCCAGATCCGGGATCTGCGTGCCGGGGTTGGCGATGGTCTCGACAAACACCATGCGCGTCTCAGGCCGCAGCGCGGCGGCCACGTGCTCTACCGCTGTTGCGTCGACCTTGCTTACCGCCACACCCAGGCCGGCCATGGTGTCGAGCAGGCTGTTGGTGTTGCCAAACACGTAGCGGCTGGCCACCAGGTGGTCGCCCGCGCGCAGCAGCGTCATGAACAGCGCCGTGACGGCTGCCATGCCCGTGGCAAAACTGACCGTGCCCACGCCGCCTTCCATGCGGGTCAGCTTGGACTCCAGCGCGGCCGTGGTCGGCGTGCCCTGGCGCGCGTAGTTGTAGGCGCCCTTCCGCGTGCCCTGGAACACGCCGATCAGGTCTTCCACCCGGTCAAAGCCGTATTGCGTAGAGGTATGCACCGACTGGTGCACACCGCCGTGCTCGGCACCAAAGGCGCGGTCGGCGTGGACGATATCGGTGGTGAATCCGCGGGAAGTCATGGCAGGCAAGCTTGGGCAAAAGGGGGCTAATTTACCTCGCCCATGTGTCTGCAAGCGAAAAAGGCCTTTAGCCCAGGCGCAGACTGGGCATATAGCTACATTTTTAGTAGCATTCAGATCACATACAGATCCACGTACTCGTGCACCGGCATCGCCTCCAGCGCCTTCTGGTCGAGTGACACGGCCAGGATCGCGTCCTGCTGCTTCTTGGGAAAACGGCGCGCCAGGTTGGTACGGAACTTGGCCTCCAGCAGCGGGATGCCGTCCTTGCGGCGGCGCTTGTGGCCAATGGGGTACTCGACCACCACTTCCTTCAGCTTGCTGCCATCCTTGAACTCGACCGTGAGCGCATTGGCGATGCTGCGCTTCTCAGGGTCGTGGTAATCCTGGGTGAAGGACGTGTCTTCGACGCAAACGATCTTGTCGCGCAGCGCATCGATGCGCTTGTCTGCGGCCACGCCGTCTTCGTAGTCGGCGGCGGTGAGGCGGCCAAAAATCAGCGGCACGGCGACCATGTACTGGATGCAGTGGTCACGGTCGGCCGGGTTACTGAGCGGGCCCTTCTTGTCGATGATGCGGATGCAGGCCTCGTGGGTGCGGATGGTGAGCTTCTTGATGTCGTCTGCGGTCTTGCCGGCCTTCTTCAACTGCGCGTGCAGGGTCATGGCGGCTTCTACCGCCGTCTGGCTGTGGAACTCGGCCGGGAAGCTGATCTTGAACAGCACGTTCTCCATGACGTAGCTGCCGTAAGGCCGCTGGAACTTGAAGGGCTGGCCCTTGAACAGCACGTCGTAAAAACCCCAACCCTTGGCGCTGAGCACGCTGGGGTAGCCCATCTCGCCCGTCTTGGCGATGAGTGCCAGGCGCACCGCGCGGCTGGTGGCGTCGCCGGCGGCCCAGCTCTTGCGGCTGCCGGTGTTGGGTGCGTGGCGGTAGGTGCGCAGGCTTTGGCCATCGACCCAGGCCAGGGACACGGCGTTGATGGTTTCATCGCGCGTCAGGCCCAGCAGTTGCGACACCACGGCGGTGGATGCCACCTTGACCAGCACGACGTGGTCCAGCCCGACCTTGTTGAAGGAGTTCTCCAGCGCCAGGCAGCCCTGGATCTCGTGTGCCTTGACCATGGCGATGAGCACGTCCTTCATGCTCAGCGGCTTCTTGCCGGCAGCCACCGCATTGCGGCTGAGCCAGTCGGCGGTGGCCAGGATGCCGCCCAGGTTGTCGCTGGGGTGGCCCCACTCGGCCGCGAGCCAGGTGTCGTTGAAGTCGAGCCAGCGGATCATGGTGCCGATGTTGAAGGCGGCCTGCACCGGGTCCAACTGGTGCTGCGTGCCGGGCACCTTGGCGCCGTGCGGCACTACCGTGCCCGGCACGATGGGGCCCAGCAGCTTGGTGCAGGCGGGGTACTCCAGCGCCTCCAGGCCGCAGCCCAGGGTGTCGATCAGGCAGCTGCGCGCGGTCTCCAGGGCCAGCTTGCTGTTGAGCTTGTAGGCGAGCACGTAATCGACGATGTCGACAAGAACCTGGTCGGGCTGGGGGCGGACGTTGCTGATGGCGGCGGACATGGAGGCTTTCTTTTTCGATGGATACAGGGTTGACGTGACAGGCAGGCCCTTCGGCGGGCTTCCTTCGACAAGCTCAGGACAGGCCCTTCGACAGGCTCAGGGCGAACGGTTTTGTGCTGGCTCAGGCCCGTTCGGCCAGCGGCACAAAGGCCAGGTCTTCCGGCCCGGTGTAATTGGCGCTGGGGCGGATGATCTTGTTGTCCACGCGCTGCTCGATCACATGCGCGGCCCAGCCGCTGGTGCGGGCGATGACGAACAGCGGTGTGAACATGGCGGTGGGCACGCCCAGCATGTGGTAGCTCACGGCGCTGAACCAGTCGAGGTTGGGGAACATCTTCTTGGCGTCCCACATGACCGCCTCCAGCCGCTCGGCAATGTCGAACATGCGGGTGCTGCCGGCCTCGTCCGACAGGTTTTTGGCCACGCGCTTGATGACCTCGTTGCGCGGGTCGGCCACGGTGTAGACCGGGTGGCCGAAGCCGATCACCACCTCTTTGGCCTCGACCCGGCGGCGGATGTCGGCCTCGGCCTCGTCGGGGTTGTCGTAGCGCTTCTGGGTTTCAAACGCGACCTCGTTGGCGCCGCCATGCTTGGGGCCGCGCAGCGCGCCGATGGCCGCGGCGATGGTCGAGTAGATGTCGCTGCCCGTGCCGGCCACCACGCGCGCGGCGAAGGTCGAGGCATTGAACTCGTGCTCGGCATACAGGTTGAGCGAGGTGTGCATGGCGCGCTCCCAGCTGGCGGGCGGCTTCTGGCCGTGCAGCAGGTGCAGGAAGTGGGCGCCGATCGAGTCGTCGTCGGTCTCGACCTCGATGCGCCGGCCCTGGGTCGACCAGTGGTACCAGTACAGCAGCATGGAGCCGAGCGACGCCATCAGCCGGTCGGCGATGTCGCGCGCGCCGGGCGTGGCGTGGTCGTCCTTCTCGGGCAGCACGCAGCCCAGGGTAGAGACGCCGGTGCGCATCACGTCCATCGGGTGGGCCGATGCGGGCAGGCGCTCCAGCACCTCTTTCACGCTGGCGGGCAGGCCGCGCAGGGCCTTGAGCTTGGCCTTGTAGGCGCGCAGTTCGGCGCGGCTGGGCAGCTTGCCGTGCACCAGCAGGTGGGCGATTTCCTCGAACTCGCAGACCTCGGCAATATCCAGGATGTCGTAGCCGCGGTAGTGCAGATCGTTGCCGGTGCGCCCGACGGTGCACAGCGCGGTATTGCCGGCGGTGACACCCGACAGGGCCACGGACTTCTTGGGCTTGAAGGCCGGCGGGGTGGATAGCAGCGTCATGGAATCTCCTTCTGGCAGCGGCCGCAACATGCGGCAAACGGTGATTCGCAATTTACGCAAATGCGCTCGCATAATGAAGGCTTGAATTGGCGATCATTTGCAAATCCATGCCCATGGTTTTGCAAATTTTGCGAATAACGGAGCAGCGATGAAGAAGATGTTCATGGGCGTGCGCCTGCGCCGCCTGCGCGAAGAGCGCGGGCTGAACCAGGTCGGCCTGGCCCAGGCGCTGGGCCTGTCGCCCAGCTACCTCAACCAGTTGGAGCAGAACCAGCGGCCGCTGACGGTGCCCGTGCTGCTCAAGATCAATGCCGTGTTTGGCATCGACGTGCAGGTGTTCTCGGAAGACGACGAGGCGCGCCTGACCGCCGGCATGCGCGAGGTGCTGGCCGACGCCACGCCCGAGCACGCCGTGAGCCTGGCCGAGATGCGCGAGGTCGCCGCCCACATGCCGGCCGTGGCGCGCAGCCTGATCGCGCTGCACCAGCGCTACCGCGCCACGGTGGAGCAGATGGAGGCCCTGGCTGGCGCTGCCAGCGCCGGTGGCGACGCGCGCGGCAGCGCTCCTGCGCCCTCCCCCATGTCCTTCGAAGATGTGCGCGACTTCTTCTTTGCGCACCGCAACTACATAGGCGTGCTGGACGAAGCCGCCGAGCGCGTGCATGGCGAGCTGCAGGCCGGCACCGACGCGGCAGACACCGGCCAGCGCCTGGTCGAGCGCCTGCGCGAGCGGCACGGCGTGACCGTGGTGGCCAGCAGCGCACCGGCCGGCGCCGACCGGCATCGCCACTACGACCCGCAGCAGCGCTTGCTGGCCTTGTCGCCCAGCCTGGGCGCGGGCCGCCGCGCGTTTCAGCTGGCCACCCAGCTCGCCCTGCTGGAGATGGACGGCCCGCTGCGTGCGCTGGTGGATGAGGCGCAACTGGCCGCGCCGGCCTCGCGCGGGCTGCTGCGCATCGGGCTGGCGCATTACTTTGCGGGTGCGCTGCTATTGCCCTACCAGCGCTTTCTGGATGCGGCAGAGGCGCTGCGCTACGACATCGACCGGCTCGGCCGCCTGTTTAGCGTGGGCTTTGAGACGGTGTGCCACCGCCTCAGCACGCTGCAGCGGCCGCAGGCGCGCGGCGTGCCCTTCTTCTTCATCCGGGTGGACCGCGCCGGCAATATCTCCAAGCGGCAGTCGGCCACGCACTTTCACTTCTCGAAGGTAGGCGGCACCTGCCCGCTGTGGAACGTGTACGAGGCCTTTGCCCAGCCCGGCCGCATCCTGACCCAGCTTGCGCGCATGCCCGACGGCCGCAGCTACCTGTGGGTGGCGCGCAGCGTGTCGCGCGCGCATGGCGGCTATGGCTCGCCGGGCAAGACCTTTGCCATTGCGCTGGGCTGCGACCTGTCGCATGCGCACCGGCTGGTGTACTCCAAGGGCCTGGACCTGCAGGACCCGGAGGTGCCCACGCCCATCGGCATGGGCTGCAAGGTGTGTGAGCGCGCCGACTGCCCGCAGCGCGCCTTCCCCTTCATCGGCCGCCCGCTGGACGTGAACGAGAACGAAGGCCGCTTTGCGCCCTACACCGCAGAAAATATGGGTCAAAAAGGGCTTTAGCCCTTTACCCACATGGGCTAATAGCTATATTTACGATAGCAATCGCCGCGCCTACGCCTTGCGCGCCGACGGAATGGCCAGGTACACCAGCCGCTTGGCTTCCTGGCGGGCGAGCGTGACGTTGCGCAGCAGCACGCCACAGACCAGCGACAGGAAGGCGCTGATCATCATCCCGGTAGACAGAATGGCCGTGGGAAAGCGTGGCACCTGGCCGGTTTCCAGGTAGGTCGTGACCAGCGGCTCGGCCAGCGCGACCGAACCCAGCGCCAGCACCGCCGCCAGCAGCGAATAAAAGCTCATGGGCCGTTCGCTGGTGAAGAGCCCCAGGATGGTGCGCAGGATGCGCCAGCCGTCGCGGTAGGTCGACAGCTTGCTCACCGAGCCCTCTGGCCGCGAGCGGTAGGCCACCGGGAACTCCATATAAGGCATGCGCAGGCCCAGGGCGTGCACCGTCAGTTCGGTCTCGGTCTCGAAGCCATGCGACATGGCCGGAAAGGACTTGGCATAGCGCCGGGAGAAGATGCGGTGCCCCGACAGCATGTCGGTGAAGGTGCCGCCAAAGATCGCCCCGGCGGTGCCGGTCAGCAACTGGTTGCCCAGGCGGTGGCCGGGGCGGTAGGTCTTGACGTTGGCGCCGTCGTCCACGCGCACGCCCACCACCATGTCGCAGCCCTGCAGCCGCACGCCGTCGATCATTTCGCGGATGTTGGAGACGTCATAGGTCGCGTCGCCGTCGGTCATGACGTAGATGTCTGCCTCCACGTCGGCGAACATGCGGCGCACCACGTTGCCCTTGCCCTTGAGCGCCACATGGTGCACCTGCGCGCCGTGCGCCTTGGCCACCGCTGCGGTGTCGTCCGTCGATGCGTTGTCGAACACATGCACCGTGGCCTCGGGCAGCGCCTCCTGGAACTGCTGGATGACCAGGCCGATGCAGGCCGCCTCGTTGTAGCAAGGCAGTACGACGGCAATAGTGCTGTTGGCTGAGGACATGGCTGAAATCGAATGTGAAGGGTTCGTCATGGCGTACGGAGGTCATCGTCGGCAGACGCCTTGACCTTGAAGATGCGGAAAGCCGGGTCGGTATGGACCTCGGAGAAATAGCGCGGCATGTCGGGGTGGTTCAGCAGGGCTTCACGCCCGGCGGTGCTCAGCACCAGCGTATCGAACTTGAACTTCGCCAGGCGCTGGGCCAGCTCGCGCGGCGCCAGCATAACGAAGTCGCGGTAGCGCCACGGGCCGAAGTGGTCGCCCCAGATGGGCGCAGGCGCGTAGTAGAGCGCCCCTTCCATGCCGCTCTGGTAGACCTTGAGCCCCGGATGCTGCTGCAGATAGCCCAGCGCCCCCGCGTACTCGGGCAGGGCAAGCTTCACGACCTCAGCCCGGTCCTGCGGCGTGACGGCCACCAGCGACCATTCACGCTGGACATTCGTCGACACGATCTTTTCCAGGAGCAGCAACATCACAACGCAGGTGCCAACCTTGAAGCAGGCCTGCACCGCCGGACGCCGCCATGGCGCGGCCCAGCGCGCCAGCGGCGTGGCCAGCCCCTGCAGGACGAAGAAGCCCGCCGACACAGCCAGCAGGCCGATCATGGGATAGGCCGGCAGCAGATAGCGCGGGTAGTGCGAGGTCAGCATCCACACCACGAAGGCATACAGCCCGAAGGCGACGGCGCCCCAGTAGGCCATCCGGTCGCGTGACCAGCGCACCAGCAGCGGCGCCAGCAGTGCGGGCCACAGGGCGATGTTCGGCCAGCCGTAGGCATGCGGCAAAGCCGAGCACCAGCCATGTGCTCCAGTGCACTCCACCAAAGTCGCGCAGCCGCATGCGCCTGAGCTGCCACAGCGCCAGCAGCAGTCCCAGCGCGCCCAGGCCATAGATGAACAGCGGCCGCAGTTGCCCGGCGATCGCCAGGAACTGCAGCAGGCAAATGACAAGCCCGGTGCCGATCACCGCGCACAGCGCCTGGGCCAGCCAGAAGTCCTTGCTGCGCTCTTGCGCGGCCCTCCCCGCAACCAGACTACCGACACCCCAGCAGGACAGCGCAAACGCCGCCAATGCCGCGTAGTGCGCAAGCGCAAAAACCAGTTTTACCCACATTGAAAATTTTTCTCGGAGATCGCCCAGGGCTTGGCGAATGCGAACTGTGCTTGCGCCCCTCCCTTGCAAAATCCACAGTCCATGAAATCGCGCCTGCCTTGCGGCCCTGAGCCGCAGCATCCGGTGCCGGCAGGCGGCCCTGAGTGTAACTAGCCGCTTTTGCCTGCTGCGCCCACCTCAGGCGCGCGGCAACAGCACCGGCTTGCTGTGCCAGATCTCGTCCGCGTACTGCGCAATCGTGCGGTCTGACGAGAACGGGCCCATGCCCGCCACGTTCAGGATCGCCTTCTGCGTCCAGGCGTCCGGGTCGCGGTAGAGGGAGTCGACCCGCTCCTGCGCCTGCAGGTAGCTGGCGAAGTCGGCCAGCAGCAGGTATTTGTCGCCCCAATCGACCAGGGTGTCGAAGATCTGCTGGTAGCGCGCGGGCTCGCTGGGCGAGAACACGCCGTCGCGGATCGCGTCCAGCGCATGCTTCAACTCCGGGTTGGCCTGGTACAGCATGCGCGGCTGGTAGCCGCTGGCGCGGATGTCTGCCACTTCGGCGGCGGTATTGCCAAAGATGAAGATGTTGTCGGCGCCGACGTTCTCGCGCATCTCGACGTTGGCGCCGTCCAGCGTGCCGATGGTGAGCGCGCCCGACAGCGCCAGCTTCATGTTGCCGGTGCCCGAGGCCTCGGTGCCGGCGGTGGAGATTTGCTCGGACAGGTCGGCCGCCGGGATGATGATTTCGGCCAGGCTCACGCTGTAGTTGGGGATGAAGACCACCTTGAGCCGGTCGCCCACGCGCGGGTCGGTGTTGACGACCGCCGCCACGTCGTGCACCAGCCGGATGATGAGCTTGGCCAGGGCATAGGCCGATGCCGCCTTGCCGGCGAACAGCACCACCCGCGGCACGTGGGCGCCTTGCGGATCGGCCAGGATGCGCTGGTAGCGCGCCACCACGTGCAGCAGGTTGAGCAGTTGGCGCTTGTACTCGTGGATGCGCTTGACCTGCACATCGAACATGGCCGAGGTATCCAGCGCAATGCCCAGGTGCTCTTGCACCCAGCGCGCCAGCCGCTCCTTGTTGCGCTGCTTGGCGTGGCGAAAGGCCTGGACGAACAGCGGCTGCGCCGCCATGGGCCGCAGCGCCTGCAATTGCGACAGGTCGCGCCGCCAGCCACGGCCCAGGCGCTGGTCCAGCAGCGCGGTCAGCGGCGGGTTGGCCTGGGCCAGCCAGCGGCGCGGCGTCACGCCATTGGTCTTGTTGTTGAAGCGCCCGGGGTAGAGCCGGGCAAAGTCCGCAAAGATCGACTGCGTCATCAGGTCTGAGTGCAGCGCCGACACGCCGTTGATCGAATGGCTCACCAGCACCGCCAGGTAGGCCATGCGCACCCGGCGGTCACCTGATTCATCGATCAGCGACACCCGGCGCATCAGTTCCACGTCATGGCCGGTGGACTGCGCCAGCTCGACCAGGAAGCGGGCATTGATGTCAAAGATGATCTGCAGGTGCCGTGGCAGCACCCGGCCCAGCATCTCGACCGGCCAGGTCTCCAGTGCCTCGTGCATCAGCGTGTGGTTGGTGTAGCTGAAGATGCGCTGCGCCAGGCCCCAGGCCGTGTCCCAGTCCAGGCCATGCTCGTCTATCAGCAGGCGCAGCAGCTCGGGCACGGCCAGCACCGGGTGCGTGTCGTTCAGGTGGATGCAGAGCTTGTCGGCCAGTTGGTCGAAGTTGCTGTGCGTGCGCAGGTAGCGGTGCAGCATGTCCTGCACGCTGGCGCTGCAGAAAAAGTATTCCTGGTGCAGGCGCAGCTCGCGGCCGGACTCGGTCGAGTCGTCCGGATACAGCACGCGCGAGACGTTCTCCGAGCGGTTCTTGCGCTCCACCGCAGCCATGTAGCTGCCGCGATTGAAGGCCGACAAGTCCATTTCCTCGGCCGCCTTGGCCGACCACAGGCGCAGCGTGTTGGTGGCCTGGGTGCCGTAGCCGGGCACGATGCTGTCATAGGCCATGGCCAGCACGTCGTGCGTGTCTACCCATTTGGCCGCGCCGTATTCGCGCCGGGCCTCTACCCGGCCGCCAAAACGCACCCGGTAGACGACTTCGGGCCGCTGGAATTCCCAGGGGTAGCCGTGGGTCAGCCAGTAGTCGGGCACCTCGACCTGCTCGCCATTGACCACCGTCTGCCGAAACATGCCGTACTCATAGCGGATGCCGTAGCCAAAGCCCGGCACGCCCAGCGTGGCCATGGAATCCAGGAAGCAGGCCGCCAGCCGCCCCAGGCCGCCGTTGCCCAGCGCGGCGTCGGGCTCGAGCCGGCCGATGTCCTCCAGGCTGACGCCAAAGTCGGCCAGCGCCAGGCGCATGGTGTCTTGCACCTCCAGCGCCAGCATGGCGTTGGTGAAGGTGCGGCCGATCAAAAACTCCATCGACAGGTAGTAGACGCGCTTGACGTCCTGCTCGTACTGGGCGCGGGTGGTGGCCATCCAGCGTTCGACCAGTTGATCGCGCACCACCAGTTGGGCAGCGTGCAGCCAGTCTTCCGGGCGCGCCGCGATCGGGTCCTTGCCAATGGCGTACATCAGCTTGTTGGCCAGGGCCCGCTTGAAGGCGGCTACGCCGCGGTCCGGATGGTCGTATTCGAAATCCCGGGACTGGAGGGCGGTGGTGAATGGCATGGCGGCTTACAGAGCAACGGTAGCCACAAGGATGCATCAACCATGCCCGGCGCGGGCAGAAAACCGTCACGGCAGCTTCATTCAGCCCATATACCTTTGGAAACAATGAGCAGCCACCCTCTCCCGCTCCAGAAATCGGACAAGGCCCGCCAGGAATTGGCCTCGGGCCAGCGCAGCCTGGGCCTGAAGGAGCGCGCCTGCCTGCTCATGGCCGACGGCCTGCGCACGCAGCAGCAACTGCTGGCCCTGGTGCCCGGCGACGCGGCACTGATCGACCGGCTGCTGGCCGACGGCTACCTGCTGGCGGCGCAGGCAGCGTCGCCGCCGCCAGCCATCGTCGTGCCCCAGGCGGCCGACGACTTTGGCGGCAAGCGGTCCCTGGCCACCACGCGCATGTTTCTGTTCGACATCTGCGAGCGCATGTTCGTGCGCCGCCTGCCGGACAAGGCCGAGCATTACCGCGAGGCCCTGCGCCAGGCGCGCGACCGCGACACCATGCTGGCCGTGGCACGCGAGATCGTGGCCGATGTAGAGGCGCTGGCCGGCACCGAGCGGGCCGATGGCCTGAGCGAGCGCATCGCCATGCTGCTGCCGCCGGCCTGAGGTCAGGGCGCTGGCAGCCGCGCCAGCATGCCCGGCGTGATCAGCACCACGCCATCGGCCGTGCGCTCAAAGCGCGCAGCATCCAAGCCTGGGTCTTCGCCCACCACCAGCCCATCGGGCAGCACGCAGCGCCGGTCCACCACCACCTTGTGCAGCCGGCAACCACGGCCGATGGTGACCTCCGGCAGGATCACCGCCTGGTCGATGCTGCAGTAGGAATGCACCCGCACGTTGGAGAACAGCACGGAGTTGGTGACCTTGGAGCCCGACACGATGCAGCCGCCGGCGACGATGGTGTTGGTGGTCACGCCGTGCTGGCCGTCGCGGTCGGGTACGAACTTGGCGGGCGGCATCTGCGGCTGGTAGGTCCAGATCGGCCAGTCGGTGTCGTAAATATCGAGCTCGGGCGTGATGCTGGCCAGGTCCAGGTTGGCGGCCCAGAAGGCGTCTATGGTGCCCACGTCGCGCCAGTACGGTGCCACGCCCTCCACCTGCGGCACGCAAGACATGCCAAACGGATGCGCCAGCGCCTGGCCTGCGGCCACCGCGCGCGGGATCACGTCGTGGCCAAAGTCATGGCTGCTGTCGGGGTTGGCCACGTCTTCTTCCAGCAGCCGGTAGAGGTAATCCGCGTTGAAGACGTAGATGCCCATGCTGGCCAGCGCCACATCGGGCTGGCCGGGCATGGCGGGCGGGTCGGCCGGCTTCTCGACAAAGGCCAGGATGCGGCGGGCCTCATCCACCGCCATCACGCCGAAGGCCGTGGCCTCCATGCGCGGCACCTCGATGCAGCCCACGGTGCAGCCCAGGCCGCCCTCGACGTGGTCTTTGATGAGCAGCGAGTAATCTTGTTTGTAGACATGGTCGCCCGCCAGCACCAGCACGTATTCGGGCCGCTTGGAGCGCACGATGTCCAGGTTTTGGTAGATGGCGTCGGCCGTGCCGCGGTACCAGTGCTCTTCGTCTATGCGCTGCTGCGCGGGCAGCAGGTCGACCATCTCGTTCAATTCCGGGCGCAGAAAGCTCCAGCCGCGCTGCAGGTGGCGCAGCAGTGAATGCGATTTGTACTGCGTGAGCACCGCCATGCGCCGTATGCCCGAGTTGAGGCAGTTGGACAGCGCGAAATCAATGATGCGGAACTTGCCGCCAAAGTACACCGCCGGCTTGGCGCGCCGATCCGTCAGTTGCTTGAGCCGCGAGCCGCGGCCGCCGGCAAGCACCAGCGCCATGGAGCGGCGCACGAGTTGATGGGTCTGGAGCGAAGTGGACATGGCGGGCTTGTCTCCGGGTGCGGGTGGCCATCGGCGGCTGGGGCCGGCACCAGCGTGCCCGCCCGCCGTTCTATGCCCAAGCAGCGAGCAAGCGGCGTGCCAGCAAGCACCTATGCGCGCGGCCGGCCGCGCCGGGGCGCTTGCGCAGGCGGCACCGCATCCGCATCGGGCAGCAGCAGCCCCTGCTGCGCCTGCGCCGTCTCGCGCAGAAAGCTCCACACCGCCTGCATGCGCGCCAGGTGCTTGGTTTCTTCGGGCATGGACATCCAGAAGCTGCGGATAAAGCGCGCATCGCCCGGCAGCACGCGCCGCAGCGCCGGCTCGCGGTCGGCCAAAAAGGCCGGCAGCACCGCCAGCCCTGCGCCCGCCGCCGCGGCCTGGCACTGGGCCACCACGCTGGTGCTGCGCAGCGCGAATTGGGTGGGCCGGTACAGCTCGGCCAGGTACTGCAGTTCTTTGCTGAACAGCAAGTCGTCCACGTAGCTGATGAAGGTGTGGCCGCGCAGGTCTTCGCGCGTGGTGATGGGCGCGTGGCGCGCCAGATAACTCTCGGCGGCATACAGCTGCAGCGCGTAGTCGGTGAGCTTGACGACCACCACCGGGCCGCGCGCCGGGCGCTCCAGCGATATCACGATGTCGGCCTCGCGCCGCGACAGGTGCACCAGGCGCGGCAGCGCCAGCAGGTCGATCACCAGCGATGCGTGCTGCTGCGCAAACAAGGCGAGTTGCGGCGCCAGCACCACCGTGCCAAAGCCCTCAGTGGCGCCTATGCGCACCAGGCCCGACAAGCCCTCGCGCGGCGCGGGCGCGGCGCTCTCCACTGCCTGAAAGGCCGCCTCCATCGCCTCGACCTGCGGCAGCAGATGCCGCCCGGCATCGGTCACGCGGTGGCCGGCGGCTTCGCGCACGAACAGCGCGGTGCCCAGCTCCTGCTCCAGCGCCTGCACCCGCCGCGCCACCGTGGTGTGGTCTACCGCCAGCCGGCGCGCCGCCCCCACCAGCGTGCCGGCGCGGGCCAGTTCCAGAAAGAAGCGCAGGTTGTTCCAGTCCATCGGCGGTCCTTTGCATATTTGCAGATGCTTGCTGCGTATTTGTCTATTGTCATCACAAAACTGCACAGCTAGCATCAGCCCAACCACAACGGAGACACGCCATGAATGCTCGCACCCCCGAGGTCCTCGCACCCACCGTCAAGCTGCTGATCGGCGGCCAGTTTGTCGAATCCAAAACCACCGAGTGGCGCAACGTGGTCAACCCGGCCACGCAAGAAGTGCTGGCGCGCGTGCCCTTTGCCACGCCAGCCGAGATCGACGCCGCCGTTGCCTCCGCCAAGGAGGCCTTCAAGACCTGGCGCAAGACCGCCATCGGCGCGCGGGCGCGGGTCTTCCTCAAGTACCAGCAACTGATCCGCGAGAACATGCCCGAGCTGGCCGCCATCCTCACCGCCGAGCAGGGCAAGACCCTGCCCGACGCCGAGGGCGACGTGTTCCGTGGCCTGGAGGTGGTGGAGCACGCGGCCGGCATCGGCAACCTGCAGCTGGGCGAGCTGGCCAACAACGTGGCCGGCGGCGTCGATACCTACACCCTGCAGCAGCCGCTGGGCGTGTGCGCAGGCATCACCCCCTTCAACTTCCCCGCCATGATCCCGCTGTGGATGTTTCCCATGGCGATTGCCTGCGGCAATACCTTCGTGCTCAAGCCCTCTGAGCAAGACCCGATGGTGACCATGCGCCTGTGCGAGCTGGCGCTGCAGGCCGGCATCCCGCCCGGCGTGCTGAACGTGGTGCACGGCGGCGAGGCGGCAGTCAACGCCATCTGCGACCACCCCGACATCAAGGCGGTGAGCTTTGTCGGCTCGACCAAGGTCGGCACCCATGTGTACAACCGCGCCACGGCGGCCGGCAAGCGGGCGCAATGCATGATGGGCGCGAAGAACCACGCCATCGTCATGCCTGATGCCAACAAGGAGCAAACCCTCAACGCCCTGGCCGGCGCGGCCTTTGGCGCCGCAGGCCAGCGCTGCATGGCGCTGTCGGTGGCGGTGCTGGTGGGCGACGCGCAAAAGTGGGTGCCCGATCTGGTCGCCAAGGCCAAGACACTCAAGCTGGGCGCCGGCACTGAAAAAGGCGTGGACGTGGGCCCGCTGGTGTCCTGCGCCGCGCATGACCGGGTCACCAGCCTGATCGAGCGCGGCCTGGCCGACGGCGCCACGCTGGAGCTGGACGGCCGCCAGCCACAGGTGCCCGGCTATGAAAAGGGCAACTTCGTCGGCCCTACCGTCTTCTCTGGCGTGAAGCCCGGCATGACCATCTACGAGCAGGAAATCTTTGGCCCGGTGCTGTGCCTGGCCGGGGCCGCGACTATCGACGAGGCCATCGCCCTCATCAACGCCAACCCCAATGGCAACGGCACGGCCATCTTCACGCAATCGGGCGCGGCGGCACGGCGCTTTCAGGAAGACATCGACGTGGGCCAGGTCGGCATCAATGTGCCAATTCCGGTGCCGGTGCCCATGTTCTCCTTCAGCGGCTCGCGCGGCTCCAAGCTAGGCGACCTGGGCCCCTACGGCAAGCAGGTGGTGCTGTTCTATACCCAGACCAAGACGGTGACGGCGCGCTGGTTTGACGACGACACCGTGTCCCACGGCGTCAACACCACCATCAGCCTGAAATAATGCTCGCCCCCAGGCTACGCGCACTTCGTGTCGCTTCCGCCAACCCCCTACCGGGGGCAACACCAGCGGCCTGGCAAAGCCAGTTCCGCGGTGTTTGCGGCTTGGATCTGCGCCAATTGCATGCGCCGGGCGCTGCACACGAGCCGGTGGAATGCTGAACACCGCCGTAGCTGCAGGACTGCTGGCGCTGCTTGCTCCCGTACTGGCCCTGGCGCAAGCCGGCGCCGACTGCAAGCCCGACGGCAACCAGCAGCAGCTCAATGCCTGCGCGGTACGCGACTTCCAGGCGGCCGATACGCGGCTGAACATTCGCTACGGCGAAGTCATGGCCCAGCTCGACGCCGACGGCCGCACCCGCCTGCGCCACGAGCAGCGCGAGTGGCTGCGCCGGCGCGATCCCGGCTGCAAGACCGAGGCGCGGCCCAACGAAGGCGGCTCTGCCTGGCCGCTGTTCTTCTACGGCTGCATGGAAAAGGCATCCACCGAACGCACCCAGGCGCTGGCCGGCTGGGGCAGGAAGACACCATGAACTTTGAACTCAGCGAAGAGCAGCAGGCCTTCGCGCAAACCGCACGCGATTTCGCCCAGGCCGAGCTGGCGCCGCACGCCGCGCACTGGGACGCCGAATGCATCTTCCCGCGCGAGGCGATCCGGCTGGCCGGCGAGCTGGGCTTTTGCGGGCTCTACGCGCCGGCAGAAATCGATGGCCTGGCCCTGCCCCGGCTCGATGCCGCGCTGGTGTTCGAGGAGATGGCGGCGGTAGACCCGTCCACCACCGCCTTCATCACCATCCACAACATGGCGACCTGGATGCTGGGCACCTGGGGCACGGATGCCGTGCGCAGCCAATGGGGCGCGGCGCTGACCAGCGGCGCCAAGCTGGCCTCCTACTGCCTGACCGAGCCCGGCGCCGGTTCTGACGCCGCCTCGCTGCGCACCCGTGCCGAGCGCGACGGCGGTGATTACCTCATCACCGGCAGCAAGGCCTTCATCTCTGGCGCGGGCAGCACCGATGTGCTGGTGCTGATGGCGCGCACCGGCGGCCCGGGCGCCAAGGGCATCTCGGCCTTTGTCGTGCCGGCTGACGCGCCCGGCATCCAGTACGGCAAGAAGGAAGAAAAGATGGGCTGGAACAGCCAGCCCACGCGCACCATCAGCTTCGACGGCGTGCGGGTGCCGGCAGCCAACCTGCTGGGCGCCGAGGGCGAAGGCTTCAAGATCGCCATGAAGGGGCTGGACGGCGGGCGCATCAACATCGCCACCTGCTCGGTCGGTGCCGCGCAAGGCGCGCTGGCGGCGGCGCAGCGGCATCTGCACCAGCGCCAGCAGTTCGGCAAACCCCTGGCGGAATTCCAGGCGCTGCAGTTCAAGCTGGCGGACATGGCAACCGAGCTGGTCGCCGCGCGCCAGATGGTGCGCCTGGCCGCCAGCAAGCTCGACGCCGGCCACCCCGACGCCAGCACCTATTGCGCCATGGCCAAGCGCTTTGCCACCGATGCCGGCTTTGCCGTCTGCAACGAGGCGCTGCAGATCCACGGCGGCTACGGCTATATCCGCGAATACCCGCTGGAGCGGCTGGTGCGCGACACGCGCGTGCACCAGATCCTGGAAGGCACGAACGAGATCATGCGGGTGATCGTGGCGCGCCGGATGCTGGAAGAAGGCGCGCCCGACGCGATCCGCTAGGCGCTTCTTATTTAATAGCTACATGCCCAGGCCCCACCTGGGCAAAAGCCACTTTTCCTTAAAAAACCGGAGACAAACACCATGAACATCGCATTCCTGGGCCTGGGCAATATGGGCGGCCCCATGGCCCTGAACCTGCACAAGGCCGGCCACAGCGTGCGCGCCTTCGACCTGTCGGCCACCGCCTGCGACAAGCTGCGTGCCGATGGCGTCGCCATCGCCGCAACAGCCGCCGACGCCGTGCAAAAGGCCGATGCCGTCATCAGCATGCTGCCCGCCAGCCAGCACGTCGAAGGCCTGTACCTGGGCGACAAGGGCCTGCTGGCGCAACTGCCGGCCGGCACGCTGGTGATCGACTGCAGCACCATCTCTGCCGCCACCGCACGCAAGGTGACCGAGGCCGCCGCCGCGCGCGGCCTGGACTGCCTGGACGCCCCCGTATCGGGCGGCACCGGCGGCGCCATTGCCGGCACGCTCACCTTCATGGTGGGCGGCACCGCCCAGGCGCTGGAGCGCGCCCGCCCGCTGCTGGAGAAGATGGGCGCCAACATCTTCCATGCCGGCGACGCCGGCGCCGGCCAGACCGCCAAGATCTGCAACAACATGCTGCTGGGCATCCTCATGATCGGCACGGCAGAGGCCATCGCCCTGGGCGTGGCCAACGGGCTGGACCCAAAAGTGCTGTCAGAAATCATGCGCCGCAGCTCTGGCGGCAATTGGGCGCTGGAAAAGTACAACCCCCTGCCCGGCGTGATGGAAAACGCGCCCGCCTCCAAGGGCTACGCCGGCGGCTTTGGCACCGACCTGATGCTGAAAGACCTGGGCCTGGCCCAGGAAAACGCCGCTGCCGTGCGCGCCGCCACGCCGCTGGGCGGACTGGCGCGCAGCCTGTATGCGGCGCATAGCCTGGCTGGGCATGGGGCATTGGATTTCTCCAGCGTGATCCGGTTAGTACAGAAGGCTTGACCTGCCCCGAAGGGCTCTTCACCGCAGGGGATAATCCCCGCCCATGAATCCCCTGCTCTCGCGTCTGCAGCCCTACCCCTTTGAGCGGCTGCGGCAACTCTTTGCGGGTGTCACGCCCGCCCCCGGCCTGCGGCCGATCAGCCTCGGCATCGGCGAGCCCAAGCACCCGACACCGCCCTTCATCCAGCAGGCCCTGGCCGATGCGGCCTTCAAAGCCGAAGGCGGGCTGGCGGGCTACCCGCCCACGGCGGGTGACCTGGCGCTGCGCCAGTCCTTCACCGGCTGGTTGCAGAAGCGCTATGCGCTGGCGCTGGACCCGGCCACGCAGGTGCTGCCGGTGAACGGCTCGCGCGAGGCGCTGTTTGCCTTTACCCAGACCGTGATCGACCCGACCCGGCCCGACCCGGTGGTGGTCTGCCCCAATCCGTTCTACCAAATCTACGAAGGCGCGGCCCTGCTGGCGGGCGCCACGCCCTACTACGCGCCCAGCGACCCGGCGCGCAACTTTGCGGTGGACTGGGATGCCGTGCCGGACGATGTCTGGGCCCGCACGCAACTGCTTTTTGTCTGCTCGCCCGGCAACCCGACCGGCGCGGTCATGCCGCTGGACGAGTGGCAAAAGCTGTTCGCGCTGAGCGACCGCCACGGTTTTGTCATCGCCTCGGACGAGTGCTACAGCGAGATCTATTTCCGCGACGAGCCGCCGCTGGGCAGCCTGGAGGCCGCGGCCCAGTTGGGCCGCAGCGACTTCCGCAACCTGGTCGCCTTCACCAGCCTGTCCAAGCGCAGCAATGTGCCCGGCTTGCGCAGCGGCTTTGTCGCTGGCGATGCGGCACTGATGAAGGCCTTCTTGCTCTACCGCACCTACCACGGCAGCGCCATGAGCCCGGTGGTGCAGGCCGCCAGCATTGCGGCCTGGGGCGACGAGGAGCACGTGGTGGCCAACCGCGCCCAGTACCGTGCCAAGTTTGCCGAGGTCACGCCCATCCTGGCGCAGGCGCTGGACGTGGCCCTGCCCGACGCCAGTTTTTACCTGTGGGCCGGCATCCCGCCCGCGTTCGGTGGCGACGATGCCGCCTTCGCCCGTGACCTGCTGGCTCAATACAATGTGACGGTTTTGCCCGGCAGTTACCTCGCCCGCGAGGCCGGCGGCACCAATCCAGGCGCCGGGCGCGTGCGCATGGCCCTCGTCGCGGAAACCGCCGAGTGCGCCGAAGCCGCGCGCCGCATCGTCCAGTTCGTCCAAGCCCATTCCAAGTAGTACAAGCAGTAATCCAATGACGCAGCAACTCCAGACCCTGATCGACAACGCGTGGGACAACCGCGCCAGCTTCTCGCCCGCCTCTGCCCCCAAGGAAATCGCCGATGCCGTCGAGCACGTGCTCGCCGAACTCGATACCGGCCGCCTGCGCGTGGCCACGCGCCACGGTGTGGGCGAGTGGACCGTGCACCAATGGATCAAGAAGGCCGTGCTGCTGTCCTTCCGCCTGAAGGACAACGTGCTGATGCGCTCGGGCGACCTGAGCTTCTTCGACAAGGTGCCCACCAAGTTCTCGGGCCAGAGCGAAGCCGACATCGCCGCCACCGGCGTGCGCGTGGTGCCGCCGGCCGTGGCGCGCCGTGGCAGCTTCATTGCCAAGGGCGCGATCCTGATGCCCAGCTACGTGAACATTGGCGCCTATGTCGATGAAGGCACCATGGTCGACACCTGGGCCACCGTCGGTTCCTGCGCCCAAGTGGGCAAGAACGTGCACCTGTCTGGCGGCGTGGGCCTGGGCGGCGTGCTGGAGCCGCTGCAGGCCAACCCGACCATCATCGAAGACAACTGCTTCATCGGCGCGCGCTCGGAAGTGGTCGAAGGCGTGATCGTCGAAGAAAATTCCGTGCTCGGCATGGGCGTGTACCTCGGCAAGAGCACCCCGATCTTCAACCGCGAAACCGGTGAAATGTTCTATGGCCGCGTGCCCTCCGGCAGCGTGGTCATCAGCGGCAACCTGCCCAAGAAGACGGCTGACGGCACGGCCTACAGCACGTATGCGGCCATCATCGTCAAGACGGTGGATGCCAAGACGCGCTCCAGCACCAGCCTGAACGATCTCCTGCGCGACTGATCGCGCAGCGCCACCGCCCTTCTCTTCCACCTTCCAAGGAACCGCGCATGGGCACGATGGAACGTCTTCTGCGGCTGATGGCCGAGCAGCATGCGTCAGACCTGTACCTGTCGGCCAATGCGCCGGCCACGCTGCGTATCAACGGCGAGTGCGTGGCGGTCAACGCCCAGATCTTGCCTTACGACACACCGCGCGCGCTGCTGGCCGAGGTGCTGCCGGCGCAGCGCATGGAAGAGCTGCAAGAGAGCGGCGAGCTCAACGCCGGCTTTGCCATGAAGGACGTGGGGCGCTTTCGCGTCAGCGCCATGCGCCAGCGCGGCTCGTTCGCGGTGGTGGTGCGCTACATCCACAGCGAGATTCCCCGGCTCGACACCCTGAACCTGCCGCCGCTGCTGCGCGAGCTGATCATGGAGAAGCGCGGCCTGGTGCTGATGGTGGGCGCCACCGGCTCCGGCAAGAGCACCACGCTGGCCTCGATGATCGACAGCCGCAACGAGGTCGCCTCGGGCCACATCCTGACCATCGAGGACCCGATCGAATTCTTGTTCCGCAACAAGAAATCCATCATCAACCAGCGCGAGATCGGCGTCGACACGCAGTCGCTGCAGGTCGCGCTGAAGAACGCGCTGCGCCAGGCGCCCGACGTGATCCTGATCGGCGAAATCCGCGACCGCGAGACCATGTCGGCGGCCATCGCCTACGCCCAGTCGGGCCACCTGTGCCTGGCCACCATGCACGCCAACAACAGCTACCAGGCCATGAACCGGGTGCTGAGCTTCTACCCGGTCGAGGTGCGCCCGACGCTGCTCGGCGATTTGTCGTCCGCCCTCAAGGCCGTGGTGTCGCAGCGCCTGCTGCGCACCGCCAAGGGCACGCGCGTGCCGGCGGTCGAGGTCATGCTCAACACCAAGCTGGTGTCGGACCTGATCGAGAACGGCAATTTCTCGGGCGTGCAAGAGGCCATGGAAAAGTCCATGGCCGAGGGCTCGCAGACCTTCGAGGAAGACATTGCCCGCCTGATCACCGAAGGCATCGTCGAGCGCAAGGAAGGCGTTGCCCACGCTGACTCGCCCACCAACCTGATGTGGCGGCTGCAGAACGACTTTGCCATGGCATCCAAAGCTGCGGCGGCCGCTGCCGTGGCCAGCGCCCAGTCGCCGCTCAATGACGACGGGCCGTCTTTCACCGACATCGTGCTTGACGTCAAGCACTGACCTTTTCCCCTTTCCCACCTCCCGATGTCCCGTACCCTGCACCTTGCCGAGCAACTGATCTCCCGCCCGTCCGTCACACCCGACGACGCCCAGTGCCTGGAGATCCTCGCCCGCCGGCTCGAACCGCTGGGTTTTGTCTGCGAACGCATGGACAGCGGGCCGGACGACTTTCGCGTTCACAATTTATGGGCAAAAAGGCCTTCAGCCCAGACGGGGACTGGGCTTTCAGCTATCAATAACGCAGCAACGCTGGTGTTTGCCGGCCATACCGACGTGGTGCCCACCGGCCCGCTCGATCAATGGACCAGCCCGCCCTTCGTGCCCACGCACCGCGACGGCAAGCTGTTTGGTCGCGGCACGGCCGACATGAAGACATCCATCGCCGCCTTCGTCGTCGCGCTGGAGGAATACCTGGCCGCCTCGCCCGACACGCCGCTCACGCTTGGCCTGCTGCTCACCAGCGACGAAGAAGGCCCGGCCGTAGACGGCACCGTGGCCGTCTGCCGCCAGTTGCAGGCGCGCGGCGAGCGCATCGACTGGTGCATCGTCGGCGAGCCGACCTCGGTCGAGCGCACCGGCGACATGGTCAAGAACGGCCGGCGCGGCACCATGAGCGGCAAGCTCACGGTCAAGGGCATACAAGGCCACATCGCCTACCCGCAACTGGCCAAGAACCCGATCCACGAAGCCATGCCGGCACTGGCCGAGCTGGCCGCCACGCAGTGGGACGCGGGCAACGCCTTCTTCCCGCCCACCAGCTGGCAGGTGAGCAACATCCACGGCGGCACCGGCGCCAGCAATGTGATCCCGGGCACGGTGGTGGTCGATTTCAACTTCCGCTTCTCCACCGAATCCACCGCCGAAGGCCTGCAGCAGCAGGTAGGGGCAGTGCTCGACAAGCACGGCCTGGACTACGAGCTGCGCTGGACCATTGGCGGCCAGCCCTTCCTGACCGAACCAGGCAACTTGCTGGACGCGATCAGCGCCGCGATCAAGGCCGAGACCGGCCTGACGACCGAACTCTCCACCACCGGCGGCACCAGCGATGGCCGCTTCATCGCGCCGCTGGGCGTGCAGGTGGTCGAATGCGGGCCGCCCAACGCCATGATCCACAAGATCGACGAGCACCTGCGGCTGGAAGACATCGAGCCCTTGAAGAACATCTACCGGCGCACGCTGGAAAACCTGGCGGGCGCAGTGGCATGACGACGGTTCTTGCACTGATAGAGGCCGGCGCGCAGCAACTGAAGGCCGCCGGTGTGGCCTACGGCCACGGCACCACCAACGCCTTCGACGAAGCCGCCTGGCTGGTGCTGTGGCGCCTGGGTTTGCCGCTGGATGATTTAGATTCAGTGTCAAATCAGCCTGTAGCCCAGGCGGAGCAAGGGCTTGTAGCTACACTTTTTGAAGCACGCATCGCCACGCGCAAGCCTGCCGCTTATCTGACGCAAGAAGCCTGGCTGCAAGGCGTGCCCTTCTATGTGGACGAGCGCGCCATCGTGCCGCGCAGCTTCATCGCCGAGCTGCTGGCCGAAGGCGACATCGACGGCTGGCTGAGCGAGCACACCCAGCGCGTGCTGGACCTGTGCACCGGCAACGGCAGCCTGGCCGTGCTGGCCGCCATGGCCTACCCCGATGTCAGCGTGGACGCGGCCGACCTCTCCGCCGACGCGCTGGAAGTCGCCAAGATCAACGTCGCCAAGCACGGCCTGCAAGAGCGCATCACGCTGCTCAGCTCCGACGGCCTGGCCGCCGTGCGCGGGCCCTACGACCTGATCCTGTGCAACCCGCCCTACGTCAACGCCCAGAGCATGGCCAAGCTGCCAGCCGAATACCGCGCCGAGCCCGAAATGGCCCTGGCCGGCGGCACCGACGGCATGGACTTCATCCGCCAACTGCTGCAAGACGCCCCGGCCTGCATGACCGAAGACGCCGTGCTGGTGCTGGAGATCGGCAACGAGCGCGCCTATTTCGAAGCCGCCTTCCCCGAGCTGCCGGTGTTCTGGCTGAGCACCAGCGCGGGGGAAGACCAGGTACTGCTGGTCGAGCGTGCGGCCTTGGTCAACTGACCTCCCCAGACGCCGCCGCAGGCGTGGCTGGTATCATGGTAGCTACCGCTGATAGTTATCGGCATCTACCTAGAAACCCTCACATGGAAACCGCCCGCCTTTTTGCCTCCGGCCGCAGCCAGGCTGTGCGCCTGCCCAAGGACTACCGCTTTGCCGGTACCGAGGTGGTGGTCAAGCATTTTGGCAACGGCGTGCTGCTGCTGCCGGTGGACGACCCCTGGGCCACGCTGGAAGCGGCGCTGGACGAGTTCGAGCCCGGCTTTCGCCTGGAGCGCGAGCAGCCTGAAGCACAGGTACGGCCTGACCTGGTGGTGTGACGGCGGCATGCAATACCTGCTCGACACCAACATCTGCATCTACATCATCAACGAACGGCCGGCCCATGTAATCCAGCGCTTTCGCCAGTACCACGCGGGCGACATCGGTATCTCCAGCCTGTCGGCGGCCGAACTGGCGTTTGGCGTGGCCAAGTCGGGATCGCAGCGCAACCGCATGGCGCTGGAGAAATTCCTGGCGCCGCTGGAGCTGGTGCCCTTTGGTGATGAATCGCTTTGGCACTATGCCGACATACGCGCCACGCTGGAGCGTCAAGGCCGTCCGATCGGCTCCATCGACACCCTGATCGCAGCCCATGCCCGTGCCCTGGGCTGCACGCTGGTGACCCACAAGCTGCGCGAATTCGAGCGCGTGCCGGATCTGCGGCTGGCGAACTGGGCCGAGCCCTGACGCTTTCCACCACTTAGCCGCCCCTTCGCCACACCGTCTTCCCATGCGCCCAGCGCACCTGTTTTTCTGTCTTTCCCCATGATCAATCTCAAGAACGTCGTCCTGCGCCGAAGCGCCAAAGTGCTGCTCGATAGCGCCAGCGTCACCCTCAACCCCGGCGAGAAGGTCGGTTTGGTCGGCCGCAATGGCGCCGGCAAGTCCACCCTGTTCGCGCTGCTCAACGGCACGCTGCACGAGGACGGGGGCGACTTCTCCATCCCTGCGCAATGGCGCATGGCACAGGTCGCGCAGAACATGCCGGAAACGTCTGAATCGGCCACCGACTTCGTGCTGGCCGGCGACACCCGCCTGGCCGAGCTGCGCGCCCAATTGGCCGCGGCCGAAGAAGCTGACGATGGCATGGCCATTGCCCACGCCTACACCGACCTGGCCGACGCCGGCGACCACGACGCCGTGCCGCGCGCGCAGGCGCTGATCCTGGGCCTGGGCTTCAAGACCAGCGAGCTGGACAACCCGGTGGACAGCTTCTCGGGCGGCTGGCGCATGCGCCTGCAACTGGCACGCGCACTGATGTGCCCGTCGGACCTGATGCTGCTCGACGAGCCCACCAACCACTTGGACTTGGACGCGCTGGTCTGGCTCGAAGCCTGGCTCAAGAAGTACGCCGGCACCATGATCGTGATCAGCCATGACCGCGAATTCCTGGACGCCATCACCGATGTCACGCTGCACATCGAGAACGCCAAGCTCACGCGCTACGGCGGCAACTACAGCAAGTTCGAGGAAATGCGCTCGCTGCACATGGAGCAGCAGCAGGCCGCCTTCTCCAAGCAGCAGGACAAGATCGCCCACTTGCAGAAGTTCATCGACCGCTTCAAGGCCAAGGCCAGCAAGGCCAAGCAGGCGCAGAGCCGGGTCAAGGCGCTGGAGCGCATGGAGAAGGTCGCGCCGCTGCTGGCCGAGGCCGAGTTCACCTTCGAGTTCAAGGAGCCGGGCAACATCCCCAATCCAATGATGTCGATCAGCGACGCTTCCTTTGGCTACGCGGCCGAAGAAGAAGGCGCGCCGCCCAAGATCATTCTGCAAGGCGTCAGCAAGTCGGTGCTGGCGGGCCAGCGCATCGGCATCCTGGGCGCCAACGGCCAGGGCAAGTCCACCTTCGTCAAGACCGTGGCCCACGACATGGCGCCGCTGTCTGGCAGCATCATCGAAGGCAAGGGCCTGCGCATCGGCTACTTTGCCCAGCAAGAGCTGGACGTGCTGCGCCCGCAGGACACGCCGCTGGAGCACATGATCCGCCTCGCCCGCGAGATGGGTGCCGACGCCAAGCAACCCAGCCGCGAGCAAGACCTGCGCAGCTACCTGGGCACCTTCAATTTCAGCGGCGACATGGTCAAGCAGTCGGTCGGCACCATGAGCGGCGGCGAGAAGGCCCGGCTGGTGCTGGCCATGATGGTCTGGCAGCGCCCCAACCTGCTGCTGCTGGATGAGCCCACCAACCACTTGGACCTGGCCACGCGCGAGGCCCTGGCCATGGCGCTGAACGAGTTCGAAGGCACGCTGATGCTGGTCAGCCATGACCGCGCGCTGCTGCGCTCGGTCTGCGACGAGTTCTGGCTGGTCGGCCGTGGTGTGGTCGGCCCCTTCGACGGCGATCTGGACGACTACCAGCGCTACCTGCTGGACGAGGCCAAGCGCCTGCGCGAAGCCGCCAAGGTGGCCGAGCGCGCCGCTGCAGCCGAGCCTGCAGCAAAAACAATAGCTAAAAGCCCAGAAGCAGCAAGGGCTACAGCCACTTTTGATGCAGAAAAGCCCGCCGCCGGCCGCGACCAGCGCAAACAAGATGCGCAAAGCCGCCAGCAGGCCTCGGCCAACGCGCGGCCCTTGAAGCGCGAACTGGGTGAGATCGACCAGCGCCTGACCAGCTTGCAGCAAGAAAAGGCCAAGCAGGAAGAGCGCCTGCAGCACACCAAAGTGCCCGCCGATATCGCCGACGCCGGCAAGCGGCTCAAGCAGATCAGCACCGAAACCGAAACGCTGGAAGAGCGCTGGCTGCAGCTGACGGCAGAGCTGGAAGCCTTGGGCTAGTGTCGCGTCAAGGGTGAGGTGACGGATGGGTGCGAAGGCATCGGCGTGCAGCGCAAGGCGCAGGCCGCAGCCCAGGCTTTACGCCTGGGCAAGGGCTGCAACGCAGCGATGCGCGGCGAGGGCAAGCGCACACCGGCAGATCATGCTTGACGCGACACTAGTCGCCCTTCTTCCCGCTGCGCTTGCGCTGCAGCGCGGCCACCACCGCATCGACCATGGGGTTGGTGCGCGCCGTGCTCCAGGCCACGGCCGTGGTCACCACGCTCAGGCTTTCTTTCAGCGGCCGGACCACCACGTTCTCGGGCGCCAGCTTCTTCAGCGTGGACGGCACCAGTGCAATGCCCTGGCCGCAGCCGACGAATGCAATCTGCGAGGCCACGGAGCGCACCTCGTGCAGGATGCGCGGCGAAAAGCCACTGGCGCGGCAGGCCGCCACCAGGCAGTCGAAGTACACCGGGCTGACTTGCCGCGAGAACATCACAAAAGCCTCTTCCCCCAAGGCCGCCAGCCGGATGCGCGGTGAAGCCGCCAGGGCATGGCTGCGCGGCAATGCCACGGCCAGGCGGTCCTCGGTCAGCGGCATGGTCTGGATGCTTGTGCCCAGATCGCCCTCCAGCCGCGCAAAGGCCAGATCCACATCGCCCGCCTCCAGCGCCGGCACGGCGTCGACGCTGTCGATCTCTTTGACCGACACCGTGAGCTGGGGATAGTCGGCCTTCAGGCGCTCGACCAGGGGCGGCAGCACATCCAGCATGGCGGAGCTGATCGCACCTATGGTCAGCACGCCGGTCTGGCCGGCCGTGGCCTCGCGCACGGCCAGCTCCAGCCGCTCAAGCTGCTCGGCAAACTTGCGTACCGCCGGCAGGATGGCCGCGCCCACGGGCGTGAGCTGCGCACCGCGCCGGGAGCGCTCAAAGAGCCTCACCTTCAAGGCCTGCTCCAGCACCTGGATCTGCTCGGTCAGCGGCGGCTGCGACATGCCCAGGCGCTTGGCCGCGCGGCCGAAGTTCTGTTCTTCTGCCACCGCCAGGAACAGCCACAGGTGGCGAATGAGCCGAAAGTTGATCGTGGTCATTTGATAGGTTCAACGTATGGATAGATTCCGCTCTTCGGAATTTACGTATTGAACTCTACGGCCGACAGTGCGGGCCTTGCAAGCATTCCAGGACCCGCATGACATCGCCTTCTTTGCTCGACCGGCTCGCCGCGCTCGACACCAACACCGTCTCCGACGCGCTGGATTTCCTCCAGTTGCCCGGCGCCACCTTCGGCCTGCGTCCGCTGTGGAGCTGCCCCCGCATCGTCGGCCGCGCCAGCACCATCCAGCTCGGCCCCAAGACTGATGCGGCGCCCACGGTGCACCTGATCTCGCCCGTGATTGCGCAAGTGCAGTCGGACGAGCGCATCCTGGTCATTGCCGGCGGCATCGAAGGCATCTCTTGCTGGGGCGACATCCTGGCCAATGCGGCCAAGGCCAGGCGCATCCGGGGTTCGGTGATAGATGGCATGAGCCGCGACATCGACGGCAGCGAGGCCATCGGCTACCCGGTGTTCGGCCGTGGCGTGACCATGGTCAGCGCGCGCAACCGCGTCGTGCAGGTGGCCTCGGGCCAGCCCGTGACCGTGGCGGGCGTGTGGGTCCACGAGGACGACTACGTGATCGCCGACCGCTGCGGCAGCGTCTTTGTGCCGGCCGCCCGGATCGAAGAAGTGCTGGCGCTGGGCGAGCGCATTGCGCGCCGGCCGCTCGGTTGCCGAGGTCATGCACGACACGGAATTCAACGCCATCCACACGGGGGCCGCATGATGCAGGCAGAAGACAAGGAACTGGTCGCCCTCTTCGCGGGCCTGGATACGCCCGGCGTCTCTGACGCGCTGGACAAGCTCGGCCTGCCCGGCCAATGCCTGGGCCTGATGCCGCTGGACGACTACCGGCAAGTCGTCGTCGGCCCGGCCTTCACCGTGAAATACGTCGCGGCCAGCACGCCGGCAGGCACGGTGGGCGACTTCATCGACGACGTGGCCGCAGGCGATGTGGTGGTGCTAGACAACAACGGCCGCACCGACTGCACCGTGTGGGGCGACATCATGACCCAGTACGCCGGCGCACGAGGCATCGCCGCCACCGTGATCGACGGCGTCTGCCGCGATGTCGGCAAGGCCCTGGGCGACGGCTACCCCTTGTTCACGCAGGGCCGCTTCATGCGCACCGGCAAGGACCGGGTACAGGTCGAGGCGGTGAATGTGCCGGTCTCCATAGGCACGGCCCGGGTCGCCGCGCGCGACATCGTCGTGGCCGATGCCAATGGCGTGGTCGTGGTGCCGCGTGCGCGTGCCCGCGAAGTGGCGGCGGTGGCGCGCCAGATCGAGGCAGTGGAGGCCGACATCCGCGCCCAGATAGCCCAAGGCAAGACCCTGGGCCAGGCGCGTGCAGCCCTGGGCTACCACACGCTGCAGAGGAAGGCGCCATGAGCGTGGACACCCTGAACCGGCACCTGGCCAGCGCACAGCCCTCTGCCACTTACCGCATGCTTGACCGCGTGGCGGCCCACCGCGCCGCGGGCACCCGCATCATCTCGCTGAGCGCCGGCGAGCCAGACTTTGATACGCCGCCGCACATCTGCGACGCCGCAGTGAGCGCCATCCGCAACGGCCACACGCGCTACACACAGGTAGCCGGCCTGCGCGCACTGCGCGAGGCCGTGGCGGCCAAGTTCCAGCGCGAGAACGGCCTGGCCGTGAGCTGGCAGGACACCATCGTCTGCAGCGGCGGCAAGCAGGTGATCTACAACGCCCTGGCCGCGACCCTGAACGAGGGCGACGAGGTGATCGTGCCCGCGCCCTACTGGGTCAGCTACCCCGAGATGGTGCAGTTGTGCGGCGCGCGCCCGGTCATCGTGGCCTGCGGCAGCGAGAGCGGCTTCAAGCTCACGCCGCAGGCGCTATCGGCAGCGATCACGCCGCGCACGCGCTGGCTGGTCCTCAATTCGCCCTCCAACCCCACCGGCGCGGTCTACAGCCGCGCAGAGCTGCAAGCCCTGGCCGAGGTGCTGCTGGCCCACCCGCAGGTACTGGTGCTGGCCGACGACATCTACGAGCACCTGGTCTTCGACGGTGCCAGCTTTCACACCATCGCCCAGGTACAGCCGCGCCTGCGGCCCCGCACCCTGACGATGAATGGCGTCTCCAAGGCCTATGCCATGACCGGCTGGCGCATCGGCTTTGGCACCGGGCCGCGCTGGCTGCTCGACGCCATGGAAAAGCTGCAAGGGCAGCAGACCTCGGGCGCCAGCTCGGTCTCCCAGCATGCGGCGCTGGCCGCCCTGACCGGGCCGCAAGACTTCATTGGCAGCACGCGCGCAGCCTTCGAACAAAGGCGCGACCTGATGGTGCAACTGCTCAACCAGGCGCCCGGGCTGCACTGCGCGGTACCGGGTGGCGCGTTCTACGCGTTCGCGTCCTGCGCCGGCTTGATTGGTCGCACAACGCCAGCCGGCACGCTGCTGGCTACGGACGAGGACGTGGCTGGTGCGCTGCTGGACGAGGCCCATGTGGCGGTAGTGCACGGCAGCGCATTCGGCCTGGGCCCGTACCTGCGCATCGCCTATGCGCTAGACAAGCATGCGCTGGGTGCCGCCTGCGGAGCCATTCAGCACTTTTGCCAGACCTTGAAATAGCCCGTGCAAAGGTAGACTGCAGCACATGATTCAGCCCACGATTCTGCTCAACACCGCAACATTGAAGGCGCTCGCCGAATCTGCCACACCGCCCGCCTCCACCGCGCACTGCGCCTGCGGCCTGCACAAGGCCCTGGCCTGGGAAAGCATCACCGAAGACCGCTGGCCGGCGGCGCTGCTGGAGCCGCTAGGCACCCTGCGCGATCCCGCGGTGGACGAGCCGACCTTCGAGGAATTCCACCCCGACGGCACACGCTACGACTCAGCCGACGCACCCATCGCGGTGGCCTACTTTCCCTTCAACCGAAGCGATGTTTTCCGCTGCGGCAGTTGTGGCCGGCTGGTGCTGCGCTATACCGAATTTGGCGGCTACTACATCGACCACCGCGTGCGGCTGGTGGATGCGGCGCTGATTTCAGCCTGATTTAGGCACGGCGGCCTGCTCCCCGGCCTTGGGCGCGGGAGCCTCGTCTTTCTTGTCATCCTCTGTCGGCGGATGCTTGTGTGCCGCCGCGGCTTCCCGGTCGCGGTCGGAGCCGGACAGCGCTGCGAGCGCATCCGGCAGGTGCAGAACGTCGGTCATTTTCTTGATGTCACTGGCGGTGCTCATGGTCATGCTCCTTGGGGTTCTTCCAAGCTAGCACCGGCCCCCGTGACGCGGGCGTAGGACACCAGCCCGAGCATTTCGCCGCAAGGCCTACGCCAGGCCTGCAAGGACCGCCGTCAGTCCAATGCGTTGACGCCGCACCAGCGCGCCATGAACACCGCCAGCACGGCGGCGGTCTGCATCAGGCTGTCTATCGATACCCACTCGTCGATGCCGTGGATGCTGGCGCCGGTCGGGCCGTAGCATACGGCTGGCGTATTGCCGTAGAGGTTGAAGAACTTGGCATCCGTGGTGCCGGTGAAGGCGGTCGGCTCCAGCGTCTGGCCCAGCACCTCCAGGTGGCATTTGGACAGCTCTGTCACGATGGGCTCGTCCAGGTCCAGCGCAAAGCCATCGGCCTGAAAGCCCTGGTACACGACCTCATAGCGCAGGCTGTCATGCGCGGGGTGCGCCGCATAGGCGGCAGCCAGCACCGCTTCGACCTGGGCCTTGACCTGCGCCACCTTCATGTCGGGATAGAAGCCAATACGGATGTCGCTGCGGCAGGCCGATGGCACGGACGACGCCCATTCACCGCCCTGCACCTTGCCCAGGTTGAAGTTGATCGGATGCGCATGGTGCGCATAGTTGCGGTAGCGCGCGTCAGGTGCGTTCCAGCGCTGCTCCAGCTTCTTGAGTTCTGCAAACAGGTACATCGAGAAGTCGATGGCCCCGACCCCGGTCTGCGCCACCGAGGCATGGGCCGGCTTGCCCAGCACCTCGATGCTCAGCCACAAGACCCCCAACTGGCAGGTCATGATGCCGCCCAGCGGCTCGGGGATGATGGCGGCGTCGGCCCGGTAGCCCGCCACCAGGCAGGCCAGCGCGCCATTGCCGGTGCACTCTTCCTCAACCACCGACTGCAGGACCACCGGCGACGCCGGCTCCAAGCCTAGGTCCTGCAGCGCCTTGTAGGCCATGCAATAGGCCACGATGCCGGCCTTCATGTCCGCCGCGCCGCGCCCATACAGGCGGTCACCCTCCAGCACGGGCTGGAATGGCGGGTGCCGCCACAGCGCCTCTGCCCCTACCGGCACCACGTCGATGTGCCCGTTGAAGATCAGCGACTTGCCCTTGACCGGGCCACGCGGCTGGTGGATGCCGACGACATTGGTGCGGCCTTCGTAGGACACGATGGAGGGCGAATAGGCCGGGTGCTGCTTGATGCGCTCTTCGTCTATCTGGAACTGGTCCACCCGCAGGCCCAGACCCGAGAACACATCGGCCATGTAGTCCTGCGCGCCCTGCTCATGCCCCAGCAGCGAGCCGTGGGACACCAGGGTGCTGAGCATGGCGATGGCCTCGCTGCGCGTGGCGTGCGCCGCGGCGGCGATCTGCGCTTCTGTGGTGGAGATGCTGGAGGTCGGTTGCATGAGGTGGTCGGCACAAGCGCCGGCGGGGTCGGGATGCTTCATTCTGCATCCCGCCCCCGTCGCCCTCATCCCCGGCAATAGCCCATGCTCTTGCTAGTTGGCTGCCACCGCTTTGAAATCATGGGGCGTCCAGCCGCCGCCAAGTGCCCGGAACGCAGCCACCGCAGCGCGTGCCGATTCGGTCTGGGCCTGCGCCCGCGCATCCGATGCGCGGAGCAAGTTCTCGTCGGCCTGCAGTACCTCGATCAGGCTCAGCACACCCTTCTGATAACCCGCGAATGAAGCCGCGCGTGCACGGCCGAGCGAATCCACGCCCTGGCCGAGCACAGCGGCCTGCTCGTCGCGCCGCGCCAGCGCTGACAAGGCGTTTTCCACATCCTCGGTCGCCCGCAGCACGGCAAGCCGGTACGCCGCCAGCATCTCAGCCTCCTGGCCCTTGGCCTGCGCGATCTGCGCGTCAATGCGGCCGAAATCAAACAGCCGCCAGCGAAGGCCCAGCACGCCAGCCGCCTGGCTGGCGCCGCTGGTAAACAGGTTGCCAGCAGACACCGATGTCGCGCTGCCAATCAGACCATTCAGGGAGAGCTTGGGGTAGTACTCGGCCATCGCAGCACCAATGCGCGCGTTCGACGCCGCAAGGCGGCGCTCCGCCACGATGAGATCGGGCCTGCGCGTGAGCAATTCGCCCGGCGAACCGGTCACCCCGATCTTGGGCGCCAAGGGAATCGCACGCGCCTGTGCCAATTCCGCCTGGTGCGTTCCGGGGGGCGAGCCCAGCATCACGTCCAGTGCATTCATGGTCGAGTCCAGCGCCGTCAGCAAAACGGGCACCTGTGCGCGGGTCTGGGCAAGCGCGCCTTCTGCCTGGCTCACCTGGAGCTCAGCGGCCAAGCCTTTGCCATACAGAAGCTTGATGGTCGCAAGCAGTTCCTGCTGCGTTTGCACCTGCTTCTGGACAATGTCCAACCGGGTCTGCAGGCCACGAATATTGATGTAGATGTCGGCGGTCTGTGCCGCCACCGCCAGCCGTGTGGCCACGGCGCCAGCCTCGGACGCCTGGTAGTCGGCCAATGCTGCTTCCCGGCCGCGCCGCAAACCACCAAAGATGTCCAGCTCCCAGCTGGCACCGAAATTTGCCTCGTAAGCGCTGCCGTTGCGGTCGAAGCCGGGCTGCGAATTCAGGACCTGGCCGAGCGGCGTTTCGACAGATTGGTAAGCCCTGGACGCCTGGCCGCTGACAAGGCCCGAAGGCATTAGCGCGGCCTGGGCCGATCCCAGGCCCGCCCGCGCTTGCGCGACGCGAGCTGACGCTTGAGCCAGATCCAGGTTCTGCTCAAGTGCCAGCGTCACCCACCTTGCCAGTTGCGGATCGCCAAACCCCGCCCACCAGGCGACAAGGTCGGCATCTGCTATCGCGGTGCCGTGTTCGGCTGCGGGCCGGCTCTGGAAGTGCTCCGGCAGAGGCGCAGCAGGCCGCACGTATTCGGGGCCGACGGCGCACCCCGTGGAGAGGGCTGCAGCAAGAAGCGTGGCGTAGATCGATTGAGACAACATGGAATTGGTCCGTGGGTGGTCGTTGTGACCATAATACCAAATAGTCACCATTTGTCCAAACGCCAGGAGTCGCGTAAGCTGGCGTCCATGCAGAAAACATCCACCCACCCCGCCACAGCCCGCGGCCCGGCCGACCACGAGGTGCGAGATCAAATCGTGCTTGCAGCCACCGAACATTTCAGCCGCTACGGCTACGAGAAAACCACCGTGTCCGACCTGGCCGGCGCCATCGGGTTTTCCAAGGCCTACATCTACAAGTTCTTCGAGTCGAAGCAGGCCATCGGGGAAATGATTTGCGCCGCCTGCCTGCGCGAGATCGAGGACGAGATCCGCACGGCCATTGCCGAAGCCGCCGCCCCCCCGGAAAAGCTTCGGCGCATGTTCAAGGTGGCGACCGAGGCCAGCCTTCGCCTGTTCACCCAGAACCGCAAGCTCCACGAGATCGCTGCCTCGGCCGCGACCGAGCGCTGGCAGGCCGCCATTGGGTACGAGCAAGCCATCCAGAAGCTGCTGCGCGAGGTCTTGCAGGAAGGCCGCCAAGCCGGCGACTTCGAGCGCAAGACCCCCCTGGACGAGACCGCGACGTCGATCTACCTCGTCATGCGACCCTACATCCACCCCCTGCTCCTGCAACACAGCATTGATGAGGCCGAAGAGGCGCCATCTCACCTGTCTGGACTGGTGCTCCGAAGCTTATCGCCGTAGAAATAAAACAGTGACCATTGACTAAATTGGTCACATGTCCCAAAATAAAGGTCCTCTTTATTTGTCGATGGGACGTTCATGCTCCGGCGCCGCTTCGCTATCTCCGCAGTCATTTGTGCACTGCCACTTGCCTTGGCCGCGTGCGGCAAAGGTGCTTCAGTCGACTCTCGCACCGAGCCCCCCTTGGTGCGAGCCGTCACCGTCAGTGGCGCGGCGCCCACCTCTCGCTCATTCACAGGAACCGTGGCTGCCCGGGTTCAGAGCGACCTGGGGTTTCGCGTCTCTGGCAAGGTTCTTGAACGGCTGGTAGATGCGGGGCAGGCCGTGAAGAAGGGCCAGCCGCTCATGCGCATCGATGCGGTCGATCTAAAGCTTGCAGCCGTCGCACAAGAGCAAGCCGTGTCTGCCGCGCAGGCGCGGGCGCTGCAAACATCAGAAGACGAAGCCCGATACCGCGACCTCCGTGGCACGGGCGCCATCTCGTCATCGGCCTATGACCAGGTCAAGGCGGCGGCGGATGCCGCCAAGGCGCAGCTCAGCGCAGCCCAAGCGCAAGCCGATGTCGCCCGCAACGCGAGCCGCTACACGGAATTGCTTGCCGATGGCGCCGGTGTCGTCACGGAAACCCTGGCCGAACCCGGCCAGGTGGTGAGCGCGGGGCAGACTGTGGTGCGCCTGGCCCACGCCGGCAACCGCGAGGCGGCGATCCAGTTGCCGGAAACCCTGCGCCCTGCGATCGGATCCGTTGCCCTGGCCACGCCTTTCGGCAAGGACGGCACGAGCGCCCCCGCCAGGCTTCGGCAGCTCTCGGCCAGTGCGGACCGGCTGACCCGCACCTACGACGCACGATACGTCCTGGAAGGAGAACTGGCCAACGCGCCCCTGGGCTCAACGGTAACGCTTCAACTGCAAAGCGGGCAACCCACGCAAGGCGGCATGCAAGTGCCGATCGGCGCGCTGTTTGACGCTGGCAAGGGGCCGGGCGTATGGGTCATCGCCGGTGAACCAGCCAAGGTGTCCTGGCGTGCCGTGACGGTCGAGCTTCTGGACAGTGACAGTGCACGGGTCTCCGGGCCACTCAAGCTAGACGAACGGATCGTTGCACTCGGCGCGCATCTATTGCGCGAAGGCGAGCAGGTCAGGGTCGCAGGCCCGGCCGTCAGCGCCAAGGCGGCGGGGGCTCACCCGTGAGCGAAAGCCGTTTCAATCTATCGGCACTGGCCGTACGCGAGCGTTCCATCACGCTGTTTCTGATCTTTCTGATTTCAGTGGCAGGGCTCATCGCGTTCTTCAAGCTGGGCCGGGCGGAAGACCCGCCATTCACGATCAAGCAAATGACGGTCGTCACCGCTTGGCCGGGCGCCACCGCGCAGGAGATGCAGGACCAGGTCGCCGAACCGCTGGAAAAGCGCCTGCAGGAACTGCGCTGGTACGACCGCACAGATACTTACACGCGCCCCGGCCTGGCTTTTTCGATGATTTCCCTGCGCGACGACACGCCGCCTTCGGAAGTCCAGGATGAGTTCTATCAGGCCCGCAAGAAACTCGGTGACGAGGCCAAGAAACTGCCCGCCGGCGTCATCGGCCCCATGCTCAACGACGAGTACGCGGACGTGACGTTCGCGCTCTTTGCCCTCAAGGCCAAGGGCGAGCCGCAGCGCCTGCTGGCGCGCGATGCGGAATCGCTGCGCCAGCAACTGCTGCACGTGCCGGGGGTGAAGAAAGTCAACATCATCGGCGAGCAGCCCGAACGCATCTTCGTTTCCTTCTCGCATGACCGCCTGGCCACGCTGGGGGTCACGCCGCAGGACATCTTCACCGCGCTCAATGCGCAGAACGTGCTGACGCCTGCTGGTTCCATCGAGACCCAGGGGCCGCAGGTCTTCGTTCGTGTCGATGGTGCGTTCGACAGCCTGGAGAAGATCCGGCAGATGCCCATCATGGCGCAGGGGCGGACGCTGAAGTTGTCGGACGTGGCGAACGTCGAGCGCGGCTACGAAGACCCAGCCACCTTCCTGGTGCGCAACAACGGAGAGCCGGCGCTGTTGCTGGGCATCGTGATGCGCGACGACTGGAATGGGCTCGACCTGGGCAAGGCGCTGACGGCGGAAGTCACCAAGATCAACACGGAGCTGCCACTGGGCATGAGCCTGAGCAAGGTGACCGATCAGGCTGTCAACATCGGCTCGGCGGTCGACGAGTTCATGGTCAAGTTCTTTGTCGCCCTGCTCGTCGTGATGGTGGTGTGCTTTGTCAGCATGGGCTGGCGCGTCGGCATCGTGGTCGCGGCAGCCGTGCCGCTGACGCTGGCGGCCGTGTTCGTCGTCATGGTCGCCAGCGGCAAGAACTTCGACCGCATCACGCTTGGCTCGCTGATCCTGGCGCTGGGCCTGCTGGTGGACGACGCCATCATCGCCATCGAGATGATGGTCGTGAAGATGGAGGAAGGCTACGACCGCGTTGCCGCATCGGCCTATGCCTGGAGCCACACGGCGGCCCCCATGCTTTCCGGCACGCTGGTCACGGCCATCGGCTTCATGCCCAACGGATTCGCGCGTTCCACCGCGGGTGAATACACCAGCAACATGTTCTGGATCGTCGGTATCGCCCTGATCGCCTCCTGGGTGGTGGCGGTGGCGTTCACGCCCTACCTGGGCGTGAAGCTGTTGCCGGACATCAAGAAGATCGAAGGCGGGCACGAAGCGATCTACAACACCCCGCGCTACAACCGTTTCCGGCAGGTGCTGGGCCGTGTCATCGCGCGCAAGTGGCTGGTGGCCGGCGCGGTGATCGGCGCGTTCGTGCTGTCCGTCGTCGGCATGGGACTGGTCAAGAAGCAGTTCTTTCCGACCTCCGACCGGCCGGAGGTTCTGGTCGAGGTGCAGATGCCGTATGGCACCTCGATCGAGCAGACCAGCGCCGCGGCAGCCAAGGTCGAGGCCTGGCTGGCCAAGCAGGAGGAAGCCCGGATCGTGACCGCCTACATCGGCCAGGGCGCGCCGCGTTTCTTCCTGGCGATGTCGCCTGAACTGCCCGATCCCTCGTTCGCCAAGATCGTGGTGCTGGCGGGCGACGACAAGGAGCGGGAAACCCTCAAGTTCCGGTTGCGCCAGGCGGTGGCCGACGGGCTGGCGCCCGAGGCGCAGGTGCGCGTCACCCAGATTGTGTTCGGGCCTCCCTCGCCCTTCCCCGTGGCCTACCGCGTCATGGGGCCGGACCCGGACAAGCTGCGCGCGATCGCCGACGAGGTCGGAAACGTCATGCGCGCCAGCCCGATGATGCGTACCGTCAACACGGACTGGGGCCCGCGCGTACCCACCCTGCACTTCACACTCGACCAGAACCGCTTGCAGGCCGTGGGCCTGACCTCCAACGCCGTGGCGCAGCAGCTGCAATTCCTGCTGAGCGGGGCGCCGCTGACGGAGGTCCGGGAGGACATCCGCTCGGTGCAGGTGGTGGGCCGCGCCGCCGGCAACATCCGCCTAGATCCCGCGAAGATCGCCGGCTTCACGCTGGTCGGATCGGCTGGACAACGCATCCCGCTGTCCCAGGTGGGCACCGTCGACGTGCGCATGGAAGATCCCATCCTGCGCCGCCGCGACCGCACGCCAACCATCACGGTCCGCGGCGACATCGCCGAAGAGCTGCAACCGCCGGACGTTTCCAACGCGGTCCTGAAGCAGCTGCAGCCGATCATCGAGAAGCTTCCTTCGGGCTACCGGATCGAACAGGCCGGCTCGATCGAGGAAGCCGGCAAGGCCACCACGGCAATGCTGCCCCTGTTCCCGATCATGATCGCGCTCACGCTGCTCATCATCATTTTGCAGGTGCGCTCGATCGCGGCAATGGTCATGGTGTTCGCCACCAGTCCGCTGGGCTTGATCGGCGTCGCGCCGACCCTGCTGCTGTTCCAGCAGCCCTTCGGCATCAATGCGCTGGTCGGCCTGATCGCGCTGTCAGGCATCCTGATGCGCAACACGCTGATCCTGATCGGGCAGATCCATCACAACGAACAGGAAGGACTCGACCCGTTCCACGCGGTGGTCGAAGCCACGGTGCAACGCGCCCGCCCGGTCATCCTGACCGCCCTGGCCGCGATCCTGGCCTTCATCCCGCTCACCCACTCGGTGTTTTGGGGAACGCTGGCCTACACCCTGATCGGCGGCACCCTCGCTGGAACGGTTCTGACGCTCGTCTTCTTGCCCGCCATGTATTCGATCTGGTTCAAGATCAGGCCAATTCATTCGCAAAGCTGATCGTCCCTTCTTGCCAATTCAACACACAAAAAAGAACTGCCATGTCGAACTCTAAAGTTGTCGTCATTACTGGCGTGTCATCGGGCATCGGGCGTGCCACCGCACTGAAATTTTCCAAGCGAGGGTGCCAGGTGTTCGGCACCGTGCGCAACAAGGACAAGGCGCAGGCAATACCCGGTGTTGCACTCGTCGAGATGGATATCCGCGACGAAGAATCTGTTCAACGTGGAATCGAAAGCATCATTGCCCAAGCCAAGCGCATCGATGTACTGGTCAACAGTGCGGGCGTGACCTTAATCGGCGCGGCGGAAGAAACGTCCATGACCGAAGCCCGGACGCTATTCGATGCCAACCTCTTCGGCCTCTTGCGCACGATCCAAGCGGTGTTGCCACACATGCGCAAGCAACGTTCTGGCCGCATTGTCAATATCAGTTCTGTGCTGGGCTTTTTGCCTGCGCCGTACATGGCGCTCTATTCGGCATCCAAGCATGCCGTCGAAGGCCTTTCCGAGACCCTGGATCACGAAGTGCGCCAATTCGGAGTCCGCGTAGCACTTGTCGAGCCATCGTTTACCAAGACCAACCTGGACCTCAATGCGCCGCAAACAGCTTCCAAAATCCCCGACTACAGCCGGGAGTTCGGTGTCGTCTCCCAGGCTATCCAGAAAAACGTCCAAAAGGCACCTGAGCCCGATGGCGTAGCCGACACGATTGTGGATGCCGCTTTGGGAGCCTGGAAGATGCGCCGTACGCCCAAAGGAGAGGCCTCTCTTTTGGCCAAACTGCGCCGCTTCATGCCTGCCGGCCCGGTCGAGAAAGGCCTGAGAAAAACATTTGGGCTGGCCTGAGTCCATTCCTCTCCCAAGTAGTCGGCCAACTCAGAGACATCGGCTCTGAGTGCCATCTCTTTCAAGGTCTTTGAAAGATCCGAATGGAAGCGGGTGCGCAAGATTGGCGACTGAGCACCTACATGCTCAGTCGTGGGGCTGCGCCCAATGCACGACGCGCCGATGCAGCACGCGCAACAGTGCGCCACAGCCCCCGCCCATGATGGCCAGCATGGCGATGGCGGCAAACATCGCGGACATGTCCAGCTGGCTGGACAGCGACTTGATCAGGTGGCCCAGGCCGCGCTCCGATGCGATGAATTCCGCCACGACGCAGCTGACAAAGGCCAGCGCCACCGCGACCTGCAGGCCGCCGAAGATGTAGTCCAGCGCCCCCGGCAGCTTGACGTCGACCAGCGTTCGCCAGCGCCCTGCGCCGCAGACACGATAGAGGCTCAGCAGATCAGGGTTGGCCGCCCCCATGCCCGCCACCGTGCCGACGAATACCGGCGCCGTGCAACTGATGGCCACCATCGCGATCTTCGACTCGGCCCCCAGCCCGAAGATCGCTATCAGCAGCGGCGCCAGCGCCACCATGGGCATCGCCTGCACGCCCATGGCCACCGGGTACAGGAAGCGGTGCGCCGTTGCGCTGTCGCCAATCCAGATACCGCCCGCCAAACCCAGGCCGCAGCCTATGGCCAAGCCGGCCAGCGATGCCGCCAAGGTGAAGAGCGCGTCGCCCCAAAGCGCCCCCTGGAAAAGCCCCACATGCAGCGCCCGCAGCACATCAAGCGGCCCGGGCAGGACAGACGCATCGATCTGGCCCAGCCGCACAAGCACCGCCCATGCAGCAATGAAGCCGGCAATGCCCAGGACGGGCAACAAGGCGTCGAAGCGCTGGCGCCACTTCATGCCGCCGGCCCCTCTTGCGTCTGTGCGGCATCGCCGCGGTCCCAGAAGATCCAGCGCCGGCGCAACTGGCGCACCAGCATGGCCAGCGCTGCGCCCATGACGCCAAGCGCCACCATGGCCGCCACGGCGGTGGCGGTATCCAGGCTGTTGGCGCTGTTCTCTATGAGAAAGCCCAGGCCTTGCGTGCCCAGCAGGAATTCCGTCACCACGCAGCCGATCAAGGCAAAACCCACCGCCGTCTGCAGACCGGTGAGAATAGGCCCGGCCGCAGCAGGCAGGTCCAGGTGCCGCAAGCGGTGCAGCCGCCCCGCATGCACCACGGCGAACAAGCCGCGCAGATCGCCACTCACGGCCTTCAGGCCGATGAAGGCATTGGCAAACACCGGGAAGAAGCAGATCAAGGCCACCAGCAACACCACGCTGCGGGTGCCAAAACCCGCCCACAGCAGCACGAGCGGCGCAAGCGCCACCTTGGGCACCGACTGCAGCGCCAGCACCAGGGCATGGAGCGTTCGCTCCAGCACCCGGAACTCGGCCAGCAGGATGGCCAGTGTCAGCCCTCCCATGCACCCCACGCCATAGCCCATCAGCGCCGAGGCCAAGGTGCTCCACAGATGGGGCCACATGTCGCCGCTAGCCACCAGCCCGCGCCACAGGCGCGCCAGCACCGACTCCGGCGACGGCAGCAGGTGCGATGGCAGCCCGGCAACCCGCACAACGACCGACCAGAGCAGCAGCAGGCCGGCAGTGCTTGCAAGCGGCGGCAGCGCATCGCGCCAGTACGCCTGGCGCATGCCCGGTGTCATGCCTGCATCCCGGCAGCCCGGAAGCGATCGCGCAGGTGTTTGCACAGGTCGATGAAGCGCGGGCTGCCCAGGTCTGCCTGGGTACGGGGCCGCGCCATGCCCACGTCTATCTGCTCCACCACGCGGCCCGGGCGGCCGCTCATGACGATGATCCGGTCGGACAAATACACCGCCTCTGGAATCGAGTGCGTGATGAACAGCACCGCCTTGCGGGTTTCCAGCCAGATGCGCTGCAGCTCGTCCATCATGTATTCGCGCGTCATCGCATCCAGCGCGGAGAAAGGCTCATCCATCAGCAGCAGCTTGGGGTCGTGAATCAGCCCGCGCGCCAGGGCCACCCGCTGCTGCATTCCGCCGGACAGCTCGCGCGGATAGTGGTGCATGAACTTGGCAAGCCCCGCCAAGGCCAGCAGTTCCTCGGCCCGCTGCCGGTAGGCAGGCACCGGCAGCTTCATGGCCCGTATCGGCACCAGCACGTTGTCCAGCACCGTCTTCCAGGGCAGCAGCGTGGCTTGCTGGAAGACGATGCCCACGTCAGAACGAGGCTTGAGCACAGGCACCCCCGAGAGCCGGACATGCCCTGCCGTGGGCGCCAGCAGGCCCGAGGCCAGCTTGAGCAGGCTCGACTTGCCACAGCCCGAAGGCCCCAGCACCGACACGAACTCCTGCGGGCCAACCGAAAGGCTCAGGTCCTGCAGTGCCGTCAATGCGCCGCGGCTTGTCGCGTAGACCAGGTCAACGCGGTCCACCACCAGCCCTTGCTCCACTGGGCCAGCCCTCATGATGCCAAGCTCACTGCTGTGCCAGCGCCTTGGCCTTCACCGCGGCCCTGTCCCAGGTGTTGTAGGCATCAACGAAGCGGGAGGTATAGAGCTGCTCCAGCGGCAGATCATCGCGCTGAATCTGCCCGCCCTCCTTCATGAACTGCAGCAGGCGGTGCCAGGCGGCCGGATCGTATTCACCCCAGCGGTCGTTCTTCTGCCCACCCACCGCCGTGGCCATGTCTGACTTGACGACGGCTACGTTCTGCGTGATCCAGTCCACCTCTTTCTCAGGTGCTGGCCTGGGCACAAGGTTCAGCGCCCATGCGGCCTTGGCGCAGGCTGGCGCGTTCTGAGCGCAGGCGTAGAACGACTTGGCGACTGCTCGCCCAAGGGATTCGACCTGCCTTGGCGAAGACTGGATCGTGTCCTGGTGGGTGATGATGCCGTTGGCAAAGAGCGTGCGAAATTTCTCCGGCAGCGGCAGCCGGCGGATGGGAATACCCGACTGGATCATCAGCTCGTGCTGCTGGGCGAACAGGTTCAGGGCATCGACATCCCCCGACTTGAACCGGCTCCAGGCCGCCGGGCCCAGCCCCACCGGAACCACCTGCACATCCTGCATCCAGGTCAGCCCCGCGTCCTTGAGCATCACCCGGCTCATCGGGATATTGCCGAACCCGAGCGAGCCGACCCCCAGCTTCTTGCCCTTGAGATCGGCCAGCGACTGGATCGGGCTGGCCGCCGGCACCACAAACTCAAAGGGCTGGCTGCTGTAGTAGTTGTAGACAAAGCGAACCGGATAGGCCTCGGCTTTCTCCAGCGCAATGACGGGCAGATCCGGGTTGGCAAAGCCATAGTCGATGGACTTGTTGGCCACCTGGGGAATGAGAACGCTGGAGCCCTGGACGGATACGAATTCTGGCGCGAGCCCCTCCTCCTTGAAGAAGCCCAACTGCACGCCGTAGGCCAGCGGCGTCACGCCCCAGGGTGCCGGAAAGCCCAGACGCACCTTGGTCTGAGCCTGTGCCACCGTGCCCCCCAGCGCACAGACAGCCGCCAACGCGGCGAGTAGAAGATGCTTCATGGGGAGCGACCTTTCGAAACGAAGTAGTGGGGGTGTGGCACCAGGATGCAACGCGGCCGGCACAAGCGGCTGCATGGCATCGACTACTTTACCGAATCGACCTGATCGTCACCACGGGCGATGGGCGCCCCACTACAGCCCGCGGTGCTGAAGCTCCTCACTCCATCATCAACACGCCGCCTAAACCCGCATGGTTAACGAACTAGGTTGTGATCGGTATGGGTTGATCGACACGCGTGATGTCGCCGAAGCGGCGCACATTGCACTACTCGATGCTGCCCATACGGGCTCCCGGCGCGCCAACCATCTGACTGGTCCGGCGACGATGAGCATGACGGAGCTTGCTGACGAGCTCTCGCGGCTTCTTGGAAAAACGATCGTTTAACAGAATCGAACCCCTGACGATCACCGCGAGGTATTGATCGGCTCAGGAGTCAGCGAGCTGGTGGCAGATGTCCTGCGACTTTTACCGACCTGACTGGCAAGGCACCGCGATCGGTCGGTGCATGGTTGAGCGAGAACATCGTGGCGTTTCAGCAGCGGTGACATCTGCCAGACGGACCATTCCTTGCAGAGTGCCGCCCGGGGCCAAATCACCGGCCCCGGGCTGCACCTACCCCAAGCGGAGGTCAGATCTCAGGCCGCCTCGCGGAAACCGATGATGGCCTTAATCTCCAGGAAATCACCAATGGCCATCGGCCCCCATTCTCGACCATTGCCTGACTGCTTGTATCCGCCGAAAGGCGCGGCCAGATCCAAATTTGCATTATTCAACAGCACCTGACCGGCACGCAGGCGTCGCGCCGTCGCTTCGGCCTCGCCCCGCTCGCCCTGTACATAGGCGGCAAGTCCGTAGGTCGTGTCGTTGGCGATCTTCACGGCTTCCTCTTCGTCGGAATAGGCAATGATGACCAACACTGGGCCGAAGATTTCCTCGCGTGCGATGGTCATGTCGTTGCGCACATCGGCGAAGACCGTCGGTCGGACGTAGAAACCGGTCTCGAGCCCCTCCGGGCGGCCAAGTCCGCCGGCCACGAGCGTGGCCCCCTCATCAAGGCCGGTCTGGATCAGACCCTGGATCTTGTTCCACTGCGCCTCGGAGGCCACCGGCCCCATCTTCGCATTGGATGAAGGATGTCCAACGGACCAAGTTTCGGCGGCCGCGCGAGCATAGCCAATCGCTTCTGCGACCTGATCGACGTGAACCAGCATCCGCGATGGCGCGTTGCAGGACTGACCACTGTTGAGCATGATCTGCGCCACACCGCCCTCGACAGCCGATGCAAGATCGGCGCTGCGCAGGATGATGTTGGGCGATTTGCCGCCCAGTTCCTGATGCACCCGCTTGACAGTGCCGGCGGCGCTACGTGCGACCTGGATCCCTGCGGCCGTCGAGCCAGTAAAGGACACGAGGTCGACGTCGGGATGGCTCGTGAGTGCATTGCCGACGACCGGGCCGTTGCCATGAACAAGATTAAACACCCCTTTGGGTACCCCGGCGTCGTGCAGGATCTCGGCGATGATCGTGCCTGAGAAGGGCGCGATCTCGGAGGGCTTCAACACCATGGTGCATCCAGCGGCCAACGCAGGGGCTACCTTGGCGGCAATCAACATCAACGGCCAGTTCCACGGTGTGATCAGGGCGCATACGCCGACCGCTTCGCGCACGACTTCGCTTGTGCCCAAAGGCTCATCGAAACGATAGGTCGTCAGGGATGCACGTGCGATCTGGAAGTGGGCAAGGCCAACGGTCACCTGCAATTGCTCAGACATCCATTGCGGTGCGCCCATTTCGTCCGTCACCGCGGTAGCGAGGTCGCCTGCTCGCTTCTCATAGGCTGCGATGATCCGATCGAAAAGCGCGATGCGCTCCTCGACGGACGTTGAAGAATAAGTCTCAAACGCCTGGCGCGCGGCAGATACGGCCTTGTCGACATCGCTGGCGTCGCCTAGCGCGACCTTCCCGACCACGGACTCGTCCGCAGGGTTGATGACGTCGAGCACGGTGTCGCTAGCGGGCTGTACCCAGGATCCACCGATATAAAACTGAAGATTGCTGCGCATGAAAAAACTCCATCATTAGTTGAGGGAATCATTAGTATATTTTTTACACCTGGCGTCAATCAGGCACTTTCGGTAGCGCTGGTAGGCCAAGGGATACTGGGCATGCGCGCAGCGTCGTCCGGGTGATCGTCCAGGGCATGTCATCCATTCCCGAACAGGTCGCGTTGGGTCTGGAAGGCCGCCAGCCGGTGTTGCGTGGCGCAGTGCCTGACTGGCCGTTAGGGACATCCTGCAAAACTCCCCCGCGCATCTGGATGCGCCCGTTTGTTCAGGCATGCTCGGCGCCCATGAAGCAAGCCGGCCTGGACCTGAACCTGAGCACGAAGAAGACCCGCAAGCAGGTGTTCCTGCAGGAGATGGACCAGGTGGTGCCGTGGGCGTCCTTGGTCGATCTCATCGCCCCGTACTACAGCGAAGGACGCACAGGCCGCCCGCCCTTTGCCTTGGAGACCATGCTGCGGCTGCACTTCATCCAGCAATGGTTCAGCCTGTCGGACCAGGCGATGGAAGAGGCCCTCTTCGATATCCCCCTGTACCGAGAGTTCGCGGGCCTGGACGCCCATGGTCGCCTGCCCGATGAAAGCACCATCCTGCGCTTTCGCCACCGGCTGGAGCGCCACAAGCTGGCCGAACAGATCCTGATCACCGTCAACACCCTGCTGGAGAGCAAAGGCCTGTTGCTCAAGGAAGGCACGGCCGTCGACGCCACGCTGATCCCAGCCCCCAGCTCCACCAAGAACAAAGACAAAGCACGCGACCCCGAGATGCACTCGAGCAAGAAGGGAAATCAGTGGCACTTCGGTATGAAGGCCCACATCGGGGTAGATGCAGACTCTGGCCTGGTCCACACCGTGCGCGGCAGCTCCGGCCACGTGGGCGACGTCACCGAAGGCAACAGCCTGCTGCACGGACAGGAAACAGACGCCTTCGGGGACGCTGGCTACCAGGGGATCGGCAAGCGCCCGGATGCCAAGGACAGCGTCACCTGGCACATCGCCATGAAGCCAGGCAAGCGCAAGAAGCTGAGCAAAGACAAGGTATCCGATGTACTGGTCCACCAGCTCGAAAAGCTCAAGGCCGGCATCCGCGCCAAGGTGGAACACCCGTTCCGGGTCATCAAGCGCCAGTTCGCCTACACCAAGGTGCGCTACCGGGGGCTGAAGAAAAACACGCAGCAGTTGCACACGCTGTTCGCCCTGTCCAACCTGTGGATGGCGCGCTACCGGCTGATGGGGTGAAGGATTGAGGGGATCGGTGCGCCTGTGTGGCGCGGGGGAGGGTCAAAAAGGCCCTGAACGCACCGGAAAGCAGGCGGCAGACCCTTCTGAGAGGGGCATGCGCCCCTGGAATCCACGATTGAGATCACGCGTAGGGGATGCCACATTGCAAATCGTGTTTTGCAGGACATCCTTAGGTCAAGCCGCGCGGCGCCGAAATCCATCCAAATAAAAACGCCGTGCCCACCGGGCACGGCGCATGACGAAGCGAGGCGATTCAGTTCAAGACCAGAACTTCACGCAATTCCGCTTCAATTACGATGGACTAGGCCAACGGCGGGTAGTCTGTATAGCCTTCTTCGGCACCGCTGTAGTACGTAGAAGCATCCGGAGTTGCCAGCGGAGCGTCCTGGCGGAAGCGTTCGGGCAGGTCAGGATTACTGATAAACAGCGTGCCAAATGTGACTGCATCGGCCAAGCCGGTCTGCAGCACCTGTTCCGCAGACTTCCGGTCATAGCCGACATTCAACACGAAAATCCCTGAGAATCGCTTGCGAGCCCCGGGCGCAAGAGGTTTAGCGCCTTCCGGCAGGATCGCCGATTCCATGAAATGCAGAATGCCAACGTTTTTCTTTTCCAGCGCTTCCACCGCGTACATGTAGGTCTGCTCGAGATTGGAGTCGCCCATGTCATTGTACGGAATGCGCGGCGACAGCCTGACCGAGACACGGGCCGATCCAAAGACCTTTATCGCAGCATCAGTGGCCTCAAGCAGAAACCGCGCCCGCTTCTCAACCGTGCCACCATATTCGTCGGTTCGCTTGTTTGAACCGTCTTCCAGAAACTGCGCAGGCAGGTAACCATTGGCACCGTGAACCTCGACGCCATCAAAACCCGCATCTTTTGCAGCCTGCGCAGCCTTTTCATAGTCTGCGATAGTGGACTTGATTTCATCAAGAGTCAGCTCGCGTGGGGTCACGGAGGGCTTGATACCTTCCGGCGTGAACGCCTGGCTATTGAAAGGGACTGCCGATGGCGCAACCGGTAGTTCTCCACCATGAAAGTCGGGGTGAGATGCTCTCCCGGTATGCCAGAGCTGGGCGAAAATGAGGCCGCCAGCTTCATGAACAGCCTGGGTTACCTTCTTCCACCCCGCAATTTGCTCGGGAGTATGGATTCCTGGGGTATTCGTCCACCCGACCGCCTGGGCGCTGATCTGGGTGCCTTCCGTGAAAATAAGACCCGCCGATGCGCGCTGCGCGTAATACGTTGCAGTTAGTTCGTTGGCCACCTGATCCTTGGATCGACCTCGGGTCATTGGCGCCATGAATATCCGATTCTTGAAGGTGAGCTCTTTATTGCTCAAGAGGTTTAACAGCTCTAGGTTTTCCATATTTTCTCAGATACTGAATTTTATTGAATGTCCGCCCGCGCTCGACGATTAGTCAGTCGCGGCTTGACCAACGAAGGGCTTCCCATCGGACGAACGATCGGCGGGTTGCAATTTGCTGGCAGGAGTGACGAACGACGGTTGCGGCTTGGACCGCGCGCCTCAAAGAGTGAGGACCGTCCTGATGGTATATAAAATAAACCTAGTGTCTATTAGGCACTTTTTGTCGCCCTAGTAGGTTTTAGGAAACCTACTGCCAGGGAAAAGTCCTCGGCGCATGGGCTGTCGAGCCGTTGATCGTGGCCTCGCGCGTAAGAGCAGCAGCGGCACTCTGCGCCCCTAGTCGAACGAGCCTGAGCAATCAAAGTGCAGATCTGGTCGAAGTAGGCATCGAGGTTGACTGCCCGCGTACGAAAGGCGCCAGCCCGCCTACCGCCCCGGACGAAAAGTTTCCATCTGCGTACCAGGTGACGCCGCTCCATAGGCATCCGTCGTTTGGCCCTCAGACATCGGACTACCAATGCACGATCGGCCGACGGCACGTTTATGCAATCGAGTGGATCAGCCTTCCCTGCGGACTTGTCGCTTCGCTTGCAGCGGCATCGAACGTCTGCCGGGCAGCATCGACCTCCGGCAGCTTCACGAGCGTCCATTCGTGCAGCGCACGAAAAGGTTGTTGCAATGTGCGGCCCAGCGGCGTGATTTGATACTGCACCGCGACCGGCGAAAGCGAGATAACCTCTCTCGATACCAGGCCGTTGCGCTCGAGCCGTCGCAGGCATTGGGTGAGCGCTTTTTGGGTGACGCCTTGCAGGCGACGACGAATCGCGTTGAAGCGTTGCGGACCGTCATCGAGCACTGCCAGCACCATCATCGACCACTTATCAGCGATCTGGTCGAACAAGGCCCGGCTTGGGCAGTCGGACGAGAAGCAGAGCGGTTCGATTTCAAGCATGGCGTTTTCCTTCTTAAGTACCTAGGCAGCCCCAGGGCGCCTGATTGACGTCAAGTTTACTAGATATACCTAGAATGTCCATCAGACACTACCGAATGCCTATTCATCCCTCTCTCAATACAAGCCGCTTGTTTCGTCCCTTCGCCATCCGGTCATTTGAGTTGACAACCCGAATCGCGATAGCGCCGATGACGCGTCTGTTCGTTCCTGAGGGTATTTCGGGCTCTGCCCGATGTCGAACCGGTGAGCGGAGCGCGATGTTGGGATAATCCGTGTCGCGCGCTGCAAGCGTTGCGCCCCAGTTTCATACGGGCCGCGCCAATCTGATTTTTAAGCCTGCTCCAGCACGCTGATACCGTGCTCGTCAGGTTTTTTCCACTTGGCAAAGTAGGCATATACCGTCTGCCACTTGGGCCACTCACTGGGCAGGCATCTCCACTGGCCGCTGCGCCGCGAAAGCCGTGCAGGGGGGCGAGCCGTTTTGCACTGGCAGGCTGGGGGGTGCCGTCAAACACCGCAGTTGCCAGCCCGGCAGGCTCACTCGCGCCCGGCCAGGCACGCGGCTAACGGCGCCAGCCGCTCGGCGCTGCCCCGCACTGCAGCTGGCTCTGTGCGCTTGACCTTGGCGTACAGCGCGGCCATAGGCGCTCGGCCATCTTGCGCGCTACTGCGTGCAGCGAGGGTCGCAGTCCCAGCGTGGCCAGTGTCATCAGTTTGGGTCCTGGCCCTCCGATCATCATGCGCGTCAGCCAGTGGAAGCAGCAGGATCTCACCGTGCATCTCGCTCTCACCTGCAAGGAAATGACGAATTGGCTGCGGCCGCTCGTGGAAGCTGGCGTGGACGTGCTGCATTGCTCGCGGCGGCGTTTCTGGGAGCCGGAATTTCCGGAGCTCGGCGGCAAAAGCGGCCTGAACTGCGCGGGCTGGGTCAAGAAGCTGACCAGCGCGACCCCAATCAGCGTGGGCTCTGCCGGCCTGGACAGCAACGTCCTGAACGCCTTTGCCGGCAAGGGATCGAAAGCGGCGAGCGTCCAGCGATTGGTCGAGCGCATGGAACGCAGCGAGTTCGACCTGATTGCGCTCGTCTAAGGCAACGGCGACGCTGATCACAGAGCGCTAGTCGGCCGCTTTCAAATAGTGGCCGAAACCTTCTTCAGTGGTCAAATCAAGCGCACCCTCGCCATCCCCTTCTCCCCACGTCGCAAACCCGGAACATGGCTTGATGTCATTCATTCCACTGCTGAAATGCGCACCAAGCACTCCCCGATGAGCGCATGCAATGCGCTGGCATTTCGGCTCCCAATCAACTGGTGCACTTTGGCTTGAGCCACGCTCCAGTGAGGCATGCCCTCGGCACACTTGCCGCGGCCTGCGGCGGTGATACGCACGCTCCGAGTGCGCCCGTCAGTACCCGGTCCAAGACCCACCCAACCTAGCGAGATGAGGGGCTTGAGAGTGCGTGTCAGCGTTGATGGAGAGAGCGACATCGTCTCCGCCAGATCGCAGGGGCGCACCGGGCCATGTGCCAGGATTTCCGTCAACAGCCGGTACTGCGTGATTCTGAGACCAACCTTGCTGAGCTCCGCGTCATAGTGCTGCCTGATCAGGCGAGCGAACTGGTGCGCCTTTGTGTCGGTACAGGCTGACCGCTGAAGGCCCGCAGCAGCCACCGCGCTTACCTGCGGTGCAGAAAGCGTTTGCATCAGCGCATTTGCAGGAGTGGCGCGCCGAGACAACATCGGCGTCGGCTGTCAGGATGCTTTGGACGGCTTTGCGGGGGTCTCGTCCAATGCGTGCGTCTGGTCAATGAAGCGGCGGCTGGAGGCCAGGATCTCCTTGCGGGTGCGCTCGGACTCGACGGCACGGGACAGGACCAGCGCGCCGACACACTGAGCCAGCAGCGCCCAGGCCGCGTCCGGATCGCCGATGCGCGAGCTCCAACTCTTCTGCAGGCGCTTCAGCCCCTCCTCGACGGCCGCACGCACTTCGGGTCCTCCCCGAGCGATCTCGGGTCCGAGGGCCGGCAGGACGCACCCGGTTTCGGGGTGCAGCGCATGGTACGAACTCAGGTAGCTGCGCAGGCGCTTGGCGACATGGTCGGGCGGCGAATCGCGGTCCCCGGCCAACATGTCGGTGCTATTCGAGATCTCGTGCTCGAGGAGCTCGGCGAACAGTGCCTCCTTGGAAGGGAAATGGCCGTAAAAGGCCCCCCCGCTCAGGCCAATGCTCGCCATCAGTTCATCGACTCCGGTAGTACCGAAGCCGCCCTTCTTGGTGATGGCACGGGCATTCGCGAGCAGTTTCTTGCGGGTTTCCTCTTTGTGGTTTGCCGGATAGCGCATGAATGGCCTCTACAGAACGTGGAGGCACGCATCATAGCATTCCGATCGTTTGGTAAACGATCTCACTTTTATCAGTCCATCGACGCCTGGGTGAGGGTTTCTCCCTGCTGCAAACCCTCTCCAGCGTGTTGACGTTGCCGTCATTGCAAATCTATAGTTCACCAACGTTTACCAAACGATCGTTATTCAAAATCAAGCGGATCATCCGATGACTCAACTGACCCAGTTGATCGTGCAAGGTAAACCGCAGGGTTGTGGCGAGCCGCTACGCCAACCTTTTTAACGAACCCCCTGGAGTCTGAACCATGAGAGAAGCCGTCGTCGTTTCCACCGCACGCACGGGCATCGGCCGCGCGTTTCGCGGCGCGTTGAACAACATCAAGTCGCCCACGCTGATGGGCCATGCGATCCAGCACGCCGTGCAGCGGGCGGGCGTCGATCCCGGCGAGGTGGAGGATGTGGTCATCGGCAGCGCGATGGCCGCCGGCACCGCGGGCATGAACATCGGACGCCTTGCGGCGCTCGCGGCGGGACTGCCGCAGTCGGTGCCGGGCCAGACCATGGACCGGCAATGCGCCTCGGGACTGATGGCCATCGCGACGGCGGCCAAGCAGATCATCGTCGACGGCATGGACGTGACCGTGGGCGGGGGCCAGGAGAACATCTCCGCCGTGCAAAACCCGTTCGTCAAGTGGGTGGGTGAAGAGGCCGACCCCCTGCTCGTCGCACGGGTGCAGCACGCCTACATCCCGATGCTCCACACGGCCGAGATCGTCGCAAAGAAGTACGGCATTTCGCGCGAGGCGCAGGACACCTATTCCGCAGAAGCGCAGCGCCGCACCGCGCTGGCGCAGGAGCGCCATCTGTTCGATGACGAGATCGTGCCGATCACGGCGCGCATGGCTGTTGCCGACAAGCAGACGGGTGCGATCAGCTACCGCGACGTCACGCTGGACCGCGATGAAGGCAACCGCCCCGACACCACGCTCGAAGGCCTTGCTAGTCTCAAGCCGGTGATCGAAGGCGGCGTCATCACCGCGGGCAATTCAAGCCAGCTGTCGGATGGCGCATCGGCCTGCGTGCTGGTGGAGCGCGCGGTCGCCGAGCGCCGCGGGCTCAAGGCGCTGGGCACGTACCGCGGCATCGCGGTGGCCGGGCTCGCACCGGAAGAAATGGGCATCGGCCCGGTCCTGGCAGTGCCCAAGCTGCTGAAGACCCACGGGCTCAAGGTGAGCGACATCGGCCTCTGGGAACTGAACGAGGCCTTTGCTTGCCAGGTGCTGTACTCGCGCGACCGCCTCGGCATCGATCCGGAGAAGCTGAACGTCAACGGTGGCGGCATCACGATCGGCCACCCCTACGGCATGACCGGCTCGCGGCTGGTGGGACATGCGCTGATCGAAGGCAAGCGGCGCGGCGCGCGCTTCGTCGTCGTGACGATGTGCATCGGCGGCGGCATGGGTGCCGCGGGCCTGTTTGAAGTAGCTTGAGACAAGGAGCATCACGGTGACCTATCAGGCCCCCATGCGGGACATTCAATTCGTATTGCACGAGCTGCTCCAGGTACCGGCCATGCTGGAGGCCTGCGGCCAGCCGGAGCCCGACGCCGAAACCATCGACCAGGTGCTCACCGCCGCCGGCCAGTTCGCATCCGAGGTGATTGCGCCGCTCAACGCGGCCGGCGACGAGCACGGGTGCAGCATGCCCTCGCCCGGCATGGTGCAGACCCCGCCCGGCTTCAAGAAGGCGTACGACGAGTTCACCAAGAACGGCTGGGCCGGCCTGGCGTGCAGCCCCGAGTTCGGCGGCCAAGGCTTTCCTTCCGTCGTGGCCAACGCGGTCTACGAAGTCTTCGGCGGTGCCAACATGGCGTGGTCGTCTTACCCCGGTATGTCGCATGCCACGTACGTCAACGTGGCAGCCAACGGATCGGAAGAACAAAAAGCGCTCTACCTCCCGAAGATCGCTTCGGGCGAGTGGGCCGGCACCATGTGCCTGACCGAGCCCAATGCCGGCACCGACCTGGGCCTGATGCGCACGCGCGCCGTGGCGCAGGCCGACGGCAGCTACAGCATTACCGGCAGCAAGATCTTCATCTCGGGCGGCGAGCAGGACCTGACCGGGAACATCATGCACTTGGTGCTCGCGCGCATGGCCGACGCGCCGCCCGGCGTCAAGGGCATCTCGCTTTTCATCGTTCCCAAGTTCCTGCCCGATGCGAACGGCGCCGCCGGCGCGCGCAATGCGGTGGTCTGCGGCTCCATCGAGCACAAGCTGGGCATCCACGGCAACTCGACCTGCACCATCAATTTCGACGGTGCGACCGGCTGGCTGCTGGGCGCGCCCAACAAGGGGCTGGCGGGCATGTTCGTGCAGATGAACCACATGCGTGTGCTGGTCGGCATGATCGCGATCGGCCTGATGGAAGCGGCCTACCAAAAGGCCCTGGACTACGCGAAGGAACGCCTGCAGGGCCGCGCCAGCGGGGCCAGATTGTCCGGCGAAGCGGCGGACCCGATCATCGAGCACGCCGACGTGCGCCGCATGCTGCTCACGCAGAAGGCGAACATCGAAGGCGCGCGTGCATTGGCGCTTTGGACCGCGCAACTAAGCGATCTGCAGCGTCTTCATCCCGACCCGGCCAAGCGCAACGAGACGGCCGAACTGCTGGGCCTTTTGACCCCGCTCGTGAAAGCAATGTCCAGCGACCTTGCGGTGGAATGCACACTGCTCGCCATGCAGGTGTTCGGCGGGCACGGCTACATCCGCGAAAATGGCGTGGAGCAGCACCTGCGCGACGTACGCATCGTGGGCTTGTATGAGGGCACGAACGGCGTGCAGGCCATGGACCTGCTCGGTCGCAAGGTGTTGGTCGACCAGGGGCGGCAGATGGGCACCTTCCTGGACATGGCCGGCACGTTCGCCGAAACCTGCAGCCCGCGCGAGGCGATGCGTGAGTTCGCGGAGCCGCTCGCCGCGCTAGTCGCCGACATCAGGCAGCTCACCGGCGAGCTGGTGGCCACGTCGGCGCACGACCCGCATGCCGCAGGCGCCGCGGCCGCGCCCTACCTGCGGCTGGTCGGGCACCTGGCCCTCGCCTGGACCTGGGCGCGGATGGCCGAGGTGGCGTTCAGGAATGCGGAATCGACCGACCCAATTTATGCATCGAAGATTGCCACGGCCCGCTTCTACTTCCAGCGACTGCTGCCGCAGGCGTCGGGCCTTTGCGGCGAGATCAGGGCTGGTTCGTCGGCATTGATGGAGCCGACCGTCGAGCTGTTCTGACAGGGGCGGCATGTACCACCTGAGCCGCTTCGCAGCCGCCACGCCCGGCAAGGTGGCGGTGCACTTTCTCGAATCCAGCGAGGCGTTCAGCTTTTCGCAGCTCGAGCGCGAAGCGAACCGCGCGGCCAACGCCTTGCTGCGGCTCGGCCTGGAGCGCAACGACTGCATCGTCCTGTGCATCGAGAACTCGCCCGACCTGCTCTTTCTCGCGCTCGGCGCGCAGCGCATCGGGCTGTACTACGTGCTCGCTTCGACGCGGCTGTCGGCCGCGGACTTCGAGTACATCGTCAAGGACTCTGGTGCATCGGTCGCCGTCGTGTCGTCGGCCTGCATGAACGCCGAGGCGGCTTCGTCGCTGGACCTCGGTGGTGCACGGCGCATCGGCATCGGCTTTGCGGATCCGACCCTCGAATCCTGGGAAACGCGTTTTCTGGCGGCGCCGAACGGACTGCCGCCCGTGCTCGCACCAGGACGCGAGATGTTGTATTCGTCGGGCACGACCGGCCGTCCCAAGGGTGTGCGCAAGCCGCCCTTCGAGGGCGCCTTCGATGCAGTCGACAACCGCAACACCGCGGTGGCGCGATCGTTCGCACTCGACGCCTCCTCGGTCTACCTGTCGACGTCGCCGCTGTATCACAGTGCGCCCAACCGGTTCCTCTCGGCGGCCATCCATGCAGGCGCGACCAGCATCGTGATGGCGAAGTTCGATGCCGAGCGCGCGCTCGCCGCCATCGCACAGTTCGGATGCACCCATTCGCTCTGGGTGCCGACCATGTTCCACCGCCTGCTGCGCCTCGAAGCGGAGGTACGCACCCGCTACAGCACCGCCCCCATGGCCCATGCCGTGCACGGCGCGGCGCCCTGCCCGGTCCACGTCAAGCAGGCGATGATCGACTGGTGGGGTCCGGTCCTGCATGAGTATTACTCGGGCACCGAAGGCATCGGCGCCACGGCCATTACCTCGCGCGAATGGCTCAATCACAAGGGCTCGGTCGGGCGCGCAACCGACGGCATCCTCCACATCCTGGATGACGCCGGCCGCGAACTGTCGCCGGGCGAAACCGGGAACGTCTACTTCGAGAGCGATGCGCAATTCGAGTACTGGAACGACCCCGCCAAGACCCACGCGGCGACGAGTCCGCAGGGCTGGCGCTCCTTCGGCGACATCGGCCATCTCGATCGCGAAGGCTACCTCTACCTGACGGACCGCAAGGACTTCGTCATCATCTCGGGCGGCGTCAACATCTACCCGCAAGAGATCGAGGAGGTGCTGCTGCAGGATCCCCGTGTTGCCGATGTCGCGGTCTTCGGGGTGCCGAACGACGAGTACGGCGAAGAGGTCAAGGCAGTCATCCAGCCGGCGCATCCGGACTTCGCGGCCCCGGCGATCGCCGATGCGCTGAAGGCCCGCTGCCTCGAATTACTGGGGCCGATCAAGGTGCCGAGGAGCATCGATTTCGAGTTCGATTTTCCTCGCCATGCGACCGGCAAGTTGTACAAAAAACTGTTGCGCGATCGTTATTTGACCTGAGGTCCATTGTGAACTCAGAGATCGACATTTGATTTTCCGAGCGAATCAGCGTTGCCGGTTTTCAAGGAGCACTGAGGACAACGCCAACCGCCGTGCCTGGCGATGAAGAGTATTTTCGAACAAGTTCTATCGCGTCGAAAAGAAGGCTCTTCATGAACGGTCGGCAATTCAGAACAATTTAGGAGACAACCATGCTGGGACTGATGCAAACGCATCCACTGCTGATCTCGTCGCTCATTTTGTCCGCCGAACGGCATCACGGCGACAGCGAGATCGTCTCTCGCCGAGTAGAAGGCGATATTCACAAGTGCACTTGGCGCGACGTGGCACGGCGTTCCAGGCAACTGGCACAGGCACTTGACTCAATGGACCTGAAGTTTTCGGATCGCGTTGCAACTCTGGCGTGGAACGGCTATCGCCACCTGGAACTGTACATCGGTGTATCGGGATCGGGCCGCGTACTGCACACGATCAATCCGCGCCTACCGCCAAATCAGGTTGCATGGATTGCCAATCATGCGGAGGATCAGGTGCTGTGCTTCGATCTGACTTTCTTGCCGCTCATACAAGCTGTTCATGCCGATTGCAAGACCATCAGGAAGTACGTCGCGTTGTGCGATGCCGATCGGCTTCCAAGCGATACCGGCATCCCAAACCTCATCAGCTATGAGGATTGGATCAATGAGCATTCGAACGAGTATCAGTGGCCGACGTTCGACGAGAACACGGCATCCAGCATGTGCTACACGAGCGGAACGACCGGCAACCCCAAAGGCGTGCTCTACAGTCACCGGTCCACGCTTTTGCACGCGTTCGCGATACCACTGCCCGACGGCATGAATCTGTCTGCGAGTGGCGCCGTCCTACCCGTAGTCCCGATGTTTCATGTCAACGCCTGGGGAATTCCATACTCGGCGATGCTCACCGGGTGCAAGCTCGTATTTCCCGGTCCAGCCATGGATGGAAAATCGATCTACGAACTCATCGAAAGTGAAGGCGTTACTTGCGCGGCTGGAGTGCCTACCGTCTGGCAAATGCTCCTCGCACACGTGCAATCGGAGGACCTGAGCTTCTCAACTCTGCGCAAGCTCATGGTCGGTGGCGCGGCGGTGAATTCCGGCATGATCAAGGGCTTCGAAGAACGAGGCGCGGAAGTCATGCAGGTCTGGGGCATGACAGAAACCAGCCCCCTGGGAACAGCCTATGCACCCAAGTCTAAGCATTCGAAACTTACTCTCGAAGAGCAGCGCACCCTGCGCTTGAAACAAGGCCGGGTAGGATTTGGTATCGACATGCGCATCGTCGGGCCGGCCGGCGAGGAAGTTCCTTGGGACGGTCGGACGTTCGGCGACCTTCAGGTCAAGGGCTACTGGGTCCTGCGCGAATATTTCAAGGGTGAGGGTAGCAGTCCGCTAGATGGCGACTGGTTTCGCACTGGAGACGTCGCAACAATCGATCCAGATGGCTTCATGCAAATTACCGACCGAACCAAGGACATCATCAAGTCTGGTGGCGAATGGATCAGTTCCATCGCGGTGGAGAACATCGCCATGTCTCACCCCGACGTCCAAATGGTTGCCTGCGTCGGAGTGCCCCACCCAAAATGGGACGAGCGCCCAATCATCGTTGTGGTGAGACGGCCCCGATCGGACGTCACGCGCGAGGAGTTGCTGCAGTTGTACAAAGGCACGACTGAGAAATGGCAGGTTCCGGATGACGTGGTGTTCGTCGACACAATCCCACTGGGAGCAACTGGGAAGATCCTCAAGACAAAGCTGCGAGAGATGCTGAAGGACTATGTTCTGCCGACTGCCTGATGCGTCGGAAGTGGTGAAGGCCCTGCGCCACCCCGCAGTAGGGCCTTCAATCTCACTCGCCGCTACTGTTCGGGGGCCTTCATGAAATCGCTCTTGTGCTTTCGCACGAAGTCCTCCACCGAAGCAAGTGCTCGACCAAATACGCAGAGGCGCCCATGGACCGAATCCGCTCCACCCACGGTTCCAGTGGAATGTCTATGTAGGTGATCGGACGCCCCAGGACTCTGGCGTAGTCTTCGGCGATCTCGCGAAGGCTCCTTGAAGGCGGGCCAGTAAGTGCGTAGACCTTTCCAATGTGGGATTCCGGGTTCGACAAGACCTCGGTCACGCACCGCGCCACGTCACCGGCCGCGATCGGCGATGTCTTACCGTTCTTCGAACGGCAGCATCAGTGCGTTCTGGGTGGTGATCGTCGGAATGGCAAACCGCCAGAAACACGCGTCCGTGAAGGCGGTTGGGCGCATCGTTGACCTGCAGCACCGATTACAAAGATCGGATGGGAGTATCTCATTCGAATGCACCGAAGTTGCCAAAGTCGCTAGGCAAATGCGGCAGGCCGGCGCCCTTGGCAATGGGAGCCGGCCGATGTCCGCATACTAAGCCGCAACGGGGCGAAGGAATCTGGTGAGCCGCTCTGTGATCAATCGCTCCGCTTCACCCATGATGCGATCGATCAGCTCCTGCACCGTCGGAATATCGCGGATCAGGCCGACCACCATGCCGCAGCTCCAGGCGCCCGCATCCATTTCGCCTTCGAGCATCACGCGCGGGTAGACCCCGGCCACTTGATCGATGATGTCTTCGAACTTGAGGTCGGCGCCCTTTTCCTTCTCGATCCTGATCAACTGCTCCACAGATGAATTGGTCAGCACGCGTTCGGTGTTGCGCAGGCCGCGCATTACGAGCCGCGTATCGAGCTCGGTGGCCGCCACGATGGCGTCCTTCACGTTCTGGTGGATCGGCGCTTCCTGCGTGGCCACGAAGCGCGTGCCCATGTTCATGCCCTCCGCGCCCAGCGCCAGCGCCGCCACCAGGCTGCGCGCATCGGCCATGCCACCGGAGGCGACGAACGGGATCTTCAGCTCCTCGGCCGCGCGCGGCAGCAGGATCATGTTCGGCAGGTCGTCCTCGCCCGGGTGGCCGCCGCACTCGAAACCGTCCACGCTCACGGCGTCGCAGCCGATCGCTTCGGCCTTGAGCGCGTGTCGCACGGAGGTGCACTTGTGGATGACCTTGATGCCGGCCTTCTTGAGCGCGGGCATGTAGGCCTCGGGACTGCGCCCCGCGGTCTCGACGATGCGAACGCCGCCCTCCGCAATCGCAGCGATGTACTCGGGGTATGGCGGCGAAGACAGGGTCGGCAGGAACGTGAGGTTCACGCCGAAGGGTTGGTCCGTCATCTCGCGGCAGCGGGCGATTTCCTTGGCCAGCAGTTCGGGCGTCCTCTGCGTCAGCCCGGTGATGAGCCCGAGCCCGCCGGCATTGGATACGGCGGCGGCCAGCTCCGCGAAGCCGACGTAGTGCATGCCGCCCTGAATGATCGGGTGGCGGATGCCGAAGAGTTCAGTGATGCGTGTTTTCATGTGTCTTTCACCAGGTTTCCATGTAGGGGCGGAGGTCCATCTCGAAGGTCCAGGCGTCTCGAGGCTGGGTGTGCAGGTACCAGTAGTTTTCCGCGATGTGCTCGGGGTTCAGGATGCCGTCCTGCTCCTTGAGCGCATAGCGCTCGGGGAAGTTGCTGCGGATGAACTCCGTGTCGATGGCGCCGTCGACCACGATGTGCGCCACGTGGATGCCGCGCGGGCCGAGCTCGCGTGCCATGCTCTGGGCCAGTGCGCGCAGGGAATGCTTGGCGCCGGCAAAGGCCGCGAAATTCGCCGCGCCGCGAGTTCCCGCCGTAGCGCCGGTGAAGAGAATCGTGCCACGCCCCCGCGCGACCATCCTGCGCGCGACCTCGCGCGCATTCAGGAATGCGCTGAAAGCGGCCATCTCCCAGATCTTCATGTACTTGCGCCCCGTCTCCTCCAAGATGCTGCTGGGCACGTTGGCGCCGATGTTGAACGCCATCACCTCGATGGGGCCACGCTCCTTCTCGATCTGGTCGATCAGGGCGACCACGTCGTCCTCCTTGCGCGCATCGCTGCCATAGCCGAACGCCTGGCCGCCAGCCTTGCGGATGCGCTCAACGGCAGGCTCGAGTTTGTCGGCCGATCGCCGTGTCAGGCATGCGACATAGCCCTCGCGGGCAAAGCGCGCGCCGATTGCGCTGCCCGTTGCGTCACCCGCGCCAACGACGAGAGCCACACCGCGAGGGTTGGCAGTTTGGTCCATACGGTCTCCTTTAAAAAACGCCCGTTAAGTTATCGCACGTTAGTTGGTGAACCTACGTTTGTCAATCAAGAAAGAAGTCCAGTGAAACCCCGTTGACGCTGGTGCATTAATCACATAGCTTCCATTAATCAAACGTTCGTTTACTTAAAGGAGCTCTGAATGCGCAAGTCAGTTGATTTTTTCTTCGATGTCGGCAGCCCGTCTTCCTACCTGGCGTGGACGCAGCTGCCCGCGCTGTGCGCCAGCCACGGCGCGGACCTCGTATACCGGCCGATGCTGCTCGGCGGCGTCTACCAGGCCACCGGCAACGCCTCTCCGGCCACCATCCCCGTCAAGGGACGCTATACGCAGATGGACTACGAGCGCCATGCGCGCCGCTATGGCGTGCCCTTCCAGGGCAATCCGCACTTCCCGGTCATCACGCTGTTCCTCATGCGTGCTGTCACCGGCATTCAACTGCGGCACCCCGAGCAACTACAGCAATTGCTGGGCTGCGTGTTCAAGGCGCTCTGGATCGATGCGCTCAACCTGAACGATGCGCAACTCACGGCCCGCATCCTGACCGAAGGTGGGTTTGACCCCGCGGAGATCGATCGCCTGACGCAGGATGCCGAAATCAAGGCGGCACTGAAGGCAACCACTCAAGAAGCCGTCGAGCGCGGTGTGTTCGGCGCGCCCACGCTCTTCGTCGGCGACCAGATGTTTTTCGGCCAGGACCGGATGGACTTCGTTCGCGAAGCCCTGTCCTGAGCCGCCGCCAACCGCATGAAGGAAAAACTCATGGAACACCGGCCCTGGCATGCCTCCTACCCCGCAGGACTTCCCCGCGAGATCGTCCTGGACGACAGTGAAACCCTCGTCACCTTGCTCGAACGCGCATTCACGAAACACAGTGCCAGGACGGCCGTCACCTGCGCCGGAGAATCGCTGACCTTCGCGCAAGTCGAGCATGCGTCGGCGCTGCTCGCACGGTCCTTGCAAGCGGCCGGGCTCAAGCGCGGTGACAGGGTCGCCCTTCTGCTACACAACAACCTCGTCTACCCCGTGGCTTTGGCCGCCATCCTGCGCGCGGGCATGGTAGGGGTGACCATGAACCCGCTCTACACGGCACGCGAGCTGGCGTACCAACTGGCCGATTCGGGGGCGTCCGCCCTGGTGACTGCCGAGCCATTCATGGGTGTGGTCACCGAGGTCCTCGGTCAGACACAGCTTCGGTATGTCATGACCGTGCCGATGCAACAGGTGAAGCAAGCATTGTTCGCGACGGGCGGCAATGCAGATGCGCAAGCTGCGAACGATGGGCCTCGCGTCGTCGGTTTGCGCGAGGCGACCGCCGCGCTACCAGACGCCGAATTCACCAGCGAGCACGTGCGCCCCTCCGACCTGGCTTTTCTGCAGTACACCGGCGGCACGACAGGTGTTTCCAAGGGCGCTTGCCTGACACACCGTAACGTGCTTGCCAGCTCGCTGCAGATGCGGTCATGGCTGGGGTTGGCACTTGACATCGACAACTTTCAGATCGTAACGCCGTTGCCGCTGTATCACATCTTTCCGCTCGGAATGGCTTTGACGGCCCTTGCCAGCGGCGCTCACAACCGCTTGGTGGTCAACCCGCGCGACGCCCAGGCGCTTTGCGCCGAACTCGAGCGGGCGCCCTTCGACATGCTGATAGGCGTCAACACGATGTTCAATGCCTTGGTGACGTTGCCCAAGCTGTCCGGCATCGACTTCTCCCGTTGCAACGTGGTCATCGGCGCCGGCGCCTCGATCCAGACAGCCGTTGCAGCCAAGTGGGTTGCGGCCGGCGGCCCACCCATCACCGAGGCCTATGGGCTTACCGAAACGTCGCCCAGCGTTACCTTCAATGCGCCGGGGCGCAACGGCACCATCGGTGCGCCTGTGCCGTCGACCGACGTTCTCATCGTCGACGAGACGGGCGAACCGGTGCCGCTCGGCACGCCTGGTGAGTTGCTGATCAAGGGGCCGCAGGTTTTCGCGGGTTACTGGAACCGCGGAGACGAAACGCGCAGGTCTTTCACGCCGGATGGCTGGTTCCGCACTGGGGACATCGTCACCATGGATGCACAAGGTTTGATGTACATCGTCGACAGGAAGAAGGACATGATCCTGGTCTCTGGCTTCAATGTCTACCCGAACGAAATCGAAGGCGTGGTCGCCATGCACCCGGACGTACTCGAATGCGCATGCGTCGGGGTGCCCGACGAGCGCTCGGCAGAGGCCCCTCATCTCTTCGTCGTCCGCCGTGCACCTGGGCTGAGGGCGGAAGAGTTGGAAGCGCATTGCCGCAAGCTCCTTGCCGCATACAAGGTGCCTCGCCACATCACGTTCCTCGAGTCGCTGCCCAAGTCAGCAGTGGGGAAAATTCTGCGCAAAGAACTGAGGCCAATTTCCAGCGGCGCCACGAACTCGGCACCCAAAGCTGAAGTTGCCGGATGAGTCGCTGAATCGACGTGTCTACGCGGCTTTTTTTGACTGGCGTGGTGGACCGATGTGGCCGCGTTTCCGATAGCTGGAGTCCCCGAAGGACGTCAACTCACTCCGGCCGATCATGATCAGTGCGCCGGTCAAGGTTGATCGCCGAGCGAACGCGAACTTTCGACTCGAAGCAGTCTTTGGCCTTGCCGCAGTGGGCAGCTACAGAACCGACGTTCGCCTGGTCGAGCTAAGGCCCGAGGGGGACTCTCGCGAGCTGAGCGCAACGCAACCGCCTCGCGATGGAGGCAGCGCGGACGCGGCTTGATAGTGACGGAGACCACGGAGCGTAGAGCCGAATGGGCTCCTCCGCACAACGCGCCGACGGACCTTGAGTGGTTATGCCTTGACCTGCGGTCCTGGCTGGAGTACATTCATGAGCAAGTGCTCAGACATTAATACCTCATGGCCCGCCCCCTCAGCGAAGAAAAACGCGAAGCGATCCTGGCCGCCGCCGCCGAACTCGTCTCGAGCTTGGGCACCGGCGCACCCACGGCGAAGATTGCCGCTGCAGCCGGTGTCGCCGAGGGCACGCTGTTCACCTACTTCGCGACCAAGGACGATCTGCTGAACGAGCTCCTGGTTGATATCGAGACCGAGCTGGCGCAGGCGCTGCTCGTTTCCTACGGGGCAACCAAGGGCCCTCGCGAGCGCGTTCAGCGCGTGTGGGAGTGTCTGGTCGACTGGGGCAAAGCGAATCCTGTTCAGCGCAAGGCCATGCGGCAGCTCAAGGTGTCGGACCGCATCAGCGCGCAAACAACCCAGCGCTGCAATGCCTTGTTCGGCGAGATCCGCACAGTGATCGAAAGAAGCCTGGCCGGCCATGCTGACCCCAAGCGCGCCCCTTTCTACATTGACCATGTCCTGATGGGCCTCGCGGATATCGCGATCGAGGCGACGGCTGCGAATCCGAAGAACCACAAGCAGTACAAGGAAGCGGGCTTCGACCTGTTCTGGCGGGGGATCAAGGCCTGAGGCTTTCTCTTTTTTACCACTCAAATGAGCATGTGCTCACGCATTCAGGAGAACATCATGTCATCCGCCGGATTACAGAGGCCGACGTTCGGAGCCTGATCCTCGCCCCGCCGAAGCACTGAAAGGAACAAGTTATGCCCACCACCAAGCGCCGCGCATTGATCATCATCTCGTCCGCCCGACAGCTGCCGCTGGCCGAACCGGCCGACGTCAAGTCGATCTCGACCGGGTTCTTCCTGGTCGAGATGGCTCAAGTGCTCAAGGAGTTCGAGAACGACTACGAGTTCACCTTCGCCACCCCCGACAGCAACGCCCCCCAACTCGACATCAATGGCATGGCCCTGTCCATGCAGGCCATCGAGAAGACCGGGATTGTTACCGTTCCCCTGCGCATGCAGCAGCGCCGCCGCTCGTTCGACGTCAACCGCTTCCGGCTGCGCCACCCCGAGCTGGTCGCCCGCCGCGAGCAGGAAATCCAGTTGCTGGAGCGGCACATCGGCCGGATCACGGTCTCCGAGCTATTGCCCAACAGCGAACCCGAGCTCGCCGTGTACCGCGCCGAACTGATCTGCCGCCTGGACAAGCTGCCCGAGGGCGCCTTCCACTCGCTGCAGGACCTCGTCCTGCGTCACCGCGACCCGGCCGATCCGTTCACTTTCACCGACTTCGACTTCATCCACACCCCCGGCGGCCACGCCCCCATGGTCGACTTCCGTGACAACCCGTGGCTCGGCGAAGCCCTTCACGTAGCCCGGGAGAACGGCGTCCTCATCTCGCTGATCTGCCACGCGCCCGTGGCGGTGACCTCCACTCGTCATCGTATCGATGCTCAGGGCCACCCCTACCTCGTCAGCGACAACCCGTTCCTCGCCGCCACCATCTCGACCGTTCCCACGATCGGCGAGTTGTTCGCGCTGCGGTTCCTCTACCCACGCGTCCCAGGGAAGAAGACACGACTCTCCTACTTCGTCGACAAGGCCATCAAGGAAGCCGGCTTCAAACTCGCGACCTCCCTGAACATGGCTGCCCCGCTACTGGCCTACGAGTCGTCCGTGCGGCTGCTCACCGGCAACGGCCCACAGGCCATCGACCAGCAGGCTGCCAAGCTCCGCGCCATCCTCGCTGACACCCCGGCGCACCAAGAGCAAGCAGCAGAGAAAGCGACTTCGGCCGTCCATACCAATAGGAGGATCACATCATGAGCAAAGTATGGTTTATCACTGGCACATCGAAGGGCTTTGGCCGCGAGTTCGCCCTCGCCGCCCTCGAGCGTGGCGATAAAGTCGCAGCGACCGCCCGCAACACGGACACTCTGAGTGACCTGGTCGAGCAGTATGGTGACGCCGTCCTCCCGATCAAACTCGACGTCACCAACCGCGACCAGGTGTTCGCCGCCGTGAAGTCCGCGCACGAGACGTTCGGGCGGATCGACGTCGTCGTCAACAACGCAGGCTACGGGCTCTTCGGAACGGTCGAGGAGATTACCGAACAGCAGCTGCGCGACCAGATGGAGACGAACCTATTCGGCGTTTTCCATGTCACGCAGGCGGTCCTCCCGATCCTGCGCGAGCAGGGCGCGGGCCACATCATCCAGATCTCGACCATGGGCGGCATCGTCGCGTTCCCGACCCTCGGCGCCTACCACGCGTCGAAGTGGGCACTGGAAGGGATGACGGACGCGCTCTCCCAGGAAGTCGCTGGCTTCGGCATCAAGGTCACCCTGGTCGAACCCGGTGGCTTCGCCACCGACTGGTCCGGTGCATCTGCCATCGTCGCCGCCGCGCACCCCGCGTACGCGGCGCTGCACGAGAACATGGCCGCGCGGCGGGCACAGGTTGTACTTCCGCAGCCGGTCGGCTTCGGGTCCGCGATCCTCACGGTCGTGGACGCTGAGAAGCCGCCGCTGCGCGTGTTCTTCGGGGAGGGGCCGACGCTGATGGCACCACAGGTCTACCAGCAGCGCCTGGCCGAGTGGGCCCAGTGGGCGCACGTCTCCAAGGCCGCGGAAGGCAAGTAGGAAACGCCTGGCCACAGGCCATCGACCAGCAGGCCGCCAAGCTGCGCAGCGTGCTCACCAGCACGCGAGCTGCCCAGCGCGCCGGCGGCAAGCAGCTGAGCCAGCAGACCGTGACCGTCCACCCGGCCGGTCACACACAACGATAAGGATCGAAAATGTCCAAGAGCAAGGGCTTCACCGAAGCCGACGTCCCCGAACAGGCGGGAAAAAGCTTCATCGTCACTGGCGCCAACGCCGGCGTGGGTTTTGAAATCGCGCGGGTGCTTGCCGCCAGGCGCGCGCGCGTCCTGCTTGGCTGCCGTGAGCAGACCAGGGCGCAGGATGCCATCGCGCGGATCAAGCGGATCGCGCCGAATGCCGATCTCGTCTGGTTGCCGCTGGACCTCGGTGACCTCGACAGCGTTCGCACCGCAGCCGAGATCGCCGCGAAGGAGCCACGGATCGATGCGCTCATCAACAATGCCGGGATCATGAACCCGCCGCTGACGCGCACGAAGCAGGGGTTCGAAGCGCAGTTCGGCGTCAATCATCTCGGCGTGTTCGCGCTCACCTCGCTGCTCCTGCCTAAGCTGGCGGAGACGCCGGGAACGCGGGTAGTAGTGACCTCGAGCGTCGCGCATCTGAGGGCCAAGATCGACTGGGACGACCTCAACGCCGACAAGAGCTACATCAAGAACGAACGCTACGGCGGCAGCAAGCTGGCGAACGCACTGTTCTTCTTCGAACTGGATCGTCGCCTGCGCGCGGCGAAGTCGCCCGTCACAGCAATCGGCGTTCATCCTGGAGTCGCCGCCACAAGTCTTTTACGTCACATGGGGCTGATCCAGATCGTGGGCCCAATCTTCGGCCTGTTGTTCAATAGCGCCGACAAAGGCGCGTGGCCGGCACTTCTGGCTGCGACCGGCAAGGTGAAGCCCGGAGGCTATTACGGTCCCACCGGCTTTGCCGGAATCCGCGGCGTAGCCGGCGAAGCAAAGCGCGCGCCGCGTGCCGAAGATCCAGCACTCGCGAAGCGGCTGTGGGATGTCTCGGTGACGATGACGGGAATCGATCCCGGCCTCCCGGCGGCCTGATTTCAAACACGGTGCGGTGTCGCGCCGCAACTACCACCCGCTCTTCAAATAGAAAAATTGATCATATGTCTGAAAAAATCTGGTTTATTACGGGTGCTTCACGCGGTTTTGGCCGCATCTGGGCAGAAGACGCGCTTAAGCGAGGTGACAAGGTTGTCGCAACAGCGCGATCGCTGGCCGACATCGCGCCCCTTGCCGATGGGTTCGGTGACGCCGTCCTGCCTTTGGTACTGGACGTGACCAACCGCGATCAGGTTGCCGACGTCGTCGCGACGGCGCACGCGCATTTCGGCCGTTTGGATATCGTCTTGAACAATGCCGGCTATGCGCTCGTCGGCGCGATCGAGGAAGCGAGCGAGGCCGAGGTTCGCGCCGAGTTCGACACCAATGTTTTCGGCCCTCTTACCGTTATCCAGGCAGCCCTTCCGCTTCTGCGCGCCCAAGGCAGCGGCCATATCATCGGCGTCTCGAGCATCGCGGGGGTCTATGCCGGCCCGATCACCGGCTTCTATCACGCCTCCAAGTGGGCGTTCGAAGCTCTCCACGAGAGCCTTTCGAAGGAAGTCGCGCAGTTCGGCATCAAGGTCACGCTCCTGGAGCCCGGCCCGTACGCGACAGACTTTTCGGGCCAATCCTCGCTGAAGATCGCCACGGGCATTGACGCCTATGCCGAGACGCGAGCACAGGTGTTCGCCGGCGGCGCAACCACGAATTTCGGCGATCCTGCCGCGACCTCGGCGTCCCTGTTCAAGGTCGTGGATTCCGACCAGCCGCCGCTGCGCTTCTTCCTTGGTACCGAAGGGCTGCCGGTGGCGCGCGCCGCCTATGCTGAGCGTCTGGCCGTTTGGGAGTCCTGGGAGGATGCCTCCAATGCAGCGCAAGGCCAGCCCAGGAAACAAGCCCTCGACCTTTGATAAGAAGGGGGGCGCGGAGCGACAACGCTCCGCTACAGGGCTTGCCCGAGGGATCCAGGGGCTGCTGCGTGCCCCCGTCCGCTGTGGGGTTCAAGCTTTCAACTGGCGCAGGCCATCGGCCAGCAGCCACAAGGCGCGGTTCAGGCGCAGGTCTTGGTCGATGCCCTGCACGGGGCGGGTGGTCTGGCGGCGACCGTTGGCGCTGCGACCGTGCAAGCCGCGCAAGAGGTTTTCCTGCGTGCGGTTGAACACGCTCCACAGGTCGCGGCGGTCGTCGTCGAGACGGCGCGGCGCGAGCACCTGCGTTTCGGTGACGGGTGCAGGCTTGTCGGGGGCGTCGTACTTCAACGCCAGCGCGGCGCGGGCGAACACCTCGGCCTCGCCGCTGTCCAGCGTGACGGCCTGCATGGCATCGCGGGATTCCTGCGCCCGGTCGAAGCCGTGCAAGACTTCGTAAGCGCCTTCGATGACGTGTCCGGCTACGTCGCCCTTGTGCGGCACGCGCACGTCGGCCACGGTGTCACCGCATACCAGCCCGTTCTTGCAAACGAACCGGAACATGCCGGCGAGCATCTGATAGCTGCTTGTCCCGTCATGGGAGTTCAGCAGGATGATTTCGTTGGCCTCGCGGCCGTTGATCTGGCTGGCGTGGCGTAGCCGGACCAGGTGCTTGGTGTAGTCGCGGCGGTCGTCCTGCCGCACGCGGGTCTGCGTCACCATGAAAGGCTCGAAGCCTTCGCTGCGAAGCTCGCGCAGCACGGTGGCGGTGGGGATGTAGCTGTACCGTTCCGAGCGGCTTTCGTGCGGGGCGTCCGCGAAGATGGACGGGGCTACAGCGCGGATTTGGTCATCCGACAAGGGATGTTTCCGAGCGCAGCACCGGGGAGCGGGATGCGAAGCGGGAAGCAAGTTGCATGGTCGTTCTCCTGACAAGGGTTGCTGTCGAAAAAGTCACCACCGGACTCCTAGATTCGGAGCCCGCCTTTCGGCTTCTCCGGTGGGGTCGGCGCGGAGACCTGGGCCGGCCTCGTTGCCACCGTCTTTCCTGAGTTCATCGCCCGCGACGGTCAGGAGTGCGCGGCCGGGGGCCGTCAAGGAGGCAAGCGCAGGGTTGGTGCGGCCCGCAGGCGCAGCCGAGGACACGGCCCTGCGCGCCTTGACGGCGCACGGCCGCAGGCTACAGTCGCGGACAAGGTGATGGAGTCAGGAAAGGCGGCTGGACAGGCAACCGGCCGCGGTTGGCGCGAACCCCACGCAAGCGGAGCGCGCAGGCCCGGCTCGAGGGGCCGGGCCGAAGGCGTCAGCGATATGGAAGGCTGGCGAATGCCAGTCCCGTCAGGGATGAGCGAAGAGCGAACCTGGCGCAGCGCGATCCCGCGAAGCGGAGACGCACAGGTTTTTCCGATTTACTATTCCCACTCAATCGTCGCAGGCGGCTTGCTCGACACGTCGTAGGTCACACGGTTGATGCCACGCACTTCATTGATGATCCGGCCCGACACCTTCTTGAGCAGCGCGTAGGGCAGCTCGGCCCAGTCGGCGGTCATGAAGTCGCTGGTCTGGACGGCACGCAGGGCGACGACGTAGTCGTAGGTGCGGCCGTCGCCCATCACGCCTACGCTCTTCACCGGAAGGAATACGGTGAAAGCCTGACTGGTGAGTTCGTACCAGGTCTTGCCGGTCGGCTCGTCGCGGAAGTTGCGCAGCTCTTCGATGAAGATGGCGTCAGCTGCGCGCAGCAGGTCGGCGTACTCTTTCTTCACCTCGCCCAGGATGCGCACGCCCAGGCCGGGGCCGGGGAAGGGGTGGCGGTAGACCATCTCGGGCGGCAGGCCCAGGGCCACGCCCAGTTCGCGCACTTCATCCTTGAACAGCTCGCGCAGCGGCTCCAGCAGCTTCAGGCCCAGTTGTTCGGGCAGGCCGCCGACGTTGTGGTGGCTCTTGATGGTGACGGCCTTCTTGCTCTTGGCGCCGCCGGACTCGATCACGTCTGGGTAGATCGTGCCCTGGGCCAGCCACTTGGCGCCCTTGGCACCCTCGCCCTTGAGCTTGGCAGCCTCTTGCTTGAACACCGTGACGAACTCGCCGCCGATGATCTTGCGCTTGGCTTCCGGGTCGGTCACGCCTGCCAGCTTGCCGAGGAACAACTCGCTGGCATCAGCACGGATTACCTTCGCGTGCAGCTTGCCAACGAACATGTCCATCACCATGTCGCCCTCGTTCAGGCGCAACAGGCCATGATCGACGAACACACAGGTCAGTTGGTCGCCAATGGCGCGGTGGATCAGCGCGGCGGCCACGGATGAATCGACACCGCCCGACAAGCCAAGAATGACTTCTTCATCGCCCACCTGCGCACGGATATGCGCCACGGCTTCTTCGATGTAGTCGCCCATGATCCAGTCGGCCTGGGTGCCGCAGATGTCCAGCACGAAACGGTGCAGCAGCGCCCCGCCTTGGGTGGTGTGGGTGACCTCGGGGTGGAACTGCACGGCGTAGAAGCTACGTGCTTCGTCGGCCATGCCGGCGATCGGGCAACTCGGCGTGCTGGCCATGAGCTTGAAGCCCGGAGGCAGCTCGGTAACCTTGTCGCCGTGGCTCATCCAGACGTTGAGCATGCCGTGCCCTTCGGCGGTGGCGAAATCCTGGATGTCTTGCAACAGCCTGGTGTGGCCATGCGCGCGGACTTCGGCAAAGCCGAACTCGCGCTTGTGGCCGCCTTCGACCTTGCCACCCAACTGGTGCGCCATGGCCTGCATGCCGTAGCAGATGCCCAGCACCGGCACGCCCAACTCAAACACTGCCTGCGGCGCCTTGTCGGTGCTGTCTTCGTAGACGCTGGCATGGCTGCCGGAGAGGATCACGCCCTTCAACTGCCCATCGGCTGCGTACTCGCGCACCCACTCGTCGGTGACGTCGCAGGGGTGGACTTCGCAGAACACATGCGCCTCGCGCACGCGGCGGGCGATGAGCTGGGTCACCTGCGAGCCGAAGTCGAGGATGAGGATTTTCTGGTGTTGCATGACGGGCCTGGGCGATACGGTAGATAGGGGCGGGGCGGAGCTGGAAAGCAGCGGGGCCGGCACACCGTGTGATGTGTCGGCCCTGCGGAGCTTCAGCGTGCGGGCTATTCGGCGCGGTAGTTCGGCGCTTCCTTGGTGATCTGCACGTCGTGCACGTGGCTTTCGCGGATGCCGGCCGCGGTGATCTCGACGAACTCGGCCTTGTCGTTCATGTCCTGGATGGTGGCGCAACCGCAGTAGCCCATGGCTGCGCGCACGCCGCCGGCCATCTGGAACACGATGGACACCATCGAGCCCTTGTACGGCACCCGGCCTTCGATACCTTCAGGCACCAGCTTGTCAGCATTGGGGTTGCCCGTGGTCGATTCCTGGAAGTAGCGGTCGGCACTGCCTTGCTGCATGGCGCCGATGCTGCCCATGCCGCGGTAGCTCTTGTAGCTACGGCCCTGGAACAGCACGATCTCGCCCGGCGCCTCTTCAGTACCGGCGAACATGCCGCCCATCATTACGGTGCTGGCACCTGCGGCCAGCGCCTTGGCGATGTCGCCAGAGTAGCGGATACCGCCATCGGCGATCAGCGGTACACCCGTGCCCTTGAGCGCGGTGGCCACGCTGTCGATGGCCATGATTTGCGGCACGCCCACGCCCGCCACGATGCGGGTAGTGCAGATGGAGCCCGGGCCGATACCGACCTTGACCGCATCAGCGCCCGCCTCTACCAGCGCCAGCGCAGCCGCGCCGGTGGCGATGTTGCCGCCGATCACATCGATCTGCGGGTAGTTTTGCTTGACCCAGCGCACGCGGTCGATCACGCCCTTGCTGTGGCCGTGGGCGGTGTCGACGACGATGGCGTCCACACCGGCCTTGACCAGAGCTTCAACCCGCTCCTCGGTGCCCTCGCCCACGCCAACCGCTGCGCCTACGCGCAGACGGCCTTGCGCATCGCGCGCGGCGTTGGGGAAGCTGGTCTGCTTGGTGATGTCCTTGACGGTGATCAGGCCACGCAACTGGTCTTTGTCGCCCACGATCAGCAGGCGCTCAAGCTTGTGCTTGTTGAGCAGCGCCTTGGCTTCGGCTGCCGTCGCGCCTTCGGGCACGGTGATCAGCTTGTCGCGCGGGGTCATGATCTCGCTGACTTGCACGTCATAGCGGGTCTCGAAGCGCAGATCGCGCCCGGTGACGATGCCCACCACACGGCCGCCATCGACCACCGGGAAGCCAGAGATGCCAAGCTGCTCTTGCATCTGCAGCACCTGGAACACGGTGTGCGTCGGTGTGATGACGACAGGGTCGCGCAGCACGCCGGACTCATAGCGCTTGACCTTGGCCACCTGGGCGGCCTGCTCTTGCGCGGTGAGGTTCTTGTGGACGATACCGATACCACCTTCTTGCGCAATGGCGATTGCCAAGCGGGCTTCTGTCACGGTGTCCATGGCGGCGGACACAAGCGGCAGATTCAAGGTGATGTTGCGGGAGAGGCGGGTCGCGAGGGACGTGTCCTTGGGCAGGACCTGGGAGAACGCTGGCACCAACAACACATCGTCGAAGGTGAGCGCTTTTCCAAGAAGGCGCATGTGAAAGCTCCAAAAAAAGGATTGTACCCGCGTCCAGCAAGGCTTTGCCCGCCGCAGGCTGGCTGGAAACGCCTGCATGGCGCCGCTACACTGGGCCGCCATGAATGTCGCCCGTCTTTCAGCTCTTGCCGCCATCGCGCTCGTCACCCTGCCCCTGACCGCTTTTGCCCAATGGCAATGGATGGACAAGGATGGCCGCAAGGTGTTTAGCGACCGTCCGCCGCCGGTAGACGTGCCGGAGCAGCGCGTGCTGAAGCGTCCCGGCGCAGCCGCAGTGGCAGTGCCCCCCTTGGCCGCTGCGACAGCAGCGGCGCCGGCCAAGCCGACGGGCAAGGACACGGAGCTGGAAGCCCGCAAGCAGCAGGCGGATGCGGCCGAGGCCGCCAAACGCAAGGCCGAGGAAGACCGGGTGGCGCAGACCCGTGCCGACAACTGCCTGCGCGCGCGCCAGTCGCAGAGCACCATGAACGCCGGGCTGGGCCTGGTGCGCATGGACGCCCAAGGCCAGGCAACGGTGCTGGATGACGACGCCCGCGCTGCAGAGCAGCAGCGCGTGGAGTCGGTGATCGCCAGCGACTGCCGCTGAAATAGCTCAGTAGCCCGACTTGCTGCCCTCGCGCTGGCGCGCGAACAGGCCTGTGGTGCGGGCTCCTTGCTGGCGGAAGCGTTCGCGCCGGGCGACCTTTGGGTCCACGCGCAGCGGCCGGTACAGCTCGGCCCGATCGCCATCGCGCAAGGGCGCGTCCAGCGGGCGTGCCCGGCCCCAGATGCCGGCGTCGGTCGCCTCATCCACTGACAGCCCCGCAGCCAGCAAGGCCTGGCCCAACGTGCTGCCGGCCGGCAGTTGCAGCGCCAGTTCCCGCACCGTGGCGTCAGGCTGGGCGATGGCCACGGTTATCTGCAAGGGCTCAGCTATTGCCATACACCTTCTCGGCGCGGGCCACGAAGGCATCGACCATGCTGCCCGCGATGCGGTCGAACACCGGGCCGACCAGCATCGACAGCGCGGTGCTGGAGAAGCCATAGGTCAGGTCGAATTCGACCCGGCAAGCGCGTTGCCCGCCCTCGCCCACCGGTGTGAAGCTCCAGACGCCTTCCAGCTTGGAGAAGGGGCCGTCTACCAATTCCATGCGGACCTCGCGCCCCGGCACGTGGGTGTTGCGGGTGGTGAAGGTCTGGTGCAGGCCGCTGAAGGCGATGCCGACTTGCGCGGTCATGCCCTCGGCGTCTTGCGACAGCACGGCAGTGCGGTCGCACCAAGGCAGAAACTGCGGATACTGGGCGACGTCGGTCACCAACTGGAACATTTCCTCGGCGCTGTACCAGATCAGGACGGACTTGTGGACGGTTTTCATAGAATCGATAGCTTTCGGCGCCTTTGTTGCACGCCTTCTGCAGCCCATTGTAGGGAGGGCTTCCATCCTGCCGCCGCGGCCTTATCTGAATCCCATGTCCAAGAAAACCACCGAACCCTCCACCCGCATCGCCGACAACAAGAAGGCCGCGTACAACTATTTCTTCGAAGAACGCTATGAGGCGGGCATGGTGCTGCAGGGCTGGGAGGTGAAGGCGCTGCGCGAAGGCAAGGTGCAGCTGACTGACGGCTATGTGGTGATCCGCGAGGGCGAGCTGTTCGTGATCGGCTGCCAGATCAACCCGCTCAAGTCGGCATCAACCCACGTCAACCCGGACTCGGTGCGTACCAAGAAGCTGCTGCTGCACAAGGAGCAGATCAAGCGCCTGATCGGCAAGATCGAGCAAAAGGGCTACACCCTGGTGCCGCTCAACCTGCACTGGAAGGCGGGCAAGGTGAAGTGCGAGATCGCGCTGGCCAAGGGCAAGGCCGAGCACGACAAGCGCGACACCATCAAGGACCGCGAAGGCAAGCGCGAAGTCGAACGCGCCATGAAGGTCCACAACCGCTGATCACAGCGCGTGCAGCGGGTGCTCCTGCGGCGCCCAGGGGCTTTGGAAGAACGGCGCCACCATCTCGGGCGTGACGTCTTCGATGCGCGGCGGGTCCCAGCGCGGCGCATGGTCCTTGTCGACCGCCAGCGCGCGTATGCCCTCCAGCGTCTCGCTGCGGCCGGGCCGCAGGTGGAAGCAGTGATAGACCAGGTCGCGCTCCATGCGCAAGTCCGCGGCCAGGTCCATGGCGCGGGCGCGGCGCACCTGCTCCAGCACCACGTGCAGCATCAGCGGCGAGCGCTTGCGCAGCGTGGCGGCTGTGGCTCGGGTGTCGTCGGTGCCGGCGGCCTCCAGCGCGGCCAGGATGGCGGGCACGCTGGATTCTGCAAAATATTGGTCAAAAGTGCCCCTAGCCCAGGCGGGACCTGGGCTAGTAGCTATCTTTTTTGAAGAAATCCATTCTTTGAACTCTTGCGCCGAGGCAAAGGGCGTGGCGCCCAGCGACTCCCACAGCGCCTGCTGCTCGGCGGACGGCAGCAAGTGGTCGGCCAAGCCCAGCGCAATGGCCTCGTCCGCGCCTATGGTTTCACCGGTCAGCGCCAGCCATTCGCCGGCATGGCCCGGACAACGGCTCAGGAAATAGCCGCCGCCCACGTCCGGGAACAGGCCAATGGCGGTCTCGGGCATGGCCATCTTCGTGCGCTCAGTCACCAGGCGCAGGCTGGCGCCCTGGCTGATGCCCATGCCGCCGCCCATGACGATGCCGTCCATGAAGGCGATGTAGGGCTTGGGGTAGCTGTGGATCAGGTGGTTGAGCTGGTATTCCTCGGTGAAGAAGGCCTCAAGATCCGCATCGCCCTCGCTGCCAACCCGGTGGATGAAGCGGATGTCGCCACCCGCGCAGAAGGCGCCAAACGGGCCTTCCTTGCCCATGCCGCGCACGGCGACCAGCTGGATCGCCGGGTCGTCGCGCCAGGCCAGCAGTGCCTGCGTCAGCTCCCGCACCATGCCCAAAGACAGCGCGTTCAGCGCCTTGGGACGGTTCAGCGTGATGAAGCCGGCATTGCCGCGGGTTTCGAGAAGAATTTCGCTCATGGGTCCTTGTGCTCCTTGGTTTTGGTTGGTCAGCCCGGCCGGCGCAGCCGTGGCAGTTCGTTGGCCAGCAGCGCGCCAATGACCAGCGCGCCGCCGGCCAGCACGGTCGTGCCGGGCTCCTCGCCCACTATCAGCCAGGCCAGGGCGATGCCGAAGATCACCTCCAGCAGCGCCAGCAGGGCGATCTCCGGGGCGTGCAGCACGCGTGCGCAACGCACAGCCAGCAGGCAGGGCACGGCGAGCTGCACCAGGCCCAGCAAGGCCAGCCAGCCGATGTCGTGCGGCGTTGCAGAAAAAGGCAGGGCCAGCGGCAAGGTGGCCAGCGTGGACAGCACCGCGCCCACCAGCACCGCCGGCATCAGGTCCACCTCATGGCCGCTGCCTTGGCTGCGGTGGACCACGGTCCAGTTCACGCCGGCGGCCAGCGGCACGCACATGGCCACCAGCGAGCCCGTCCAGTTGCCGCTGGCCAGTTGCGGGCCGTACATCCAGGCAATGCCAAGGCCGGCCACGGCAATCGCCCACCAGGTGCGGCGCGCCAGGCGCTGGCCCACCGTGACACGCGCGACCAGGGCCGTCACCAGCGGCCCGGCCGCCATGACCACCAGCACATTGGCCACGCTGGTCAAGGTCAGCGCCACCATGAAGGCGGTGAACATCACGCTCCAGCAAAACCCGGAGATCCACAGCGACATGCCGCCCGCCCGGATGCGCGAGGCCATGCCGGAGCTGCGCCCAGGCAGCAAAAAAACCGCCAGCGCCAAGGCCGTGAACAGGCTGCGCCAGAAGGTGACCTCGAAGCTGCGGGCATGCTCCAGCTGGCGCGTGACAACGCCGGCAATCGACCACATGGCCGTCACGCCCACCATGGCCAGCACCGCCTGGCTGTGCGAAAAAGGATTCAGGGACAAGGACAGGCCCGGCGCGCGCGACATAGAAGATGCCTCGAAGTTGTAAGCGCATTTTGCATGAGCCGCCTGCCGCCGCGCGGGCGCTGCGCCACTCGCGGGACAGGGCGCGCCATTCAGTAAGATGCCCTGGCTTATGCAACCTCCCCCCGCCCCTGTTTCGCATCTCGCGGTGCCCTGCCACCGCCGCCCCTTCACCTTCGTGGCCCGCCCACTGGGGAGCCTGCCATGGAGTGGCTGAGCGACCCGTCGATCTGGATCGGCCTGGCCACGCTGATCGTGCTGGAGATCGTTCTCGGCATCGACAACCTGGTGTTCATCGCCATCCTGGCCGACAAGCTGCCGCCGCACCAACGCGACCGGGCCCGCCTGGTCGGCCTGTCGCTGGCGCTGGTGATGCGGCTGGCGCTGCTGTCGGTGATTTCCTGGCTGGTGACGCTGACCACGCCGCTGTTCTCGGTCTGGCGCCTGGCCTTCTCGGGGCGCGACCTGATCCTGCTGGCCGGTGGCCTGTTCCTGCTGTTCAAGGCCACCAGCGAGCTGCACGAGCGGCTTGAAGGCCTGGAGCACAGCGCCGACACGCGCCGCGGCTACGCCGCCTTTGGCGTGGTGGTGACCCAGATCGTGCTGCTGGATGCGGTGTTCTCGCTCGACTCGGTGATCACCGCCGTCGGCATGGTCGACCACCTGGGCGTGATGATGGCCGCGGTGGTGATCGCCATGGGCGTGATGCTGCTGGCCTCCAAGCCGCTGACGCGCTTCGTCAACGCGCACCCGACCGTGGTCGTGCTGTGCCTGAGCTTTCTGCTGATGATCGGCCTGAGCCTGGTGGCCGAGGGCCTGGGCTTTCACCTGCCCAAGGGCTACCTGTACGCGGCCATTGGCTTCTCGATCATGATCGAGTTCTTCAACCAGTGGGCGCGCCGCAACCTGGTGCGCCAGCAGTCGCGCATACCGCTGCGCGAGCGCACCGCCGACTCGATCCTGCGCATGCTCGGTGGCCGGCACGGCCCGGCTGCGGACGAGGCTGCAGCGCCGGTCGCGGCCCCCACCTTTGGCGCCGAAGAGCGCAACATGGTCAGCAGCGTGCTGTCGCTGGCCGAGCGCTCCATCCACTCGATCATGACGCCGCGTGCCGACATCCAGTGGATCAACCTGAACGACAGCCCCGAGGTCTTGCGCGCCCAGTTGATCGATGCGGCGCATGGCCTGTTCCCGGTCGCGCGCGGCAACCTGGACCAATTGCTGGGCGTGGCCCGTGCCCGCGATCTGCTGGCCGACCTGCTCACGCTCGGCCACATCGACGAGGCGGGCAGCGTACGCAAGCCCTTGATCGTGCCGGCCTCCATTGGCGTGATCCGACTGATCGAGATGCTGCGCCATTCACGCGGGCAGATCGCGCTGGCCAGCGACGAGTACGGCACCATCCTTGGCCTGGTCACGCCCATCGACGTGCTGGAGGCGATTGCCGGTGAGTTCCCCGACGAAGGCGAGCGCCCAGAGATCGAGCCACAGGGCGGCGGCCACTGGATCGTGGACGGCCTGGCCGGCCTGCACGCCCTGGAGCGGGCGACCGAAGTCGACACCCTGGTCAGCGACGCGGACGACTACAACACCCTGGCCGGCTTCCTGCTGGTGCGCCTGGGCCGGCTGCCTACGGCGGGCCAGGTGGTGGAAGACTGCGGCCTGCGCTTCGAGGTGCTGGCGATGGACGGCCGGCGCATCGCCCGCGTGGATGTGCGGCGGCTGAACAATGACGACGCCCCAACGCTAAGTCCTGCCTAAGTTTCAGGCCCCGGCGGCGGGCACACTCCCAAGGACATTGCGGAAACATCCGTTTCACGCCTTCTGGAGTGCCCTGTGACCCTCACCAAGAAAAGCTCTGCCTGGTCGCTGATCCGCCCCTTCTGGGCCTCGCAAGAGCGCTGGCCGGCGCGCGGCCTGCTTGCCCTGATCGTGGCCATGAACATGGCCATCGTCTACATAGACGTGCGCATCAACAGCTGGAGCGCCCAGTTCTACAACGCACTGGAGAGCAAGGACACGGCGCATTTCGGGCCGCTGCTGCTGACCTTCACCGGCCTGGCACTGACCTACATCGTGCTGGCCGTGTACTCGCTGTACTTCAAGCAGATGCTGGGCTTTCGCTGGCGCCGCTGGCTCACCACAGACTACCTGCGCCGCTGGCTCGACGGCCACGCCTTCTACCGCATCGAGCGCGACCGCCTGGCCGACAACCCCGACCAGCGGATCTCCGATGACCTGCAGGCGCTGGCCACCACCACCCTGGCGCTGTCGCTGGACCTGCTCTCCACACTGGTCACGCTGGTTTCCTTCATCGTCATCCTCTGGTCGCTGGCGGGGCCGCTGCTGGCCCACGTCGGCGGGCACGCCATCAGCATCCCGGGCTACATGGTCTGGGCTGCGGCCGCCTATGCGCTGCTGGGCTCCTTTTTCATGCAGAAATTTGGCCATCCACTGGTCCGCGTCAACTACCAGCAGCAACGGGTCGAGGCCAACTTCCGCTTTGGCCTGGTACGCCTGCGGGAGAACGCCGAATCGATTGCGCTCTACGACGGCGCACGCGCCGAAGCCGCGCATGCGACGACCCTGTTCGGGCACATCCGCGACAACTGGCAACTGGTGATGCGCTACACCAAGCGGCTGACGCTGGTGAATTCACTCTACGGCCAGATCGCCGTGGTGCTGCCCATCGCACTCGCGGCACCGCGCTACTTTGCCGGCGCCTTCACCTTTGGCGTGCTGATGCAGGTCGGCCGCGCCTTTGGCACGGTGAGCGACTCCATGTCCTGGTTCATCAACAGCTATGCCACGCTGGCCGAATGGCGCGCCACCGTCAACCGGCTGCGCGAGTTCCGCGACCTGCTGGACGCCCCGCCGGCCGAGGCTGGCGCCATCGAGCTGCACCTTGACGATGGCGGCGTGGTGGAAACACGCGGGCTGCAGCTCACGCTGCCCAATGGCCAGCCCTTGGCGCGGGTGCCGGACCTGCGCATTGCACGCGGTGAGCACTGGCTGGTGCGCGGGCCCTCGGGCGCGGGCAAGAGCACGCTGCTGCGGGCGCTGTCGGGGCTGTGGCACTTTGGCAGCGGCACCATCGTGCGGCCGTCGGCGCACGTGCTGTTCGTGCCGCAGCGCAGCTACCTGCCACTGGGCAGCCTGCGCTCCGCCCTCGCCTACCCCGGCGCCACAGCCGACCATGACGATGCCGCTTATGAAGAGGTGCTGAGCGCCGTCGGCCTTGCGTCCCTTAGCGGCTCGCTGGACGAGGAAGCGCATTGGAGCAACCGGCTCTCGCCCGGCGAGCAGCAGCGCCTGGCCTTCGCCCGCGTGCTGTTGCAGCGGCCCGAGCTGTTGGTGCTGGATGAAGCCACCAGCGCACTCGACCCCGCGGCCGAGCACACGCTCTACACGCTGCTGCTGGGCCGCCTGCCCGAGGTCACGCTGATCAGCGTCGCCCACCGCGAAGCGCTGCAGGCCTTCCACCCGCATACGGTGGATCTGGCGCCTACAGACAAAGCAACGCCCCAATGAACTACGCCCCGGCGTAAACGCAGGGGCGTAGGCGAAGCACACTGGCGTGTGCCTCGGAGAAGGATGCGAACCGCTTAGTCGCGGCCGGCGCGCTTGCGCTCGCTCTCGGTCAGGTAGCGCTTGCGCAGGCGGATGGACTTGGGCGTGATTTCCACCAGCTCGTCGTCCTCGATGAACTCCACGCCGTATTCCAGCGTGCATTCGATCGGCGGCGTGATCTTGATCGCGTCTTCCTTGCCGGACACGCGGAAGTTGGTCAGCTGCTTGGTACGCGTGGCGTTCACGACCAGATCGTTATCCCGGCTGTGGATGCCGACGATCATGCCTTCGTACACCGGGTCGTTGGCGCGCACGAACATGCGGCCGCGGTCATCCAGCTTGCCCAGCGCGTAGGTGAAGATTTCACCAGCGTCCATCGAGATCAGCACGCCGTTCTTGCGGCCGCCGATGTCGCCCTTGTGCGGCTCGTAGCTGTCGAAGATGTTGCTGATCAGGCCAGAGCCGCGCGTCAGGTTCAGGAATTCGTTGGTGAAACCGATCAGGCCACGTGCCGGAATGCGGTACTCCAGGCGCACACGGCCACGGCCGTCCGGCTCCATGTTGACCAGTTCGCCCTTGCGCTCGCCCAGGGCCTGCATCACGCCGCCCTGGTGAAGTTCTTCGATGTCGGCGGTCACCAGCTCGATAGGCTCGTACTTTTCGCCGTTCACTTCTTTCATGACCACGCGCGGCTTGGACACTGCCAGCTCATAGCCTTCGCGGCGCATGTTTTCCAGCAGGATGGTCAGGTGCAGCTCGCCGCGGCCCATGACTTCGAAGATGCCTTCTTCGTCGGTTTCCTTCACGCGCAGGGCCACGTTGTGCTGCAGTTCCTTTTGCAGGCGGTCCCAGATCTGGCGGCTGGTCACGAACTTGCCTTCGCGGCCGGCCAGGGGGCTGGTGTTCACGCAGAAGTTCATGGTCAGCGTGGGCTCGTCCACCTTGAGCATGGGCAGCGGCGAGGGGCTGGCAGGGTCGGTCACGGTCACGCCGATGCCGATGTTTTCAATGCCGTTGATCAGCACGATGTCGCCAGGGCCAGCCAGTGGCGTCTGCATGCGATCCAGGCCCTGGAAGGTCAGCACCTGGTTGACGCGGCCCTTGACGGCCTTGCCATCCGGGCCTTCCATGACGACCACGTCCATCATGGGCTTGATGGTGCCCTGGCTGATGCGGCCCACGCCGATGCGGCCCACGAAGCTGGAAAAGTCCAGCGCCGAGATCTGCAGTTGCAGCGGAGCGGCCGGGTCACCCGAGTTCGGGGGAACATGCTTCAAGATGGTGTTGAACAGGGCCGACATGTCGGGACCCCACTGCTCCCCAGGAGCGCCTTCTTCCAGCGACGACCAGCCGTTGATGCCCGAGGCATACACCACGGGGAAGTCGAGCTGCTCGTCGGTAGCGCCCAGCTTGTCGAACAGGTCGAACGCGGCGTTCACCACCTTGTCGGGGTTGGCGCCGGGCTTGTCCACCTTGTTCACGACCAGGATGGGGCGCAGGCCCAGGGCCAGCGCTTTCTTGGTCACGAAACGCGTCTGGGGCATGGGGCCCTCTTGCGCATCGATCAGCAGCACCACGCTGTCCACCATGGACAGAGCACGCTCCACTTCGCCGCCGAAGTCCGCGTGACCAGGGGTGTCGACGATGTTGATGTGGGTGCCTTCCCAGCTCACGGCGCAGTTCTTGGCCAGAATCGTGATGCCACGTTCTTTTTCAATCGCGTTGTTGTCCATCACCGTGTCGACCACTTTTTCGTGGTCGGCGAAGGTGCCGGACTGGCGCAGCAGTTGGTCAACCATGGTGGTCTTGCCATGGTCAACGTGGGCGATGATCGCGATGTTGCGGATTTGCTTGGTGCTCATACGGTTGCTTCCTCGATGCCTTGGGCCGTGTTCGCGGCGTGTGGCGTACTTTCCAGAATCTGTTGAATTTCGATGGGGCTCAACAGCCGCCCCGGTATCAGTTCGCCGCCATGGGTAGTGGCCGTTCCCAGCAGCGCGGGCGGCTGCGCGCCAAATACGGCCACCTGCGGCAGGTTGGCCCAACTGCCTCGCCGGCGCACGCCAGACAGGAAGCGGGTGACATCCTCGCCCGCCAGCGTGACGCGCGTGTGATCGGGCAGCAGCGACGCCACGGGCAGCAGGCAAGCTTCGCGCCCGGCTTCATCCATGGCCTCCAGTGCCGCCAGCGTCACCGCCTGGCCCAGCCCGAAATGGCCGGTGGCGATGCGCCGCAGCGCAGTCAGATGGCCACCGCAACCCAGCGCCTCGCCAATGTCTTCACCCAGCGTGCGAATATAAGTGCCCTTGCTGCACTTTACTATTATTTCTATAGCTACATGCCCTTGCCCATCCTGGGCTAGAGCCGCTTTTAGCTCATAAATCTCGACGGCGCGCGGCGCCCGCTCGATTTCAATGCCTTCACGGGCGTACTCGTATAACGCACGGCCGTCCTTCTTGAGCGCACTGTGCATGGGCGGCACCTGCTGGATCGGACCGGTAAAGCGCTGCACCACCTCCGCCAGTTGTGCCCGCACAGACTCGGCATCCACCGCCCGCTCGTCCAGCAGATCGCCTTCTGCGTCACCCGTGGTGGTACGCGCCCCAAGCCTCACCGTGGCGGCATAGGTCTTGATGGCGTCGAGCTGCAACTGGCTGAACTTGGTGGCTGCGCCAAAACACAGAGGCAGCACACCGCTGGCCAATGGATCTAGCGTGCCGGTATGGCCGGCCTTCTCCGCCCGCAGCAGCCATTTGGCCTTCTGCAGTGCGTCATTACTGGAGAGACCCAGCGGCTTGTCGAGCAACAACACCCCATGCACGGGGCGCCGCTGCACCCTCGTGCGTGGCGCGTGCATGTCAGTCGTCCTTTGCCCGGGAAGCCACCGCTTGGGCGATGAGCGCATTCATGTCCGACGCACGCTCGGTGGTGCGGTCGAACAGAAAGTGCAGCGTCGGCACGGTATGGATGTGCAGGCGTTTGAACAAGCCATTGCGCAGGAAGCCGGCGGCCTGGTTCAGCGCCACTTCGCACTCCGTCGGGTTGCCCACCAGCACAGTGAAAAACACCTTGGCATGCGCGTAGTCGGGCGTGACCTCGACCGCCTGGATCGTGACCATGCCCACGCGCGGGTCCTTCAACTCGCGCGCGATCAGCTCCGTCAGATCACGCTGGATCTGGTCGGCAACCTTGAAGCTGCGATTGGGGGCAGCGGCTTTTCTCTTTGGCATGTAGGGGTCAGAGGTGCAGGGGTAGCCACCAGCGGTCGGCGCGGGGCAAATAAAAACGATCTGGGTCGAACGACGCCACCACACGCAGCGCACGGCCCGTGACACGGTGCACGTCGATGAAGCCGATGTAGCGGGAGTCGCGGCTGTTGTCGCGGTTGTCACCCATCACCATGACATGGCCGGCCGGCACCTGCACCGGGGCAAATGCGGTCAGCCGGTTCTGCTCGGGCAGGCGCGCAACCTCGATGTCCTTGCCGCCCAGGTGCTCGCGCCAAATCTGCTCTTGCAGCAGGCCGTACTCGGAGGGCACCAGACGGGCCTCTTGTTCCAGCTGGCGGGCCACAGGCTGGCCGTTGACGGTCAGGGTGTTGTTCCACATCGAGATGGTGTCGCCACCAACAGCGACCACGCGCTTGATGAGGTTGGTGCCATCTTCTGGCGAATCAAAGGTGATGACATCCCCCGCATGCGGGGAATCCCAGCGCGCAATTTCATGTAGCGTGAATGGCAGTCGCAGGCTGTAGGCGCGCTTGTCCAGCAAGACCCGGTCGCCCGCGAAGAGCGTTGGGTTCATGGAGGACGAGGGAACATAGTTCCAGTCGGCGACCGCCGACCGGAACACCAGCATCAGCCCGACGAAGAGCATGAAGCCTTTGTTCTGACACCACAGCTTTGCGATAGAAGCCATCATTCGCTCCATTTACAGCGTACGCGCGATTTCCTTGATCTCGAAGACTTCGAGCTGATCGCCTTCCTTGATGTCGTTGTAGTTCTTGAGCTTGATACCGCACTCGAAGCCTTCCTTGACTTCGCGCACATCGTCCTTCAAGCGCTTGATCGACTCGATCTCGCCGGTGTAGATGACCACGTTTTCGCGCAGCAGGCGGAAACGCGCGCTGCGGGTGACATGGCCCGAGGTGATGTACGAACCCGCCACCGTGCCGATCTTGGAGGCCACGAACACCGTGCGGATTTCCGCCGTGCCGATGACTTCCTCGCGCTGCTCGGGAGCCAGCATGCCGGACATCGCCGCCTTCAACTCATCCACGGCGTCGTAAATGATGTTGTAGTAATGGATGTCCACGCCGCTGCTCTCGGCTGCCTTGCGTGCACCGGAGTCGGCGCGCACATTGAAGCCGATCACGACAGCCTTGGAGGCAATCGCCAGGTTGATGTCCGACTCGCTGATACCGCCCACGCCGGCATACACCAGTTGTACGCGCACTTCGTCGGTGGAGAGCTTGAGCAGCGACTGCCCCAGCGCTTCCTGCGAACCTTGCACGTCGGCCTTGATGATGATCGGCAGCGTCTTGACTTCGCCTGCGGAGATGTCGGAGAACATGTTCTCCAGCTTCGCCGCCTGCATCTTGGCCAGCTTGGTATTGCGGAACTTGCCGGCACGGTAGGTCGCGATTTCGCGGGCCCGACGTTCGTCGGGCAGCACCATGAACTCGTCGCCTGCTTGCGGCACTTCCGTCAGGCCCTGGATTTCGACCGGAATCGACGGACCTGCGGTCTTGGTCGGCTTGCCGTTCTCGTCCAGCATGGCGCGCACACGGCCGTAGGTAGAACCTGCCAGCACGATGTCGCCAGTCTTGAGCGTACCGGACTGCACCAGCACGGTCGCCACCGGGCCGCGGCCCTTGTCCAGTTGGGCTTCGATGACCAGGCCCTTGGCAGCGGCATTCACCGGCGCCTTGAGTTCCAGCACTTCCGCCTGCAGCAACACCTGCTCCAGCAGATCGTCGATGCCCTGGCCGGTCTTGGCCGACACGCTGACGAAGGGCGAGTTGCCGCCGTACTCTTCAGGCACGACTTCCTCGACCACCAGCTCTTGCTTCACCCGTTCCGGGTTGGCATCAGGCTTGTCGATCTTGTTGACCGCAACGACGATGGGCACGCCCGCCGCCTTCGCATGCTTGATGGCTTCCTTGGTCTGCGGCATGACGCCGTCATCGGCCGCCACCACCAGGATCACGATGTCGGTTGCCTGGGCACCACGGGCACGCATGGCGGTGAACGCCTCGTGACCCGGGGTATCGAGGAACGACACCATGCCACGCTCGGTTTCCACGTGGTAGGCACCGATGTGCTGCGTGATGCCGCCGGCTTCGCCCGACGCCACCTTGGCACGACGGATGTAATCCAGCAGCGAGGTCTTGCCGTGGTCCACGTGGCCCATGACGGTAACCACTGGCGCACGCGGCAGGCTCTCGGCATCCTGCATGGACACTTCTTCGAACGTGAACGCTTCCGGGTCGTCCAGTGCAGCCACCACAGCCTTGTGGCCGAGTTCTTCCACCACGATCATCGCGGTGTCCTGATCCAGCGGCTGGTTGATGGTGACCATTTGGCCCATCTTCATCAGCGCCTTGATGACCTCGGACGCCTTGATCGCCATCTTGTGCGCCAGTTCGGCCACGGTGATGGTTTCAGGCACGTGCACTTCGATGATGCGCTGCTCGACCTGGACCTGCTGGCCGTAGTCGCCACGGTCACCACCGCGGTCATTGCCACGGCGGCCACGCGGGCCTCCGCGCCAGTTGTTGCGGCCGACACCGCCGGAGCTGTCGCCGCGGGTCTTGATTTCCTTCTTCTTGGCAGGATCGCCGGCCCAGCTGGAGGACAGCTTGGCGGACTTGACTTCCTTGCCAGCACCCGGCGCGGCAGGCGCACCAGGACGCGTACCGGTACCAGCTGCAGGCTTGTGCAGCGTGCCCTTGACACCAGCCTTGGCATCGCCAGGCTTGGCAGCAGTGACAGCCGGCTTCGGCTCTTCGGGCTTCTTGGCGACCAACACCTTCTTGGGCGTGGCCATCATCGAGCGAATGGCAGCAGCTTCAGCCTCGGCCTTGCGGCGGCGCGTTTCCAGGTCGGTTGCACGTGCGGCCTCTTCGGCAGCACGGGCACGCGACTCGGCCTCGGCCTTTTCGCGGGCTTCTGCTTGCGCCTGGGCACGAGCAGCGGCCATTTCGGCTTGTTCCTTGGTGGCCTCTGCCTTTACGGCAGACGCCTGGGCCTTCTTGGCCTCTTCCTGGGCAGCGTAGGCAGCAGCGCGCTCTTCGGCTTCGCGTTCGCGGCGCTCGCGGGCTTCACGCTCGCGACGCTTCTCGGCCAGCTCGGTTTCCTCGCTGCGGATTTCGTCGGCCTGGCGGCGCGCTTCTTCCTCGCGGCGATGCAGGTCGGCATCCGAGGAGTCTTGCGACTGGACTTGTTCCGGCACATCTTCCAGGACGGCGGTTTCGACGTCGCCGTCGCCCGAGGAGTCGCCGGATTCATCGCGCTTGATGAAGGTGCGCTTCTTGCGCACCTCCACCTGGATGGTGCGAGCCTTGCCGCTGGCGTCGGCCTGCTTGATCTCGCTGGTGGACTTCTTGGTCAGCGTGATCTTGCGGCGGTCGGCGGCAACAGTGCCATGGCTGGCCTGCAGGTACCCCAGAAGCTTCTGCTTGTCCCCATCGGTGAGCACGTCCGACGATGCAGACTTGTGCACGCCGGCGGACTTCAACTGGTCGAGCAGGGTTTCAGTGGACTTCTTGAGTTCGGATGCGAACTCGGCTACGGTGGTGCTGGACATATTCTGTACGGGCCTCCATGATCTTTACTCTTGACCCGCGAACCAGTGTTCGCGAGCCTTCAAGATCAGTTCTTTGGCTTCATCGGCAGACTGGCCGGTGATATCAGTGAGTTCATCGATCGCCAGATCGGCCAGGTCGTCACGGGTATGGACGTCCGCAGCAGCCAGCTTGGCGATAAGTTCTGGCGTCAGTCCGGCCATGTCACGCAGATCCTGCGACACACCGTCAACGCTCTCTTCGCGGGCAATTTCCATGGTCAGCAGCGCATCCTTGGCGCGTGTCCGCAGTTCATTGACCGTGTCTTCATCGAAGCTCTCGATCTCGAGCATCTCTTGCAGCGGCACGTAGGCCACCTCCTCCAGGCTGTTGAAGCCCTCGGCAATCAGGATGTCGGCGATCTCTTCGTCGACGTCGAGCTTTTCCATGAACAGGCGGCGGCTGGTGTCAGCCTCGTTCGCCTGTTTCTGGGCCGACTCGGCGGCGTCCATGATGTTGATCTTCCAGCCAGTCAGGTCGGACGCCAGGCGCACGTTCTGACCGCCGCGGCCAATGGCGATGGCGAGGTTTTCCTCGTCAACCACCACGTCCATGGCGTGCTTTTCTTCGTCCACGACGATGGAAGAGACATTGGCCGGAGCCAGCGCGCCGATCACGAACTGCGCCGGGTCTTCGCTCCAGAGCACGATATCGACGCGCTCGCCAGCCAGCTCGTTGGTCACCGCATTGACACGCGTACCACGCACGCCGACGCAGGTGCCGATCGGGTCGACACGCTTGTCGTGCGAGAGCACAGCGATCTTGGCGCGGCTGCCGGAATCACGGGCGCAGGACTTGATCTCGAGCAGGCCTTGCTCGATCTCGGGCACTTCCTGGCGGAACAGCTCGATCATGAACTCAGGTGCCGAACGCGACAGGATGATGGGCGCGCCGCGCAGCGTCAGGTCCACTTCCATGATCATGGCGCGCACGCGGTCGCCGTTGCGCAGGTTCTCTTTTGAGATCATCTCGCTGCGGCGCAGGCGGCCTTCGACGCGGCCGGACTCGACAATGATGTCGCCCTTGTCCATGCGCTTGACGGTGCCGGTGAAGATCTTGTCGCCGCGCGACATGAAGTCGTTGAGCAGCATTTCGCGCTCAGCGTCACGGATCTTCTGCAGGATCACCTGTTTGGCAGCCATGGCGCCAATGCGGCCGATAGGCACCGAATCCACCGGTTCCTCGATGTACTCGTCGACCTCGATGTCGGGCACGTCTTCCTTGGCTTCGAACAACAGGATTTCCTGGTCCGGCAGTTGCAGGCCGGCTTCGTCCGGAACGACGTGCCAACGGCGGAAGGTCTCGTAGACACCGCTGTCCCGATCGATGGCGACACGGATGTCCACATCACCGGGGTAGAGCTTCTTGGTCGCCTGCGCCAGCGCGGATTCGACGGCGCCGAAGACGACGTCACGCTCCACGTTCTTTTCGCGCGAGATGGCTTCCACCAGCATCAGCAATTCGCGATTCATGCCACAACACTCCTATCCTGAACAGTCGCCGGCAGCCAGTCCCCAGGACTTCGGCCCGCCGCATTTATTAATGCGTGAAATTTTAAAAACAAGCAAGGATCCGTACTCACGCTGGCGAACTGCCGCGTGGCTTGCGTCCTTTGAAATCGATGAGCGGGGCCAGCCGGGCTTCCCGCAATTCGTCCAACGTGAAGCCCAGCGCCTGCAAGGGCGCCGGCACTCTCTTGCTGCTCACCCGCTGGCCGGGCTTGGCCTCGGGCTCGTCGCTCCAGACGATCTGCCAGCCCGCGCCTTCAACGCGCTCGAGCCGGCCACGAAACTTCTTGCGATTGGCGCTGACCTGGCCTGCGGCGGCTGCACCCATGGGCGCTTTCAGCGTCAGGTCGATCACCTCGCCCACGAAGCGCTCAAAGTCCTGCGCATGCCGCAGTGGGCGATCGATACCGGGCGAGGACACCTCAAGCCGCTTGTATTCGGCGCCGTCCACTTCCAGCGCAAACTGCAGCTGGCGCGTCACCTTCTCGCAGTCCTCCACCGTGACGAACTGCTCGGGCGCGGAGCCCTCGACTGGCGCAGTCCATGGCAGATCGATGGTGATGCGCAGCAGCCCGCCTGCGGAGCGTTCAATCTCCACAAGGTCATAACCCAAGCCGCTCACGATTTGTTCGACGATCTGCTGCAATGCCACGTTGATTCTGCTGCCGCCCAAAAGCAAAATCCGGCTGGCCTGTCGCTGCATGCACCGCGCGACAAAGCGTATCCGGATCGAAAAACGATCGACCAAAAAAAACGGGCGGTAAGTACCCGCCCGTTTGGTCGTGAAGTGCGTATTCTACTCTGCGATCGGCCCTTCTGGCAAGGTGGCAGCAGGAATCGCAGCCTGTATGCGCATCCATAGTGCCGCTTGGGCAGCATCCGGGGCCGCGAGCGGCGCCCCGCCCTGCTCCCGCAGGCTCTCCAGCAGGCGCTCCAGCACCCCTGGCTGCGGCAACAACGGGCCCAGAAATCGCACCGCAGCCCCCTGGGCCACCAGCAAGGTGGGGAAGGTTTCCACGTCAAGGTCGCCGACCAGCTCGGCCTCGTCCTCCACGTCCAGCCAGCGGAACTGCACGCCCGGATGGCGCTCGGCCAGCGCCTCGAAGGCGGGCCGGTATTCACGGCAGACGCCGCACCAGTCGGCACACAGGCACACCACCCACCATTGCGACATCGACACTCCCTGGCAAAAACCGAATGCTAGCGCAGCCGGCGCACGGCAAAGCCGTCCACTGGGTCGGCCCGGTTACCCCAGGCATTGCGAATAAAGGTGCTTACCGCCGCCACCTCGTCATCGTCAAGAACGTGCAGGAAAGGCGGCATGCCGAATGGGCGCGGATTGCCTGCCGTCTGGGCCTGAAAGCCGCCATTGAGCACGATCTGCACCACATTCACGGGGGAATCCAGCAAAACCGCGCGATTGCCGGCCAGTGCCGGGAACTGCCCGGCCCGGCCCTCGCCCCGGTCGCCATGGCATTGCGCGCACTGCTTGCTGTAGATGTTGCTGCCACGCGCCATGGCCTGGGCGTCGGCGGCCTTGGATACCGGCCTGTGGGCCTGCTCCTGCGGCAGCGCCCGCAGATACACCGCCATGGCACGCAGGTCGGGCCCGCTCAGGTACTGGGTGCTGTTACTGATCACCTCGGCCATCGGCCCCATGACAGAAGCACGTGGCGTCAGGCCGGTCTGCAACAGTTGCACCACCTCTTCCACCGGCCATTCGGCCAGGCCGGCCTCGTGCGGCGAATGCAGCGATGGCGCATACCAGTTCTGGCCTGCCATCAGGCCGCCGCCCAGCGGCTGCGCCGTGGAGCTGGCGCCCAGCGCATTGCGCGGGCTGTGGCAGGCGCTGCAGTGCGCCAGGCCCTGCACCAGGTAGGCGCCGCGGTTCCATTCCGCGGAACGGGCTGGCTCCGGCACGAAGCTGCCCGGCGTAAAGAACAATGCCCGCCACACCGCCATGGCCAGCGCGGTGTTGTAGGGAAAGCCGACGTCGTGCGGCTGGTTTCGCTGCGCCGAGGGCGGCACTGACTGCAGGTAGGCGTAGATGGCATCCGAATCCTCGCGCGTGACCTGGGTGTAGCTGGGATACGGAAATGCCGGGTAGAGCATGCGGCCGTCCCTTGCGCGGCCGTGGTGCATGGCGCGCCAGAACTCGGCGGCCGACCAGCGGCCGATGCCAGCCTCGGCATCCGAGGTGATGTTGGGGGTGTAGACGGTGCCAAAGGGCGTGGCCAAGGGCAGCCCGCCCGCAAAGGGTTGACTGCCCTGGGGCGTATGGCAGGCGATGCAGTCGCCCACCCGCGCCAGGTATTCGCCGCGCTGGATCTGCTGCGCGGTGGGCGCAAAAGCTGGTGCCGGCTGCGCCAGTGGCTCTTCACCACGACGGGCCAGCGCAAAGATGGCAGCAATAGCCAGGCCGGCGAGCACCGCCAGCACCAGCAAGGCGCCAAGAACACGGCGAGCAGAAGTGGATGCGATCAGCATGGCGTCGCCTAACCGCTCAACCCGCCGCACGGCACAGGCAGCGGCCCGGGCAATGCGGATGCTGGGGTGGTGTCAGCCGGCAAGGCTTGCGAAGACAGCCAGGTCGAGACGGCGCTGACATCAGCCGGCGTGAGCCGGACAGAAGTGCTGGCCATGCAGTCCGGCGCATGCGCCTTGCGCAGACCGTTCTTGAACGCCCCCAGTTGGGCATTGAGGTAATCGCGCGGCAGGCCCAGCAAGCCGGGAATGAAGGGCGCGACACCGGTCATGCGCTCGCCATGGCACTGCACGCAGGCCGGGATGCCCAGCGCCGCGTCGCCGCTGCGCACCAGTTGGCGGCCCCGCTCCAGCACTGCGGCCGGGGCGCCGGTGGTCTGCGGCGGCGGGTATGGCAGGTGCTGGCGCGAGAAATAGGCCGCCATCTCGCGCAGGTAATCGTCGTCCAGGTTACGCAGCAGATGGGCCATGGGCGCGTACTGCCGGCGCCCGTCGCGAAAATTGACCAGTTGATTGAACAGATAGCCTTCCGGCTTGCCAGCAATGCGCGGGAAGTAGCCGTGGTTGGTGGCCCGCCCCTCCGCACCATGGCAAGCGGTGCAAGCAGCAACGCGCGGCGCCATCGAGGCATCGGGCGCGGCTGCGGCTGCGGCTAGAGCCGGCAATGCCGCCAGTACGCACGCCGCAAAAGCAGCAGCTTGCAGGAAGGACATGGGGGGCGCTCTTGTTATGGAATGAACGTCGGACTTTAGTCCTGCCACGGCTCACGGCGCGCCCCCCGCGCCTGGACATATTGCCCCAGGCTGGTGCACAAACGCGGCTCAGGCCCCGCCGGCAGCCGCCACCAATTGCCGGGTGTAGGGGTGCCGGGGAGCATCCAGCACCTGTGCCACCGGCCCGGCCTCTACGATTTCGCCGGCCCGCATGGCAATGACGTCGTGCGCCATGGCGCGCACCACGTCCACGTCGTGGGTGATCAGCAGGTAGGCCAGGCCGAGCTGCTTCTGCAGGCGCTGCAGCAGGCCCAGCACCTGCTTCTGGATCGTCACGTCGAGCGCGCTGGTGGGCTCGTCCAGCACCAGCAGCTCGGGCTCGACGATCAGCGCACGCGCCACCGCGATGCGCTGGCGCTGGCCGCCGGAGAAGGCATGGGGATAGCGGTCCAGCAGGCCCGGAAACTGCGCCTCGGCCATGCCAACCTCGGCCAGGATGGCGCGCACGCGGGCTTCGCGTGCGGCGGCGTCCAGGCCTGGCTGGTGCACACGCAGGCCTTCGCCCACGATCTCGCCCACCGTCATGCGCGGCGACAGCGAAGAAAACGGGTCCTGGAACACCACCTGCACCCGCTGGCGCAGCTTCTGGTCCTGGGCCCGGCTTTGGCCCCAGCGGCCACCTGCGACCTCCAGCAAGCCGCTGAAGGGCTGCAGTCCCAGCGCAGCCAACGCCAGCGTCGACTTGCCCGAGCCGGACTCCCCCACCACGCCCAGCGTGCGGCCGGGCTGCAGGCGCAGGTCGGCGCCTTGCACGGCTATGAACTGATCCCGCCCGAACCAGCCGCGCAGGCCGGGGCGCGGCACGGGGTAGCTCACCTGCAGGCCGCGCGCCTCCAACAAGGCTGGCGCGTCAGCCTGCGCCGGTGCCTCGATCACATCGCGTGTCGGCACGCTGTCGAGCAGGCGGCGGGTGTAGGGGTGCTGCGGCGCAGCGAAGACATCGGCCACCGGGCCCTGCTCCACGATGTGCCCGTTTTCCATCACCGCGACACGGTCGGCAAAGCGCCGCACCAGGTGCAGGTCATGGGTGATCAGCAGCACCGCCATGCCGTTGTCGCGCTGCAATTGCGACAGCAGATCGAGGATCTGACCGCGCAACGTCACGTCCAATGCGGTGGTGGGTTCGTCGGCCAGCAGCAGGCGCGGCCGGCAGGCCAGCGCCATGGCGATCATGGCGCGCTGGCGCTGGCCGCCCGAGAGCTGGTGCGGATAGCTGCGCGCACGCCGCTCGGGTTCTGGGATGCCGGTTTTCGCCAACAGCTCGATGGCACCTTGCCAAGACTGCTCTTTGGCCAGGCCCTTCTTCAGTTGTAGGACCTCGGTAATCTGCTCGCCGATGGTGAGCAGCGGGTTCAGGGCCGTCATTGGCTCCTGGAAGATCATGGCGATCTCGCGTCCGCGCACGCCGCGCAACTGGCGCTCGGGCAGGGCCAGCAAGTCTCGTGGTTTCTTGTCTGCAACGTCTTCCAGGCCGGCGAACATGGCCGACCCGCCGTACTGCGCATCGGGCACCAGGCGCAGCAGGCTCAGCGCCGAAACCGTTTTGCCCGAGCCGGATTCGCCCACTAGCGCGAGCTTTTCGCCGGCCTTTAGTTGGAAGTCGATGCCGTGCACGACCTCTTTGCCTGCGAAGCCGACGCGCAGGCCCTTTACGTCGAGCAGGGGTTGGTTCGTGGTGGCGGTCATCGATCGGCCTTGCGCGGATCAAGCGCGTCGCGCAGGGCGTCGCCCATGAAGGTCAGGAGCATCAGGGTGATGACGAGGACGCCGAAGGTGGAGATGGAAATCCACCAGGCGTCGATGTTGTTCTTGCCCTGGCTAAGCAGTTCGCCGAGCGACGGTGTCCCCGGTGGCACGCCGAGTCCCAGGAAGTCGAGCGAGGTCAGGGCGAGGATGGCTGCGCTCATGCGAAAGGGCAAAAAAGTGACGACCGGCACCATGCTGTTGGGCAGGATGTGGCGCCACATGATCTGCAAGTTGCCCACGCCGAGCGCACGGGCTGCGCGCACATAGTCCATCTGGCGGTTGCGCAGGAACTCGGCGCGCACATAGTCGGCCAGGCCCATCCAGCCGAACAGGCTCAGCAATATCAGCAGCAGGGCCACGCTGGGCGCGAAGATGGCACTGAAGATGATGAGTAGGTAGAGCTCGGGCATGGAGCTCCAGATTTCGATGAAGCGCTGGAACGCGAGGTCGGTCTTGCCTGCGAAGTAGCCCTGCACTGCGCCCGCCACGACGCCCAGCACCGTGCCGATGGCGGTCAGCGCAAGCCCGAACAGCACGCTCACGCGGAAGCCGTAAAGCAGTTGCGCCAGCAGGTCGCGTCCGCGGTCGTCAGTGCCGAGCCAGTTATCGCGTGTGGGCGCGGCCGGGCTCGGTGCCTTGGCAAAGTAATTGAGTGTCCTCGGGCCGTAGGGGTTGGGGGCGTAGATGGCCCAGTTGCCGCCTTGCGTGATGCGCTCGCGGATGAAGGGATCAAGGTAGTCGGCGGGCGTCTCGAAGTCGCCGCCGAAGGTCTTTTCGGAGTAGTCGTGCAGCACCGGGAAATAGGTCGTGCCCTCGTAGCGCACGACGAGCGGCTTGTCGGTCGACAGCACCTCGGCGCACAAGCTGAGCACAACGAGCACCGAGAAAATCACCAGGCTCCAGAAGCCCAGGCGGTTACGGCGAAAACGCTGCCAGGCGCGCCGCCCCGGCGAGACCGGCAAGGCGCCTTCTTTCAGCGGGCCTTGCCCGGCCGCCTTGGGGGTGTCAGTCAAACTTGACACGCGGGTCCACCCAGACATAGCAAAGATCGGAAATCAGCTTGGTGAACAGGCCGATCAGCGTGAAGAGATAGAGCGTGCCCAGTACGACCGGGTAGTCGCGCCGGATCACACTCTCGTAGCCCAGCAGGCCCAGCCCGTCGAGCGAAAACAGCGTCTCGATCAGCAGCGAGCCCGCAAAGAACGCCCCAATGAAGGCCGAGGGCAGCCCTGTGATGATCGGGATCAGCGCATTGCGGAACACATGCTTCCACAGCACCTGCCGCTCGCCCAAGCCTTTGGCGCGCGCGGTCAGTACGTATTGCTTGCGGATTTCTTCGAGAAAGGCGTTTTTGGTCAGCATGGCGGTGACGGCAAAGCTGCCCAGCACCATGGCCGTGACGGGCAAGGTGATATGCCACAGGTAGTCGACGATGCGCGCGCCCCAGCCCAAGTCATCCCAATTGGCCGAAGTCAGTCCGCGCAGTGGAAACCATTGCAACTGCCCGCCGAACACCACCAGAAGCGCCACGCCCAGCACGAAGCCCGGTATGGCGTAACCCACGAGTACAAACAAGGTACTGATCAGATCAAAACGCGTGCCGGCGCGCACCGCCTTGGCAACACCCAGCGGGATGGCCACGCCGTAGCTGATGAAGAAGGTCCACAGGCCCAGGCTGATGGAGACGGGCAGTTTCTCGCGGATCAACTGCCACACGTCCTTGTTCTGGAAGAAGCTGCGCCCCAGGTCAAAGCGCGCGAATTGACCCAGCATGGTGAAGAAGCGCTCATGCACAGGCTTATCGAAGCCATAGAGCGCCTTGATTTGCTCCAGCTTCTTCGGATCGACACCCTGGTTACCACGGTAGCTACCGCCGCCCGACTCAAAGCCACCGGAGCCCCCATGGCCCGCCGCGGCCTTGGCCTCTGCCAGGTACTGCTCGACCGGCCCGCCGGGCACGAACTGGATGACGATGAAGGTCAGCAGCAGCACGCCGAATAAGGTCGGGATGAACAGCAACAGGCGTTTGACGATGTAGGCGAACACGGTGCGCTTCCCTCTAGGGCTTGGGCGGCGCTTTGGCCCACCAGAAGTTCATGACCCATTCCTCGGCATTGGCATAGGGCGGCATCGGCGACTTGAAGGCGAGCCTCCAGTCGTTATAGACCAGCCGGTGGCTGGTCAGCGTCCATTGGGGAATCAGGTAGTGGCTGTGCATGATCACGCGGTCCAGCGCACGGCAGGCCGGCAGCAACTCGGCCTTGGTGTGGGCGCTGACGATGTCCTTGAGCAGCGCATCGACCGCCGGGCTCGACACGCCCATGTAGTTGCCCGAGCTTTCGGTTTTGGCCGCTTTGCTGCCGAAGATTTCGAGCAGGGACTGCCCCGGGTTGTTGGTGCCCGGGAAGTTGATGGTCGTGATGTCGAACTGAAACCGGTCGAGCCGCTCTTGGTAGAGCGCGAAATCGACGCTCGCAAAGTTCAGCGTGATGCCCAGCTTTTCCAGAGCTCGCACCCACGGCGTGACGGTGCGGGCGCCGCCTTCCTTGCTGTCGAGGTATTCCAGCACCATGGGCTCGTTCTTTGCATTGCGCAACGCCCCATTGCGGTACTCCCAGCCGGCCTGCTTCATCAGCTCGCGTGCGCGGCGCAGGTTGTCGCGCAGCGAATGGCCCGCGCCCTCGGTCACCGGAGGTTCGTACATCGGACCGAAAGCGGCGTCGGGGATCTTGCCGCGCAGTGGTTCAAGCAAGCTCTTTTCCTCGGCCGAGGGCAGGCCCTCAGCCGCACAGTCGGTGTTGCCGAACAGGTCGCGCACGCGCGGATAGCCGCCGTAGAACATCTGCCGGTTCATCCACTCATAGTCGAGCGCCAGGCCCAGTGCCTCGCGCACACGGGGGTCGGAGAGCTTGTCGCGGCGGCTGTTGAGCACGTAGCTCTGGAAGCCCGCGGGCTTGCGGTGTGGGAATTCGCGCTTGACCAGCTCGCCAGTGTCGAAGCGCCGGCCGTTCACGCGTCGCGCCCAGTCACCGGCTGAATAGAAGCTCATGAGATCGAACTCGCCGGCCTTCAGTGCCTCAAGGCGCGCGGTGTTGTCGCGGTAGATCTTGACGGTGATGCGGTCGAAGTTATGTGAGCCGACGTTGACCGGCAGGTTGCGGCCCCAGTAATTGGGGTCGCGAACGTACGTGATGTCCTTGCCGAAGGCCACCGGGCCGATCTTGTAGGCGCCGCTGCCGATGGGGATGTCCATCACCACCTGGTCGAAGGGCTTGGCCTTGCCGTTCTCCATGCCCCAGGCGCGGCTAAAGATGGGCAGGCCGCCGACCGTCAGGGGCAACTCGCGGTTGGGCGTCCTGAAGCGAAAGCGCACTGTGCGTGCGTCGATCACGTCGCAGCCGTCCACTTCCTGCAGTAGCGTTTTGTAGCCGGGCGAGGTGTAGGGGCCGATCAGTGTGTCGTAGCTGTGCTTCACATCAGCCGCCTCCACGAGCATGCCATTGTGGAAGCGTGCCTCGGGACGCAGCTTGAAGGTGACGCTGAGGCGGTCTGGCGCGACCGTGACGTCTTCGGCCAGCAGGCCGTAGCCCGAGGCTGTCTCGTCCATCGAGCCGGCCAGAAGCGACTCGAACAGCATGCTGTCGAGATAGGCCGGGGGCGCACCTTTGATGGTGAATGGGTTGTACTTGTCGAAGGTGGAATAGCGCTGGTTGCTCACCAGCCGCAGCTCGCCTCCCTTCGGCGCGTCGACGTCGACGTAGTCAAAAGCCTTGAAGCCGGGGGCGTACTTCAGGTCGTCCCACAACGCGTAGCCATGCGCGGCCCACGACGGCAACGACGCGCTCCACAGCAGCAAGGACAGTAGCAAAACCCGCATGCGACAATTCTGCTGGATTTTTCATGCGTTTTTTCGGAGTTAGATATATGGGTTTTCTCGCCGGCAAGAAACTGCTGATCACGGGCGTGCTCTCCAACCGCTCGATTGCCTATGGCATCGCCAAGGCCTGCCACGCACAAGGCGCCGAGCTGGCCTTCAGCTATGTCGGCGAGCGCTTCAAGGACCGCATCACCGAATTCGCGGCCGACTTCGACTCCAAGCTCATCTTTGACTGCGACGTGGGCGACGACGCGCAGATCGACAAGCTCTTCACTGACCTGGCCCAGCACTGGCCCAAGTTCGATGGCTTTGTGCATGCCATCGGCTTCGCCCCGCGCGAAGCCATTGCCGGCGACTTCCTGGAAGGTCTGTCGCGCGAGGGCTTCAAGATCGCCCATGACATCAGCGCCTACAGCTTCCCGGCCATGGCCAAGGCCGCCCTGCCCTACCTCAACAACAAGTCTGCATTGCTCACGCTGACCTACCTCGGCGCCCTGCGCACCGTGCCCAACTACAACACCATGGGCCTGGCCAAGGCATCGCTCGAAGCTTCGGTGCGCTACCTGGCCGAGTCGCTTGGCCCCAAGGGCATGCGCGTGAACGGCATCAGCGCCGGCCCGATCAAGACGCTGGCGGCCAGCGGCATCAAGGGCTTTGGCAAGATCCTGTCGGTGGTGGCAGAGAACGCGCCGATCCGCCGCAACGTGACCATCGACGACGTGGGCAATGTCGCCGCCTTCCTGCTGTCGGACCTGGCCGCCGGCGTCAGCGCCGAGATCACCTACGTCGACGGCGGCTTCAGCCAGACCGTGGGCGGTATTGCGGAGCCGGCAGGCGCCTGATTTTTTGAAGAAAAGGTGGCTCAAGCCCTTATGCAGCCTGGGCTACCCACTATCTTTTGAATAGCAAAACCTTTTCCCGACGCAGCTTGCTGGCAGCCCTGCTGGCAGGTTTTGCCACGCCGCTGCTGGCGGGCCCCGCACCGGCCCTGATGCTGGCCAATGTCTACCGGCCCGGCCTGCCGCTGGCCGACTACTGGGTCAGCGAGAAGATGGACGGCGTGCGCGGCTACTGGGATGGCCGCCAGCTCTGGACGCGCGGCGGCGAGAAAATCAACGCCCCCGCCTGGTTCACCAAGGACTGGCCGGCAGAGCCGCTGGACGGCGAACTCTGGGCCGGCCGTGGCCAGTTCGCCAAGGCGGTATCGACCGTGCGCCAGCAAGTGCCCAATGAGCAAGCCTGGCGCGGCATGCGCTTCATGGTGTTTGACCTGCCCGGCCACGGCGGCGCGTTCACCGAGCGCCTGGCAGCACTCAATGGCCTGCTCTCCACACTCGATTCGCCTTATGCCCGGCCCGTGGCGCAGAGCCGCGTCGCCAGCCATGAGGCCCTGATGAAGCTGCTGCGCAGCACCGTGCACGGCGGCGGCGAAGGGCTGATGTTGCACCGGGGCGGCTCGCTCTACAAAGCCGAGCGCAACGACGACCTGCTCAAGCTCAAGACCCATGAAGACGCCGACGCGCGCGTGGTCGCCCATCTGCCGGGCCAGGGCAAGTACGCGGGCATGCTGGGCGCGCTGCTGGTGGAGATGCCAAGCGGCCAGCGCTTCAGGGTCGGCTCGGGCCTGAGCGACGCTCAGCGGCGTCACCCACCAGCAGTAGGCAGCTGGATCAGCTACCGCTTCCGTGGCCTGCACGACAGCGGCCTGCCGCGCTTCGCCACCTTCCTGCGCGAGCGGCCTGACCTCGGGAAGTGACGCGCGGCGGCAGCGGGCCCTACTTGGGCAACAGCACCGTATCGACCACGTGGATCACGCCGTTGGACTGAACCACATCGGCAATCGTCACCTTGGCCTTGTCGCCCTTGGCATCAGACACGGTGATGGTCTTGCCGGAAGCCTTGGCCGTGAGTGTCTCGCCTTGCACCGTGGTCAGCGTGGCGCTGCCCTTGCCCGCTTTGATCTGCGCCAGGATGGCCGCAGCGTCTAACTTGCCCGGCACCACGTGGTAGGTCAGGATGGCGGTCAGCTTGTCCTTGTTCTCAGGCTTGAGCAGGGTCTCGACCGTGCCCTTGGGCAGTCTGGCGAAGGCCTTGTTGGTCGGGGCAAAGACAGTGAACGGGCCCGGGCCTTTGAGCGTATCGACCAGGCCGGCCGCCTTGACTGCAGCCACCAGCGTGGTGTGGTCCTTGGAGTTGACCGCGTTGTCGATGATGTCCTTGGTCGGGTACATCGCCGCGCCGCCAACCATGACCTGGGCCGTGGCAGAGAAAGCGCCGAATGTCAGCGCCGCAGCCATGCCAAGCAAGGCGAAGGTGCGGGTGGAAATACGTGCAGCCATGTAGAGCTCCTGTAGATGGAAGAAAGGGCCACATCAAGGGATGCGGCCCTGTCTTCAATACGGAGCAAAGCTGCGAGCGGATTCAACTGGCCCCAAACGGGGCCAGCGCTCAGATCGTGCGCGCGAATGGCCCGTCGGAGCCGACCTGCACCAGGTTGTCTTCCGTCGCCCGTGGCTGGGTAGCGACTGGTGACGTGCCGCTGGCCACGCAATCGGCGTAGTAGCGCACCTTGCCATCCTCGCCTTCCAGCTCGACCAGGCCGTGGATGTCGGTCTCGAAGCCCGGGCACTTGGCGTTGAATTCGCGCGAGAACTTGAGGTAGTCAACGATCTTCTTGTTGAACACCTCACCCGGGATCAGCAGCGGGATGCCCGGCGGATACGGCGTGACCAGGCTGGTGGTGATGCGGCCTTCCAGGTGGTCGATCTCCACGCGCTCGGTCTTGCGGTGCGCGATGTGGGCGAAGGCGTCACTCGGCTTCATGGCCGGGGTCAGGTCGCTCAAGTACATCTCGGTGGTCAGGCGGGCGATGTCGTACTCGGCATACATCTTGTGCACGTGCTGGCACAGGTCGCGCAGGCCCATGCGCTCGTAGCGCTTGTGCTCCTGGCAGAACTCCGGAAGGATGCGCCACATCGGCTGGTTCTTCTCGTAGTCGTCCTTGAACTGCTGCAGCGCGGTCAGCAGCGTGTTCCAGCGTCCCTTGGTGATGCCGATGGTGAACATGATGAAGAAGCTGTAGAGCCCGGTCTTCTCCACGATCACGCCGTGCTCGGCCAGGAACTTGGTGACGATGCTGGCCGGAATGCCGGTATCGGCAAACTTGCCATCCATGTCCAGGCCCGGCGTGACGATGGTTGCCTTGATCGGGTCGAGCATGTTGAAGCCGTCGGCCAAGGTGCCAAAGCCGTGCCATTTGGCGTCGCGCTCCTCGCCCTTGATGATCCAGTCGTCGGCGCTGCCAATGCCTTCGTCGGCCAGCTTCTCGGGGCCCCAGACCTTGAACCACCAGTCGTTCTCGCCGAACTCGGCCTCGACCTGGCGCATGGCGCGGCGGAAGTCGAGGGCTTCGAGAATGCTTTCCTCCACCAGCGCGGTGCCGCCGGGCGGCTCCATCATGGCGGCGGCCACGTCGCAGCTGGCGATGATGGCGTACTGCGGGCTGGTGCTGGTGTGCATCAGGTAGGCCTCGTTGAACAGGTGCCTGTCCAGCTTGCGGTCTTGCGAATCCTGCACCAGCACGTGGCTGGCCTGGCTGATGCCGGCCAGCAGCTTGTGCGTGGACTGGGTCGAGAACACCAGCGTGTCTTTCGGACGCGCGCGCTTCTTGCCCATGGCGTGGTAGGGGCCGTAGAACGGATGGAAGGCCGCGTGCGGCAGCCAGGCCTCGTCGAAGTGCAGCGTGTCGACATAGCCGTCGAGCGCGCTCTTGATGGTCTCGGTGTTGTAGACCACGCCGTCGTAGGTGGACTGGGTGAGCGTGAGGATGCGCGGCTTGACGGTATCGGCGTCCACGCCCTTGAGCAGCGGATTGGCGCGGATCTTGGCCTTGATCGTCTCCACGTCGAATTCCGAGCGCGGGATCGGTCCGATGATGCCGAAGTGGTTGCGCGTGGGCTTCAAAAATACCGGGATGGCGCCGGTCATGATGATCGCGTGCAGGTTGGACTTGTGGCAGTTGCGGTCCACCACCACCACGTCACCCGGCGCCACCGTGTGGTGCCAGACCATCTTGTTGCTGGTGCTCGTGCCATTGGTCACAAAAAAGCAGTGGTCGGCATTGAAGATGCGCGCGGCATTGCGCTCGCTCTCGGCCACCGGGCCGGTGTGGTCCAGCAATTGGCCCAGCTCTTCCACCGCGTTGCAAACGTCGGCGCGCAACATGTTCTCGCCAAAGAATTGGTGGAACATCTGGCCCACCGGGCTCTTCAGGAAGGCGACGCCGCCCGAATGGCCCGGGCAGTGCCAGGAATAGGAGCCGTCTTCGGCGTAGTCCAGCAGCGCCTTGAAGAACGGCGGCTGCACGCCTTCCAGGTAGCTCTTGGCCTCGCGGATGATGTGGCGCGCCACAAATTCCGGCGTGTCCTCGAACATGTGGATGAAGCCATGCAGCTCGCGCAGGATGTCGTTGGGGATGTGGCGCGAGGTCTTGGTTTCGCCATAGATGTAGATCGGCACGTCCAGGTTCTTGCGCCGCACCTCTTCGATGAAAGTACGCAGGTTCAGCACCGCCGGGTCCAGGTCGGGGCCGGCGGTGAATTCCTCGTCATCGATGGACAGGATGAAGGCGCTGGCGCGGCTTTGCTGCTGCGCGAACTGCGACAGGTCACCATAGCTGGTGGCGCCCAGCACCTCGAAACCCTCGGTCTCGATGGCTTGGGCCAGGGCACGGATGCCCAGGCCGGACGTATTTTCCGATCGAAAATCCTCGTCGATGATCACGATGGGAAAACGAAATTTCATGCAGGGCTCCGATTGGGAAAAGGCGGCAAAAAGTACAGGCTAAATTCGAAAACGCCGCGAAGTGTAAGGAATTGGCGGGGTGCCCTGCGGTTTTGCACCCAGAATGCGCAGTGGACTCCAAGGGAATCCACACATTCATACTGCAGACATAAAGGGACTGGGCATGGCACTCTCGACCTATTGGTGGCTGTTCGCCGGCGTGGCCGTGATCGCCGAGCTCCTGACCGGGACCGTCTACCTGCTGCTGATCGGGCTGGGCTTTTGCTTTGCAGCACTGGCGGCCCACCTGGGCCTGCCGCTGCCCTTGCAGATGGTGGTGGCCGCCGTGGTCGGCGCCGGCGCGGTACTGATCTGGCGCGCCATCAAGCGCCGGGAGCCCGCCGGGCCAGCAGCTACCGCCAACCCGAACGTCAACCTGGACGTGGGCGAAACATTGCAGGTCACGCAATGGGAGGCCGATGGCACGGCCTTCGTGCATTACCGCGGCGCCCGCTGGACGGCCGTGCCCAGCCCCGGCAGCCTGCCCGGCAGCACCGGCACACACCGCATCGTAGAAGTCATCGGCAACCGCCTGGTCGTCGAGAAGTACTGAAATCCGGCTCCACCAGAGCCCTACAAAGAGAGAGGAATCATCCGTGGAAGTCACACTCGTATTGTTGGTCATTGCCATCATCTTCGTGAGCCAGTCGGTCAAGTTCGTGCCGCAACAGAACGCCTGGGTGCGCGAACGTCTGGGCAAGTACCACAGCACCATGACGCCGGGCGCCAACTTTCTCATCCCCTTCATCGACAAGGTGGCCTACAAGCACAGCCTGAAGGAAATCCCGCTCGACGTGCCCAGCCAGGTCTGCATCACACGCGACAACACTCAGCTGCAAGTGGACGGCATCCTGTACTTCCAGGTGACCGACCCGATGCGCGCGAGCTACGGCTCGTCCAACTACATCATGGCCGTGACCCAATTGGCGCAAACCTCGCTGCGCAGCGTGATCGGCAAGCTGGAGCTGGACAAGACCTTCGAGGAGCGCGATGTCATCAACGCCCAGATCGTGGCTGCCATCGACGAAGCCGCGCTGAACTGGGGCGTGAAGGTGCTGCGCTACGAAATCAAGGACCTGACCCCGCCCAAGGAAATCCTGCTGGCCATGCAGGCACAGATCACGGCTGAACGCGGCAAGCGCGCGCTGATCGCGGCCTCTGAAGGTCGCCGCCAGGAGCAGATCAACATCGCCACTGGCGAACGCGAGGCCTTCATCGCGCGCTCCGAGGGCGAGAAGCAGGCAGCCATCAACAACGCACAGGGCGAAGCCGCCGCGCTCATCGCGGTGGCAGAGGCCACCGCCACCGCCATCGAGCGCGTTGCCGCCGCCATCCGCCAGCCCGGCGGCGAGCAGGCGGTGCAGCTCAAGGTGGCCGAGCGCGCTGTCGATGCCTATAGCAAGGTCGCGGCCGACGCCACCACCACGCTGATCGTGCCCAGCAACATGACCGAGGTGTCGGCACTGATCACCTCGGCCATGAAGATGGTCAGCACTGGCGCGGCACGCTCGTCCTGATATCTGCCGTGCGCTTGGCGCCAAAAAGCCGCAATCTGAATGCTATAATCGTAGGCTCAGGAGCGGTGGATGAGTGGTTTAAGTCGCACGCCTGGAAAGCGTGTGTGGGTTAATAGCCCACCGCGGGTTCGAATCCCGCCTGCTCCGCCAATTTAATGTTCGCTGCCATTCGCGAATGTTCGGAAAAGCCCAGTGCGCCCAGCGCCTCTGGGCTTTTTTGTTGCCCGTCGGAATCTGGTTTGCCATGAAGCTCACGTTGCTCCAACTTCGTCTCGCGCTGGCCGCGCTGCTATGCATGGGCGCCGGGCTGGCGCATGCCGGCATCCGCGTGAACGACGACCGCGGCCGCAGCGTGGAGTTGGCGCAACCGGCAGCGCGCATCGTGTCCCTGCTGCCCTCCCTGACCGAAACCGTGTGCGCGCTGGGTGCCTGCGACCGGCTGGTGGGCGTGGACCGCAACTCCAACTGGCCGGCCTCCGTGCAACAGCTGCCGCGCGTGGGCGGCATGGAAGACGCCAGCGTCGAGAGCGTGGTCGCGCTGCGGCCCGATGTGGTGCTGCTGCGCTCCGGCAGCCGTGTGGTGGAGCGGCTCGACGCCCTGGGTATCAAGGTGCTGGCGCTCGACACCAAGACGCATGCCGATCTGCGCCGCGTGCTGGAGACCGTGGCCCAGGTGCTGGGCAAGCCGGGCGCGGGTGAGGCCTATTGGCAAACGCTGGACACCCGCTTCGAGGTGGCCCGGGCCCGCATGCCCGCGGGCTGGCAAGGCCGCAGCGTCTATATCGAGTTGCATGGCGGCAGCGCCGTGGCCAGCGAAAGCTCCTTCATTGGCGAGACGCTGGCGCGGCTGGGTTTGCACAGTGTGGTGCCCGGCAACCTGGGCCCCTTCCCCCGCATGAGCCCGGAGTTCATCGTGCGTGCCAACCCCGATCTGCTGATGACACCCGGGCCGGGTGAGTTGGCAGACCGCCCGGGCTGGTCTGCCATGCAGGCGATACGCCTGGGGCGCTACTGCAAGCTGCCCGCCGCGCGCTATGAGGTGCTGATGCGGCCAGGGCCGCGGCTGGACGAGGCGGCCGACGAGGTCGTGGCCTGCATCGCGCAGCTTGGTGGTCGCCGGCCTTAACTATTAAATAGATAGCTATAAGCCCAGTCCACACCTGGGCTAAAGGCATATTTCATCAATATTTTCTACTGCCGGGAATGTTGGTGAAAGCCGGCACATCAGCCTGCCAGTACTGCGCGCGCCAGGCCTGTGCCAGTGCCTCGGCACGGCGCAGCGGGGCGCGCGGCCCTTCGAAGTCCACCACGCAGGCCATCTCGGCTGCGGCGGGCCGCTCTGGTGCTTCACGGCTGCGGCCGTCGGTCAGCAGCCAGAGCCAGCGGCGCTGCGCCGGGCTGCGCTGCAGCAGCTGGGCAGCACGCGCCACGGCCAGCGCCAACGGCGTGCCGCCGCCGCCTGCAATCGGCGCCACCCAGCCATCGTTCCAGGCGGCGGGACGGCGCGGCGGCAGGCGCAGCTCTACCGTGTTGCCGGCAAAGCACAGCAGCGCCACCTGCTCGCGCCGGCGGTAGGCCTCGGCCATCAAGTCCAGCAGCAGGCCCTTGGCGCGTGCCAGCCGGCCTTGCGCCAGCATGGAGGCCGAGCAGTCCAGCACAAAGCAATGCAGGCTGCCGCTGCGCGCCTCCGTGGGCTGGCGGCGCAGATGCTCATTGCGCAATGCGCCGGCACCGCGCGCAACCAGGGTGCGCGGCCAGTTCAGGGGCGCGGCGCGCGTTGCCATGCCATGGAAAGCCTCACGGTCCTGGCCCTGCCTCCGGTCTCCGTGGCGCGCACCGGGTGGCGCCATGGGCCGGAGGCCTAGGCTTTTTTTAGGGAGGCACCTGCCGGGTCTGCCGGGATCAGGGGCCGCAGCGGTTTCACGCGCTCGATGCCCACCGGCATGGGGGGCATGGCGCCCCAATCCGACAGGTCTGCATGCGATTCAGCGTCGTGGCGATCATCCTGCCGATGCGGCTCGGGCGGCTGGCCCGTAGCGCCCGGCTTGCGTCTATGCAGCAGCACCAGCTCGGCCACCTGCTCCACATGCACCGGGGTGATGATCGCGGCGCCCTCCCAGGCGGCCAGCGCACGCGCCGCGCGCAACATCACCAGATCGGCACGCAGGCCATCTACCTGCGCCGACAAGCACAGGGTGCTGACAGCGGCGTGGACGTGGTCGCCATAGACCAATCTCGTGGCATCGGCCAACGTCGCTCGTGCCTGCTGCAGCTGGCGGGAAAGTGCGGCTTGCTCGGCCGCATGCTGCGCACGAAAGCCCTCCGGGTCCGCATCAAAAGCCAGCCGGGCCCGCACGATGGCCAGGCGCTCGGCCGGGTCGCCGATGTTGTGCAGGCGCACGCACAGACCCAGGCGGTCTAGCAGTTGCGGGCGCAGCTCGCCCTCCTCCGGGTTCATGGTGCCGACCAGCACGAAGCGCGCCGCGTGGCGGTGCGAGATACCGTCGCGCTCCACGCTGTTGACGCCGCTGGCGGCGGCGTCCAGCAGCGCATCGACCAATGCGTCGGGCAACAGATTGATCTCGTCCACATACAGCACGCCACCATGCGCCCGTGCCAGCAACCCGGGGGCAAAGCGCAGCGCGTGGCCGGCCAGTGCCTGCTGCAGGTCGAGCGTGCCGACCAGGTGCTCCAGGCTGGCGCCAAGCGGCAAGGTGACGAAGGGCGCATCGGGCAGCAGCTCGGCCAGCGCGCGGGCGGCGGTCGATTTGGCGGTGCCGCGCGGCCCTTCGATCAACACACCGCCCAGCGCCGGGTCTACCGCAGCCAGCAGCAGGGCCAGGCGCAGTTGCGGCTGGCCGGCCAGTGCAGAAAAGGGAAAGAGTGCGGGCAATGCCGTTGTCATGTGGAGGGTCCTTCCATGTGCTGCTCGTGGTCCAGCAGCAGGTCTTCCAGTTGCTGCCGATAGCCGCCTGGCGACTGCCACAGGCCGCGGTCCATGGCTTCGAGCAGGCGTGCCAGCATGTCTTGCAGCGCCCGGGGATTGTGCTGGTTCAAAAACTCTCGCGTGGCGGCGTCCAGCACATAGGCGTCGGCCACCATGGCGTATTGGTGGTCGCCCACCACGCGCGCCGTGGCGTCAAAGCCAAATAGATAGTCGACGGTAGCCGCCATCTCAAAGGCGCCCTTGTAGCCGTGGCGCTTGATGCCGTCCAGCCATTTGGGATTGACCACCCGCGCGCGCACCACGCGGCCGATCTCTTCCTTCAGCGTGCGCACGCGCGGCGCCTGCGGGTTGGCGTGGTCACCGTGGTAGAGCGCTGGCTGGCGCCCGCTCAGATGGCGCACGGCGGCGGCCATACCGCCCTGGAACTGGTAGTAGTCGCCGGAGTCGAGCAGGTCGTGCTCGCGGCTGTCCTGGTTCTGCGCCACCACGTCCATCTGGCTGAGGCGGCGCTGCAACGCAGCGCTGGCGGGCGCGCCTTCGGCCTGCTGGCCATAGGCATGGGCGCTCCAGCCGACATAGGCCTGCGCCAGGTCCTTGTCGTCTTGCCAATGCCCCTGCTGGAACAACGATTGCAGGCCGCTGCCGTAGTGGCCCGGCGGCGAGCCGAACACACGCCAGCCGGCCTGCGCGCGCGCGGCCTCGGGCGCTTGGCCCTGGGCTTGCAGGGCTGCGCTTTCTTGCAGGATGCGGGCGCGGATGGGATTGTCTTGCGCGTCCTCGTCGTCCTGTGCGGCCACCGCCTGCACGGCGGCATCAAACATCTGCACCGCTGCCGGAAACGCATCGCGAAAAAAGCCCGAGATGCGCAGCGTGACGTCGATGCGCGGGCGCCCCAGGCCCACGCGCGGCAGCACCTCGAAGTCGACCACGCGCTGGCTGCCAGCCGCCCACTTCGGGCGCACGCCGATCAGCGCAAAGGCCTGCGCCAGATCATCACCGCCGGTGCGCATGGTGGCCGTGCCCCAGACCGACAGGCCCAGTGCGCGCGGATAGTCGCCGTGCTCTTGCAAATGCCGCTCGACCAGCCGCTGGGCCGACTTGAGTCCCAGCAGCCAGGCCGTGCGCGTGGGAATGGCGCGGGTATCGAGTGCGTAGAAGTTGCGCCCGGTGGGCAGTACATCTGGCCGCCCGCGCGAAGGCGAGCCGCTTGGGCCGGGTGGCACAAAACAACCCCGCAGCCCGCGCAGCAGTTGCGTCGATTCCTGCGTGCCGCAGGCATCCAGCGCCGGGGCAATGGTGCTGGCGATACGCGCCAGCACGGCGGCCGTCTGTGGCAAGCCCTGCGGGCCATGCCCCTCATCCAGCAGATGCAAGGCCAGCAGCTCAAGCCGCTCGCGCGTGTCGCCATGGTGGCGCCAGGCGTCCGTGCTGATCTGCTGCAGCAGCGCTGGGCGCGCGCCCTGCCAGGGCGTGGCGGGATCGATGTCGAGTGGGTCGAAGGCGTCTGCCGGCAATAGATCGCGTGCCAGCGCGGTCGGCAGGCCGGCATTGCCATTCAGGCCATCGCCCACCGGATAGCGCGCAATCGCCAGCAGCGTGTCGCGCCGCTGCCGGCCTTGTGGCGAGGCGCCGAACACATGCAGGCCGTCGCGAATCTGGGTTTCCTTGAGCTCGCACAGGTAGGCATCGACACGAGCCAGCACGGCGTCCTCGGAGCCGTCGGTGGCGGGTAGCGATAGCTCTTCTGCCAGATGCTGTTCGCGCACGGCGGCCAGGATCTGGCTGCGCAGCAGCCGGGCGCGGCGTGCATCGACCAGCAGCGCCTCGTAGTACTCGTCGACCAGGCGCTCCAGGTCCTGCAACGGGCCGTGGTTCTCGGCCCGGGTCAGGGGCGGCATCAGGTGGTCGATGATGACTGCCTGGCTGCGCCGCTTGGCCTGCGCGCCCTCGCCCGGGTCGTTGACGATAAAGGGATACAGGTGCGGCAAGGGGCCCAGGATGGCGTCGGGCCAGCAGTGCTGCGACAAGGCCAGGCTCTTGCCTGGCAGCCATTCCAGATTGCCGTGCTTGCCGACATGCACGATGGCATCTATGGCAAACGCGTCGCGCAGCCAGAAGTAGAAGGCCAGGTAGCTGTGCGGCGGCACCAGCTCGGCATCGTGGTAGCTGGCGTAGTCCTCAGCGCCCTGCCCGGCCAGCGCACGCGCGGGCTGGATGCCGACAAACACCCGGCCCAGGCGCAGCCCGGCGATCATGAAGCGGCCCTGGCGCAGCATGGGGTCTTGCTCGGGCGGGCCCCAGCGCGCGTCGATGGCGGCAGCCATGCCCTCGGGCAGTGCTTGCAGGCGCTGGCGGTAGTCGGCCAGCGCATAGCTCTGCCAGGCCGGGCGCAAGGGCCACTGCTCTGGGTCATTGGCGATGCCCTGTTGCAGCCGCTGCATCAAGGCATCGCCATCGGCTGGTAGCGCGGCCGGGTCGCCAAGCGTGTAGCCATCTGCCTGCAGCGCACAGAGGATGGACATCACCGAGGCGGGAGTATCCAGGCCCACGCCGCTGCCTATGCGCCCCTCGCTGCCAGGATAGTTGGCCAGCACCAGTGCCAGCCGCTTGTCGGCAGCAGGTAGGCTGCGCAAGCGGCACCAGCGCCGCGCCAGTTCGGCCACAAAGGCCACGCGGTCGGGCTCGGCCTGGTAGACCACCAGCTCGGTCTGGGTCAGCGGGCAGCGCTGCGCGCTGGCCTTGAAGCTCACGGCGCGGGTGATGATGCGGCCATCCATCTCGGGCAGCACGATCTGCATGGCGATATCGCGCGGCCGCAGGCCCTGGCTGTCGGTCAGCCAGTCCTCGCGGTTGCCGCCGCTGGCGATCACCTGCAGCACGGGCGCATCACCCGCGAGCGCCCCGCCCTCGCCCAATGCCGCGAAAGCCGTGGTGTTGAGCACCAGTTGCACCGCATTGGCGCTGCAGAGTTCGCGCAGCGTGGCCAGGCATAACTGGTCCTTCAATGAATCCAGCGCCACCGGCAAGGGGTTCAGGCCCTGCGCAGACAAGGCGGCCGCCATGGCATCGAAAGCCGCGGTATTGCCCGACTGCAGATGCGAGCGGTAGAAGACCAGGGCCACCACCGGTGCACCCGCATGCCACTGGGCGCGCAGATCGTCGATGCCATCCACCGCATGTGCGGCCACAGTGCCCGGTAGGCGCGGCGCATGCAGCGCTACCTGCGGCAGGCTGCGCGGCGGCTGGGGCGCCTCGCCATGGCCCAGGCAGTGGAAGGCCACGGCGCGCAGAAACTGCAACGCATTGGCCGCACCACCGGCGCGCAGGTACTGCCAGAGCTGGCGGCTGAGCGCGGGCGGCACGGTGCTGCGGCCCAGCAGCGCGGCATCCTCCTGCAAGTCGCCCGAGAACATGGCCAGTTGCTGGCTATGGCGACGTGCCAGCCGCTCCAGTTGGTCGATGCCATAGGGCCAGGCCGATTCGGCGCCCAGGTGATCGACCATCACCACCCGCGCATGCTGCAGGACCTCATCCACATACAGGTCGAGCGAAGCCGGCTGGCGCAGGTGCAGCAGATTGGCCAGCCGCAGCCCGGGGTAAGCAGGGTCCGAGGCCGCCAGCGCCGTGCGGGCCGCGGCCAGCAACGACAAGGTGGTGTCGGCCGAGCTGAGCACCACGATCTCCGCCGGGGTCTGGTCGAGCCGGGTGACGACGCTGTCGTCCTCCACAAAGCCACCGGGCCGCGTGCTCAGCAAGTGCATGGCAGGCTTATGCGGCGGTGCCGGCCAACGCCGCGCGCAGTGCGGCCTCGTCCAGGTCGGCTCCGATGAAGACCAGGCGCGTGCGCTGTGCCTCGCCCTCTTGCCAGCGGCGGTCGAAGTGCTGATCAAAGCGCTTGCCCACACCCTGCAGCAACAGCCGCATAGGCTTGCCCGGGATTGCTGCAAAGCCCTTGACGCGGTAGATGGTCTGCTGCTCCACCAATTCCTGGAGGGCCGCCAGCAGGCGGTCGCGGTCCACTGGGGGCAAATCGACCACCAGCGAGTCGAACTCGTCGTGGTCGTGCTCTTCTTCATGGTCGTGGTGGCTGGTGCGCAGATGGATCTGCGTCTCGGCCGCGCGGCCCTGCCCCAGCAGCAGGGCCAGTGGCAGCCGGCCTTCGGTGGCGGTGACGATCTTGACCTCGGCCGGGATCTCTTGGCGCACCAGGGCTTCGACCTGCGCGCGCGCGGTCTCGTCGATCAGGTCGGCCTTGTTCAGCACCACCAGGTCGGCGGCCGAGAGCTGGTCTTCGAACAGCTCGTGCAGGGGAGATTCGTGGTCCAGGTTGGGGTCGGCGCGGCGCTGCTCGTCAACGGCCTGCGGGTTGGCCGCGAACTGCCCGGCTGCCGTGGCCGGGCCATCGACCACGGTGACCACCGCGTCCACGGTGAAGACGTTGGCGATCTCCGGCCACTGGAAGGCCTGGACCAGCGGCTTGGGCAGGGCCAGGCCCGAGGTCTCGATCAGCACCGCGTCGATCTGGTCGCGGCGCTCGGCCAGCATCTGCATCACGGGGAAGAACTCTTCTTGGACGGTGCAACACATGCAGCCGTTGGCCAACTCATAGAGCGTGCCTTCGCGCTCGTTACCGTCCTCGTCGCAGCCTATGCCGCAGCCCTTGAGGATTTCGCCATCGATGCCCAGCTCGCCAAACTCGTTGACGATGACGGCGATGCGTCGGCCCTCGGCGTTGTTCAGGATGTGGCGCAGCAATGTGGTTTTGCCACTGCCGAGGAAGCCGGTGACGATGGTGGCGGGGATCTTCGCGGTGTGCATGGGGGTCTCTCGAACGCTAAGGGTTGGAATGATGGGGCCAGCGCGCCACTCAAGCGGCGGTTCTCAGAAAAGGCAGAACTTCATGGGCAAACAGCCGCATGCCGGCCAAGGCCTGAGAGTCGCTCCACAGGCCATTGGCGTTGAATACGCAGCGCAGATGCGGAATGCCGGTGCGCTGGCATAGCTCGCGGATTTGCGCGTGGCAGGCGGCCGGGTCGCCGTGGATGAATTGCTCGCGCAGCACACGTGCCACATCAAGTGGTGGCACGTCTTCGGGCGGCACGCCGCGCAGGCCGGCGAAATGCTGGCGCCTGCGTAGCAGCAGCGGCCACAACGCTTCCAGCTGCGCTGCCACCTGTGCCGCGCTGGCGCCAATGCAGACGTAGCGCGCAAGGGATGAGCGACCGCGCAGCGGCTGCGCCGGCAGCGCGTTGCGCACCAATATGTCGTCCACCCGCGCCAACTGCGCGCCCTCCGGTGGCTCCAGGCTCAGCAACAGCGGGAAGCCCTGCGCCACACTGAAGGCCAGTGTCTCAGGCGTGGAACCTGTCAGGTAGAGCGGTGGGTGCGGCTGCTGGACTGGTGCCGGCCCGACCGTGATGGCGTCGAACACCCAGGGCCCATCGGCCGAATGCACCGGGGCGCTGCTCAGGGCCTGGCGCAGCAGCAGGCAGCCACGCTCAAAGCGCTCCCGCGTCTGGCTGGCATCGCATTGCAGCGCGCGCAGTGCACCGGGTTCGGTGCCGCGACCCAGGCCGATATCGATGCGGCCGCCGCTCTGCCAATCCAGTTGCGCGATCTCCTCGGCCAGCATCAGCGGATGGTGCAGTGGCAGTACCAGCACCGCCGTGCCTACGCGCAAGCGCTCGGTGCGCGCCAGCACTGCGGCGGCCAGCAGCAGCGGCGACGGATAGGGCCAGGCTGGGTTGGGCAGGCGGAATTCACTGAACCAGACGCCGTCGAAGCCCAGCCGGTCGGCCTCTTCGAACAGCGCCATGAAGGCACGCGGATCACCCTGCGTGGCCTCGCGCGTCCAGCCGGCCAGGTCAATGCGCATCAGACTGCCTCCTGCTCTGCGCGCCGGGCGCGCAGCACCAGATCGGGCGAGGTACCGATACGCTCGAAGCGCACGCCAAAGACCTGGTCCAGCAAAGGAGCGTTGGCCAGCTCGGCGTCGCCGGTGGCCGCAATACCTCCCTCGGCCACGACGATGACGTGTTCGAAATGCGCAAAGGCAAGGTCCAGGTCGTGCATGGCCACCACCACCAGCCGCGTGCGGCCGCGCTCGGCCAGCGCCTCGACCAGGGCCAGGCGGTGCCGCACATCCAGACTGGCGCCGGGCTCGTCTGCCAAAAGAATGGGCGGATCGGGTGCCAGCACCATGGCCAGCAGCACGCGCGCCTGCTCACCGCCCGACAGCGTGGACCAGCGACGCGCACGCAGCGCACCCAAGCCTTCCCGCGCCAGCACCTCGTCCACCGCAAGCTGCGCCGGCCGCAGGCCCAGCAACTCTTGCGGCGTCAGGTCCCAATGCGGCTCAAAGCGCTGCGGCATGAAGCCGATGGCGCGTGCGCGCTCGGCCACGGGCAGCGTGCCGATGGGCCGGCCATCGAGCAGCACCTCGCCCCGCTCCGCCGGCACCAGGCCAGCCAGCAATGACAACAGCGTCGATTTGCCTGCGCCGTTGGGGCCGATGATGGCGACCGCGCCCGTGGCGGGCAGGCGCAGCGATACGTCGGCCAGCACAGTACGGCCGCGCCGCGACAGGCCAAGGCCGCGCGCCTCCAGGCGGGATGGGGCCAGCGGCAGCATCACGAGCGCAGCCTGCGTGCCAGCAACACGATGAAGAAAGGGCCACCCGCGACGGCGGTGACCAGGCCCAGCGGAATCTCGGCCGGCGGCAGCGCGCTGCGGGCAATGGCGTCTGCCACCGTAACCACGATGGCACCCGCCAGCGCCGAGGCCGGCAGCAATGCCCGATGCATGGGCCCAACCATCCAGCGCGCGATATGCGGCGCCGCCAGCCCGACAAAGGCCACCAGCCCGCCATAAGCCACGGCAACCGCCACCACCAGCGAGCCCACCATCACCGCCAGCGGCGTGAAGCGCGCCACATCCAGCCCAAAACCCTGCGCGGCCACATTGCCCAGGCCCAGCAGGTCCAGCCCGCGCGCAATACGGTCGGTGGCCGCCAGGCAGGCCAGGCACAGCAACGCCAACAGGCCAAGACCCGGCCAGGTGGGCGTCTGAATGCCGCCGAGTACCCAGCTCATCACCACCTGCAGGCTCATGGTTTCGTCGGACAGCGCCAGCATCAAAAAGGAGCGCAGTGCGCCCAGCACGGCGGCAATCGCCACGCCTGCCAGCAACATGCCGGCCGCATCCAGCGCACCCGCTACGCGCGACACGCCCAGCACCAGCACCGTGGCGCCCCAGGCGCCGGCAAAGGCGAGCGCCGGCAGCAACAGGGACTGCGGCAAGCCCAGCGGCACCAGCAGCGCCACCGTGGCGCCCAGCGCTGCACCGCCCGAGGCGCCCAGCAGGTAGGGCTCGGCCAAGGGGTTGCGGAACACGCCCTGGAATACCGCGCCAGACAAGCCCAGTAGCGCGCCCACCAGTGCCGCCGCCAGCACGCGCGGCAGGCGCCACTGCAGTAGCAAGCGGCTGCGCATGCTGTCATCACCCATCAGCGCGTGATAGAGATCGGCCGGCGTGGCCCACGCGTGGCCGGCGCAGGCGGCCAGCAACAGTGCGGCCACCAGCACCGCGCCGGCCAAGTACCAGGAAGCACGGCGCGTCATGGCGAGGCCTCCGCGTCCGGATGAAGCACGCGCGCCAGCTTCTCTATGCCGTCTATGGTGCGTGGGCCGGGGATCAGGAACTCGCTGCGCGCCACGGTGATTGCGCGCTTGTCTCGCACGGCACGCAGGTCGCGCCAGCCAGGCTGGCGCACCAGTTCGTCCAGGGCGGCCTGCGTGCCGGCAAACAGCAGCACGTCAGGGTCCGCCGCCAGAATGCTCTCGGGAGAGACCTGCGGCACCACGCCGCGCCCGGTCAGCGCAAAGCGGCCGCCAGCCAGGCGCATGGCCTCGCCGGTGTAGGTGTCGGCGCGCGCCACCAGCAGCATGCCATTGCCCATTCGGCCGGTGACCATGACCAGGCGCGGCTCCGGCTGCCCGGTGATCCGTGCGGCGACCTGCTCCAGCCGCTGCGTAAGCGCCCGCGCCAAGGCCTCACCGCGCTCAGGCACGCCGGTGGCCTGGCCGACCAGGCGGATGTTGTCCAGCACCTCTTCAACCGAACGGCTCAGCAGCACCATGACCGGCACGCTGATACGCTCCATGGGATCGACCAGTTGCTGCGCGGCCTGGCGCGCTGGCGTGACGATGACCAGATCCGGCCGCTGCGCCACCACCGCGTCCACCGAGAAGCCCAGCCGGCCGCCGACCTTGGGCCGCTGCAGTACCTCCGGCGGGTAGCGCGTGAAATCCTCCACGCCGACGATGCGAGCGGCCAGACCGAGCGAGGTCACCAGTTCGGTGTTGGACGAGAAGATCGTGACGATGCGCTGCGGCGCTGCAGGCAGCACCACGCTGCGGCCCAGCGCATCGCGGACCACGATGGGCTCCGCATGCGCCAGCACCGCAACAGCGGCCAGCAAAAACGCCACGAGCTTCACTAGAACCGCGCCTGTAAACCAATCTGCAGTTCACGCCCCGGCATCGAGGTGCCACAACCGCCATTCTGGAACGCCGGGTTGGCGATGCAGGGGCTGCGGTCCAGGGCGATGAAGACAGGGTGCTGGTTGATGTTGAACAGGTTGTTGACCGCCGCAAACAGGCGCACGTTCTGGCTGATGCGGTAGTCGCTGCGCAGGTTCCAGACCGTGAATGCGCCCTTGCGGTGAATAAAGGTGCTGTTGGGCTCGCCCTGCGGGATCAGCAGGTTTTCTTCGGTGTCGTACCACATGGGGCCGCGCAGCAGGGCTGCCAGTTGCACGCCCCAATTGCCGGGCAGCTCGCCGCTGCCACGGCCATAGCGCACACCCATTGCAGCCTCGTACTGGTACATGCGCTGCACGCGGCTGGTCGTGGCGTCGGCCGCCGCGCCCTTGTCGCGCATCTCGAAGTTGTAATAGCCGTTGGCATAGGCGTTGAGCCGGTGGCCACCAGCGCCCAGCGCCAGCAGCTTGGCCAGGTCCACGTCCGCGCTCAGCTCCAGGCCGCGCGCCACGATGTCGGCGGCGTTGTTGCGGTAGTCCGAGGTATTGGTGGCCGCACCGCGCGAGACGGTGATGATGCGGTTCGAGATGGTGTTCTGAAACAGCGCAGCATCCAGCCGCCACAGCGGCAACTGGACCGCGGCACCAACCTCGATCTGACGACTGGTCTCCGGCTGCAGATCAGGGTTGCCGAAGGTGCGCCCACCGCCCACGGCGGTGAAATCCGAAGCCAGCTCGGTCGCGGTCGGCGCGCGAAAGCCGGTGGAGGCGCCGGTGCGCAAGTTGAGCCAGTCCAGCGCGCGCCAGGTGGCACCGGCCGACCAGGTTCGGGCGTCGTAAGACTGCGTGCCGCTGCGCTGCAGTGGCAGATTGGGCGTGGGATCGAAGCTGGTCCGGCCCCAGGTCTTGCGCAGGCCGCCGCGCAGCGTCAGGCGCTCATCCAGCAGGGTTTGCGCATCTTCAAAATACAGCGCATTCACGTGCTCGGTCTGGTTGTTGTCATAGGGCGCCACCTGCCCGGCCGGGCCGCCCGGCATGGCAACGCGGAAGCGGTCCGAGCGCAGCCGGCTGCGCTCCCAGTCGTAACCCAGCAGCAGATCATTGCCCTGACCGATCTTGAAGCGCGGCTGCAGCCGCGTGCCCACCACATCCAGCGTGCGCTTGTTGTAGTCACTGGAGGTGCCCGGCACCGCCTGCGTGCCAGACCTGATCACGGGCGAGGCCCAGTTGAACTCATCCACGTCCGTGAGCCCGTAGGCGTGGGCCAGCCAGCTGGTGCGGCCATCGCTGGTGCGGCCTTCATAGCTTGCATCCACCGAGCGGTTGCTGCGGTTGTCCGTGCTGTAGAGGTTGGCGCCCGACCCGCGAAAGCCGGCGTTGTAGACGCCATCGGTGCGCAGCTTCAGGTCGATGCGCTGCAGATCGTCGATCTGCAAGCCCACGGCGCCGCTGACACCACGGCGCTCCCAGGCGGTATTGCCCATGCGCGAGCCGCCCTCGCCCGACTCGTAATCGCCGCGCCGGCCGCCGGCCACGCCAATGAACCAGTCGATGCGCTCATCGCCGCCGCTGGTCTGGGCCTGGCCCTGCACCAGGCCCCAGGAGCCGGTCGCGAGCTCGGCCTGGGTGCGTGGCGCGTTCTGGCCGTTTTTCATGATGATGTTGATCACGCCGCCCATGTTCTGGCTGCCGTAGATCACCGAAGAGGGGCCGCGCACGATCTCGATGCGCTCGATATTTGCCGTGCTGAACTTCGACAGATTGGCCGTACCGGCGCGACGGCCATTGACCAGCACCAGCACCTGGCTACGAAAGTCGCGCCCCTGCCCATCGCTGGCCGCACCGCGGATATTGATCGAGGTCTGGGCGGCGGTCCATTCACTGAGGAAGCCCACCGCGTTCTCCGCCAGCAGATCCGTCACCGACTTGGCCGTCGAGCGCTCGATGGCCGCCCGGTCTATGGATTGGGTCGTGCCGGCGATGCGGCTGCGCTCTTCCTTGCGGGCCGTGGCGGTGACGAAGATTTCCTTCAACGCGTCGGCTTCCTGCGCCAGGCTGTCGCCCGCCGCAACCGATAGCAGGGCCAGCAGGCCCATTTGCGCACCGCGTGCCAAGCCCATGCCGCCATGGGCCAATCTCTTGCTGTGGATGACCCGTTTGCGGGAGATCGTGTTTCGCATGTCTGTTCCAAGCACGGCCCCGCAACCCCGCGGGACACCGTATGAGCCATACGCTGGAAGACATGCGCCAAAGCCGGGCCGGATGCGCGCGCACCGGCCTGCCCGGACAAACGCACTCCCGCAGCGCCCGAAGATCGTCGCGAAGGCCGGTATCCGGGCTTGCGGAGCGCTTCATGCCTGAGGGCATGAAACCGAAACCCTCTCGCCTTCCCACGCCGATGCGCAGTGGCTGCCAGCGCTGTTGCACGCTGGCCCGAGAGTTTCTTGATCCGCTTACCGTTGCGGGGGCAGCACAGGCCTGGCCACATCCATACGGACACGACGCACCTGTTTCCCGTTGAACCCCTGGCGCCAAAAAACGGCGTGCGGGGCACCTTCGAACTGTGGTGAAGCAGCGCACCAAAGCCGCCTCTTCACCAGCGGCGGATTATAGGGAGCGGCCCTTGCCGTGCTGCGCCCAAAAAAGCCACCTCGCGGTGGCCTTGCTGTGGGGAGGGAAAACCTCAGTTCTCCAGCGGTACGCGCTTGCCGTCCTTGTAGGTGTAGAGCGTGATCGCCGGGTTCCTCATGTCGCCATTGGGCTCGAAGGCGATATTGGCCGTCACGCCCTTGTATTCGGACTTGAGCAGCACCGGGATATAGACCTTCGGGTCCCAGGAATTGGCGCGCTTCATGGCGTCTGCAAAGAGCATGGTCGCGTCATAGGTGTAGGGGCTGTAGATCTGGAACTGGCCTGGGTACTTGGCGTCATAGCGCGCCTTCCAGGCCACGCCGCCCGGCATCTTGGCCAGCGAGGTGCCGCCTTCGGCGCAGACCACGTTGCCCAGGATCTTGGCGCCGCCGGAGAGACGGGCCAGCTCCGAGGTACAGATGCCGTCGCCGCCAAAGTACCTGACATTGCCCATGCCCAGTTGCTCCAGCTGGCGCAGCATGGGGCCACCTTGCGGGTCCATGCCGCCAAAGAAGACGCCGTCCGGCGCCTTGGCCTTGATCGCCGTCAGGATGGCCATGAAGTCGGTAGCCTTGTCGGTGGTGAACTGCTCGGAGACGATGGTCGCCCCCTTGGCCGCGGCAGACTTCTTGAACACCTCGGCCACGCCCTGGCCATAGGCAGTGCGGTCATCAATGACCGCGAGCTTCTTGAGCTTGAGCGTATCAACCGCATAGAGCGCCAGGCCGGCGCCCAGCGCGTTGTCATTGGCGATGATGCGGAAAGTGGTCTTGTAACCCGGCTTCATCAGTGCGGGGTTGGTGGACGAGCCGGTGATGTGCGGAATGCCGCAATCGTTGTAGACCTTGGAGGCCGGAATGGTGGTGCCGGAATTGAGGTGGCCCACCACCCCCGCGACCTTGGCGTCGCACAGCTTTTGCGCAGCGGCCGTGCCCTGCTTGGGGTCGGCGGCGTCGTCCTCGGCCTGCAGCTCCCATCTGATCTTCTTGCCGTTGATGACGATGTTCTGGGTGTTGAGATCGTCGATCGCCATGCGGGCGCCGTTCTCGTTGTCCTTGCCAAAGTGGGCTTGCGCTCCCGACACGGGACCGACATGGCCCAGCCGCACAACCTGCGCATCCTGGGCGGACACGGCGGTGGCCGATGCGGCAATCGCCGCGACCATGGTCAATTTCAACTTCAGGCGCATGGGAATCTCCGGTAGAAAGAATCGATCCGAGGACGGAGTGAGCCGTCAACCGTATCGCAATTTCCGCGCATCGACCAGAGGATTGATGCCCGTGCGCCGGGGCAAATTACATCAACTGTCGCCGGCTGAGCGCGTGCCGCCCAACTCCTGGCGAACCGCATCCTCCACGCTGCGGCGCACGGCCTCGGCGATCTCCTCGCGCAGGCGGGGCAGCATGAAGCGGGTCTGCTCCAGCACAACCAAGGTGATTGCGTCCGACAGCCGGCCCGACAAGGTCTGATCGACCCGCTCAAGCACCTGCGCCGTGATGCCTTCTTCCAGCGCAAGAACCGCCGCCGTATCCACCGTTGGCTCCGGGGCCTCCGGCGGCGGCGCCGGCACTGCGTCTTCGGGCTGCCAATCCACCACCTCGGTCAGGGTCGGGACGAAACGCGGGGCAACAGGAGGTGCGCTCATCAGGATTTCAAGGCCAGGTCGTGCCGGGTGATGGTGTAACCACGGTCGGCGTAGTGTTTCCAGCGCTGCCGGGCGCGCTGCCGATCGCCCTCGTCGTCGCGGCCGACCACCTCGATCAGCCGTTCGAAGCGGCCGAACTCGGCCGGAACCTCTTCGCCCAGGTTGAGCAGCACCTGGTGGTGTGGAACCGGCTGCCCCGCCTCGGCCAGCACGATGGGCGAGGCGGCCAGCACAGCCGCATCACCCGTCGCACGGCAATGCGGCAGGAAGTCGACCGGTGAAAACGTCCACAGCGCGCGGTCCAGCGCATCGAGCGTGGGCGCCGCTGCGGTGACCACCACCCGTGCGCCACCGCCCAGGGCCTTGCGCAGCAGCCGGCAGGCATAGGCCAGCTTGTCGGGCGCATTGAAATGGAAAGCCACTTCAGTCATGGCGAACCTTGCTTGGCAGCGCCCGGCATTCAGGCCGCACGCGGCTTCTTTGCTACGCCCTTAGCTACTTTTTTAATAGCCGAAAGCCTAGGTGTAGCCTGGGCTAGAACGTAATTTAGCAACAAACCTACGGGGCGACCGGTAGAGCCCTTGGCGGCACCGCTCTTCCAGGCGCTGCCGGCGATGTCCAGATGCGCCCAGGCAAACTTGCCGGTGAAGCGCTGCAGGAACTTGGCCGCAGTCACCGCACCGCCCGCGCGCCCGCCCACATTGGCGACATCGGCGAAATTGGTCTTCAGGCCTTCGGCGTACTCGTCGTCCAGCGGCATGCGCCAGCACGGGTCCTGCGCCAGCCGGCCCGCCGCCAGAAGCGCGTCAGCCAGGGCGTCATCGCTGGAGAACAAGCCGCTGTGCACACTGCCCAGCGCGATTACGCAGGCGCCAGTGAGCGTGGCGATGTCCACCACGGCGCGCGGCTTGAAGCGCTCGGCGTAGGTCAGTGCGTCGCACAGCACCAGGCGCCCTTCGGCGTCGGTATTGAGGATTTCGATGGTCTGGCCGCTCATGCTGGTGACCACGTCGCCGGGCTTCAGGGCACGGCCATCAGGCATGTTCTCGCAGGCTGGGATCAGGCCGACAACGTTGACGGCCGGTTGCAGCTCGGCCAACGCACGGAAGGTGCCCAGCACGCTGGCGGCGCCGCACATGTCGAACTTCATCTCGTCCATCTCGGCCGCCGGCTTGATCGAGATACCGCCGGTGTCGAAGGTGATGCCCTTGCCCACCAGCACCACTGGTGCCTCGGCCTTGGCCGCGCCGCTGTACTGCAGCACGATGAAGCGCAGCTCTTCTTCCGAACCCTGGGCCACGGCCATGAAAGAGCCCATGCCCAGCTTGGCCACCTCGCGCGGGCCCAGCACCTGGCACTGGATGCGCGAGGCCTTGGACGCGGCCAGCGACTTGGCCGCCTGCGCCAGCAAGGCCGGCGTGGCGTGGTTGGCCGGGCGGTTGCCCCATTCCTTGGCGAATTCAACGCCTGCGACCGTGGCCGTGGCGCGGGCGAAATCCTCGCGCGCAGCGGCGGCGTCGGGCACGCCCAGCGTCACGCGCTCGAGCTTGCGCGGCTCGGGCTTGGATTTGGTGGTGGTGTAGACATAGCTGGCCTCGGCGGCCGCCAGCACTGCGGCCTGTACGCAAGCCCCGTCGGCCGCCGGCAGCAACAGGGCTAGGCGGCGCACCGGCGTCGACTTGAGCGTGCCGACCGCAGCGGCCACCGCCTGGCGCACGGCGCGCGCACTGCCGTCGCCAATGCCCACCAGCACCACGCGCGATGCGGCGATGCCCGCATGCCGATACAACGCCAGCAGCTTGCCGGCCTTGCCGTCGAAGTCGCCGGCCTTGCGCGCCTCGGCAATGCTGCGCCCCAGCGCATCCGCGCCAGGCTTGGCGTTTTCAGCCACCAGCACTACAAGGGCATCGGTCTTTTCGGTACATGCGCCCGCGGCGTCGAGGGTCTTGAGTTGGAAGTCCATAATTCGTGTTTTCCTTCGAACCGATGTTATTCCATTCCTCCATCCGCAAGGAGCTGGGCCGCAGCTTTGGCGCGACCCTGGTGGTGCTGGCCACCGTGGTGATGACGATCATGCTGATCCGCGTGCTCGGCCAGGCCGCGCGCGGCAGCGTCAACCCCTCCGAAGTCCTGCTGGTCATGGGCTATACCGTGCTCAGCCAGTTGTCCACCATCCTGGCGCTCAGCCTGTTCGTGTCCATCGTCGGCACGCTGTCGCGCATGTACCGCGACAGCGAAATGGTCATCTGGCTGTCGGCCGGGCGCGGGCTGGGCAGCCTGCTGGGCCCGCTGATGCGCTTCTCCTGGCCGGTGCTGGCGCTGATCGCCGTGCTGGCGCTGGGCGTCTGGCCCTGGGCCAATACCCAGATCCAGGACATGAAGGACCGCTATGAGCAGCGCGGCGACATCGACCGCGTGGCACCGGGCCAGTTCCAGGAGTCGGCCGGCGGCAACCGCGTGTTCTTCATCGACAAGGCCGCCCCCGACAGCCAGACCGCGAGCAACGTCTTCATCACGTCCAGCGAGCACGGCCAGGACATGGTCACCTCCGCGCGCAGCGGGCGCCTGGAAACGATCAAGGGTGAGCGCTTCGTGGTGCTGACCGACGGGCAGCGCATGGAGAGCAAGCCCAGCGACCCGAGCCTGAAGATCAGTGAGTTCCGCGAGTACGGCAACGTGATCAGCGGCGCCGAGGCCGGCGCCCAGGAAGAAACCCCCGCCAAGCTGCGCTCCACCCTGGAGCTGCTGCGCAGTCCCGGGCTGGAATACCAGGCCGAGCTGGCCTGGCGCATAGGCATGGTGTTTGCCGGCATCAACTTCGTCGTGCTGGCGCTGGCAATCTCCAGCGTCAACCCGCGCGCGGGCCACAGCGGCAATCTGGTGTTCGCCCTGTTCGCCTTCGTCATCTACTACAACCTGCTCAACCTGGGCCAGAGCTGGATGCTGGGCGGCCGGGTTTCGTTCGGGCAGGTGCTGGTGCTGATGCACGGTGGCGTGCTGGTCTGCGGCCTGCTGCTGCTGGTGAAGCGGCATATGCAATGGTCCTGGCGCAGCCTGCTGCGCCCTGGCGCAAGAAAGTCCGCTGCGTGAAAACCATCCGACGCTTTCTCTATGCCGAGGTGCTCAAGGCCGTGGCCTTTGTCACGCTGGGCTTTCTGGCACTGTTCTTCTTCTTCGACTTTGTCGACGAACTGCGCTTCATCGGCCGCTCCAACAGCGAGTACCAGTTGCCCCAGGCGCTGCTCTTTGTGGCGCTGTCGCTGCCAGACCACTTGTACGAGCTGCTGCCGATCACGGTGCTGATAGGCACCATCTTCGTCATGGCGCGGCTGGCGCAAAGCTCTGAATTCACCATCCTGCGCACCAGCGGCCTGGGGCCCTGGCGGGCCTTGGGCACCCTGCTCTCGCTTGGCCTGGTGTTCGTGCTGCTGACCTTTGCGGTGGGCGACTATGCGGCGCCCGCGTCCGACCGTGCGGCGCAACTGGTCAAGGCGCGCTACCAGGGGCAGATCACCATCGGGCAAACCGGCGCCTGGCTGCGCGAGCGCCAGGGCGATGTCTCGTATGCCGCCAACGTGCGCGCGCTGCGTCCGGATGGCACGCTGCAAGGCATACGCATCTTTGAATTCGACCAGCGCGGCTTTCTGTCAGCCCAGATCCTGGCCGAAAGCGCGCACTTCGGCCCGAACGAGGCCTGGACGCTGGAGAACGTGCAGCGCAGCCAGTTCCGCACCCAGGACCCGCAGCCCCGCATCGAGCGCAGCAGCGAGCCCACCCTGCTGTGGCCCACCAATATCACCGCCGAAATGGTGGGCGCGGCGCTGCTCAAGCCCGACAGCATGAGCACGCTGGACCTGTTCCAGTACATCCGCCACCTCGACGCCAACGGCCAGGCGGCCCAGCGCTACGAGATCCAGTTCTGGCGCAAGGTGTTCTACCCAATCTCCTGCCTGGTGATGGTGGTGCTGGCCCTGCCCTTTGCCTACCTGCACTTTCGCTCGGGCGGCATCGCCACCTATGTCTTTGGCGGCGTGATGGCGGGCGTGAGCTTCTTCCTGCTGAACAACGTGTTCGGCTACGTGGGCAATATTCAGAACTGGCTGCCCTGGCTTACGGCGGCTGCGCCGGGCATGATCTACAGCGTGTTGTCGCTGGCGGCCTTCAGTTGGCTAGTGCTGCGAAGATGACGCGCCGGGCCGTCGTGCTGTTTGGCCACGGCTCGCGCGACCCGCTGTGGCGCCTGCCGATCGAGGCGGTGGCGGCCCGCGCACAGGCATTGGCGCCCGAGGTGGCCGTGGCCTGCGCCTATCTTGAGCTGACCGAGCCCGACCTTCCCAGCGTGACAACCGCCCTGGTCGACGGTGGCGCCACCGACATCCGCGTCGTGCCGATGTTTCTGGGCGTGGGCCGGCATGCGCGGGAAGACCTGCCAGCCCTGGTGGAGGCACTGCGACAGCAATATCCGGGCGTGCAATTCGAGCTGCAGGCCGCCATTGGCGAGCATCCGCAACTGCTGGAGCTGATGGCCGCTATCGCCGTCGGCTGAAATCACCCCGGCGCCCGCCATAATGCGGGCCTTCCACAATCATCGACCGGCATGAACCTGCACCAGTTCCGCTTCGTCCAGGAGGCAGCGCGCCGCAACCTGAACCTCACCGAGGCGGCCAAGGCGCTCCACACCTCGCAGCCGGGCGTCTCCAAGGCCATCATCGAGCTGGAGGAAGAGCTGGGCATCGAGATCTTCGCCCGCCACGGCAAGCGCCTGAAGCGCATCACCGAGCCCGGCCAGCATGTGCTCAAGAGCATCGAGCTGATCATGCGCGAGGTGAACAACCTGCGCCGCATTGGCGAGCAGTTCAGTGCCCAGGACAGCGGCACGCTGTCCATCGCCACCACCCACACCCAGGCCCGCTATGTGTTGCCGGTGCCGGTAGCCAAGCTGCGCGAGGCCTATCCCAAGGTCAATGTCAGCCTGCACCAGGGTGCGCCCGACCAGGTGGCGCGCATGGTGCTGGACGAGGTGGCCGAGATCGGCATTGCCACCGAATCACTGGCTGACTATGCCGACCTGGTCACCCTGCCCTGCTACGAATGGCAGCATGTGCTGGTGATGCCGGTGGACCATCCGCTGGCCCAGATCGAGCGCCTGAGCCTGGAAGACCTGGCGCGCGAGCCGATCATCACCTACCACCCGTCCTTCACCGGCCGCACGCGCATCGACCAGGCCTTTGCCGCGCGCAAGCTCACGCCCCGCATCGCGCTGGAGGCGATTGATTCAGACGTCATCAAGACCTATGTCCGCCTGGGCCTGGGTGTGGGCATCGTGGCTGAGATGGCGGTGCGTGATGACTCCAACACCGATCTGGTGGTGCGCCCGCTGGGCCACCTGTTCGGCAGCAATGTCGCGCGCCTGGCCTTCAAGCGCAGCGCCTATCTGCGCAACTTTGTGTACGACTTCGCCACCCTGCTGAGCGACCGCCTGAGCCGCGACCTGATCCTCAAGGCGCTTTCCGGCCGCTTCGACGACTACGACCTCTGAACCAATAACGATGTCTGCCCAGCCCTCTGCTACGACTTTCGACGCGGCCGTGACCCCGCCGCTCACTACCAAGCTGCCCGGCGTGGGCACGACCATCTTCACCGTGATGTCTGCCCTGGCGGCCGAGACCGGCGCGGTGAACCTGGGCCAGGGCTTTCCCGACTTCGACTGCGATCCGCGCCTGGTACAGGCGGTGACCGACGCCATGCGCAACGGCGCCAACCAGTATCCGCCCATGGCCGGCGTACCGGCGCTGCGCGAGGCCGTGACGGCCAAGATCGATGTACTGCACGGCCGCCGCTACAGCGCGGCGACCGAGATCACCATCACCGCCGGCGCTACGCAAGCCATCCTCACCGCCATCCTGGCCGTGGTGCGGCCGGGCGACGAGGTGATCGTGCTCGAACCCTGCTACGACAGTTACGTGCCCAACATCGAGCTGGCCGGCGGCACCGTGGTGCGCGTGCCGCTCACGCCCGGCAGCTTCCGCCCGGACTTCGCGCGGATCGCCGCAGCCATCACGCCGCGCACCCGGGCGCTGATTGCCAACTCGCCGCACAACCCCAGCGCCACCGTCTGGACCCAGGACGAGATGCTGCAGTTGCAGACGCTGCTGGCCCCGACCGACGTGCTGCTGATCAGCGACGAGGTCTACGAGCACATGGTGTTCGACGGCGAGCACCAGAGCGCCTCGCGCTTCCCTGGCCTGGCAGCGCGCGCCTTTGTGGTGTCGAGCTTTGGCAAGACCTTTCACGTCACGGGCTGGAAGATCGGCTATGTGGCGGCGCCGGCGCGGCTGATGGAAGAATTCCGCAAGGTGCACCAGTTCAACGTGTTCTCGGTCAACACGCCGATGCAGGTGGGCCTGGCCGAGTACCTGCGCGATCCGGCGCCCTACCTGGACCTGCCGGCGTTCTACCGCGCCAAGCGTGATCTGTTCCGCGCCGGCCTGGCGGCCACGCGCTTTCGGCTGCTGCCCAGCGAGGGCAGCTACTTCCAGTGCGTGGACATTGCCGCGATCAGCGATCTGTCAGAGGCCGATTTCTGCCAATGGCTCACCCGCACCCATGGCGTGGCGGCGATCCCGCTGTCGGCCTTTTATGGTGATGGCACGGAACAGCGCGTGGTGCGCTTCTGCTTCGCCAAGAAGGAAGAAACGCTGCACGCCGCGCTGGAGCGGCTGGCCAAGCTCTAGGCCTAGTGTCGCGTCAAGCATGATCTGCCGGTGTGCGCTTGCCCTCGCCGCGCATCGCTGCGTTGCAGCCCTTGCCCAGGCGTGAAGCCTGGGCTGCGGCCTGCGCCTTGCGCTGCACGCCGATGCCTTCGCACCCATCCGTCACCTCACGCTTGACGCGACACTAGCGCGGCAACCAGAGCGCATCCAGGTCGCCAAAGCCCCAGCTCTGCGGGTCTTCAACGCCCACGATCTTGTCCTGCGCCCGCAGCACCGACAAATCGACGATCGCGTGCTGCAAGGGTTCGCGCCGCGCCGCCGAATAGAACACCTTGACCCGGGGATACAGCAGGGCTCCTGCGTTGGGCTCCACCACCACCGCCAGGCGCTGCGAGGCCAGCCGCACCAGCGAGCCCACCGGGTAGATCCCCACGCTCTTGATGAAGGCCTGGGTCAGCACCGGGTCGAAATGGCCCTTCCAGCTGGCCATCCGGCGCATGGCCAGGGCCGGGTCCCAGGCCGCCTTGTAGCTGCGCAGGGAGGTCACGGCGTCATAGACGTCGCACAGGGCGCCCATGCGGGCGTACACGCCTATGCCTTCGCCGGCCAACTGGTGCGGGTAGCCCGCGCCGTCGTACTTCTCGTGGTGGTGCAGGGCCACGTCGCACACCGTCTCGCTGGCCGTGCCGGCTTCACGCAGCAGGCGCCAGCCTTCCTCGGGGTGGCCCTTCATGATGCCGAACTCGTGCTCGGTCAGGCTGCCGGGCTTGTTGAGCACCTCCAGCGGCATCAGCGCCTTGCCCAGGTCGTGCATGAGGCCGCCCATGCCGGCCTCGCGCACCTGGGCTTCGGGCCAGCCCAGTTGCTGCCCCAGCGCCACCATCAGCGCGCAGACGGCCACCGAATGCATGTAGGTGTAGTCGTCCAGCGCCTTCAGCCGCACCATGCTGACAAAGGCTGCCGGATTGCGCGCGACCGAGGCGGCAATGTCTTCCACCAGCGGCTGGGCGGCGCCAATGCCCACCACGCGCCCCATGCGCGCGTCGGTGAACATCGAGGCCATGGCGCCGCCGGCCAATGCGCAAATGCCGCGTGCGCGCTCCAGCTCTTCTTCGAACCCGGCCGGGCTGTGCCGTGGCAAGACAGCCGCCGCGACGACAGCCACAGGCGCTGCCAGCACGGGCGGCGCCGACTCCACATCCAGGCCCTTGGCGGTATCGATCCACAGGTCTTCGATGCCGCATTCGCGCACCGCGCGCAGGTCGTCCAGGCTCTCCAGCACGAAGGCACTGCGCCAGAACGGGTGCTGCAGCCAGGAGCCCCCCAGCTTGTGCAGGTACATGCCGGTGCGCAGTTGGTCTACGGCGATCTTTTTCAGCATCGGGTAAGGCGTCCTGATGGGATTTTTTGCAGGCCGGCGACAGTTTCGACCCATTGGCCATCCTTGTACCTCATCGCCCTGCCGCCATGACCGCCGGCCATGGCGCCCGTGCTGCCGCGTATCGGAATCCCCCTACACATGCCGGCGCACACCTGGCGCCAGCGGCTCGCCGGCAGGCTGGGCGTCGGCGCGGGCGTGCAGGGCTTCGATGATGCTGCAACGATGCTCCTGGCCGTCACAGCGGTCGCGCAGCGCGGACAAATCGGCCTCCAGCGCCTGCAGCTCCAGCAGGCGCTCGCGCACATGGCCCAGGTGCTCGGTCAGCGCGCCGCGCGCGCGGGCGCAGTCGCCTTGGTCGCCCAGGTCCAGCGCCAGCAAGGTGCGCACCTCGTCCAGCGACATGTCCATGGCGCGGCACAGGCGGATGAAGCGCAGGCGGTGCACTTCTTCGTCGCTGTACATGCGGTAGCGGTTCACTGCCCGCACCTGGGGCGCGAGCAGGCCTTCCTTCTCGTAGTAGCGGATATTGGCGGCCGATACGCCCGACAGGCGGGCGGCATCTCCGATACGGTGGCAGGGGCTTTGACTGGACATGGCTTGACCTTCAAGCGGCTTCAAGGTTTTCAATGATGACATGACAGCCTCCGCAACTGGAAAACCCATGACAGAACACGCCCACCGCCACCCGCACCCTCATACGCCCGACCACGCCCATGGGCCCGCACGGGCCGAGGCCACGGGGCCGCGCATCGAGGTGTCTTGCTGTGGTGGCGGCTGCGCAACATCCAGCCCGGCCGCAGCGCCCAAAGACGCGCACGAAGGCCATGACCACGGCGCGCTGCCCGGCTGGGGCCGGATTGGCGCGGCGCTGGTGGCCGCCACCGGCGCCGAGCTGCTGCACCTGCTGGGGCCGGATACGACGATCTGGCACGGCGCCGGCATGCTGCTGGCGGCCGTAGCCATCTTGCTGGCCGGCCTGGGCATCTACCGCAGCGGGCTGCGCTCGCTGCTGCGCGGGCAACTGGGCATCAGCGCGCTGATGGCGGTGGCCGTGACCGGCGCCTTCCTGATCGGCCAGTGGCCCGAGGCGGCCATGGTGATGGCGCTGTACGCGCTGGCCGAGCGCATCGAGGACCGCGCCGTGGGCCGGGCGCGCGACGCAATTGGCTCGCTGCTTGCGCTGAGCCCGCAGCAGGCCGAGGTGCAGCAGGCTGACGGCAGTTGGCAGACCTTGCCCGCAGCGCAGGTGCCGCTGGGCGCGGTGGTGCGTATTCGCCCGGGCGGGCGCGTGCCGCTGGACGGCACGGTCACCACTGGCCGCGGCGCGGTGGATGAATCCAGCGTTACCGGTGAAAGCCTGGCAGTGGACAAGGTGCCCGGCGACAGCCTGTACGCCGGCACGCTCAATGCGCAGTCGGAGCTGGAATTCCGCGTGACCGCTGCCGCCGGCAACACCACGCTGGACCGCATCATCCGCGCCGTCGAGCAGGCCCAGGCCACCCGCGCGCCGACGCAACGCTTTGTCGACCGCTTTGCCGCCATCTACACACCGGCCGTCTTCGTGCTGGCCGTGGCGGTGGCCGTGGGCGCGCCGCTGGTCCTGGGCTGGGCCTGGCTGGACGCGGTCTACCGCGCGCTGGTGCTGCTGGTGATCGCCTGCCCTTGCGCGCTGGTGCTGTCTACGCCGGTCACGGTGGTGAGCGGGCTGGCGGCGGCGGCGCGGCGCGGCATTCTGGTGAAGGGCGGCAGTTGGCTGGAGCAGGCGCGCGGCATCCGTGCCGTGGCCTTCGACAAGACCGGCACCGTGACCGCTGGCCGGCCGGTGCTGGTGGCGCAGCAAAGCTTTGGCGACGACGCCGCGCCCGATGTGGCCCTGGCGCTGGCCAGCCGCTCGGACCACCCGGTGTCCAAGGCCATTGCGGCCGGGCTGGACGCGCCGGCATCGCTGCCCGTGGTGGAAGACTTCAACGCCCTGCCCGGCCGGGGCGTAGCCGCCCGTGTGGGCGGCACGCTGTGGCAGTTGGGCAACCGCCGGCTGATGCAGGAGCGCGGCCTGTGGAACGAGACGGTGGAGCAGGCCGTGGCCGCGCAAGAGGCGCAAGGCCGCAGCGTCACCCTGCTGGCCGACGGCAGCGCCGTGCGCGCCCTGTTTGCCGTGGCCGACACGCTGCGACCGCAGGCGGTGCAGGCCGTGGCCGACCTGCGCGCGCTGGGCATCGTGCCGGTGATGCTCACCGGCGACCATGCCGCCGCCGCACACGCTGCCGCACGCGAGGCCGGCATCGACCAGGTGCAGGCCGGGCTGCTGCCCGAGCAAAAGCTGGCCGCCATCGCCACGCTGCAGCAAAAGCACGGCATGACCGCCATGGCCGGCGACGGCATCAACGACGCCCCGGCGCTGGCCCGTGCCGACGTGGGCTTTGCCATGGGCGCGGCCGGCACCGACGTGGCCATGGAGACGGCCGACGTGGTCATCATGAACGACGACCTGCGCCGCGTGGCCGAAACCGTGCGCCTGTCGCGCCGCACCCATGCCGTGCTGTGGCAGAACATTGCGCTGGCACTGAGCATCAAGCTGGTGTTCTTTGGCCTGGCGCTGGCCGGCCAGGCCACCATGTGGATGGCGGTGTTTGCCGACATGGGCGCCAGCCTGCTGGTGGTGGCCAACGGGCTGCGCATGCTGCGGCCTGAGCGCGTCACGGCCGGCCGCTAGAATCCGCCCCGATGAAACGGTTCTGGACACTGCTGCTGATCGGGGTGATGGCCCTGCAAACGAGCTGGGCCGCCGTTCATCTGTGCCATGACGCAACGCCGGGCGCCGTAGCGGTCGCCGCGGCATTCGCCGAAGCTGGCGAGCAGCACCAGACATCCTCCGCCGCCGACCAGTGCTGCCCCGTCGGGCACAGCTGCCACAGCCTCTGCACCTTCCTGCCGCAAGGCCACGCGGAACGCGGCGGGCAAGCCGTGCTCAGCGCGCCCGGCCTGCGCGCCGTGCCCGCGCTGCCGGACTGGGACGGCCCGCGCCACGAGCGCCCCCAGTGGTCCGCCGCCTGACGGCGGACCGCACAGCAGCTTTTCTCTTTCCCCCTTTTCCCTGCCCGCTTGCGCGGTTCGCCGAAGTCGTCGTCCTGTCTGACTTTCGGAGAACTGAATGCCCCATTTCCCTGGGCGGCTGTGTGCCGCCCGCACGGCCGGCTTGCTGCTGGCCGCGCTGTGCGCCACTGCCACAGCACAACCCCTTCCCACCCTGCGCGAGGCGCTGGAGCAGGCCTGGGCGCTGGGCGCCCCGGCACGCAGCCAGCCCGGCCGCAGCGCCGAGCTGGACGCCCGCGCCCGTGGCGCCACATCGCCCATTGCCGGCCCTCCGGTGCTGGGCCTGTCGCAGCGCAATGACCAGTTGCAGCGCCGCGGCGGCCTGAGCGAGACCGAAACCGAGATCGCCGTCCCGCTCTGGACACCCGGCCTGCGTGACGCCACGCAGCGCCAGGTCGGCGCCGACCGCACGGCCTTTGAGCAAGAACTGGCGCGCGCACGCCTGCAACTGGCCGGCACGCTGCGCGAGGCCGCAGCCCAGGCCGCCGTGGCACGCATAGAACGCGAGGCCGCGCTGCGGCGCCAGCTTGAGGCCGCCACGCTGGCCGACGACGTGGCGCGCCGCGTGCGCGCCGGTGAATCGGCCCGTGTCGAAGCGCTGCAGGCCCAGGCCCTGCGCCAGCAGGCCGGCGCCGCGCTTACCCAGGCCGAGCAGGCGCTGGCCGACGCCACCGCGCACTGGCGTGCCTTGACCGGCCTGGCCACGGTGGCCTCGCCAGAGGAAAGCGCCCACCCCGCCACCAGCGACGACCTGGCCGCGCACCCCGCGCTGCAGGCCGCCGAGGCACGCCAGGCCGCCGCCCAGGCGCGCCTGCGGCTGGTGGATGCCGACCGGCGCGACCCGGTCGAGGTGGGCGTGGGCCTGACCCATGACCGTGGCGCCTACGGCGAACGCGGCCAGTACAGCGCGCGGCTGCTGCTGCGCATTCCACTGGCGACCGAGCAGCGCAACCGCCCCCGGCAGGCCGCCGCGCTGGCGGAAGCCGCAGCGGCGGATGCCGAGCGCGATGCCGTGGCAAGGGAAATAACCGCCACCGTCACCGCCGCGCGCAGCGGCCTCGCCGCCAGCCAGCGCGGCATTGAGGCCGCCGCCGAGCGCGCCCGCCTCAGCGACGAGGCCCAGGCCTTGATCCGACGTGGCTACCAATTGGGCGAAAGCAGCCTGCTGGAGCGCCTGCGCGCCGACAACGAAAAGTACGAAGCCGACCTGGCCTTGGCGCGTGCGCGCCTGGACGGGCAGCGCGCCCAGTCCCGCTTATTGCAAGCCTTGGGCCAACTCCCGTGACTTATGAAGCACCCCCAGGCTTCGCGCTTCGCGTCTTCGCCACCCCCCTTGCAGGGGGCACATCCTGCGGCCTGGCAAAGCCAGTTCCGCGGATGTCTTCGCATGGCCTGCTCCGCGGCCTTCTGTCTTCACTCGTGGCGAGCGGTATACGGCTCCATGAGAAATCGGTCTGAATTTATGAAAAAAGTGCCTGTAGCCCAGTACCTGCCTGGGCTAGTAGCTATATCTTTAGTAGCATCCATCGCCTTCATCAGCTTGCCCGCCGGCGCACACGAAGGCCATGCCGAAGCGCCCGCCAGCCCCGCCAGCCCACCCGGCCGGCTCAGCGCCCAATCCGCACAGTTCGAGATCGCCGGCGCGCTGGCGCACGACACGCTCACGCTCTACCTGGACCGCTACGCCAGCAACGAGCCGGTGACCGGCGCCCGCATCGAGGTCGAGGCCGGCGCCGCCAGCGGCCTGGCTGAGCCGCAGGCCGATGGCAGCTACCGCTTCCAGCATGACGCGCTGGAGACGGCCGGCACCGTGCCCGTGCACTTCGCCATCGAGGCGGCGGGCGTTGCCGAGCTGCTCAGCACCGAACTCGCCATTGCCGCCGACGGCGCGGAGCCCGACCACGGCCACGCCGAGATCCCTTGGCGCACCGTGCTGGCTGCCGCCGCATTGCTGGCCGTGCTGGCCTTCTTCCTCCTGCGTGCCCGGCGTCGCCGCGCCGCCAACCCTTCTTCTGTCTGAGCGGATTCCCATGCGCACCTTTGTTGCCCTCTTATCCCTCGCTGCGTTGCTGGCCAGCGCCCCGGCCCGCGCCGGTGCCGGCCATGACCACGACGCCCCGGCCGCCAGTGCCGAGTCTTCCGACAGCCCGCGCCGCCTGCCCGATGGCAGCGTGTTTTTGCCCAAACCCAGCCAGCGCCAATGGCAGCTGCGCACGCTGCTGGCCGAGAAAGCCCATCAGCCCATGACGCTGGAGCTGACCGGCCGCGTGCTGGCCGACCCGAACAGTGGCGGCCGCGTGCAGCCCACCGCGCCCGGCCGCATCGAAGCCGGCCCGCAAGGCCTGCCGCGCCTGGGCCAGGCGGTGCGCCGTGGTGAGGTGCTGGCGGTGGCGCGCAGCGCCGCCGCGCCCATAGACCGCGCCAACCAGGTGGCACTGGCCGCCGAGCTGCGCGCCAACCTGCAGACCGCGCGCCGCCGCGCCGAGCGCCTGGCCCAGCTCGAAGGCACGGTGCCGCAAAAAGACATAGACGCCGCGCAGGCCGATGCCAACGGCCTGGCCCAGCGCCTGGCCGCCGTCGGCGCCAGCGTGGAAGCCACCGAGGCGCTGCGCGCGCCGGTCTCAGGCGTGATTGCCGCCAGCAATGTGGTGGCCGGCCAGGTGGTCGATGCGCGCGACACGCTGTTTGAGATCGTCGATGCCTCGCGCCTGCTGGTCGAGGCCCAGGCCTTCGACGCCACGCTGGCCGCGCGCGTGGCCAGTGCCAGCGCCATCGCGGCGCCCGGGCAGGCGCCCGTGGCGCTGGCCTTCAGCGGCGCCGGCCATGCGCTGCGCGAAGGCGCCATCCCGCTGCAGTTCCGCACCCTGCCCGGCGGGCCGGCGCTGGCGCTGCAGCAACCGGTGCGCGTGCTGGTGCAAACGCGCGACACGGTCGAAGGCTTTGCGCTGCCGGCCAGCGCCGTGGTGCGCAACCCGGCCAACCAGGACGTGGTGTGGCTGCACACCGGGGCTGAGCAGTTCGAGCCGCGCGTAGTGCGCAGCGTGGCGCTGGACGGCGCGCGGGTCTCCGTGCTGGACGGCTTGCAGCCCGGCGACCGGGTCGTGACCCAGGGCGCGCCCCTGCTCAATCAAGTGAGGTAAGGCGATGTTTGAAAAGATCGTTAGGGCCTCGCTGGCCCATCGCCTGTTCGTCGTGTTGGCGGCCCTGGTGCTGCTGGCGGCGGGGGCTTTTACGCTCACGCGCATGCCGGTGGACGTGTTCCCCGACCTGAACAAGCCCACCGTCACGCTGCAGGCAGAGGCCGGCGGCATGGCGCCGGAAGAGATCGAGCAGCTCATCACCTTCCCACTGGAAACCGCCATGGGCGGGCTGCCGGGGGTGGAGTCGATCCGCTCGGTATCCAGCGTGGGGCTGTCCTTTGTCTACGTGACCTTTAACTGGGACACCGACATCTACCGCGCGCGGCAACTGGTGTCCGAGCGCCTGGCCGTGGTGCGCGAGCAATTGCCGCCCGGCGTGCAGCACGTGGGCATGGGCCCGGTGAGTTCGGTCATGGGAGAAATCATGCTGCTGGCCTTGCCGATAGACCCGCAAAAGATCAGCCCCATGGCCGTGCGCGAGGTGGCGGACTTTGTCATCCGCCCGCGCCTGCTGACCATCCCCGGCGTGGCGCAGGTGGTGCCCATCGGCGGCGAGGTACGCCAGTACCAGGTGCAGCCCGACACCGCGCGCATGGCCGCGCTGGGCGTCACGCTAGAGAACCTTGCGCAGGCGCTGCAGGGCTTCTCGGCCAACACCAGCGGCGGCTTTCTGGAGCTGAACGCGCGCGAGTACCTGATCCGCAACATCGGCCGCACCACGCGGCTGGAAGACCTGCAGCGCCTGCCCGTGGCCTGGAAAGGTGCGGACGGCCAGCAACGCGCCATCCAGCTGCAGCAGGTGGCCAACGTGGTCTTTGCGCCCGCCATACGGCGCGGCGACGCCGGCTTTAACGGCGCGCCGGCAGTAGTGCTGGGCGTGCAGAAGCAGCCCGCCGCCGACACCGTGGCGCTGACCCGGCAGATCGAGGCCGCCCTGGCCGAGCTGCAGCCCGGCCTGCCCGCCGGCATGGGCGCGCCGGTGGTGACCATGCGCCAGGCCAGCTTCATCGAGGCATCGGTCGGCACGCTGCAGGGCAAGCTCATGACCGCCGCCGTGGTGGTGGCCGTGGTGCTGTACTTCTTCATGCAGAACCTGCGCACCACGCTGATATCGCTGGCGGCAATCCCGCTGTCGATATTGGCGACGGTGCTGGTGTTTCGCTACCTGGGCCTGTCGATCAACACCATGACGCTGGGCGGCCTGACCATCGCCCTGGGCGAGCTGGTGGACGACGCCGTGGTGGGCGTGGAGAACATCGTGCGCCGCATGAAAGAGCAGCGCCAGGCCGAGGGCCGCCGCGCCACCGCTGGCGAAACCCTGGCGCTGGTGGCGCGCGCCACGCTGGAGGTGCGATCAGGCATCGTCTACGCCACCGCCATCACCGTGCTGGTGCTGCTGCCGCTGTTCTTCCTGCCGGGCATCGAAGGGCGGCTGATGCAGCCGCTGGCGGTGGCCTACATCGTGTCGCTGCTGGCGTCGATGATCGTCTCGGTCACCGTCACGCCGGTGCTGGCCTGCTGGCTGCTGCCGGGCCTGAAGAACCTGGACCACGGCGACACCCGCGTGCAGGCCTGGACCAAGGCGCGCTACGCCGCGCTGCTGGCCGGCGTGCTGCGCCGGCCCGCGCCCTGGGTGGCGGCTGCGGGCGTGGCGGTGCTGGTGGCGGCGGCCTCGGTGCCCTTCTTCCCGACCACCTTTCTGCCGCCCTTTAATGAGGGCACGGCCCTGGTCGGGCTGCGGCTGGCGCCGGGCACCACGCTGGCCGAGTCGACCCGCATCGGCGCCCTGGCCGAGCAGGCCGTGCGCGGCGTGCCAGAGGTAGAGCACGTAGGCCGCCGCTCGGGCCGCGCCGAGCTGGACGAGCATGCCGAGGGCGTGCACGTGTCCGAGCTGGACGTAAAGCTGCGCCGCAGCGATCGCCCGCTGGAAGCCGTCTACGCCGACCTGCGCAGCCGCATCGCCGGCCTGCCCGGCGCCAAGGGAATAGGCCAGCCGATCAGCCACCGCATCGACCACATGCTGTCGGGCGTGCGCTCGCAGATCGCGGTAAAGCTGTTTGGCGACGACCTCGACACCCTGCGCGGCCAGGCCGAGGCGCTGCGCCAGCGCCTGGCCGCCATCCCCGGCATTGCAGATCTTGAGGTCGAGAAGCAGGTGCTGACGCCGCAGATCCAGGTGCGCGTGGACTACGACCGCGCGCTGGGCTACGGCATCGCCCCCGCGCAGCTGCTGCGCGAGCTGCAAATGCTGGTCGATGGCGAACGCGTCACCCAGGTGGTGGAAGGCGCGCGCCGCTTCTGGCTGGTGCTGCGCCTGCCCGAGGGCGCGCGCGGCATGGAGGGCCTGCGCGGCCTGGTGATAGCCACGCCCGGCGGCCGCGTGCCGCTGGCGCAGCTGGCCAGCATCGAAGAGGCCGACGGCCCGAACCAGATCAGCCGCGACGACGGCCGCCGGCGCATCGTCGTCTCGGCCAACGTGCAGGGCCGCGCGCTGAGCGACGTGGTGGCCGATATCCGCGCCGTGGTGGCAGATGCCCAACTGCCGCAGGGCTACTTCATCACCCTGGGCGGGCAGTTCCAGGCGCAGGAGCAGGCCTCGCGGCTGATCGGGCTGCTGTCGCTGGGCTCGGTCGCGCTGATCTTTTTGATCCTGTACTCGCGCTACCGATCCGGCGTGCTGGCGGCGGTGATCATGGCCAACATCCCGCTGGCGCTGGTGGGCGCGGTCGCGGGGCTGTGGCTGTCAGGGCAGCCGCTGTCGGTGGCGGCGCTGGTGGGCTTTATCACGCTGGCCGGCATCGCGGTGCGCAACGGCATCCTGAAGGTATCGCACTACGCCAACCTGTGCGCGCTGGAGGGCCAAGCCTTCGGCACGCCCATGCTGCTGCGCGGCTCGCAAGAGCGCCTGACGCCGGTGCTGATGACCGCGCTGGTGGCGGCATTGGCCCTGGCCCCGCTGCTGTTCGAGGCCGAGCGGCCCGGCACCGAAATCCTCTACCCGGTGGCGGTGGTGATCTTCTCGGGCCTGATCACCTCGACCCTGCTCGACGCCTTCCTCACCCCCGCCCTGGTAGCGCTGTGGGGCCGCCGGCCTATCGAGGCACTGGCGGCCGGGCGGCAGCAAGAGGCGTTTTGATGCCGGATATGGCGCTATCCAATAGATAGCTTATTGCCGGCGTGCCTCCTGCACTTCAGGCCCATAAGCACCTGAAGTGCAATCAGCACGCCGGCATGCAGCTATATTTTATGTAGCACGCAATTGCAGCCCCATTTAGCGGGCCGGTTCGAACTCGTCGTTCTCAGACACCATGGGAATGTAGACACGCACCCATTCCTTGTCGGCGGAGAGCATCTTCCAGCTGTGGCCTGCGCCTTCGGTGTCCTCTGCCAGCAGCACGGTGCCCGGCGCGAGGCGGAAGGTGGAGCCGTCGCTGACCTGGAACTCCAGCTCGCCCTTGAGCGGGATCACATATTGCCGCCGGGGCGCCGGGTGCACGCTCTGCTCCCAGGCCTCCACCGAATTGCTCAGCCAGAACTGCTGGCTCTGGATCTTGTGCAGCGCCGGCACGGTGCCGCGCACAAAGACCGCCCGCTTGTCCGGGGTGTTGTACAGCTTGATCGCGGGAATCCGCGCTGCTTCCTCTGCGGCCGCGCCACTGGCGGCGGCACAGCCCAGCAAGGCCACGGCCAGTGCCCGGCCGATCAGGGGAGCGAACGATTTGCTCAGTGATTTCATATCCATTTTTCTTTCATTTCTGCTGTGAAACCGCTGGGGAAGTGATGGGCGTGGATGCCCCCTCCATCGGGTCGGGCATTCTAGGCAGAAATCCTAGGGTTTACCCTTGGGTTGCACAGTCTTTCAAAAGCCAGGCTAGCGAGCCCCCCAAGCCGCAGGACTATCATTGCCGCCATGCGCCGCGGCATATTTCTCATCCTCATCATGCTGATGGCCCTGCGCGGCCTCACGAGCGGCGCCATGGCGGCCAGCATGCCGCCCATGGACCATATGGACCACGGCGACCACGGCGCCGCCCATGCCATGCAGGCGGCCCACACGGCCAGCGAAGACGGCCATGCGCACACCGATTGCGGCGACTGCCAGGTCTGCCACTCCGCCTGGCTCACGGCCGACCTGGCCGTGCCCAGCGCCCCGCCGCTGCCGCATGCAGCCCCCGTGACCGGCCGCGCGGCCTTTGCCAGCGCGGATCTGGCACGGCAGATCAAACCCCCGATTCTCCGGACCTGACGCCCGTGGTGCGTCCGCCAGCAGCCTGTTAACTCGGGCTGCCGGCGGTCGCGTTCTTGGTCTCGTTCGGAGTCTCCCCTCATGTTTTCGCATTGTTTCCGCGCGTGCCTGCTGGGCACGTTGGCGGCAGCCGCTGGTATGGCCTGGGCGCAAGCACCCCAGGTCGCCCGGCCTGATACGCCCGTGCCGCCGCCCCGCTATGCCTCCGCCTTCGCCGGCCAACCCAAGGGCGTAGCAAGCACCAGCACCGACTGGCGCGCCGCCAATGCGGCCGCCGCCGCAGAAGCCGGCAAAGGCACGCACAGCGCCCCGCAACAGCAGCACAAGCACAAGGAGGCGCCATGAGCGCCCGCCTTGCCGCCCTGGCGGCACTGTTGCTGCTGGCCGGCTGCACCAGCGTGGCGCCCGACGGCCTGCGCGGCGAGGTCAGCGCCCTGGCCCAAGGCCGCACCGGCGTCGATCTGGCCTTGCCAGCGCCCGGCGCCGCGTCCGCTGACGCCGTCGCAGCCCTGCTGCAAGCCCCGCTCACCCAGGATGCCGCCGTGCGCATCGCCCTGCTGCAAAGCCCGGCGCTGCAAGGCTCGCTGGCCACGCTGGGCATTGCCGACGCAGAGCGGGTCCAGGCGGCCACCCTGCCCAATCCGGGCTTTGCGATCGGCCGCCTCACCGAAGGCAGCGAGCGCGAGATCGAACGCAGCCTGAGCTTCAGCCTGCTGGGCCTGCTCACCCTGCCCTGGCGCGCCGACGTGGCAAGCCGGCAACTGCAGGTGGCCAAGCTCCAGGCCGCGCAAGACGTGGTGCGGTTGGCAGCAAACGTGCGCCGCGCCTGGGTGCGCGCGGTGGCCGCCGGACAATCGGCCACAGCCGCAGAGCGCATGCAGCAGGCCAGCGCGGCCGGCGCAGAACTGGCGCAGCGCATGGCCCGCGTCGGCAACTGGAGCACGCTGCAGCAGTCGCGCGAGCAACTGGCACTGGCCGAAAGCACGGCCCAGTTGGCCCGTGCGCGGCAGGCCGCCACGCGCGAGCGCGAGGCACTTGCCCAACTGCTGGGCCTGTGGGGCACCCAGGCCGGCTACCGGCTGCCCGAGCGCCTGCCCGAACTGCCCGCACCCGACGCCCTGCCCGATGGCGCGGCAGTGGAAGCCACCGCGCTGCGCGAGCGCCTGGACGTGCGCCTGGCGCTGGAGCGCAGCCAGCAGACCGCCCGCGCGCTGGGCCTGACACGCGCCACGGCCTATGTGAGCGACCTGGACATCGGCTATGTGCGCAACTCCCGCTTCGACGATGCCGACGGCGCCCGCAGCACCAAACGCGGCTGGGAGCTGGCCCTGCCGATCCCGCTGTTCGATTGGGGCCAGGCACGCACCGCACGCGCCCGCAGCCTTTACCTGCAAAGCACGGCCCAGGTCGAAGAGGCGGCGGTGCGCGCCCGCAGCGAGGCCCGCAGCCATTGGCTGGCCTGGCGTACGGCCTATGACCTGGCACGCCACTACCGCGACGAGGTCGTGCCCCTGCGCAGCCACATCACGGATGAAACCGTGCTGCGCTACAACGGCATGCTGGCCAGCGTCTGGGAGCTGCTGGCCGAGGCCCGCGCCAGCCTGGCCGCAGTCGACGCCACTACCGCCGCCGAGCGCGACTTCTGGCTCGCCGACACCGATCTGCGCCAGGCCCTCACCGGCGGCTCGCCCGGCGCCGCCACCACGCTGGCCGCCGCCGCGCCCTCTGCCCCCACACAAGGCCACTGACATGAATCGCCGCAATTTCTTTGCCGGTGCGGCCACCGCCGTGGCGGCTTCCACCGTCGCCCGCTCGGCCCTGGGCGCGCTGCCCGAGCCGGCCAGCCAGGCATCCGCCGCCACCGCCGCCCCGCTGGCCGCCGCCCACGGCCAGCGCTACACGCCGGTTGTCACCTTGAACGGCTGGACCCTGCCCTGGCGCATGAACGCCGGTGTTAAAGAGTTTCACCTGGTGGCTGAGCCGGTCGTGCGCGAGCTGGCCCCCGGCATGCAGGTCAACATGTGGGGCTACAACGGCCAGAGCCCGGGCCCGACCATCGAGGTGGTAGAGGGCGATCGGGTGCGCATCTTCGTCACCAACCGCCTGCCCGAGCACACCACCGTGCACTGGCACGGCCAGCGCCTGCCCAACGGCATGGACGGCGTCGGCGGCCTCACGCAGCCGCACATCCCCGTGGGCAAGACCTTTGTCTACGAGTTCACCGCGCGTCGGCCCGGCACCTTCATGTACCACCCGCATGCCGATGAAATGGTGCAAATGGCCATGGGCATGATGGGCTTCTGGGTCACCCACCCCAAGGGCGCGCACCCGCAGATCGCGCCGGTGCAGCGCGACTTCTGCTTTCTGCTCGGCGCCTTCGACGTAGACCCGGGCAGCCGCACGCCCAAGGTCAACACCATGACCGACTTCAACCTGTGGACCTGGAACAGCCGCGTCTTCCCCGGCATAGACACGCTCAACGTGCGCCAGGGCGACCGCGTGCGCATACGCGTGGGCAACCTGACCATGACCAACCACCCGATCCACCTGCACGGCCATGAGTTCACGGTCACCGGCACCGACGGCGGCCCGGTGCCGCAAGGCGCGCGCTGGCCCGAGGTCACCACCGACGTCGCCGTGGGCCAGATGCGCCAGATCGAGTTCATCGCCGACGAGGAAGGCGACTGGGCCATCCATTGCCACAAGAGCCACCACGCCATGAACGCCATGGGCCACGACGTGCCCACCATGATCGGCGTGCCGCACAAGGACCTGACCGACAAGATCCGCCAGATCGTGCCCGACTACATGGCCATGGGCGCCACCGGCATGGCCGAGATGGGCAGCATGGAAATGCCGCTGCCCGACAACACCCTGCCCATGATGTCCGGCCAGGGCCCGTTTGGCCCGCTGGAGATGGGCGGCATGTTCAGCGTGCTCAAGGTGCGCCGCGACCAACCGCCCGGCGACTACCGCGACCCAGGCCCGTTCCGCCACCCGCCCGGCAGCGTGGCCTACGCCTATGAAGGCGCCCCGCCGCCCGCGCCACGCAAGGCGCCCGCTGCTACCGATGGCGCCGCGCCCTCCGTGCGCAAGCCCGCCGACCCACACGCCCACCATTGATCGAAGAAGGAGTTCCCGCCATGAAGAAACTGCTCACCCCCTTGCTCGCAGCCCTGCTCGCCGCCAGCGCCTTCGCCCAGGCCCCGCTGCCGCAGGTAGAGGCCGAAGTGCGCAAGGTAGATTCCAGTGCACAAAAGATCACGCTGCGCCACGGCCAGATCGACAACCTCGACATGGCGGCCATGACCATGGTCTTCCGCGTGCAGGATCCGGCGCTGCTAGATCAGTTCAAGACCGGCGACAAGGTGCGCTTCACCGCCGACCGCATCAACGGCGCGCTCACCGTGCTGTCGATAGCGCCAGCAAACTAAAAGCGTGCCGGGTCAAACGGCGCCAGCGCCGTCTCAGGCGTGCCGCCCGCCAGCAACTGCGCCACCAGCCGCCCGGTGCGCGCCGACCCGCCCAGGCCCACGTGGCCGTGGCCAAAGGCCAGCACCACGTCAGTGCTGGCGCCTGCCGGGCCTATGCAGGGCAGGCCATCCGGCATGCTGGGCCGGTGCCCCAGCCATTGCTGCGCCTCAGCCTCGGGCGCCAGCGTGGGGAACATGGACTGCAGGTGGCGCAGCAATATCTGCGCACGCCGCCAGTCGGGCGCGGCCTGCAGCCCGCCAATCTCGACCTGGCCCGCCGCGCGCAGGCCGCCATCCATCCAGTGCACGATGAGCTTGCCGTCCGTTGCCATCATGGGCGTGCGCGGGCCCACCTCGGCGCCTGGCACCACCACGTGGTAGCCGCGCTCCGTCTCTAGCGGCACCGGCGATCCCGCCGCGGCGGCCAGCGGCCCCGAGCGCGCGCCAGCGCAGATGGCAGCGCCATCGCAGGCAATCTCGCCGGCATCGGTCAGCACCGCACGCAAGCGGCCGCCCTCAATGCGAAAGCCCGTGGCCCGCGCCGCAACGCGCTGCGCACCGGCATCCAGCGCATGCTGCGCCAGCGCGGCCACATAGGCGCCCGGGTTGCGGCAATGGCCCGCCTCGGCCACGAAGATGCCCAGCGTGTAGCGCGGGTCCAGGTCTGGCTCGCGGCGGCGCAGCTCGGCCGCGTCCCACTCCTCCCAGCGCACACCGACGCGCGCCCGCACACGCCAGCCCAGCGCGTCGCCTTCCAGCTCTTCGCGCGAGCGGTACACATGCAGCAGGCCGCGCTGCTCGATCAGCTGCGGCACACCGGCCTCGGCCGCCAGCCGCTGGTGCAGCGCCGGGGCGTCGCCCAGCAGCGTGCGCAGCACCTCGGCCGTGCGCTGCACGCGCGCTTCGGTCCAGCCCGATGCCAGATAGCGCAGCAGCCATGGCAAGGCGCGCGGCAGGTAGCGCCAGCGCACCGCCAGCGGCCCCAGCGGGTCGGCCAGCCAGCCCGGCACCTTGCGCCAGGCACCTGGCAGCGCGGGCGGTATCACCGAATGCGAAGACAGCCAGCCCGCATTGCCATAACTGGTCGCCTGCGTGCCGCCGGGCTCGCCCGGCTCAACCACGGTCACCCGCAGGCCGGCGCGCAGGCACTCAATGGCCGTGGCGCTGCCGACCGCACCCGCGCCAATGACCACGACGTGGCGCGCAGCGTCGCCAGGGAAACTTCTTGCTACTGTCATGCGGCCGTATGGTACCGAGGGCGCGCCCATAATCAGCCGCCATGTCATTTGCATCTGCCTCCGGCGCCATTACCGACGTTGCCGGCATCGAAGTCGGCCACTGGACTTCTCCCCTGCGCCCCACCGGCTGCACCGTGGTGCTGGCCCCCGAAGGCGCCGTGGCCGGCGCGGACGTGCGCGGTGCCGCGCCCGGCACGCGCGAGACCGACCTGCTCGCGCCCCAGAACCTGGTCGATCGCGTGCATGCCGTGATGCTGGCCGGCGGCAGCGCCTACGGCCTGGACGCGGCCAGCGGCGCCATGCGCTGGCTCGAAGAGCGCGGCATTGGCATATCGGTAGGTGTGGGCCACGTGCCCATCGTGCCCTCGGCCGTGCTGTTTGACCTGCTGGTGGGCGACATGCGCGTGCGCCCGGATGCCGACGCCGGCTACGCCGCCTGCGCCGCCGCGTCGCGGCAACCCCCCGCAGAAGGCAATGTCGGCGCCGGCGCGGGCGCCGCGGTGGGCAAGCTGTTTGGCATCCAGCACGCGATGAAGGGCGGAGTCGGCACGGCTTCGGTGACGGTCGGCGGTGTCACTGTCGGCGCGCTGATCGCAGTCAACGCGCTGGGCGATGTGCTTGACCCCGACACCGCCCAGGTCGTGGCCGGCGCCCGCAATGACGACGGCCGCAGCCTGCGCGACACCCGCCGCGCCCTGCTGCGCGGCGATACGCCCAAGCCGCTGCTGGCCGGCACCAACACCACCATCGGCGTGATCGCCACCGACGCAGTACTCACCAAAGCCCAGGCACAGCGCCTGGCGCAGGTGGCGCACGACGGCCTGGCGCGCAGCATCAACCCGGTGCACACCATGTCGGATGGCGACGCTCTGTTCGCGCTGGCCACCGGCCGCGCCAGCAGCTCGCCCGGCATGGTGGTGCTGGCCGTCATGGCCGCAGAAGCCACCGCGCGCGCCGTGCTGCGGGCCGTACAGGCCGCCCGCAGCATCACCACGGCAGAGGGCCTGCACCTGCCCAGCGCCGCAGATTTGGCGGCGGATCTGCCATGAGCCGCATGTCCCACACGCTGCGCAACCTTTTGCTGTCGCTGCGCGACCTGCTGATTTCCATCGGGCCGCTGGCGCTGGTGGCCACCGTGCTGCTGGTGGGCGCCTACCGCTGGCTGGACCCGAACCCGCCGCGCCGCGTGACGCTGGCCACCGGCCCGGCCGAGAGCGCCTATGCCGAGTTTGGCCGGCGCTACGCGCATGCGCTGGCCGCCAACGGCATCGAAGTGGTGCTGCTGCCCACCGGTGGTTCATCCGACAACCTGCAGCTGCTGCGCGAAGGCCGCGCCGATCTGGGCTTTGTGCGCGGCGGCAGCGCAGACCCGGTGGCTGATGAAGAAGCCGGCCTGTCCTCGCTTGGCAGCCTGTTCGTGGAGCCACTCTGGTTTTTCTACCGCGAAGATGCGGCGCGCCGGCTGCGCCATGACAGCGGCGCGCTCACCACCCTGCCCAACCTGAGCGGGCTGCGCCTGAACGTGGACACCGAAGGCAGCGGTGTGCCCGCCATGGTGGACCGGCTGCTGACGGCCAACCACATAGACCCCAAGCGCCTGCGCCTGTCGCACCTGGAGCAGGCGCCGGCCACGGCCGCATTGCTGGAGGGCAAGCTCGATGCACTGGTGCTGGCATCGGCGCCAGAGTCGCCGCTGGTGCAGCGCCTGCTGCAGGCGCGCGGCATCCGGCTGATGGACTTTGGGCAGAGCGAGGCCTACTCCCGCCGCTTTGCCTTCCTGACCCCCGTGACGCTGCCGCGCGGCGTGGTGGACCTGGCGCGCGACGTGCCGACACAAGACATCGGCCTGATCGCCACCACCACCTCGCTGCTCTCGCGCGAAGAAACCCACCCGGCCCTGCGCCAGCTGTTTGCCCAGGCCGGGCAAACGCTGCACAGCGGTGCTGGCTGGTTCAACCGGGCGCGGGAGTTTCCCAACACCCGTACCAGCGAGCTGCCGGTAAGCCCGGAAGGCGACCGTGCCATCAACGGCACGCCTTCATTGCTGCAGCGCTACCTGCCGTTCTGGGTTGGCAACCTGGTGGAACGCATGTGGCTGGTGCTGGGCATTCTGGTGGCGGTGCTGCTGCCCATGAGCCGCATCGTGCCGCCGCTCTATGCCTTCCGCGTGCGCTCACGCGTGTTCCGCTGGTATGGCCGGCTGCGCGAGATCGAGGCCCGGGCCGAGTCTGGCGAGGACACGCCGCAGGCGCTGCGCGCCGAACTCGACCAACTGGAGCGGCAGGTCGAGAAGATCAGCGTGCCGCTGTCCTATGCCGACGAGCTGTATGCGCTGCGCGATCACATCGATCTGGCGCGCAACAAGCTCGCCTCAGGCTGAAGGCCCTTCGACGATGCGCAGCTGCTGCGCGGCCATGCGCTCCAGGCAGAGCCGGCGCGTCATGGATTCGGTGCGGCCGTCCGCGTGGGTGAACAGCAGCAGGCTGCCGCGCGGGCTGGCCCAGGTCAGGTGCAGGCGCTGCCACTGGCCGTCCTGCAGCAGGCTCACCCAGACGCCGGGCGCCAGCGCTTCGCCCTGGCCCGTTGCTGGCGTGGGCGGCGCCGGTACAGCGGCGGTCTCACCGGGGGTCGACAGGACTGCCGGCAGGCCGCGCACATCCTGGCGCGGGGCAAAGGAGCTGCCGGGGCTGCGCAGCCCGATCCGGTGCAGCTCCACCAGCGCCTCGAAGAAAGGCTGCGCCTGCAGCTCGGGATAGCCAATGCTGGCCAGGCCCGCGCGCAATAGCGGAAACAGGGTGGCGCTGAGCGACTTCAGGCGGCCGGGATCGGTGCGGCCCAGGTCTGGCTGGACGCTCCAGAGCAGCGGCGGGACCAGCGCGGCATAGCCATCCGGATCGACCGGGCCGCCGCGCGCAGCCAGTTGCGCCGCGGCGATGACCTCGGACCAGGGGCCGCATACAAAGCTGCGCACCGCCTCTGGCACGCGGCGCATTTCGGGCCTGCGGTCTATCTCGGCCGCAATGCGCGCCGCCAGCAGGCGCCGCTCCTCGGTGTACAGCACGTCGCGGTTCCCCGGGGGCGGCGCAGGTGCCTGAGGCACGGCCACGTAACCCACCGGCTGCACGCCCGCCTGCTGTAGAAAGGCCGACAGCCGGCGGTATTCCTGCGCCAGGTTCTCGCCAAGCGCCGCACTGAGGTGCAGCATCCAGGTAGAGCGGGCATCGGCCGCCGCTGCGGTGCGCCGGACCAGGGTCTGCAAGGCCCGGGTGTAGACGGCGGGCCGCAGCATGTTGCGCTGCGGCTGCACACGGCCCAGGCCCTGGGCTGCGCAGATGAGGCTGTCGAACTCAGCCAACGCCCCTTCCACTGCCTGCAACGCCGCCTGCTGGGAGCGCGCAAGCTCCACCGCGTCTTCCAGCTCGGCGTCATCGACCAGGGACAGCTCCTGCGGTGGCGCGGGCGCCTTGGCTTCGCCCAGCATGTCTTCCCGCACGGCCTCTTCCAGCACGGCCGGAAAGCGCTCGACCAGAAAGGCCGCCTGCTCGGTAAGCAGGTGCAGCATCTCGCCAACCACGCCGCGGCGCTGGAGCTGCAGGCCCTGGCGGCTGCGCTGGAGCAGCAGCGCGTCGCGCGCGCTGGCCACCAGGCCCTGCATCAGGGCGCCGCTGTGGGCGACGGCATCGGCCAGGCAAGCATGAAAGACCGCACTCGGCGCCGCAGCGTTCGAATCGGACATCACCGCTCGACCGCCCGTGCGACTCAGCTCAATGCCTTGAAGCGCATGCGCTTGGGCTTGGCGCCTTCTTCGCCCAAACGCTTCTTCTTGTCGGCTTCGTACTCTTGGTAGTTGCCATCGAAGAAGGTCCACTGGCTGTCGCCTTCGGCGGCCAGGATGTGGGTGGCGATACGGTCAAGGAACCAGCGGTCATGGCTGATCACCAGCACGGAGCCGGCGAATTCCAGCAACGCGTCTTCCAGCGCACGCAGGGTTTCCACGTCCAGGTCGTTCGACGGTTCATCGAGCAGCAGCACGTTGCCGCCGGCGATCAGGGTCTTGGCCAGATGCAGGCGGCCACGCTCACCACCCGACAGGCTGCCCACGCGCTTTTGCTGGTCGGCGCCATTGAAGTTGAAGCGGCCGCAATAGGCACGGCTGGCCATCTGGAACTTGCCCACGTTGAGCATGTCGAGCCCCCCAGAGACATCTTCCCAGACGGTCTTTTCGTTCTCGAGCACGTCGCGGTGCTGGTCGACGAAGGCCATCTTGACGGTGGAGCCAATGACGACTTCGCCGCTATCGGCCTTTTCCTTGCCGGCCAGCAGCTTGAACAGCGTCGATTTACCGGCGCCGTTCGGGCCGATGATGCCGACGATGGCGCCGGCCGGGATGTTGAAGCTCAGGTTGTCGATCAGCATGCGGTCGCCAAAGGACTTGCTGACGTTCTTGAACTCGAACACCTGGTTGCCCAGGCGGTCGGCCACAGGAATGAAGATTTCCTGGGTTTCGTTGCGCTTCTGGTATTCGAAATCGCTCAGCTCTTCAAAGCGGGCCAGGCGCGACTTGCTCTTGGCCTGGCGCGCCTTGGGGTTCTGGCGCGACCATTCCAGTTCCTTCTTCAGGGCCTTGGCGTGGGCTTCTTCGCTCTTTTGCTCTTGCGCCAGGCGGTCGCCCTTTTGCTCCAGCCAGGTGCTGTAGTTGCCCTTCCATGGGATGCCACGGCCGCGGTCCAGCTCCAGGATCCATTCGGCAGCGTTGTCGAGGAAGTAGCGATCATGGGTAATGGCCACCACGGTGCCCGAGAAGCGCTTCAGGAACACTTCCAGCCACTCGACCGACTCGGCGTCCAAGTGGTTGGTCGGCTCATCGAGCAGCAGCATGTCGGGCTTGGACAGCAGCAGGCGGCACAGCGCCACGCGGCGCTTTTCACCACCCGACAGCAGGCCGATCTTGGCATCCCAGGGCGGCAGGCGCAGCGCGTCGGCGGCGATCTCCAGCTGGTGCTCGGAGTCGGTGCCGGCGGTGGCGATGATGGCTTCGAGTTCCGCCTGCTCGGCCGCCAGGGCGTCGAAGTCGGCATCCTCGGCACCGTAGGCCACATAGACCTCTTCAAGGCGCGCCTTGGCCGCGAACACCGCGCCCATGGACTCCTCGACGCTTTCGCGCACCGTGTGCTCGGGGTTGAGTTGCGGCTCTTGCGGCAGGTAGCCCACCGACAGGCCGGGCATCGGCATGGCCTCGCCTTCGATTTCCTTGTCGACGCCCGCCATGATCTTCAGCAGCGTGGACTTGCCCGAGCCGTTCAGGCCCAGCACGCCGATCTTGGCGCCCGGGAAGAAGGAGAGCGAAATGTCCTTCAAGATCTGCCGCTTGGGCGGCACGGTCTTGCTGACCTTGTTCATGGTGTAGACGTATTGAGCCATCTGGGAATTGAGTCCGGTATCGAGAGAAAAAATGCGCCATTGAACAGCGCGTAACCCATGATTATCGACCCATGCGACAATAGCGCCAGTCGCGGGCTTCCAGTTGCCTCGACGTCAGCACTCTGCTGGGGACATTCGCTCCCGCCTCAGAACCTGGCCTGCCTCCTCTGGACCGTGTCCTCCGACACATTGCGGCAGACCGATTCCCCTGTGCCCTGGATGGGCACTTCACCATGACCTTTGACGATCTGAACCTGGCTCCGGCCATTCTGCAAGCCGTTCACGAACAGGGCTACGACACGCCCACCCCAATCCAGGCACAAGCCATTCCCGCGGTTCTCGCGGGACACGACCTTCTCGCCGGAGCCCAAACCGGCACCGGCAAGACTGCTGCCTTCACGCTGCCCATGCTGACCTTGCTGTCGGCCAAGGAAGCACCCAAGAGCAAGTTTGGTGGCAAGGGCGTACGCGCCCTGGTGCTCACCCCGACCCGCGAACTCGCGGCCCAGGTGGAAGAGTCGGTGCGCGAATACGGCAAGCACCTGAAGCTCTCCTCCACCGTGATCTTCGGCGGCGTGGGCATGAACCCGCAAATCGACCGCATCAAGCGCGGCGTCGACATCCTGGTGGCCACGCCCGGCCGCCTGCTGGATCTGCAGCAGCAAGGCAACCTCGACCTGTCCACGGTCGAGATCCTGGTGCTGGACGAAGCCGACCGCATGCTCGACATGGGCTTCATCCATGACGTGAAGAAGGTGCTGGCCCTGGTGCCCAAGAACAAGCAAAGCCTGCTGTTCTCCGCCACCTTCAGCGACGAGATCCGCGAACTGGCAGCAACGCTGCTGAAGAACCCGCAAAGCATCCAGGTCACGCCCTCCAACACCACGGTGCAGCGCATCACGCAAGTGATCCACCCGGTCGGCCGCGGCAAGAAGAAGCAGTTGCTCGCGCACATCATCAGCGAACACAACTGGAGCCAGGTGCTGGTGTTCACCCGCACCAAGTTCGGCGCCAACAACGTGGCCGAGTTCTTGACCAAGAACGGCATCCAGGCGATGGCGCTGCATGGCAACAAGAGCCAGTCGGCCCGTACCCAGGCACTGGCCGGCTTCAAGAGCGGTGAGATCCGCGCCTTGGTGGCCACCGACATCGCCGCGCGTGGTATCGACATCGACGAGCTGCCGCACGTCGTCAACTACGAAATCCCGAACGTCAGCGAAGACTACGTGCACCGCATCGGCCGTACCGGCCGCGCCGGCAACGACGGCGCTGCCGTGAGCCTGGTCTGCCTGGACGAAGAAGGCTTCATGTATGACATCGAGCGCTTCACCAAGCAGAAGATCCCGGTCCAGGTGATCGACGGCTTCGGCCCGGAAGCCGGCGAGCATGCCGAGCCGATCGCCATGGGCCGCCAGACCATCTGGGGCGGTGCCGGCAAGCCGCCAAGCCGTGACGTCATGGCGGCGGCAGCCAAGGCTGCGCGTACCGAAATGATGCAACGCATCCGCGACAACAAGGCCACGCAAGGCGGCGAGCGCGGTGGCAATGGCGGTAACGGCGGCGGCGGTGGCCGCTCTGGCGGCAACGGCCAAGGCCGCAACGGCGCGCCGGCACGTGGTGCCAATGGTGGCGGCGGCAACGGTGGCGGCAATGGCCAGCCCCGCGGCCCGCGCGGCGGTGGCCAGGGCCAACGCCCGGCACACCAAGGCAATGGCGGTGGTGGTGGCGGCGCGCAAGTGCCGCGCGAAGAACGCCAACCACGCCACCACGGCAATGCCCCAAGCCCGTCGCACGCCGACGTGGTGGCGCATCGCCGTGCCGAGTCGGTCGGCGGCGCTGCCGGCCAGCCTGATCCGCTGCGCACCAGCGTGGACAGCATGCTGGGCCGCGGACGCGGCGGCGGCGGTGGCCGCTCCGGTGGTGGTGGCGGTGGCAACCGCTCGGGCGGCGGCGGTGGTGGCGGCTATGGCCGCAGCGGCGGCGGTGGCAACCGTTCATACGGACGCTGAGCAAGCGCCGGGCATGACTGCCCGGCCTTCAGGATCAAAGGGCGCTGCGGCGCCCTTTTTCTTTTCTGCGAACCAAAATACACCCCGGCTCCGTACGTGATTCGCGGGCGACCAGAAGGCAGCGCTGATAATCGTTCGCATCCCCCGGCATTCCTACAACATATATACAGAACGGGCGGAACCCTCCCCTGTCTCTGTACGCCATCCCAAGGAATGCCATGACCCGAATCCATCGGCCGCAGCGCACGCTTGCGCTCGCCTTTGCTGCCTCCCTGCTCGCCGCCACCCTGCCCGCCCACGCGGCGGAGGAAGTCACGCTCTACACCACGCGCGAGGCCGGCCTGGTGCAGCCTCTGCTCTCGGCCTTCTCGGCGCAGAGCGGCATCAAGGTAAACACCGTTTTCGTGAAGGACGGCCTGCTGGAGCGGGTGCGTGCCGAAGGCGAACGCTCGCCCGCCGATGTGCTGATGACGGTGGACGTGGGCAACCTGCTGGATCTGGTGGAAGGCGGCGTCACGCAGGGCGTGCAATCTGCCGCGCTGCAATCCGCCATTCCCGCCAACCTGCGCGGCGCGCAGGGCGAGTGGTTTGCGCTGTCGCTGCGCGCGCGGGTGCTGTATGCGGACAAGGGCTTGAAGCTCAACTCCTTCCGCTACGAGGACCTGGCATCCCCGCAGTGGAAGGGCAAGGTCTGCATCCGCGCTGGCCAGCATCCCTACAACACCGCTCTGATCTCGGCCATGATCGCGCACGACGGCGCGGCCAAGACCGAGCAGTGGCTGCACGGCGTCAAGGCCAACCTGGCGCGCAAGGCGACCGGCGGCGACCGCGACGTGGCGCGCGATATTTTGGGCGGCATCTGCGATGTGGGCCTGGCCAACTCCTACTACGTGGGCCACATGAAGGCCGCCAAGGAAGGCACGGACGCGCGCAAGTGGGGCGACGCCATCCAGGTGATCAAGCCGACTTTTGCCGGCAAGCCCAGTGGCACGCACGTCAACATCAGCGGCGCCTCGGTCGCCAAACATGCGCCGCACAAGGCCAATGCGGTGAAGCTGCTGGAATTTCTGGTGTCCGAACCGGCCCAGGCGCTTTATGCCCAAGCCAACTACGAATACCCGGTGCGCAAGGGCGTGGCCCTGGACCCGGTCATTGCCCAGAGCATAGGTACGCTGCAGATCGATCCGCTGCCGCTCACCGAGATCGCCCGCTACCGCAAAGAAGCCAGTGCCTTGGTGGACAAGGTCGGAATGGACAAGTGACTCTCCCCCAGGCTGAGCGCGCGTGATTGCTCGTCCTGTTGGGCCGCTATGGCGCGGCGCTTCTGCGCTGATTGCGTTGGGGGTGCTGGCGCCTGTGCTGTCGCTGGCCTGGCTGGCGCTGGGCGCGGATTTCTCGCATTGGGCGCATCTGGCCAGCCACGTGCTGCCCGATGCGGCGCGCAATACCGCTGTGCTGTTGGCCGGCGTGGGCGTGCTGGTACTGGTGATTGGCACCGGCTGCGCCTGGCTGGTCACCGCCTGCGACTTTCCGGGGCGGCGCGTGTTGCACTGGGCGCTGCTGCTGCCGCTGGCCATGCCGACCTACATCGTCGCCTTTGCCTATCTGGACCTGCTGCACCCGATCGGCCCGGTGCAGGGCGCGCTGCGCTGGCTGCTGGGCTATGACAGCCCACGGCAGTTTCGCCTGCCGGATCTGCGCTCCATGGGCGGGGCGATCCTGGTGCTGGGCTTTGTGCTCTACCCCTATGTCTACCTGACGGCGCGCGCCATGTTCATGACGCAGCCGGCGCATCTGCTGGAGGCCGCGCGCACGCTGGGCGAAACCCGCCTGGGCAGCTTCTTTCGCGTGGTGCTGCCGCTGGCCCGCCCGGCGCTGGCCGTGGGCCTGAGCCTGGCGCTGCTGGAGACGCTCAACGACATTGGCGCCTCTGAATTCCTGGGCGTGCACACGCTCACGGTGGCGGTCTACACCACCTGGATCACGCGCTCGGACCTGGCCGGCGCTGCGCAGATCGCCTGCGCCATGCTGGGCGCCGTGCTGTTGTTGGTGCTGCTCGAGCGGCATGGCCGCCGGCACCAGCGTTTTGGCTCGACCCAGCGCATGCGGCCGGTGCAGCCGCGCCGGCTGCGCGGCGCGCAGGCCTGGCTGGCTACGGCGGCGGCCACGCTGCCGGTGCTGCTGGGCTTTGGCGCGCCGGCGCTCTACCTGCTGACGGAGACCTGCAAGCGGCTGCTGCAGGGCGGCGGCATATCGGCTGGCCTGGTGAGCAGCCTGGTCAACACCTTGCTGCTGGCCGGCGGCGCCACCGTGCTGGCGCTGGGCGCGGGCCTGGTCGTTGCCTGGGCCACGCGCCGCACCGGCAGCGGGCCGCCGCAGGCGCGCTGGCAGGCACGCGCCGCGACGCTGGGCTATGCCCTGCCCGGCACGGTTCTGGCCATTGGCCTGCTGACACCGGCGCTGGCCGTGGACGCGGCCCTGGGCCAGTTGCTGGGCCGCCCGGACCTGCCGCTGATGGGCATGGGCGCCATCCTGGTCGTGGCCTGCGCCATGCGCTTTCTGGCGATGCCGGTGGGCGGCATCGAGGCTGGCCTGACGCGCATACCACCGGCGCTGGAGCAGGCCGCGCGCCTGTTGGGCGAGACCGCCACCGGCACGCTGCGCCGCGTGCACCTGCCGCTGCTCACGCCTGCACTCACTGCCAGCGCGCTGCTGGTGTTTGTCGATGCCATGAAGGAGCTGCCCGCCACCTTGCTGCTGCGGCCGGCCAATTTCGACACCCTGGCCACCTGGCTCTATGCCGAGGCGGCGCGCGGCACCTATGAAGAAGGCGCGGTTGCCGCGCTGGCCATCGTGCTGGCCGGGCTGCTGCCGGTGGTGCTGCTGGCGCGCACCCAATTGCGCGGGCCGACTGAAGATTCTTTGATCCCATGAGCACCAACCTGCGACTAGACGCCATCCAGTTGGCCTACCCCGGCCGGCGCGGCCTGCACACTGTTGTGCAGAAGCTCTCGCTGCAATTGGAGGCCGGCCACATCGGCTGCCTGCTCGGCCCCTCGGGCTGCGGCAAGACCACGGTGCTGCGCGCCATTGCCGGCTTCGAGCCGGTGCGCGCGGGCCGCATCCTGCTGGGCGAGACGGTGGTGTCCTCGGCTGCGCAGCAGTTGCCGCCCGAGCGGCGCCGGGTGGGGATGATGTTTCAGGAATACGCGCTGTTCCCGCACCTGAGCGCCGCGCAGAACGTGGGCTTTGGCCTGCGCCGCCAGCCACGCGCCACGCAGCAGGCGCGTGTGGCCGAGATGCTGGCCCTGGTCGGACTGTCCGACGCTGCGGCGCGCCACCCGCATGAGCTGTCTGGCGGCCAGCAGCAGCGCATTGCGCTGGCCCGTGCGTTGGCGCCGGCACCTGATCTGCTGCTGTTGGACGAGCCCTTCTCCAACCTGGACGGCCCGACCCGCGAGCGCCTGACCCGCGAGGTGCGCGACATCCTGCGCGCCGCCGGCCAGACCGCGCTGCTGGTCACCCACAACGAAGCCGAGGCCGCCACCATGGCCGACGCCATCGGCCGCATGCGCGAGGGTGCGCTGCAGAGCTGGGACGTACGCGCTGACGCCACGGGCGAACTATCAAATAGATAGCTAATAGCCCAGGTGGATAAAGGGCTAGAGGCATATTTCGCTAAGACTTTTCGAATTCCGCCCGAAAAGGCCTCAAAGCCCGCAGCGCAGCACCGCGCCATTCCAGGGAACACCCGGCACCGCGCCCGGGCATCGCCACCCGTCCCCGCCCATTCCGGCACCAGAGCAGTGCCGCACCCTCGTGCAAACCCCCATTGAAGCGGCACCAAGCGCTGGCACCATTCATGCTTAATTGAATACTGTCGACAGATGACAGTCTGCAGGCATTGATTCAGACAGCCGTGCCCAAGCTGCCTCTTGGGCGAACCTTCAACGGAATCTCCATGGCTCCCGTAGTCGTACCGCACGCATCCCCTTCCCACGCCGCCGCAGAGCGCCAGGTTCGCGAAGACCTGGCAGCGGCCTACCGGCTGGTCGCCCTCTACGGCATGGACGACAGCATCTACACGCACATCTCGGCGCGGGTGCCGGGCACCGAAGACCAGTTTTTGATCAACCCGTTTGGCATGCTGTTCCGGGACATCACGGCCTCATCCCTGGTCAAGATCGATCTTGAGGGCCGCATCGTCGAGCCCAGCGACTACGACGTGAACCCGGCCGGTTTCACCATCCACAGCGCGGTGCACGCCGCCCGGCATGACGCCACCTGCGTGCTGCACACCCACACGGTGGCGGGCGTAGGTGTCTCGTCGCTCGCCTGCGGGCTGCAGCCCTGCAACCAGTGGGCGCTGCAGTTCTACAACCGGGTGACTTATCACGACTTCGAGGGCATTGCGCTCGACCATGAAGAGCGGGTGCGTCTGGTGGCCGACCTGGGCCCGAGCGCGCGCGCCATGATCCTGCGCAACCACGGCCTGATCACGCTGGGCCGCACGGTGTCCGAGGCTTTCATCCTCATGCTCAACCTGGAGCGCGCCTGCCGCGTGCAGCTCGCCATCCAGTCCAGCGGCGAGCCCATCCACCCGGTGCCCGCCGATGTGTGCGAGCGCACCGCGCAGCAATACGAAAGCGGCGACACCAACCGCCAGCCGGGCGACCCCGACCCGAATGCCCGCGAGTGGCGCGCCATGCTGCAGCGCCTGGAGCCGGCTTCCTCGGCCTCGTTCCGTACCTGAATCCCCCACGTATTTCCTTCCACCTTCTCAACATAGAGGTCCCTCGTCATGAAACGTCGCCATCTGATTCAAATGGGTGCCACCGGTCTGGGCGTGTCCATCGCCGGAGTCCCGCTGCATGTGCTGGCACAGGGCAAGAAGGGGGGGACCATCAATGTCCTGGTGCAGCCAGAGCCGCCCGGGCTGATGATGGGCATCGTGCAGAACGCGCCGACGCAGCTGATCTCCGGCAACATCTACGAAGGCCTGCTGCGCTACGACGAACAGATCAACCCCAAGCCGCTGCTGGCGAGCTCGTGGACGGTCAATGCCGAAGGCACCGTCTACACCTTCAAGCTCAAGCCCGGCGTCAAGTGGCATGACGGCAAGCCCTTTACGGCCGACGACGTGGTGTTCTCGGTGGACGTGTTCCTGCGCAAGACCCATGCACGCCTGCGCGGCAACCTGGCCGCGCTGGAGACGGTCAAGGCGCTGGACCCGCTGACGGTGGAGTTCAAGCTCAAGTACCCGTTCGGCCCCTTCATCGGCCTGTTCGAGACCGGCACCATGCCGATGGTGCCCAAGCACATCTATGAAGGCACGGACTTCCTGAACAACCCGGCCAATGCCACGCCCATCGGCACCGGCCCGTTCAAGTTCAAGGAATGGATCAAGGGCTCTTACATCCAGCTGGTGGCCAACGAGCAGTACCACACGGCGGGCATGCCGATCGTCGAGAAGCTGTACTTCCACGTGATCCCTGACGCCGCCGCGCGCGCCGCCGCCTTCGAATCGGGCAAGGTAGACATCGTGCCCGGCGGCGCGGTCGAGCTGTTCGACGTGACGCGCCTGTCCAAGCTGCCCGGCGTGGGCATCACCAGCAAGGGCTGGGAATTCTTTGCGCCGCATGCCTGGCTGAACGTCAACAACCGCAAGGCGCCGATGGACAACATCAAGTTCCGTCAGGCGCTGATGTACGCCATCGACCGCGAAGCCATCTGCAAGATCGCCTGGCAGGGCTTTGCCAAACCCGCCACCGGCCCGTTCAACAGCCACATCAAGTACTACAGCGAAGACGTGCCCAAGTACCCGCGCAATGTGGAGACGGCCAAGAAGCTGCTGGCCGAAGCCGGCTACAAGGGCGAGGTGCTGCGCCTGCTGCCCCTGCCCTACGGCGAGACCTGGGCCCGCTCGGCCGAGATCCTGCGCCAGAACCTGGCCCAGGCCGGCATCAAGACCGAGATGGTCGCGACAGACGTTGCCGGCTGGAACCAGAAGCTCAGCGAATGGGACTACGACCTGGCCTTCAACTACGTCTACCAGTACGGCGACCCGGCGCTGGGCGTGGCGCGCAACTACACCACGGCCAACATCGCCAAGGGCTCGCCCTTCAACAACGCCGAGGGCTACTCCAACCCCAAGGTCGACGAGCTGTTTGATGCCGGCGCCAAAGAGAACAACCCCGAGAAGCGCAAAGCCATCTACCTGCAAGTGCAAAAGCTGCTGGTGGAAGAAGCCCCGCTGGCCTGGCTCTACGAGATCAACTTCCCGACGCTCTACCGCACCAAGCTGAACAACATCATCAGCTCGGGCATCGGCCTGAACGACAGCCTCAGCGGCGCCTGGCTGAGCTAACCCCCAGGCTGCGCGCTTCGCGTCTTCGCCAACCCCCTTGCAGGGGACGACACCAGCAGACCGGCAAAGCCGGCTCCGCGGTGTCCTTGGTATGAGATGGGCCTGTTCAGCTTTGATGGATGAGTAATGGAATGAAACGTACGCAATTCATGCTGACCCGGCTGCTGCAGGGTCTGGTGGCGATCTTGCTGATCGCTACCGTCAACTTCATGCTGGTGCGCGCGGCGCCTGGGGACCCGGTGTCGGTGATGGCCGGCGAGGCCGGCGCGTCTGACCCGCAGTTTGTCGCCCAGCTGCGCGCGCAGTTTGGCTTGGACCAACCCATCACGACACAGCTTGCCACCTACCTTGGCAAGGTGGTGCGGCTGGATCTGGGCTACTCGTACCGCCAGCAGCAGCCGGTGCTCAAGCTGATCGCCGAGCGCCTGCCCGCCACCTTGCTGCTGACCGGCAGCGCCTTTGTGCTGTCACTGCTGTTTGGCGTGACGCTGGGGGCGCTGTCGGCGCGCAAGGCCGGCACCTGGGTGGACAGTGCCATCACCACGGTGGCGCTGGTGTTCTATGCCACGCCGCTCTACTGGCTGGCGCTGATGGCGGTGTTGGTGTTCAGCGTGCAGCTGGACTGGCTGCCGGGCTTTGGCTTCAGCACCGTGGGCTCGGACGCCACCGGCCTGGCGCTGGCCTGGGACATTGCCCAGCATCTGGTGCTGCCGGTGCTGACGCTGGCGCTGTTCTACATGGCCGTGTATGCGCGCATGACGCGGGCCACCATGCTGGAAGTGGCGCAAATGGATTTTGTGAAGACAGCGCGCGCCAAGGGCGTGAAGCCCGGCCGCATCCTGCGTGCGCACGTGCTGCGCAATGCGCTGCTGCCGGTGGTCACGCTGGCCGGCATCCAGGCCGGCGGCCTGATCGGCGGCGCCGTGCTGACCGAAACCGTGTTTGCCTGGCCCGGCCTGGGCCGGCTCATGTTCGATGCCCTGCTGCAGCGCGACTACAGCCTGCTGCTTGGCTCCTTCCTGGTGACTGCGGCCATGGCCGTGCTGTTCAACCTCATCACCGATCTTGTCTACACGCTGGTCGATCCACGGATTGAATTGACATGACTATCAAGAGCCCATTCTGGCGGCGCTTCTGCCGCAACAAGGGTGCCGTGGCCGGCATGGTGGTGCTGGCCATCGTCGCCATCGTCGCGGTGTTTGGCCCGTGGATCGCCAGCAACGATCCCTGGGGCATGGTGCAGCAGCCCTTCCTGCGGCCCTGGGCCGAGCCGGGCTTTGCCATGGGCACCGACACGCTGGGCCGGGACATCATGTCGGGCGTGATCTACGGCGCGCGCATCTCGCTGCTGATTGGCGTGGTGTCTACCGTCGTCGCGCTGCTGATCGGCGTCACGCTGGGCGCCATTGCGGGCTACTTCGGTGGCTGGGTTGACGCCGCGTTGATGCGTTTCACCGAGCTGTTCCAGGCCGTGCCCAGCTTTGCGCTGGCCATCGTGCTGGTGGCGATCTTCCAGCCCTCGGTGGGCTCCATCGTGACGGCGATTGCCATCGTTTCCTGGCCGCCGGTGGCGCGCCTGGTGCGCAGCGAATTCCTCACGCTGCGCCAGCGCGACTTCGTGCAGGCCGCGCTGCTGGCCGGCCAATCCACGCCGCGCATCATCCTCACGCAGATCCTGCCCAACGCCATGTCGCCCATCATCGTGATGGCCTCGCTGATGGTGGCCACGGCCATCCTGCTGGAGTCCAGCCTGAGCTTTCTGGGCCTGGGCGACCCGAACCAGATGAGCTGGGGCTACATGGTGGGTGCCGCGCGCACGGTGCTGCGCCAAGCCTGGTGGATGGCGCTGTTCCCCGGTCTGGCCATCGTGCTGACCGTGCTGGCGCTCAACCTGGTGGGCGAAGGCCTCAACGATGGGCTCAACACCCGCCTGGACGGGAGAACCAAATGAGTGCCGCCGTGACACCCCTGAAGACTTCGCAGCCGGTGCTCGACATCGTCGGCCTGAGCATCTCGCTACCCCAGGGCGCTGACCGCGCGCTGGCGGTGGAAGGCGCCAAGCTTTCCCTGCTGCCCGGCCAGACGCTGTGCGTGGTGGGCGAATCCGGCTCCGGCAAATCGATGATCGCCAATGCCGTGATGGGCCTGCTGCCGCGCCCGCATGTGGCGCCGGTGGCCGGCAAGATTCTGTTCGAAGGCACCGACCTGCTGACCTTGAGCGAAGCGCAGATGCGTGAGCTGCGCGGTCGGCGCATCGGCATGGTGTTCCAGGAGCCGATGACGGCACTGAACCCGGTGATGCGCATTGGCGAGCAGATCGGCGAAGTGTTCGACGCCCACGGCCATGTGCCCGCGGCCGAGAAGCGCCAGCGCATCCTGGCCGCGCTGGCCGACGTCGGCCTGCCCGAGCCCGAGCTGCTGATCGACAGCTACCCGTTCCGCCTATCCGGCGGCCAACGCCAGCGCGTGATGATCGCCTGCGCCCTGGTGCTGGAGCCCCTGCTGCTGATCTGCGACGAGCCCACCACCGCGCTCGACGTAACCACCCAGGCGCAGATCCTGAAGCTGGTGCGCGAGCTGCAGCAGCGCCGTGGCACCGCCGTGCTGTTCATCACGCATGACTTCGGCGTGGTGTCGGAGATCGCCGACCAGGTGGTGGTGATGCAGACCGGCAAGGTGGTCGAATCCGGCCCGGCGCGCCAGGTGCTGGATGCGCCGCAGCACCCCTACACGCGCAAGCTGATCGCCGCCATCCCTACTGGCCAGGCAGAGCCTCTGGCGCGCTCGGACGAGATCACCCGCGTGCTGCAGGTGCAGGACCTGTGCAAGACCTACCAGTCGGGCGGCAGCCTGTTCAAGCGCGGCCGCTCGGTGCAGGCCGCCAAGGACATCAGCTTCGACCTGCTGCGGGGCGAGACGCTGGGGCTGGTGGGTGAATCCGGCTCGGGCAAATCCAGCGTGGGCCGCTGCCTGGTGGGCCTGGCGCCCTTCGACAGCGGGCGCATCCTGTTCAAGGGCCGCAACCTGCCGCAGGGCGACGCCTTCCGGCGCGAGGCCGCGGGCAAGATCCAGATGGTGTTCCAGGACCCATACGCGTCGCTGAATCCGCGCCACCGCATTGGTGCCGCCATCGCCGGCGGCCCGATTGCACAAGGCGTGAGCAAATCCGAAGCCATGGCCCGCACCATGGAGCTGCTGCAACTGGTCGGCCTGGGCGCCGATGCCGCGCAGCGCTATCCGCACGAATTCTCGGGCGGGCAGCGCCAGCGCATCGGCATTGCCCGCGCGCTGGCCATGCAGCCCGAGCTGCTGGTGGCCGACGAGCCGGTGTCGGCACTCGACGTGTCGGTGCAGGCGCAGGTGCTTAAATTGTTTGCCGAGGTGCGCGAGCGCTTCAAGCTTGCCATGGTGTTCATCACGCACGACCTGCGCGTGGCCGGCGAGATGTGCGACCACATCGCGGTGATGCAGCGCGGCGCCATCGTCGAATACGGCGAGACGCACAAGGTGCTTCGCGATCCGCAGCATGCTTACACCCGCACCTTGATCGACGCCGTGCCGCGCCTGAACTCGGCCGCAGACCGCAGCCTGGAGGTACGCCAGGCATGAGCAAAGCCCCCACCATCGCCTTCCTCAGCAGCCAGATCGAGATGGGCTACCTGCTGCCGTCCTTTCAAGCCCAGTTCCCCGGTGCCGACTTGCGGCTGACGAAGGAGCTGGGCGCGTTGGACGAAATAGACGCCGCCGTCTGCTGGTACCCGCCCGAAGGCCTGCTGGCGCGCATGCCCAAGCTGCAGCTGGTGCAATCCGTTGGCGCCGGCATAGACCACATCACGCTCGACCCCGCGCTGCCCGCCGTGCCGGTCTGCCGCATCGTCGACACCGACATGGCCAGCGGCATGAGCGCCTATGTGACCTGGGCCGTGATCCAGCACCAGCGCAGCATGGGCAGCTACATCGCCAACGCGGCGGCGCGCCGCTGGCAAGAGCAACCCGTGGTGCCGCCGCGCCTGCACCGCGTCGGCATTGCCGGCCTGGGCACGCTGGGCCTGGCCTGCGCTCGCGCGCTGCAAACCCTTGGCTACAGCGTGCGCGGCTGGAGCCGCAGCCCCAAAACCGAGCTGCCCGCAGGCGTCGAATCCTTCCACGGCGACGCTGGCCGGGCCGCGTTCCTGGCGGGCTGCGACACCCTGGTCTGCCTGCTGCCGCTGACCGAAGAAACCCGCGGCTTCCTGTGCACCGAGCTGTTTGCGCAGTTGCCACGCGGCGCGCACCTTATCAACGTGGGCCGTGGCGCGCATCTGGTCGAGGCCGATCTGCTGCAGGCCCTGGCCGATGGCACGCTGGGCGCCGCCACGCTCGATGCGCTGACGCAAGAGCCGCTGCCGGCCGATCACCCCTTCTGGCAAGACCCGCGCATCCTCGTCACGCCGCATATCGCCACGCGCACGCACCCCTCGGTCATTGCGCGCCAGACCCACGACAACCTGCTGCAGATCCGCAGCGGCCGGGCTGCGGCCGTGGCCGTGGACCTGACACGGGGCTACTGATGAAACACCCCCAGGCTACGCACTTCGTGTCTTCGCCTCCCCCCCTGCGAGGGGACACATCCTGCGGCCCGGCAAAGCCGGTTCCGCGGATGTCCGCGCATGGCCTGCTCCGCGGCCCTCTGGGCCTTTCGGTTTCATGCGCTGCGGGTGACACACAGCGCCATGAAAAACTGAGAGACACCTTCCCTCATCCATGACAACAGACTCTGCAACAAGAACCACCATGAGCGCACCCACCCCTCTCGCGGCCAAGGACATTGCCGCCCACCTGCACCCCTTCACCAACCTGGCCGCCCACGGGCAGGTCGGGCCGCTGGTCATCACGCGCGGCGACGGCATCCATGTAGAGGACGAGCAGGGCCGCCGCTATATAGAAGGCATGTCGGGCCTGTGGTGCAGCGCGCTGGGCTTCAGCCACCCGCGCCTGGTCGCGGCCGGCACCAAGGCGCTGCAGACGCTGCCCTACTACCACACCTTCAACCACCGCACCAACCCGGCCGTGGCGGAGCTGTCGGAAAAGCTGCTGTCCATCGCACCGGTACCGATGGCGCGCGTGTTCTTTGCCAACTCGGGCTCCGAGGCCAACGACACGGCGGTGAAGATGGTCTGGTACTACCACAACGCCATCGGCAAGCCGGGCAAGAAGAAGATCATCGCGCGGCAAAAGGCCTACCACGGCGTGACCGTGGCCGCCGCCAGCCTGAGCGGCCTGGCGGCCAACCACACCGACTTCGACCTGCCGATAGACCGCATCCTGCATGTCGACTGCCCGCACCACTACCGCTACGGCCAGCCCGGCGAGAGCGAGGCCGACTTTGCCACCCGCCTGGCCAACGCACTGGAGCAGCGCATCCTGGCCGAAGGCCCCGACACCGTGGCGGCCTTCTTTGCCGAGCCGGTCATGGGTGCGGGCGGCGTGCTGGTGCCGCCAGAGACCTACTTCGAGAAGGTGCAGGCCGTGCTGCGCAAGTACGAGGTGCTGCTGGTGGCCGACGAGGTGATCTGCGGCTTTGGCCGCACCGGCAACATGTTTGGCTCGACCACCTACGGCATGCAGCCCGACATCCTGACCTGCGCCAAGGCGCTGTCGTCGGGCTACGTGCCGATCTCTGCCGTCATGGTGTCGGCGCAGGTGCATGCGGCGCTGGCCGCCAACAGCGGCAAGATCGGCACCTTCGGCCACGGCTATACCTACTCTGGCCACCCGGTGGCCTCGGCCATCGCGCTGGAGAACCTCAAGGTCTACGAGGACGAGGGCATCATTGCCCACACCCAGGCGCTGACGCCGCAGTTCCAGGCGGCACTGCGCCACTACGCACAGCACCCGCTGGTGGGCGAGGCGCGCGGCGTGGGCCTGATCGGGGCGCTGGAGCTTGTCGCCGACAAGGCCAGCAAGCAGCCCTTCGCCACCACCGTCAAGGCCGGCCCGCGCGTGGCCGAGCTGGCGCTGCAACAAGGCCTGATCGTGCGCGCCATGGGTGACACCATCGCGCTGTGCCCGCCGCTGATCATCACCAGCACCGAACTTGACGAGATGTTCCAGCGCCTGACCCGCGCGCTGGAGCTGTTCACCGCCGAGGTCTGAGCATGCAGGCCTTCTTCTCCCCCGAGCAGTTGCTGCACACACCGCAGCAGTTCATGCGCCTGGGGCGCATCCGCAAGCCCACCGACCTGCCCGCGCGTGCCGAGGCGCTGCAAAGCGCACTAGAGGCCCTGGGCATTCCGGTATCGGCACCACCCGAGTACGGCCGCGCGCCGCTGGAGCAGGTGCACAGCAGCGACTACCTCGACTACCTGGAGCACGCCTACGCCCGCTGGCAGACGCTGGGCCAGCAGGGGCTGGAGCCGGGCATCGAGGTGCTGCCCAATCTGTCGCCCTATTACAGCGGCCAGCAGGGAGTGCAGCGCGCGCCCTGCCCTTCGCCCTCAGTCGTGGCGCAAACGGGCTATTACCTCAGCGATCTGTCTTGCCCCATCGGGCCGCAAACCTGGCGCGCCGTGCTGCGCTCGGCCCACAGCGCGGTAGCTGCGGCCGATGCCGTGTGCGCTGGCGCAGCGGCCGCCTATGCGCTGTGCCGCCCCTCGGGCCACCATGCGCACCGTGACCGCGCGGGCGGCTTTTGCTACGTCAACAACAGCGCCACGGCTGCAGCGCGCCTGCTGCAGACCTTTGGCCGGGTTGCCGTGCTGGACGTGGACGCCCACCATGGCGACGGCACGCAGCAAATCTTCTACGACAGCGCCGACGTGATGACGGTATCTACCCACGCCGAAACGGCCAACTACTACCCCTTCTATACCGGCTACCCGCACGAGCGCGGCCACGGTGCGGGCCTGGGCTGCAACCTGAACCTGCCGCTGGCGCATGGCAGCGGCAATGCCGAGTTCATGGCCGCCGTTGACCAGGCCTGCGCTGCGCTGCGCGACTTCGCGCCCAAGGCGCTGGTGCTGCCGCTGGGCTTCGACACCTACAAGGACGACCCGATCAGCGTGCTCAAGCTCGACTTCGACGCCTACCGCGCCGTGGGCGAGCGCGTGCGCCAACTCGGCCTGCCCACCGTGGTGGTGCAAGAAGGCGGCTACATGGTCGAGGCCATCGGCCCCGGCCTCACGGCCTTCCTGCAGGGCCTGCACGGCTAAGGTTTGGACTCAAGCAATGAAGCAAACCTTGAACATCAACGGCGGCCGTCTGTGGGACTCGCTGATGGCACTGGCCCAGGTCGGCGCCACGCCCAAGGGCGGCAACTGCCGGCTCGCGCTGTCGGCACTCGACGGCCAGGGCCGCGACCTGGTGGTGGGCTGGATGCGCGCCGCCGGCCTGCAGATCACGGTCGATGCGGTCGGCAACATCTTCGGCGTGCGCCCCGGGCGCAACCCGGCCCTGGCCCCGGTGGCCACCGGCAGCCATATCGACACGCAGCCCACCGGCGGTAAGTTCGACGGCTGCTTTGGCGTGCTGGCCGGGCTGGAAGTCATGCGCACGCTGCAAGAGCACGGCATAGAAACCGAGGCGCCGCTGGCGCTGGTGATCTGGACCAATGAAGAAGGCACGCGCTTCGTGCCGGTGATGATGGGCTCGGGCGTGCACTGCGGCGTCTTCCCGCTGGAAACGGCGCTGTCAGCGGTCGATGCGCAAGGCATGTCGGTGCGCAACGAGCTGGCCGCCATCGGCTATGCGGGCACGGCGCCCATAGGCACGGTGCGGCCGGGCCGCTACTTCGAGGCGCATATCGAGCAAGGCCCGATCCTGGAGGCCGAAGACACCGTCATTGGCGTGGTCACCGGCTCGCTCGGCCTGCGCTGGTACGACGTGACCGTGACCGGCATGGAGGCCCACGCCGGCCCCACGCCCATGGCCCTGCGCCGCGACGCGCTCTATGCCGCCACGCACCTGATGCAGGCCGTGGTGGACATTGCCAATGACCCAGACTTTGCACCGCACGGGCGCGGCACGGTTGGCACGGTCGGCGTGCACCCCAACTCGCGCAACGTGATCCCCGGGCAGGTCACCTTCACCGTAGACCTGCGCCACCAGGATGCGGCCCGCCTCGACCTGATGGAGCAGCGTTTTCGCCAGGCTGCCGCCGCACTTGCCGACGGCAGCACCACCGGCCACGCAATGGACGTGAAGGTGGTGGATGTGCAAGAGTTCCCGCCCACGCCCTTTGCCGCCGACATGGTGGATGCCGTGCGCCAGCAGGCCGTGGCGCGCGGCTACAGCCAGCGCGACATCATCACCGGCGCCGGCCATGACGCGGTCTACATGGCGCGCCAGGTGCCCACGGCGATGATCTTCGTGCCGTGCAAAGACGGCATCAGCCACAACGAGATCGAAGACGCCGACCCGCGCCACCTCGAAGCCGGTGCCAACGTGCTTTTGGGCGCCCTGCTGACCCACGCCGGAGCTATTGCTTGAGCAGCGCGACTGCAGTCGGCGCTCTTCCAGCCGCACGTGCCAGCCAGCGGCACGGCATCGCCCTGTTCCTGGGCGCGCTGGTGGCCTTTGCCTGCTACGACGCCTTTGCCAAGCAGATGGTGGCAAGCTACCCGCCCACGGTCGTCAACCTGGGCCGCTACGTGGCAATCAGCGCCATGGCGCTGGTACTGCTGCTGCGCCATGGCCGCACACACGACATGCGCCTCTGGCGCCAGCCGCACCAAAAGCTGCTGACCCTGCGCAGCCTGATGCTGGCCATCGTCGCCACCTGTTTCATGACCGCGCTGGTGAGCATGCCGCTGGCCGAGGCCACCGCCATCTACTTCACCGCGCCGCTGGTCATGGTGGCCGTCTCGCCCTGGCTGCTGGGCGAGCGGGTGGGCCGCATCCAGTGGACGGCGGTGATGCTGGGCTTTGCGGGCATGCTGCTCATCGTGCGTCCGGGCGGCAGCCTGCCGCTGGTGGGCACGCTGCTGATGGCGGTGTCGGCCGTCTGCTATGCGATGTTCCAGGTGCTCACGCGCCGGCTGTCGGGCCTGGTGCCTGCGCCGGTGCAGTTCGCCCACATGGCGCTGGTCTGCCTGGTGGTAACCAACCTGCCCGCCGTCTTCATGCCCCATGTGGCGCTGCCACCCTGGCCGCAAATGCTGATGCTGATCGCCGGTGGTGCTTGCAGTGGCGTTGCGCAACTGATGCTGCTTGCGGCGTTTCGCCGCGTGGGCGCTGCTACGCTCGCGCCGCTCAACTATGTACAACTGATGCTGGCCGTGCTGATCAGCACCCTGTGGTTCCAGCGGCCGCCAGACGGCCTGGCCCTGGCCGGCATGGCACTGATCGCGGTGGCAGGCGTCTACCTGGCACGCGCACGCCGCCCGGCCTGAACCGCCCAGAGACAAGGACCCAACATGCCCCGACCAAAAACCATATCAACACCGGTGTTCGGCCCGATCGACGAAGCCCATTCGCCCGCCTTCGCGTCCATCCAGGTCCCCGACCTGGTCGGTGTGATCGAGGCCCAGCTGCAACAGGCCATTCTGGCCGGCCGCCTCGCCCCCGGCGAGCGCATTGTCGAGGCCGAGCTGGCGCGCCAGATGGGCGTGAGCCGCGCCCCCGTGCGCGAGGCCGCGCGCCGGCTAGAGAGCCTGGGCCTGCTGGTATCCCGCCCGCGCCACGGCTTTGCGGTGCGCACGGTGTCCGTCAAGCAGGTGGATGACCTGTACGAGGTACGCATCAACCTAGAGCTGATGAGCGCGGCGCTGGCCTGCCAGCACGCCACCGACGCCCAGCTGGCCCACCTCGATGTGTTGGTGGACGAGATGGTGGCGCAGGCCGAGGCGCTGGCGCCCGCCGAGCGCGTGGCCATGGACCTGGCCTTTCACTCGACCATCAGTGAGCTTTCGGGCAACGAGTACCTGCAGCGCCTGTTCGACAACATGCAGACCGAGGTGCGGATGTTCCTCGCGCTCAGTGAAGACAGCTACGGCGACCTGAAGGCGCTGGCCGAAACCCACCGCCCCATTGCCCAGGCGCTGGCACAGCGCGACGTGGCCGCCGCCCAGCATGCGCTGCGCTTTCACCTGGAAGACGCCAAGGCCCACGCACGCGGCCTGTTTTTGTAGCCATGGATACCAGTGCGCTGCCCACACCAGCCAAGGTCGCCATGGTCAGCGGCGGCAACCGCGGCATTGGCCTGGCCATTGCCCGCGAGCTGCTGGACCATGGCTGGCGCGTGAGCATTGGCGCGCGCAGCAGCACCGATGCTTTTGCCGGCTACGCGCCCAGCCAGCTGCGGCGCTACCACTTCAACGCACAAGACCCGCAGAGCGAGACTGACTGGGTGGCCGCCACCGCGGCGGACTTTGGCCGCATCGACGCACTGGTGCACAACGCCGGCATCCTCAGTACCCGCTCGGTCATTGACGCGGACGACGCAGAGGTCGACCGGCTGCTGGAAGTCAACGTCAAGTCACCGCTGCGCCTTACCCGCAAGGCCTGGCCGCACCTGGTGGCGGCCGGCGAGAGCAAGGTGCTGGTCATGGCATCGCTCGCCGCCAAGCGGGTGCGCGCCGCCGATGCATCGCTGTATGCGCTCAGCAAATCCGCCGTGCTGGCGCTGGCCCACGGCATCCGCCATTGCGGTGCCGACAGCCGGGTGCGCTGCACCGCGCTGTGTCCGGGCTTTGTCGCCACAGACATGGCGGCGGCGCTGGCGCCCGGGCAGCGCCAGCAAGTCACCCAGCCGCAAGACGTGGCACGCATCGCCCGCATGGCGCTGGAGCTGCCCGCCTCCGCCAGCGTGGCCGAGATCCCGATCAGCTGGACGGTCGAGCCGCAGTACTGAACCCCATCCTCACAACACACACGCAGCCCATGAAAGTCGTCTACAGCGATCAGCACCAGGACCACGACCCGCAGCAGTTCATCGTGCGCGGGCGCATGAAGCGCAGCAACGAGCAGCCCGAGCGCGCCTGGCGCCTGCTGGCCGCCGCACGCGCGCAGGGCCACGACATCGTGGCGCCGGACGACCACGGCCCCGGCCCGCGCGCGGCCATCCACACGCCGCAGTACCTGCACTTTCTGGAAACCGCCTGGGAGCGCTGGCAGCAGTTGGACGACCCGTCAGAAGAGGTGATGCCCAACATCCACCCCTTCCCCGGCCAGCCCTTCACCTACCCCGACAGCCTGGTGGGCCAGGCCGGCTACCACATGGGCGACACCGCCTGCAGCATCGGCCGCAACACCTGGCATGCCGCCACGCAATCGGCGCACGTGGCCACGCATGCGGCGCAACTGGTGCTGGAGGGCGAGCGCGTCAGCTACGCCCTGTGCCGCCCGCCGGGCCACCACACCTATGCAGATCGCGCCAATGGCTTTTGCTACCTGAACAACGCCGCCATTGCCGCGCAGCACCTGCGCCAGCGCCATGCGCGCGTGGCCATACTGGATGTGGATGTGCACCACGGCAACGGCACGCAGGGCGTGTTCTGGCGCCGCAATGATGTGCTCACCATCTCGCTGCACGGCGACCCGCATTTCTGCACGCCCTTCTTCACCGGCCACGCGCACGAGCGCGGCGAAGGCGATGGCCTGGGCTACAACATCAACCGCCCGCTGGCACGCGGCACCGACACCGATGCCTACCTGGCCGAGCTGAAGCGCGCCTGCACCGACATCCGCGCCTATGCCCCCGGCGCGCTGGTGGTGGCACTGGGCCTGGACGCGCATGAGCACGACCCCTACCGCGCGCTGGCCGTCACCACCGAAGGCTTTGCCCGCATCACCGCCGAGATCGCCCGGCTCGGCCTGCCCACCGTGCTGGTGCAGGAAGGCGGCTACCTGTCGGATGACCTGGGCCCCAACCTGGCCAGCGCCTTGAGTGGCTTTGCGGCGGCCGCATGAATGATCTGCCCGAAGCGGCCGTGCTGAGCGCGCCCGCCGCCCCCGTGCCCGCCGCCTGGGCTGCCGCGCTGCTGCAAGAACACTACGGCCTGGCCGGCGACCTGAGTGCGCTCACGGGTGAGCGCGATGCCAACTTCCTGCTCAGCGAGCCCACCGGGCGCCGCATGCTGAAGGTGTCGCACCCCATTGAGTCGCCGCTGGTGGCCGACTTCCAGACCCAGGCGCTGCTGCACATCGCCGCCACCGACCCCGGCCTGCCGGTGCAGCGGCTGCTGCCTACGCTCGGCGGCGCGCACTCCTTCATCGCCCAGGCGCCCGACGGTGCCGCGCGCGTGGTGCGGCTGTTCAGCTACCTGGAAGGCCTGCCCATGCCGCAGGCGCCGCGCTCGGCCGCGCAGCGCGCCAGTGTGGGCAGCATGCTGGCCCGGCTGGACCGCGCACTGGCGGGCCTCAAGCACCCGGCCGGCGCGCTGGAGCTGCCCTGGGACATCCAGCGCGCCCACCGCGTGCGCGGCCTGCTGGCCCATGTGCCAGACGCCCATCGCCGCGCGCTGGCCGGCCGCGCCCTGGACCGCTTCGAGCAGCACGCCCTGCCCCGGCTGGCCACGTTGCGCCGCCAGCCCATCCACAACGACTTCAACATCTACAACCTGCTGGTCGACCCGGCCGCGCCGCAGCAGGTGGCCGGCATCCTCGACTTTGGCGACATGGTCGAGGCACCCATGGTCAACGACCTGGCCGTGGCCGCCTCTTATCAGCTCGACGAGCAAGGCGACGCGCTGGCCACCATCGCCGCCTTTGCCGGCGCCTACCACGCGGTGCTGCCGCTGCAGCCGGCCGAGCTCGATGTGCTGCTGGACCTGGTGCGTGCGCGCCTGGCCATGGTGGTCGCCATCAGCGGCTGGCGCGCCGCCCGCCAGCCCGACAACGCCGCCTACCTGCTGCGCAACAACGCCGTGTCCTGGGCGCGGCTGCAGGCCTGCGATGCCATCACTGACACACAAGCCCGCGACGCATTGTTTGCGGCCTGCCCCCAAGCCTGATATGACCACCACCCCTGAGCTTCTTGCCCGCCGCGCCCGCCTGCTGGGCCCGGCCTACCGGCTGTTCTATGAAGAGCCGCTGCACCTGGTGCGCGGCGAAGGCGTCTGGCTGTACGACGCCGACGGCCAGCGCTACCTGGACGCCTACAACAACGTTGCCTGCGTTGGCCACTCGCACCCGCAGGTGGTGCAGGCCATGGCGCAGCAGGCGGCCACGCTCAACACCCATACCCGCTACCTGCACGAAAGCGTGCTGGACTACGCCGAGCGCCTGCTGGCCACGCTGCCACCCGCGCTGGGCCACACCATCTTCACCTGCACCGGCAGCGAGGCCAATGACTTGGCCATGCGCATCGCGCGTGCCCACACCAAAGGGCGCGGCCTGATCGTGACCCGGTTCGCCTACCACGGCGTGACTTCGTCGATTGCCGAGGCATCGCCCTCGCTCGGCCGCTTCGTGCAGTTGGGCGAACACGTGCGCACCGTGCCCGCACCCGACAGCTACCGCTGCGCGCCCGATCAACTGGGCAGCGTCTTTGCCGCCGGCGTGCGCGCCGCCATCGCCGACCTGCAGGCCCAGGGCATTGCGCCCGCCGCGCTGCTGGTGGATACGGTGTTCTCCAGCGACGGCGTCTGCACCGCGCCCGCCGGCTTCCTGCAAGAGGCCGCCAACGCCATCCGCGAGGCCGGTGGCCTGTTCATCGCGGACGAGGTCCAGCCCGGCTTTGGCCGCACGGGCGAGGCCTTCTGGGGTTTCATGAACCACGGCGTGGTGCCCGACATCGTCACCATGGGCAAGCCCATGGGCAACGGCCACCCGGTAGCGGGCCTGGCGGTGCGGCCTGAAGTGCTGGCCACATTCGGCCAGGAGTGCCGCTACTTCAATACCTTTGGCGGCAACCCGGTATCCATGGCCGCGGCCACGGCCGTGCTCGACGTGATCCAGGGCCAAGGCCTGCAGCGCAATGCGCTGGAGGTGGGCCAGTACCTGCGCACGCAACTGCAAGCCCTGGCCCAGCGCCACGAGGCCATTGGCGACGTGCGCGGTGCCGGCCTGTTCGTGGGGCTGGAACTGGTCACCGACCGCGCCGCCAAAACCCCGGCCACCGCCCTGGCCGCGCAGGTCGTCAACGGCATGCGCCGGCAGCAGGTGCTGCTGGGCGCCACCGGCGAACACGCCAACACACTGAAGATCCGGCCGCCGCTGGTGTTTGCCCGCGCCCATGCGGATGAGCTGGTGGGCAAGCTGGACCAGGTGCTGACGGCGCTGCGTTGATGGTGGCTGGGCTCAAACTACAAAAAAGATAGCTATAAGCCCAGGCGGCACCTGGGCTAGAGGCACTTTTCTTCTAAAAATCGTAACTACTCACCCCCGTTCGCCCTGAGCCTGTCGAAGGGCTTGGTGATGCGTGGCAGGGCTTCGACAAGCTCAGAAGGTGTGAACGAATATCCGCCCCCGTGCGTTGATAGCGAATGGCCAACGCAAGCAACGCCCCCAAGACATCCGAACAAGCGGCCCTGTTCCACGAAGCGCCCGCAGATGGCGCCGTAGTTGCAACGCCACGGCCAGCAAAGCCGGCGCACACAGCAGGCACACCACGCCTGCTGCACGCCGATCGCCAGCAGATCGAGCTACGCCCCTGCGACCTCGATGCCCTTGTCGCGGCAGACCATCCCGCGCGCAGCGTCTGGGCTTTTGTGCAGGCGCTGGACCTCGCGCCGCTCTACGCCCAGGTCAAGTCGGTGCAAGGCTCGGCCGGCGCACCCGCCATCGATCCGGCCATCCTCATGGCGCTGTGGCTGTGGGCCACCGTCGAGGGCGTGGGCTCGGCCCGCGAGATCGACCGGCTGTGCGAGCGCGACGACATCTACCGCTGGCTCTGCGGTGGCGTCGGGGTCAACTACCACACGCTGGCGAGCTTTCGCACAGCCAACACCGAGTGGCTCGATGCGCAACTCACCCGCAGCATCGCCGCGCTCATGGAGCGCAAGCTGGTCACGCTCGACGTAGTCGCCCAGGACGGCCTGCGCGTTCGCGCCCACGCCAAGGCCTCGAGCTTCCGGCGCAAGGAGCGCCTGGGCGAGCTGCATGCCTTGGCGCTCGCCCAGGTCAACGCCCTCAAGAGCGAACTCGAGGCCGATGCGGGCGCCAGCACGCGGCGCAAGGCCGCCGCGCGCGAACGCGCCGCACGGGAGCGCGAGGAGCGCCTGGCCCGGGCACTGCAGACCTTCGGCGAGATCGAGCGGGGCGCACTCGACAAGATCAAGAACAAGGCCAGTGCGCGTGCCAGGCGAGGCAAGTCTGGCCAGGCCCCAGTAGGTGATAGCCCCGCCGGGGATGCTCCCAGCGCCCTGCCCGAACCCGACGCCCCACCTGCCGAGCCACGCCCCGCCAGCGGCGAGGCGCAGCCGAAGTCCAGCGCAGGCGCGCCCAAGCGGGTCAGCACCACGGATGCAGACGCCCGGGTGATGAAGATGGCCGACGGAGGATTCCGTCCGGCCTACAACGCGCAGGTGCTGGTGGACGAGGCCACGCAGTTGATCGCCGGTATCGCGGTGGTCTGCGCGGGCAGCGATATGCATGAGATGGCGCCCATGCATCGCCAGATCGAGCAGCGCTACGGCCGCACGCCCACGCACTGGCTGGCCGATGGTGGCTACCCCCAGTACGACGCACTCGAGGAACTCAGCCGTCGCGGCACGCAGCCGGTGGTGCCGCCCTCGCGCAGCCGCAAACCTGGCTTCGATCCGCTCAGCCCCAAGGCCAGTGACTCACCGTTGATTGCGCAGTGGCGCGCGTTCATGGCCAGTGACGAGGGCCAGAAGCTCTACAGGCGCCGCGCCGCAAGTATCGAATGCGCCAATGCGCAGCTCAGGCGACGGGGCTTGTACCGCCTGAATGTGTGCGGCAAGTTGAAGGCACGCGCGGTGCTGCTGTGGCACGCGCTGGCGCATAACTTGATGCGCATGCGCTCGCTGGGGTTTGCGCTCGGGGGGTGAACTGAGCGCGCTTGCGGGCTCGCCCTGCAGCCTCCACAAGGCCCCAAGACTGCGGCTGGGCGCTCTGGGACCTCCGAGAGGCCAGGAGCTCGCCGCAGCCCCGTTCAATTGGCCACCGCGGCCTTCAAGCCGCCTGTTGGCGCATGGGAGTTGATTTTTTCACGCCTTCTCAGCCCGAACGGTATGGGAACCTGAGTAGTTACTAAAAATCAGAAGACGCCCAGGGGAATCTTCAGATAGCGCACGCCGTTGTCTTCCGGCGGTGGCAGCTCACCGGCGCGGATGTTGATCTGGATCGCCGGCAGGATCAGGGCCGGCATCCCCAGCGTGGCGTCACGCTGTTCACGCATGGCAACGAACTGCGCCTCATCGACGCCGTCGTGCAGGTGGATGTTGCCGGCCCGCTGCTCGGCCACGGTGGTCTGCCAGCGCGGCGCGCGGTCGCCCGGTGGGTAGTCGTGGCACATGAAAAGCCGGGTGGCCGGCGGCAGCGCCAGCAGTTGCTGGACCGAGCCATAAAGCACGCGCGCATCCCCACCCGGAAAGTCGCAGCGCGCACTGCCCACGTCCGGCATGAACAGCGTGTCACCCACAAAGGCCAGTTGCGCCGTGCCGGCCTGGTCTTCCAGCACATAGGCCATGTCCGCCGGTGTGTGGCCCGGCACATGCAGCGCGCGCATGCGCAGGCGGCCCACCTGAAACGACTCGCCCGGCGCAAACAAATGCCCGAACTGCGAGCCATCCAGGCAAAACTCCGCACCCAGGTGGAACAGCTTCTGGAACACGCCCTGCACCGTGCGGATCGCCTCGCCAATGGCGATGGTGCCGCCCACCTGCTTGCGCAGATAGGCCGCCGCCGAGAGGTGGTCTGCATGCGCATGCGTCTCCAGCAGCCACTGCACTTGCAGGCCGTGCGCACGCACAAAGGCCGCAACCCGGTCCGCCGAGGCGGTGGACACCCGGCCGGCCGCCGCGTCGTAGTCCAGCACCGAGTCGATGATGGCGCAGGCGCTGCCCTCGCCCTCGAACAGCACATAGGTGACGGTCGAGGTGGCAGGGTCGAAGAAGGCCTGGACCTGGGGATTGGAAGGCGCGTGCATGCAGGCTCTCGCAAGTCGGTTGGCAAAAACACATTATATAAATTAATATAATGAAACATGAACGCCGCCCCAACCACCGCCTCTGGTGACGCCCCCCTATCCCCTGAAGCCATGGCGCTGCTGCGTGCCTCGGCCGGGCGCGCCTGCGCGCTGCTCAAGGCCATGGCCAATGAAGACCGGCTGCTGTTGCTGTGCCAACTGGCCGAGGGCGAGCGCAATGTCGGCGAGCTGCTGGCCCACACCGGCGTGGTCCAGCCCACGCTGTCGCAGCAGTTGGGCGTGCTGCGCGACGAAGGCCTGGTAGAGACGCGGCGCGAAGGCAAATTCATCTACTACCGCCTGGCCAGCGCCGAGGTACTGGCGGTGATGCAAGCCCTGCACGCCAGCCTTTGCGGCCATGCCCAACACTCTGCACCGGACACCCCAGCATGAACATCGACTGGCAACACTTCACCCCCTGGGCATCGCTCGCTGGTGGCGCACTGATCGGGCTGGCCGCCGCGCTCCTGCTGCTGCTCAATGGCCGCATCGCGGGCATCAGCGGCATCGTCGGCGGCTTGCTGGGCCGCAGCGTTGCGGGCGATCGGCTGTGGCGCGTGCTGTTCGTGGCCGGGCTGCTGCTGGCCGTGCCGCTGTGGCATGCGTTTGGCGCACTGCCACTGCCGCATATAGCGGCGGGCACGCCCACGCTCATCGCGGCCGGGCTGCTGGTGGGACTGGGCACGCGCTACGGCGCTGGCTGCACCAGCGGGCACGGGGTGTGCGGGCTGTCGCGCGGGTCGCCGCGCTCGCTGGTGGCCACTGCTGCTTTCATGGCGGCGGGCTTTGCCACGGTCTACCTTGTTCGCCACTTGCTGGGAGCCTGAACATGCGCAAAACCGCTCCGTTGCTGGCCGCACTGCTCGCTGGCCTGGTGTTTGGCCTGGGCCTGCTGCTGTCGGGCATGACCGATCCGGCCAAGGTACTGGGCTTTCTGGACCTGGCCGGCCACTGGGACCCTTCGCTGGCGCTGGTGATGCTGGGCGCCATCGCGGTCGCCGCACCCGCCTTTGCCTGGGCCCGGCGCCGGCCGCGCAGCCTGCTGGGCGCGCCGCTGCAGGTGCCCAGCAGCCGCCACATCGACCGCCGGCTGGTGCTGGGCGGCCTGGCCTTTGGCGCGGGCTGGGGCCTGGCCGGCTTCTGCCCCGGCCCGGCGCTGGTCAGTGCCGCAGCGGGCCATGCGCAGGCCTGGCTGTTTGTGCTGGCGATGCTGGCCGGCATGGGCCTGTTCTCGCTATTGCAGCGAGCCAAGCCTTGATTTTTGAATGAAATAGGCCTCTAGCCCAGGCCAGGCCTGGGCATATAGCTATATTTTACATAGCACACAATCAAGCCGCCTCAAGCCGCCGCAGCAATCCGCTGGTGCTGCGCGGCCAGCCGACGCGGCCAAACCAGGCGCCGCCGGCAATCGCCGAGGCAATGCACAGCCCATACAGCAGCAGCGCCAGGCCCTGCACCGCAAAGACGCCGCCCAACCCGCCGCCGGCCTGCAGCACCCAGATGCCGCCACCGGCCGCCACGGCCAGCCGCAGCAGGTTGCCAATCACCGGCCAGCGCAGCCGGCCCGCGCCCTGCGAGGCAAAGTACAAGGCCAGCCCCAGGCCGAAGAAGCCATAGGTCGGCCCGACCAGGCGCAGGTACTGCGCGCCGGCCTCCAACATGGCCGGATCGCTGCCGAACAGGCCCAGCCACTGGCGCGGCCAGATGGCGGCGGCCAGGCCGACGGCCTCGGTCAGGCCGGCGGCCATCGCCGCGCCCATCCAGGCGGCACGCAGCGCCCGCTCGCGCAGCCCCGCGCCCATGCAGGTGCCGACCATGGCCACCAGCGGCGCGCCCAGGCCAAACACCAGCGGCACCAGCAGATATTCCAGCCGCGCCGCCGTGCCATAGCCGGCGATGGCGGCCGGCCCGAAGCGCCCGACCAGCGCCGTTGCCACGCCTATCGCCAGGTTGGTGGACACCGCCGACAAGGCCGCCAGCAGGCCCACGCGCAGGATGTCGGCAAACAGCGGCCGGCGCAGTTGCGCCATCGCCCAAGAAGGCCGCAGCGGCGAGCGCCCGCGCCACAGGTAGGCCGCCAGCACCGCAGTGCCCACGGCGTAGTACAGCAGCAGCGCCAGCGCGCCACCCGCAATGCCCAGGCCCGGCAGCGGCCCCCAGCCAAAGATCAGCAGGGGCGACAGCGGCAGCAGCGCCACCACGCCCACGCAGGTAACGGCTGCGGGCAAGCCCATGTTGCCGGTGCCACGGATCACCGCCGCCAGCGAGTTGAACAGCCACACCAGCACCGCGCCGCCAAACACCCAGTGCGAGTAGATCAGCGCCGCCTCCAGCGAGGCGCCGCTGCCGCCCATGCGCGCATACAGCGCGCGCCCACCCAACACCATCACCAGCGTGAACAGCAGGCCAAAGCCGATGGCGATCACCACCGAGTGCAGCACCAGCGCATTGGCATCGTCGCGCCGCCGCGCGCCCAGCGCCCGCGCGATGGCCGAGGCAATGCCGCCGCCAATCGCGCCGCCCGACACCATCTGCATCAGCATCACGGTAGGGAACGCCAGCGCCATGCCGGCCAGCGCGTCGGTGCCCAGCCGGCCGATGAACCAGGTCTCGATCAGGCCGGCGCCGGCCTGCGCCGCCATCACCAGCACGTTGGGCCAGGCCATGCGCAGCAGCGTGGGCAGGATCGGGCCTTCGAGCAACGCGCGGGTGCGCGAATCAAACGCGGTGGTAGTCATGCTTGCCTCAGGCGCGCGGCGGTGGCCGGCGAATCAAGAACACCGTCGCTGCCGCCAGCAGGCAGGCTAGGCCGGCAGCAAACAACGCCGGCGTATAGGTCAGCAGCAGCGTGCGGGTCAGGCCCGCGCCCCAGGCCGCCGTGGCCGCGCCGATCTGATGCGCCGCAAAAATCCAGCCAAACACCAAGCCCACCTTCTGCGGGCCAAAGGCGGCACCGGCCAGCTTCACGGTGGGCGGCACGGTGGCGATCCAGTCCAGCCCGTAGAACATGGCGAACAGGCCCAGGCCATAGAAGGTGAATTCTGAATACGGCAGCCACAGCAGCGACAAACCGCGCAGCCCGTAGTACCAGAACAGCAGCTTGCGGTTGTCATAGCGGTCCGACAGCCAGCCAGAGCCTATGGTGCCGATCAGGTCAAACGCCCCCATCATCGCCAGCACCGAAGCCGCCGGCACCGCAGACATGCCGTTGTCGCCGCAGAGCGAGATGAAATGCGTCTGCACCAGGCCATTGGTAGACAGCCCGCAGATGAAGAAGGTGCCAAACAGCACCCAAAAGGTGCGGCTGCGCGAGGCCTCGCGCAGCACTTTAAATGGCGTGGCGAAGGTCATGGGCACCGCCGCCACGGCGGGTGCCTGCGGCGCGTCGGCCGCCTCGCCGAAGGGCCGCAGCCCCACGTCGGCCGGGCGGTTGCGTATCAGCAAGAAGGCCAGCCCGGCCACCAGCGCGCAGCCCAGCACCACCGGCAGCACGGCCGAGCGCCAGCCCCAGTGCTCGATCATCCAGGCGCCAAAGGGCAAGAACAGCAGTTGCCCGGTGGCCGAACTGGCGGTGAGCAAGCCCACCACCAGCCCGCGCCGTGCCACAAACCAGCGGTTGGCCACCACCGCACCCAGCACCAGCGCCGTCATGCCGGTGCCCAGGCCCAGGATCACGCCCCACAGCGCCACCAGTTGCCACAGCGCGGTGACCTGCGTGGACAAGGCCATGCCGCCGGCCACCATGGCCAGCGCGGTGCAGATCACCGCGCGCAGGCCAAAGCGCTCCATCAGCACCGCGGCAAACGGCCCCATCAGGCCGAACAGCGCAAAGCGCAGCGCCAGCGCGGATGAGATTTGCTCGGTGCTCCAGCCAAACTCGCGCCCGAGCGGCTGGATCATCGCCCCCGGCAGCCCAAGCGCCGCCGACATGGTGAGCATGGTGCAGAAGGTGACGGCCGCCACCACCCAGCCATAGTGAATGCCACGGCCTTGCAGGCGCGCGGCGAGTTGCGGGGAGCGCATCGGGGGGAGTCCTTCGAGTGGGGGAAATTCAGATGTCTTCTGCGACTTCGCTGTCGGCGTCGGCGTCGGCCAGCAAGGCCAGCGCCTGGTCCAGCAGCGCATGCAGCGCCACGACCCGGTCCTCGCCCAACTGCATATTCAGCGCCAGTTGCGCGGCCTTCCAGTGGCGCTGGGCCTCGCTGCGCTTGGCGCGGCCAGCCTCGGTGACACTGACCAGGCGGCTGCGCGCATCCGGGCCGGCCTGCAGCAGCACATAGCCATCGGCCACCAGCACCTGCAGGTTGCGGCTGAGCGTGGATGCCGTCATGCGCATGACCGCGGCCAGGTCCACCGGGCGCAGCGGGCCCAGCCGAATCACATTCGACAGCAATGAATACTGGGTGGTCTTGAGCCCCGTCTTGCCCACCTCGACGTCATAGCGCTGGGTGACGCGGCGGGTAAGCTGGCGCAGCTTGAGGTTGGTGCAACCCTGCGGTGTGTCGGACGGGCTGGCGGCTTTCATCCAAACCATTGTAGCTACAATCATTGCAGCTACAACATTATGGAAGTTGACCCATGACCGCACGTGATCCCGCTGCCGCCCTTGTCCTCTGGCTGGCCGAGGAAGACGCCGTCAACCAGCGTCTGCAGAGCGGCGTCGGCCCCGGCGTGGCCCGGCCCGAGCAGATCGCCGGCCTCACCGGCCTGCAGCAGATGCAGGCCATGCTGCAAGGCGAACTGCCCTACCCGCCCATGGCCAAGACGCTCGACTTTTTGATCCTGGAAGTGGACGAAGGCCGCGCGCTGTTCCAGGGCACGCCACGCTTTGAGCACCTGAACCCCATGGGCACGGTGCACGGCGGCTGGTTTGCCACGCTGCTGGATTCCGCCCTGGGCTGCGCCGTTCAAACCCGCATGCTGGCGGGCCGCGGCTACACCACGGCCGAGCTGGGCATCAACATGGTCAAGGCCATCACGCCCAAGGTGCAGCGCGTGCGCGCCGAAGGCAAGGTGATCCACTGCGGCCGCCAGTTGGCCACCGCAGAGGCCCGCCTCACCGGGCCGGACGGCACGCTGTATGCGCATGCGACCACCACCTGCCTGGTGTTCGATCTGCCCACCCGGTAGGCCACAATCCGGGGCTGTTTTTCTCTCCCAGAAGAAAGCCCCCATGCGACTCCTCCACACCATGCTGCGCGTTGGCGACCTGCAACGCTCCATCACCTTCTATACCGAAGTCATGGGCATGCAGCTGCTGCGCACCACCGACCGGCCCGAACAAAAGTATTCACTGGCCTTTGTCGGCTACGGCAGCAACCCCGAGCATGCCGAGATCGAGCTGACCTACAACTACGGCATCGACTCCTACGACCTGGGCAAGGGCTACGGCCACATCGCCCTGGGCGTGCCCGACGTAGCCGCGGCCTGCGAAAAAATCAAGGCCGCCGGCGGCGTGGTCACGCGCGAGGCCGGGCCCGTGAAGGGCGGCACCACCGTGATCGCCTTTGTGCGCGACCCTGATGGCTACCAGATCGAACTGATCGAACGCGCATGAGCCCGCACACGATGCCCCTGCACATCACCACGCCCCTCGTCGAATCCCGCCCGCTGAGCCTGGCCGCCGGGCGCCCCGTCTGGCTCAAGCTCGAGGCACTGCAGCCCGCCGGCTCCTTCAAGATCCGTGGCGTTGGCCTGGCCTGCGACACCCACCGGCAGCGCGGCGCGCAGCGCTTTGTCTCGTCCTCCGGCGGCAACGCCGGGCTGGCCGTGGCCTATGCCGGCCGCAAGCTGTCCATCCCGGTGGTCGTGGTCGTGCCCGAGACCACCTCCGACACCGCCAAAGCCCTGCTGCGCCAGGAAGAGGCCGAGGTGATCGTCCATGGCGCCTCGTGGCAAGAGGCCAATGCGCTGGCGCAGTCCATGGTGGGCGCGACCGATGCCTTCATCCACCCCTTCGATGACCCTTTGCTGTGGCAAGGCCATGCGTCGATGGTCGATGAGGTGTTTGGCGCCGGCCTGAAGCCCGGCGCCGTGGTGCTGTCGGTTGGCGGCGGCGGCCTGCTGTCGGGCGTGGCCGAAGGCCTGCAGCGCAATGGCGGCGCCGACATCCCCATCCTCGCGGTAGAAACCGATGGCGCTGCATCGCTGCATGCCGCCATGGCGGCAGGCCATGCCGTCGAGCTGGAACGGCTCAGCAGCATCGCCACCACACTCGGCGCCAAGCGCGTTTGCGACCGGGCGCGGCAGTGGACGCAAGAGCGCCCGGTGCAAAGCCTGCTGGTGTCCGACCGCAGCGCGCTGGCCGCCTGTGAACGCTTCCTGGCCGACCACCGCCTGCTGGTAGAACCCGCCTGCGGCGCCAGCCTGGCCGCGGTCTATGAACGCGCGCCCGAGCTGGAGCCGTTCGACAGCCTGCTGGTGGTGGTCTGCGGCGGTGCCACGGCCACCATCGACCAGATCCGGCACTGGGCAAAACAAGCCTGAACGCACCATGACCCCCACCCGCCGCCAGATAGAAACCTGCCGCGTGCTGGTGGTGGGCGACGCCATGCTGGACCGCTACTGGTTTGGCAGCGTCGAGCAAATCTCACGCGAGGCCCCGGTGCCGGTGGTGCGCGTGGCGCGCGAGGAAGAGCGCCCGGGCGGCGCCGCCAACGCTGTGCTCAACGTGCGGGCACTGGGCGCGGGCGCCACCCTGCTCACCGTGGCCGGCACGGATGCCGCCGCCGCGCGCCTGCGCGCCCTGGTCGAGGCCAGCGGCGCCGCCTGGGCCGCCTGCGAAGAGCCGGCGCTGCCCACCACCGTCAAGCTGCGCATCATCGGCCGCGCACAGCAACTGCTGCGCGCCGACTTCGTCGAAGGCCAGCCCGGCGCCGCCGCGCTGGAGCGACTGGCCCACGCCTTTGCCCACGCCCTGCCGCAGCACGATGCCGTGCTGTTGTCCGACTACGGCCGTGGCACGCTGGCCCAGGTCCCCGCACTGATCGCCCTGGCGCGCGCCGCCGGCAAGCCGGTGCTGGTAGACCCGCGCGGCCATGATTTCGCCCGCTATGCGGGCGCCAGCCTGATCACGCCCAACCGGGCCGAGCTGGAGCAGGTCGTCGGCGCCTGGCACAGCGAGCCCGACCTGGCCGCACGTGCCGAGGCGCTGCGCCATGCGCACAGCCTGCAGGCCCTGCTGCTGACCCGCGCGGACGAAGGCATGAGCCTGTTCGACAGCGCCGGCGCGCTGCACCAGCCGGCCACCGCGCGCGAGGTGTTCGACGTGACCGGCGCCGGCGACACCGTGGCCGCCGTCATGGCCGTGCTGCTGGCCTGTGGCCTGCCGGCGCGCGCTGCCGTGCCGCATGCCAACCGTGCGGGCGGCATCGTGGTCGGCCGCTTTGGCACGGCCAGCGTGGGCTACGACGAGCTGTTCGCATGACGCCAGCCGCACCTATTTGCACCGCGCTTGATCTGGCGCCGCACCTGGCCGCCCTGCCGCGCCCGCTGGTCTTCACCAATGGCGTGTTCGACCTGCTGCACCGCGGCCACACCGATTGCCTGCGGCAGGCGCGCGCCCTGGGCGCGGCGCTGGTGGTGGGCCTCAACAGCGACCATTCGGCGCGCGGCCTGGGCAAGGCGCCGGGCCGCCCCATCGTCGCCGAGCAAGACCGCGCCGCCGTGCTGGCGGCTCTGGCCGCGGTATCGCTGGTGGTGCTGTTCGACGAAGCCGCGCCGCTTGCGCTGCTGCGCCAGATCCAGCCCGAGGTCTACGTCAAGGGCGGCGACTACGACATGGCCACGCTGCCCGAGGCGGCACTGGTACGCAGTTGGCGCGGCCGCGCACTGGCCCTGCCCTATGCCCAGGGCCACTCCACCACCGCGCTGGTGCAGCGCATCCGGGCCGTGCCCTGACGCACATGACGCAGGCCCTGAACGCCGTCCTCGACGCGCTGGAGGCCGGCCAACCGGCCGCCGCGCGCGCGGCGGCCGACGCGGCCCTGGCGCAGTACCCCGATGATGCCCAGCTCTGGAGCGTCGCCGGCCTGGCGGCGCGCCTGTGCGGCGATGCCGAGCGCGCCGTGCACTGCTGGCAGCGCTCGGCATCGCTGCAGCCCACCGCCGCAGGCTGCAACCGCCTGGGCGAACTGCTGGCTACGCTCGGCCGGCCGGCCGAGGCCCTGGCCTGCTACGCCACCGCCGTGCAGCAAGGCGTGGCCGATGCCATCACCTGGGGCAACCTGGGCCTGCTGCACATGCAGGCCGGCGAGCCCGCCGCCGCCGAGGCCGCCTACCACCAAGCCCTGGCGCTGGCCCCTGAGCACCTGCGCACCCGCGTCAACCTGGGCGTGCTGCTGGCTGGCCTGCGCCGCCACGACGAGGCCGAGCAGGCCTACCGCACCGCGCTGGCGCAATCCCCTGACGACGCCGCCGCCCACACCAACCTGGGCCTGCTGCTGGAAGAAACCCGCCGCATCGCAGAGGCCGAGCAGCACCAGCGCCGCGCCCTGGCGCTGGCCCCCTGCACCGCTCAAATCCACAACCACCTGGCCGGCGTGCTGGCCCGGCAGCCCGGCAAAGAGGCCGAGGCCGAAACGCATTACCGCGAAGCCGCCCGCCTGCAGCCCACAGACCCGGTGCCGCACTCCAACCTGGGCGCGCTGTACTTCGACCTGGGCCGCACCGCAGAGGCCGAGGCCAGCCTGCGCGCCGCGCTGGCGCTGCAGCCGGACTTTGCCTCGGCCCGCCTCAACCTGGGCCAGTTGCTGCTGTCGCTCGGCCGCCTGCAAGAGGGCTGGCCGCATGTGGAACTGCGCTACACCTTGCGCGTGCCCGGCGCCCTGCCCGGCTTTCCCGCGCATACCGCCACGCCGCGCTGGGCCGGCGAGCCACTGCAAGGCAAGCGCCTGCTGGTCTGGCCCGAGCAAGGCCATGGCGACCAGATCCAGTTCTGCCGCTACCTGGCCATAGTGCGCGCCCAACAGCAAACCGCCCAGCTCAGCTTTGCCTGCAGCGAGCCGCTGCTGGAACTGCTGCGCGGCGTGCATGGCCCGGACCAGGTCATCGCGCTGGCCGACGCCCCCGCCGCCCTGGCCACGCACGACTACTGGGTGCCGCTGCTGAGCCTGCCCCTGTTCTGCGGCACCACGCTGGACAACATCCCCAGCCACACGCCCTACCTGCAGGCCAACCCGGCCCGCAGCGCCCATTGGGCCCGGCGCCTGGATGCCGCGCTGCCGCCGCGCAGCGCCGGCCCGCGCATAGGCCTGGTCTGGCGCGGCAACGCCTGGCACGACAACGACGCCGACCGTTCCCTGCCCGGCCTGGCCACGCTGGCACCGCTCTGGCAACTGCCCGGCGCCAGCTTCGTCAGCCTGCAGAAAATCGCCGGCGAAGACGAGGCCCGCCAGCCCCCCACCGACCAGCCGCTGCTGCACCTGGGCGGCGAGATCCAGAGCTTCGCCGACACCGCCGCCCTGCTGCAGCAACTGGACCTGCTGGTATCAGTAGACACCGCCGCCGCCCACCTGGCCGGCGCACTGGGCCGCCCCTGCTGCGTGCTGCTACCGGCCTACCGCAACGACTGGCGCTGGCTGCGCAGCCGCACGGATTCGCCTTGGTATCCGCAGATGCGGCTGTTTCAGCAGGAGACGCGGGGGGATTGGGGTGGTGTGGTGCAGCGGGTGGTGGGGCAAATAGCGGGCTTTTGACTCTGCGCCACCGTTTAAGCCAGAGCATCGAGTTATTGGCAAGTCTCCGCAACGTCGATACCAGTCACTCTGCCCCCATCAATGCGCAGAACCACGTCGTCCAAACGAAGCTCAGCTCCTTCAGTTTTCGCGGTCACATCCGTCCCCACAGCGCCGATCGCGGCATCGATGGCACGACCACGACGCCCATCATCAGCAAGCCTCGCAAGTAACACACACTTTGCCCGCAGAAAGTCGTTTTGCGACCTCGAGTCATTCAAGCTGAATGCACAATCAATCAGCATATAGAGCAGCATACAAATTGCACCGCTTAGGGTCCAAACAAGCAGTGACCTCGTCATTTTCATAGCCAGCCGATATCAAGCATTCACGTACATCAGGAGAGAACTTGTTCATGGATTCATCTTCTAAAGAGGTGAAGCCTTCGCAAAATTCGAAGCAACTCGAATCACCGGCAGGACCAGGAGACGGGCGCAGTGCTGAACGCCCATGCAGCCCTCCTGTTCAAACGATAGTCACCTTCTTGCACGTAAGCTCGCCGCCCGTCTATCAAGACGGCGGGAATGATGTAATGCTTCACGTCCTCACACGCCACTACTGCCGCGACGTCCCCAGGCTTTAGAACTTTGACGACCCGCCCGCCCGTCGGACGGTCGTACAGATTAATCTGGCTCCTAGCGGTCACACTGATGCGTTGCCCCATCAACACCCAGTTCCCCCCATAGACCGCAAGGGCAACAACAACGCCCCAGGTCAGCTTACGTTTCACGCTCATCGCCATAGCAAACCACCTCCGAATCCACTTCCGGCGCCACCGCTTGGACGTGGTGAGGGATACGACACGTTTCCGTTGGCGTTCGGGGATGAGCGCAGATTTTCAAGAATAGAGCTTGGCAGCACTGAGTTACCAATGCCCGCTCCCACCATATTCAAACATTGCTGCACAGGGTTTCCGCAATTGTTAGTGATAGCGTTGTAGGCGGCCGTCTGTGCCCTCATACACGAAGCCAGAGTAGCCTCCTGTTGCGAGCTCAAGCTGAGCATGACGCCGTTACCACCTCGGAAGTCCTGCTGCCGCCTGTTGTACTCAGCTGCTGTTGCTGACTGCGTATCCCAACCGCCAGGACCCCAAGAGAAGTTTTGCCCATTGACGTTAGTCGAGACATGCCCAAAGGAAGAGGAACCCATTCCAACGCCTTGCCATACAACGACTTCCGTATAGAGCCCCAACGGGTCCGTGAACATCAGCGGCGTGTCGTTAGCGTAAAGGTATTGATTCCCTCCTCCCTCCACACCAATTGGATCAGCCTGGATGTAACGCCCCATGGCCGGCTGATAGTCCCGGAACCGGTTGTAGTGGGTTCCGACTTCCGCATCCCAATACTGCCCCGGCAGGCGCAGATTCACCGCGATGCGGCTGCTGCCCTCTGGCGTGGTCTTGCCAAAGGCTTCCGACTGGCCCTTCCATGAGGTCTGCCCGCTGCCGTCGGTCGCCAGCTGCGGGGTCCCCAGGTGGTCGGTGTGCAGGTAGTGGTAGTCCGCGCTGCCCAAGCCCTGCCCGGCCGCAGGCTCGGCCTGCCACAGCGGGGCGGTGCCCCACGTACTACCAGGCTGCCAGCCATAGGCCTTGGCAAGCTTCCCCTGTGCATCGAATTCAGCCACCAGACCCTCGTCGCTGTAGACGTACCAGGTGGTCTTGCCTTCAAAGCTTTTGCTGATGCGCCGGCCCAGGGGGTCGTAGCTGTAGCGGGCGCCAAGACCCTGGTCGTCCCGTATCTCCACCAGACGATCCACGGCGTTGTAGACATGGTGGCGGGTCTGCCCGCCGTAGGTTTGCTGGTCGAGGTTGCCGTTGGCGTTGTAGCGGGCCGTGGTCTGCTCGCTGCCCACGCCCCACTGCAGCAACTGGTTGTCGGCGTTGTATACCCATGCGCCGGGCTGATGCGCGCTGCTAGTGCGGTTGTCCACCGCGTCGTAGCTGTACTGTTCCAGCGGCAGGCCGTCTGGCCTGGTGTCGCCGCGCTGCAGCGCGGCGGGCGGCGTTGCCTGGGTCAGCCGGCCCAGGCGGTCGTAGCCATAGGCAAAGCTGCCGTCCTCGGTCTGGCGTCGGGTGATGTTGCCAGCGGCGTCGTATGCCAGGCTGCGGTCCAGCACGCTGCCATTGGCGCCCGCCACCTGGATGCGCCGGGTACGCTGCAATGGGTCATAGCCAATGGTCTCGGTTGCACCAGGGAAGTTGACCTGCGTGGGCACCTGCCACTGGTAGCCACCCCAGGCGATTGCCTGGCTGTTGGGCAACTGTGCTGATTTGAGGCGCCCCAGCTCGTAGCTGAAACCCAGCCGGCTGCCGTCCGGATAGGTCAGGCCGGTCTTGTTGCCATCTGCGTCATAGCTGTATTGCAGGGTCTTGCCGAGGGCGTCCGGGCCGCTGCCATAGGTGATGACTTCTTGCGTCTTGCGGCCCAGGGCGTCGCGGGTGTAGACAAAGCGCGTGACGGTGTCGCCCGTCTGGCTGATATCCCGCAGCCAGCCTGCGTCGTCATAGCCATAGGTCACCGTCTGGCTCGGGCTGGTCTGGCCCGCAGCCGTGTAGATGGCGGCTGTTCTTCGCCGGGCTGCGTCGTAGCGGTACTCGACGCTGTTGCCGGCGGCCTCTGTGCGGCGAATGAGCTGGCCCACGGCGTCATAGGCATAGGTGGTAGCGCCGCCGCCGGGGCGGGTTTCCTTGCGCAAGCGCCCCGCCTTGTCGTACTCGAAACGGTGCGGATTGCCGGCGGCGTCCGCCAGCAGAACAGGGCGGCTGAAGGTATCCCACTCTTGCCTCGTCTTGCCACCCAGGGCATCAGTGGCTTGGACCTTGCGCCCCAGCGTGTCGTACTGCACAAGCGTCGCGGCGCCGTCGGCTCCCGTGTGGCTGATGAGCTGCCCCACGGCGTCGTAGCCCAGGCGCGTGGTGTGCCGCGTGGCGGCATCCAGTACCTGGGCTACTTGCGTCATGCGCTGGCGCTGGTCGTAGCGGTACTCCTCACGGTAGGTAGGGTAGATGCGCGCGGCCAGCAGGCCTTGCAGACCGTTGTCTACCGTGCCGTACTCGTACTGCGTGGCATTGCCGGCGGGGTCGATACGCTTGAGTGGGCGGCCCTCCGCGTCATACTCCTGCCGCAGCGCCAGCCCGCTGGGGCTGCTCATGCGCGTCCAGCGCCCCATGTTGTCGTACTGGTAGGCCCAGGCGCCCTGCAAGGCGTTTGTCTGGCTGGTGACTTGCCCCTTAGCGTTGTAGCTGTAGCGCGCCGTCTGGCCCAAGGGGTTGCGCGCCTCTGTCACGCGCCCGACCGCGTCCAGCGTGTAGACCGTGGCATGCCCCAGCGGATCGACTGCCTTGGTGAAATTGCCAGCGCTGTCGTACTCTGCCAGCCAGCTGTGGCCCAACGCATCCTGGTGCGTCAGGGGCTGGCCCAGCACATTGTGGGTATAGCGGTCAACCGCGCCTTCCCCATTGGTCAGGCTGGCCACGTTGCCGTAGCCATCGTAGGTGCTGCGCACCGTGATCGCATTCCCCCCCGTACCCACCGTTACGGAGCTTGGCTGGCCATAGGCGTCATAGACCCAGGTGGTCACCCGTTCCGCGGGCTTGCCCTGTGCCTCGGTCTGCCTGACAAGGTTGCCCTTGCTGTCGTAGTCAAAACTGGTCGCAACACCAAGTGCATTGGTATGGCGCACTGGTCGCCCCGTGACACTGTCATAGGCAAAGCTGTCCGTCGTGCCATCGGGGTAGGTGATCTTGAGCGGCTGGCGGTTACCGTCGTACTCGATGGTGCTGCTCAGGCCGCGCGCATCGGTGTATTTGTCCATGTACTTGCCGTCGCGCGTCACGGTGATGCGCGCCACACCATTGACGCTTTGCAAGAACAGCCGCCCATCCTTGTCGTAGCGCCGCACGACCGACTGGCCGTCGGGCATCTGGGAAGTAACGGTGTACTGGCGATTGATACGGTCGTACGCCGTATTCCAGACAGTGGTCGCACCCAACTCATCCGTGAGTGTTCCGACCCGGCCCGCGCCGCCTTGCGTGGTGCTGCTGCTTGAACCTGTGGTGACGATGCCACTGGTCGGACTCTCTTGGCCTGCGGTCTTGCCGCTGTCCATGGCGGGCGGTGGCGCCTGCACGCTGTCCGCGTATGCAATCTGTATGGTGCCGCCTGCCGGATCAGTGCGCCTGGTCAGTTGGCCTTTAGCGTCGTACTGGTACAGCCAGCGGCCACCGCGCACGTCCGTAACCTGAGTCAGGCGCTCGCCGGTCCAGGTGTAGAGCACCTGGCGGCCTGCACGGTCTTGCACGGAAGTCAGGCGGTCGTTCTGGTAGGTGAATGTGAAGACCGTGTTGCCCAGGTGGTCGCGTATGGCCATGCGCTGCCCCGCGCCATCCAGCACAAACTGCACCTTGACGTCATTGCTGTCCCCATAGGCCGTGATACGGCCCGCCGCGTCATAGGTGATCCAGTTGCCCGCGCGGTCGTACCAGCGCCAACCCGTGCTGGTCTTGCGGATGAAGACCTGGTCATTCAGAACGCCATCGAAGATGTATACATCGCTCGTACCGCTGCGCTCATACAGCGCCCCTGCACGATTGATGGCCTTGACACCTTGGTCCAGCGGGTCCCTGACGAATGCGAGCGTGGCCCAGGCAGAGTTGACATACCAGCGCCCGCCCGTCCAGGTGCGCGAGATGCGCACATAGCCACCCAGAACCTTCGCCTGCAGATCCACGATGGACTCCGTGTACTCCCCATTGGGAAGACGGACCTGCTGCGCTGACGCAGGCGCCGGCAAAGCAAGCCAGCAGCACAACACCAACGCCATCACCTGCATGAATTGCACTAGCGCAGGCTGCAGACGATCAAGAAGCAATTGGACAAACATGGCTCTAGGTTGGCTTGAACTGCAATAGAGCGAAGTGCTGCTCCCAGCGCCTCCGCTCCCACGGGTTTCCATTACTGCGCGCATGGCGGCAGCTCATCCGGTTGCCGGGGGGGCGGCGGAGGGTCCAAAGGTCCGGGTCCAGGTCCGGGTCCAGGTCCGGGTCCAGGTCCAGGTCCAGGTCCAGGTCCAGGTCCAGGTCCAGGTCCAGGTCCAGGTCCAGGTCCAGGTCCACCTCCACCTCCACCTCCACCTCCACCTCCACCTCCACCTCCACCTCCACCTCCACCTCCACCTCCACCTCCACCTCCACCTCCACCTCCACCTCCACCACCTCCTCCTCCTCCTCCTCCGCCTCCGCCTCCAATACAGGCAGCCGAAGTACAACGAGGCGTACAGCCTGGCGCAAGAGGTATGGGGGAAGCGCTCCAGCCGGTGCCACCACCGCCACCGAAACCGCCGCCACCGCCGCCACCACCACCGCTTGCAGCACCGCCAGCACCTGTGCAGCTAGAGCCGGCAATGCGGCTGAAATAGCTACCTACGCTGCCACCGCGCACATCACCGTTGGCGCAAGTCCAGGAAAAGCTAACCCCGAACGAGGCGATGTAGCTGGAGCAGGCCGCTCCACTGCGGGGAGACAAGCTCTTGACATAGGCCTGCACGGGTGAATCCATCACATCCACCGGCATGGATGCGCCCTGCGGGCGAAGCTGTACAGCCGTCACCCGGTACGGGATGCTGATGCGGGTCTTGGCCGGGATGGTTTTGGGCACCTCACCGAAGAACTCATAGCGGTAATACGCATCCGATACGGGCAGCGTGAAACTCACATCGTCCGCCTGCACCAGCCCATAGTTGGAGATGGTCACCTCTCCGGTGTACTCCTCTCCCACTTGCAGGCTCGGCAGGTTGATGGAGAGCGGCTCTATCAGCACGACTGCGGCGGGTACCTGCGTGTTGTAGGTCGCGGTCAGCGTCAGGTCGTACTGGTCCTTGATCGTGGTTTCGGTCACGCTGAACTCGATGCTCACCGCCTTGTAGTCCAGGAACACGTGCTCCTTCACCGTGGTGCCTGGCCGGATCCGCACCCTGCCACTGGTATCCGCATGGTTGGGGGCGCTGGCGCGGTACAGGTAAACCCCCGGCGGCAACTTGCTGGCCGTGGCCAGCCCCTGCTCATCGGTGACCAAGGTCTGCTGCACCGAAAGAACCGCCTCGTTCTGCAGACGGATCGTGGCCCCCTTCAATCCGGGAATGCGCTGCCCACTCGCGTCGAGCGTAGCGGTGTAGACATCCGCCGCGTCAAAGGTGACGTTGCCCTCCCCGCTCTGCGTGACCCTGACAGAGACAGGAACGGTACCGCCGACGTCGTTGTCAGCAGATACCAGAAGCTTGAAGTTGTAGACGCCGTCGCTCACGCTACTGTCTGGGTTAACCGTCACCTGCAAGGCCACAGAAGCCCCCACGTCAACTGCGCCCAACACCCCCGTGCTGGAGAGAAACGCCCACGCGGGCGGCGTACCACCTTGGGCATCAACCAGTTGAGCCCGGACATTGACCGCAGTCACCAGCCCGCGGTTGCCAATGGCAACGCTCTCGCTGGCGCTGCCACCTTGCTGCACGCCAGTTTCTATGTAGGTCGGTTTGGCAAACAGCGCCGGCATGGCATCCACCAACCGGTACTCGATGCGAAGCTGGCCGCGCACCATATCGCCGGAGTCGTCCGCCAACGCGGAAAGGATCACGATCCCCGTCGGTCCGGCCGACGCATTGGCAACAAAGCCGATGTTCATGGGGGCACTGGCGCTTGGCGGCAGGTTGATGCCGGCCCCACCATCGATCTGGATGCCAGCAGGCAGCGCCCCGCTCGGCTGGTCATCAGGCCGGGCCACCCAGCGCAGCCCACGCACGCCGGTGCCAGCACTTGTGCTGGCGCTGACAGTTACCGCAGACGGAAACCCCCGGGCAGCTGTCAATGTGTACCGCGCGATGCTGAAGCCGACCCGATTGATGGTGAAGCTGCCTTGGTCACTCAAGGCAGTCTCGTCTGGATGGACAACCGAGACGGTATAGGTACCGCTGTCGCTTGCCTGCGGAACGAATTCGTACTCGAAGTTCCCCTGCGCATCGGTTGCAATGCTGATGCGGCGCTGGAACCCGCTCACGCGCAGCACAACACGCAGCACAGCATTGGGCACGCTCTGACCGCTCGCCCTGTCGACGGCGTTGCCGGCGATGGTGATGCGCTGCTCCCCATAAGAGACACCTGGCGAAACCAAACGCACACTGCCCGTGTATGCGGTTGGGGGCACCACCGGCTCAACCGGGATATTGCGTACCACCACGCTACGCTCGGCCGTCGTGGACTTGCCGGTGGTGTTGATCGCCACGGCTTTGAAGGTATGTGCGCCGTCTGCTGCGCCTGCCGCATTCCAAGTGGTGCTGTAGGGCGGGGTGGAGAGGCTGGCCAACTGGACGCCATCGACATACAAAGTGACGCCCGCTATGCCGCTTGCATCCACGGCAGATACTTCAACGGTGCTCGGCCCCGTCAGCACCGCGCCTGAGGACGGCGCAACAAAGACAAGCTCCGGAGCAGGCACGGTGTAGGTGAACGGCACCGCACTACTCCTGGGCCCGATGCCCGCCGCATTGCGCGCATCAGCCTCCAGCGTATAGCTGCCTTCGGCGGGCAACACGACTTCAGCAGAGAAGCCACCAGATGCGTTCACCAGCGTCAAACCGCCAACGGCCGCGCTGTTTAGGTAAAGCTGCACTTGTGCACCTGCCATAGCAGTCCCAGAGACCCGTACGGAGCTTTGACGAACTGTCGCCCCCGCCGCAGGCGCAGCGATTTGCGGCGCTTGTGGAACTGGTCGCGCCAACACCACGGCTATCTCGCGCGTGCTCTCATTGCCCTTGGTGTCCCGCGCGGTGATCTTCAGCGCGTAGGTCCCGTTTGCCAAGTTGCCGGGATTTAGTGTTGCGGCATAACGCGGCGCCCCGTCACTCCATGGCGCCAGTACTTGAGTGCCTAGCGTCAGGCCCACCCAGGCAACGCCACTGCGGTCAGTCGCACTAAAAGAGAGTGCCGCAGCGCCTGCAATAGTGGCCTCCCCCGCTACATCGACACCATCGATCTGGACCTGAAATATCTCTGGGCCAACAACATCGGGGCCAACACTAATAACCTTGGTAGCACGGGTAACACCCGACACGCCACGTGCTGTCAGTGCAATGGTGTATTCACCAACACTTGAGTAGTAGGGACTATCCGTTCCGTTTCCATAGTCCCATTCATATTCCAGCGCCGGCCCGGTCGTTGTGTTTTTGAGTTCGACTTGCAATGGGACATCCCCGGAAGTTGGCTGCGCAACAAACGATGCCTTTGGATACTCCCCATAGGGAGCGTCATACATGTACCTCATCACATTCGAATGGAATTCATTACCAGCAATGTCATATGCAGTTATTCTAAAATACCTCTCCTCTGGTGGAAAAGAGAGAAAATAGCCAATTGAGCCATTAACATCCAACCGGTAGTAAGTGCAATCATTTGTAAACCAAATGTTAGAACATAGGCGAAGCTGCGCCCAATCCAGGCCACTTCCCTCATCACCAAGTTTGTAGTTAACTTCTAGAGCATCCCCGGACGAAATTAGGCTTACCAACTCCGCATGAGGCGGCTTTTTGTCAATGGTTATTGGTGAAGAAAATTTGGTCCAAGGCATCCACAGCGCCCCCTCATTTTCACGCCCTCTGACACGAGCCCTGTAGGTCGCCCCATCTTCCGCAATGCCCGGCAAAATAAGCTCTAAGGATCCATAATTCGATGGATTATAAATATTTAATTCACCTTCATTTTTCTCAACTTCAATCTCCCAATTGCTAATATCCCGATGCTGATACCAGCGCCATTTCGGATTATCCCTAGAAAATCCACCATCAATTCTATTACGATCCCAAGTCACCGGAGATATGCTTTGAAGGCGCCCCCTCCACTGCTCATATCCTGATATATCAGAAAACCCTAATCCCGCCTTCTTCTCTATAGAATATCCGACCCCGCCCGACTTTGGTAAAAATGAAATCACATCCCCAGCCAAAATATCAGCACCATCAAAACTAGCAACAGCAGCCTCATTAATATATAGACCCACTGGCCTGTACCCAGCATAGACCCCTCCCTCCTGCGAGTGAAAGCCGCCATAGGAAAACCTTACCTCATTACTTCCTTCGCGGAGTTCCACTTGATAGGTGGTCGCCTGATCAGTTGCATAGTATGTTGTCCAATTCGTGAATTGAATTTGCAGCACACGATTTGGTGCATCACCAAATTTATAATAATGGACGGCTGCATTCGTTTGATAAAAATTAGACCGCATCAATCCATAAATAGGCTCCGGCGATATGCTATAAAATTCCGCATAATAACCATCACAGTCTTGCCCTCCTTCCTGATAAATCCCATCAGGAATTAGCCTTATTTGCGAATCATAAATATCAATCACTCTGAATTCACGATTGTTAAATTTAAAATTGAATCCTATTTCCACAGGGCCGATGCACCATTTGTTTTCGTACATACCAAACCCAGAATCCACTCCCACAGCAGATACAGCCAGGCCACAACCAAGCAACCCTAGCAACAAACCGATGCGGAAAACACCCCTAATGCATGCCGCTCCAAAGCGACTGGGAAAATAAAAACCCAATCTTTCAAAAAATATTTTCATCTCAGCACACCATCAATTGATTCCGCAGGGCTTTACGACGCCGCGATTGGAATAGGCAAGCACCCCGCTCCATTGAGAAACATACTCTCGATAGGATGTCAACCCGCCTTTCACAAATATCACATCGACCTCATTTCTAATAAATTCACGCCTCAGCACATCAATCATCTCGGCATTGCGGGTGACAATTAAAAATCTCTTTGAACGCCCGTCATTAAGAGACTTCTTGCCCCGCCCATGCTTAGCAAGCATCGACTCCAACCAATACTTCCCTTTACCCGCCATCACCTCACCCATCGAAAAGGATTTCGTGATTTCAAGAGGCAACAGTTTGGTTTCGTCATCGCCGAGTCCGACAGTCACCAAGGCCCAGTGGCCCTTCATGCCGCCAGCGATGAACTCCTCGGGCGTCATCTCATCCAACGGCCCCAGCGAAGACCCCGAAATGGAGCGCCCCGCTTGAGCCCAGGCACGGGCTCCGCCGGCAAGTGCATGCACGCTCGAGAACCCCGCCAAACGCAATGAGCGGCAGGCCTGCATGGCTTCGTTTTCGTCAAAGGCGCCGCCGACAAGCACTACGCGCTCTTCACGCAAGAAGTCTTTGCTTGCAAGCTCGTGAGCAGGGATCTGCAAGGCTCCATGGAGTGCACTGGCCTTTGCTTTCTCCGCCGACCGGATATCAATCCAGAACATGGCGCCCGCCTTTTCCATGCGCGCGGCGTCAATTTCGTCAATCCAGCAACTGGCATCCATCGCTGCGTTCGACATGCTCCGCGTGCCCCCATGAAATGCAACCGCGGGTTCAGGCAAGGCCCGGGCTTCTTCTTCGGCGCGAGAACAGGTTGCCGGCGCCAGCACTGGCTCGTTCGCGTGCGCGGACAGCAGCAACATGCCACTCAAGGTCAGCAAGACTGCGCGCGATGAGCGCCGTAGGTTGTGGGCAGGCATATGACTAGGCGCCATGAGCAACACACCGAGTACGCCGCAGATAGGCAGCGCCAAGCCCTAGCAAAAGCAGTGACAGCACCGCCAGGAATGCAGGCCGCAACCCAGGCACGGGCGTAATAGCCCCGGCCACCGCCGCCTGAACTACGGGCCCGCCTGGATCGTGGATGGTGCCGTCTGCGACCAGGTCATCGTCCCCCAGGCCACCGTCCTGCACGGTGTAGGTCACGGTATTGCCCTGGATGCGCAGATTGTTCGGCACGTACCAAACCTTGCGGGACAACCCGGTTTCAGGGGTTGGTCCGTATTTCAGGTATCCAGTAATGCCGCGCAGGTTGGGCCAGGTAGTGCTCACCGTGACAACGCTGCCGGGAATGCAGCCGTTGAGCTCGAACTCGAACACGCCGTGCGGCAACAGTACGTTCTGCAGGATGGGCAGCACACCATCAGCAGGCGCCAACCTGGTTCCCGCAGGATTGAAGGCGCACGTAGGGCCACCGCCCGAGGTGGTCGCGCTCACCACACCAGTGCCTGTAGCGCTTACCCCCGCAAAGTTGCTGCTTCCGGCGCCAGCGGCCACGTTGCCAAGGGCAAAGCTCGCTGGCGTTGCAGCATTCTCAACAGAGGCTGTGACGACAAAGGTGCCCACCAGGCTATTGGCCATCGGCACGGGCGAAGTCGCGACGCCATCCAGGCCCGACAGAACTTGCGCCGAGTTCGAGCCACCGCTGAAATTGGCCGAGGCACCGGCCGAAGGCGCAGTAAACCGAACCGATATGCCCGTCAGCGGCAGGCCGCCTGCATCTGTCACCCGCACCTGCAGCGCCTGGGCAAATGCCGTTGTCACAACCGTGCTCTGCCCCCCGCCACCGACAGCAGTGAGTACCCGGACCGTTGCCTGCGCTGTGGCATTGGTCAGGGAGAAGGCTGCGGGGCTCGCAATGCCCGCCACGGTTGCAAGCCCCTGGTAGCTGCCCGCAACGTTGTTCGCCGCCAGGGCCGGGAATGTGGCAACGCCATCCGCAGCGGTCAATGCAGTGGCAGCATGAGTCTGGTTGGCAAACACGGCGCTTGCACCACTGGCCGGCATCGACAGATTGACATTGATGCCAGCCAGCGGGCGCCCTGCCGCATCCATGACCTTGGCCTGAAGTGCCTGAGCGAATGCCTGCCCTACCTGCACGGTCTGCGGCGTGCCGCCCACGGCAATGAGGCTGGCCGGCACGCCATCCGTGGGTGGCTGCTGCCATTGCATTGCGGCCAACGCGATCCAACGCGCGACGTCGAGCCGGCTCGCGTCGACAAGCTCTGCGGGCAATTGGCGCAAGGCCTTGTCCACCGCGATCAGTTGCTGGATCACCGTTTCGTACTGCGATGTGCCATGGGCGGATTGCGCCATTGCCGCAGCTGTGCGTGCTTGCGCAAGCAACTCGGCTTGTGCTGCATCAGCCGCCGGCAGCACTGCAAGATTGGTTGCCACGCGCGGTACAAGGACATCGGCACCCAACAGACTGAAGCCTTGGGCAAGACTGCTAACGACACTGCCGTCGGATGCATTCAGGGTTTCAGTCTGAATGGTGGCAGTACCTGAAACCTTCGGCAGTTCTGCGAGCCAATGCACGGCCTTCTCCTCCCCCGCCGGTAGCGACAAGTCCCAGCTCAGTTGCTGAACCGAGGCCATGCTTGGTATCGGCGTGGCGGCGCTCCAGGACATGCCGGTAGGCAGCATGCTTACAAGCTTTGCCTGCACCGGGGCCGTGTCGCCGTTCTCGATCACTGTCCGGATACGCGCACGGCTCCCGGCCAGTGCCGGATTGGCAACGGCGGGCGTAGCCTGCTCCAAGTGCAGCCTCAAGAAGGCCGCCAGCGTGGGGTCCGCCGTCGTCGTATGCAAATTGGCCAGCAGATCGAAGCCAAATACCAGGGCTCGACCTTCGCCGTAGGTTCCTGCAGCGATGGCACTCTCACCCGTAGCGAAATGTGCGAGCGCTTGTGCGCCCGCGAGTTGCAATGGCCACGCTTCACCAGCAACCGCGATGGGTGTGCCAGTACCGTCCAGTGTCACGGAGGTTCCGGATGCAGAGGCAGCGGCGGCGGCGGCAAAGCTGCCGCCCCATGCGTCCGCCAGATCTGCCAGCGAGGGATCAGGCGCCCCGTCGAGAAGCAGCACAGTGCCATGTCGCAATGCGGCACGCACCTCCTCCAACAGCTGAGGAGTTAGCTTGCGAGCGCCGGCACTGATCCAGATGCCATTGTGAAAACCTGAGCGCAAGGCTGCCCGGAAATCAGTCCCCCCTGTGACGATCTGCGTGGAATAACCCTCGCTCTCCAAGTAGGCCTTGGCAAAATCTGCCTTGGCCGTGACGCATGCGACGTCTTCACCATCCGGTTGGGTCGCGTCGGGGCAGGAGGCCAGCAACAACAGGCGCAGGTCCTTGGGCAAGGTTTGCTCCACCCTAAGCTTGGTGTCGGCGTCTGGCTCCAGCACGATAGAGGCTGTGTTGTTCTGAGGAACAAGATCTGCCGTTCTGCTCCCTATGGCTGCCGTGAGAGTGACGGCCTGAGCCAGTTCGCTCGCGGTGGTGGTCAGTGACAGGGTTGCCGTCTGGCCTGTGGCCAAGGTGCCAATACGCCAAGTCCCGGCGTCGTAGGTTCCCACGCCCGTTTGGCTCGCTTGCAGCATCAGGCCTGCGGGTAGGGCCGCCGTCACCGACACGTCGGCAGCCGCGTCCGGGCCGAGGTTGGCGGCAGTGAGCGTAAGAGCGACGCTGCCGCCCTTGCGCAACTTTGTCGGATTGGCCTCAAGTCGTATGGAGAGGTCTGCCTTCTCCGTCGTCGTGGTAGTGCTTGCGCGCTTGGCAAACAAGATGCCACTTGCGACGGTGCCCGCCGTCACGGCAACATCGGCAATCTGGCCAGGTGACGAAGTACCGCCAGAGGAGCCGGCCAACGCCACACCATCGACCAAGCCTGACTGCGGTGCTGCTTGCAGCGAATATCGGCCACGACTCAGTCCCGCGAAGCTGAAACCGCCCTGCGCGTCAGTGAACGCCGTGACTGATACCGAAACGCCGCTTTGGTCTTCGCCCTTGAGCGCAATGCCGACCAGGCCAATGCCTGGCTCGCCTGCATCCCGCAAGCCGTTGGCATTGAGGTCGTTGTAGACAGCACCCGCAATCGAGCCTGTGGAGCCTTCCCCAAAAGCAAACGAGTAGCTGCCCGTGGAATTGGCATCGAAAAGATTGAGGAAATACGACCAGCTCAGGTCCTGGTTCTGGGTTTTGGAGAGCCAGACGTTCTCAGGGGCCATGAGCTTGCCATCAGAACGCAGCACGCGAGTAGGCTCCCTGCTTCCACTCGACGGATCCGGCACCCGCACATAGACGAAGCCCGGGGCGGCGTTGAAGCTCAGGGAGGAGGTGGATCCAGAGGTCTGCAGTCTGGCCGTAGCGGACTGGTCAGAGACGGTGGTGTCAGGCCCGTCCGATTCATAGACACGCAGGACATCCGCATCCTTGGCCAAAAAGTCGCGTACGTTGTCACGCCCGGGCAGGTCCACCTTGACGTCATGGACCAGCGTATGGGTCACGACCTCTTGAATCAGCGAGGTAACCGCCCCACCCAAACTATCAGCGTGCGAATAATTGGCATCGAAGGCCACAAAGCGACCAGACAGGGTCGTGACCATGCTCCAGCGGCCCATCTGCGATGTGGCCGGTGCAATGTCACCAAAGTCCAGGAGCAGACTCTTGCCCACAGGCTTGTCCGCCACGTAACCACCAAGAATCTGGAAACCGATCAACAAGCCTTGCTTGTTTTCGACGATCTTGGGCTGGGCGGATTCAATCGAGGTCTTGTAGGACGTTCCGCCACCGATATTCTTGATGCGCACGCCCAGCGTGAAGGGCACGGGAGGTTCGACTGCCGAGGTGAAAGGATCGTCGGCATAAACCTCAGCCGGCAAAAAGTAGTCCAGCTTGAGCAAGGGCTGGGGGCGCACCACGATGTAGTCAGGAGTGACGTCCACCGTGCTTGTCAGGCCGTTCAGTGTGTAAGTGACCCTGGCGCCGACGTAGTACAGCTTGCCTTTGCTGTCGGTGCCACCTGTGCCGGCCGCCGGGATGATCAGCCAATGAATATCAGCTGCAGTCTTTGAGGCAATCGTGCTCCGCCCGTCGATCGAATCGATGCCTGAAAGGCTGTCAGTGCGGAAGAAAAAACTTGCCCCTGTGGCATTGGGGTCAGTAGTGGCGACAACCGCCTGCTCAGCTTGGTCAAGGAAGTACAGCTCAACGCCCACGTTCTGTAGCGCCGAGCCATCCAAGCCATTGGTGATGACCATATGCGCATCGAAGGCCTGGCGCTCAAGCGAGAGCTTTTGCTCAATGACGATCTTGACTTCGGCGCAGTCGGCGTCCTGCGCAACCGCAAGGCCAAAGAAGCTCGGTCCTGCGCACAGCAAGACAAGCAATATGAAACGCGCCCAGGCAGCCGCAAAGGCACCCCGTTCGTAAACGCCCATCCCCCCTCCCGTTTTTTCTTTGCTGCGCTGGTGAGAATCACAAAACGCAAACAAATGTTAACGGAAAGTACCAAAAGAGTCATTAAGTAACAGTAGTAACGCGCGAATTACGCCCAATTTTTCACGCTCAGCCGTCTTTCCACATGAGCGTCTGGCAGGACTTGGTCGATAGCTACCAACCTGTCGGGCACGCATTCCTTCTCCTTCAGCTCGGTCCTTGATGGCTTCGTCGTGCAGCACTTTCAATGGGCCTGAGTAGTCATGAGATCTTCGCGACCTGCCGCCACCCGCCCCCAAAGGCCCGATACACCCCCACGCTGGCCTGCAGGCGTTCCAGCCGTAGCTGCACCGCTGCCTCTTGCGCGGCATACAGGGTGCGCTGCACATCGAGCAGGGTCAGCAGGGTTTCGGCGCCGGCGCGGTAGCGGGACTCGGCCAGGGTAAAGGCGCGCTCGGCCTGGGTGTGTTCTTCGGTCTGGGCCGCGATCTGGGCGTCTAGTGCGCCAACGGCGTTGAGGGCGACTTCTGCGTCGCCGAAGGCGGCCACGATGGACTGTTGGTAGTTGGCCAGCAGTTCCTCACGCTGCGCCTGCGCCAGGTCGCGGCCGGCTGCCAGGCGGCCGGCGTTGAAGATGGGCACGGTCAGGCCCGCAGCCAGGCTTGCCAGCGGGTTGTCGGCAAGGGTGCGCAGGCGGTCGCTGCCCAGGCCGATGCCGGCCGTGAGCGACAGGCTGGGCAGCATGGCGGCGCGGGCGGCGGCGATGTTGGCGTTGGCGGCGGCCAGCGCGGCTTCGGCCCGGGCGATGTCGGGGCGGCGCGTGAGCAGTTGCGACGGCAGGCCTGCGTCCCACACGGGCAGGCGCAGCGTGGCCAGGCTGGCCGGCCCGGGCGCTGCACCGGGCACCGGGCCACCCAGCAACACGGCCAAGGCGGTGCGGGCGTCGCCGGCCTGTTGGCGCAGCGCGGCCAGGCTGCGCTGCTGGCCGGCCACCAGGCCGCGCTGCTGCGCCAGCTCCAGTGGGCTGGCGGCACCGGCGCGGGCGCGGGATTCGACAGCGGCCAGCAAGCGCTGCGCGCTGGCCAGGTTCTGCCCGGCGATGTCGCTGCGCTCTTGCAGCCCCACGGCCTGCAGCCACAGCGATGCGATGCCCGCCGTCACCGTAAGCCGCACGGTGTCGCGGTCGAAGGCGCTGGCGCGCAGCGATTGCAGGGCGCTGTCTTGCAGCGCGCGGTTGCGGCCCCAGAAGTCGAGCTCATAGCGGGCGCTCAGGCCAGCGCTATAGCTGCTGCCGTCCACGGCCTGGCCGCCCAGCCGTGCCTGCCTATCAGCCGCCAGGTTGCCCGCCAGTTCGGGCAGCAAGGCAGCGCCGGCGATGCGGGCCTGGGCTTGGGCCTGGCGCACGCGCGCCTGGGCGGCGGCCAGGTCAAGGCTTTGCAGTGCGCCCCGGGCCAGGAGCGCGCGCAGCTCGTCGCTGCCGAAGTCCAGGCCCTCCGCGGCAAAGGCTGACGCTTGCACGACTGGCGCAGGCGTGGCCGTCGGCGCGGCGCAGGCGCCCAACAGGGCAGCGCACAAGGCCGCCGAAAGTATCGAATACCGCATGCCCCGCCCTATTCGCTTGCCAGCGCAACGACCGGGTCGAGCCCGGCCGCCTGCTTTGCCGGCATGTAGCCAAACACCAGCCCCGTTGCCACGGCGCAGCCAAAGGCCCCCGCCATGGCCGTGAGCGAGAAGATCACCGGCACGCCCCAGCCCAGCAGCAGCAACAGGCCCAGCGCCAGGCCCAGCAGCACGCCCGCCACACCGCCGATCACCGTGACCAGCACCGACTCGGTCAGGAACTGGCGCAGGATGTCGCGCTGGCGTGCACCGGTCGCCATGCGGATGCCGATCTCGCGGGTGCGCTCGCGCACCGTCATCAGCATCACGTTCATCACGCCAATGCCGCCCACCACCAGCGACACGGCTGCGATCAAGCCCAGCATCACCGTCATGCTCTTGCGTGTGGCGACTTCGGCCTGCAGGCGCGCGCCCGCATTGCTGATGCGGAAGTCTTCGCGGCCATGGCGCGCGGTGAGCAGCTTTCTGATCGCCACCTCGGCCTCGCTCACCTGGCCCGAGGATGCGGCCTCTATCACCACGTAGTCGGGCTGCGTCTGCACCTGGTAGACCCGTGCGCGGCCGGCGCGATAGGGGATGAACACCATGTCGTCATAGCTTTGCGCGCCTGATTCCGCGCCGCGCTCGGCCATCACGCCGATCACCTCGAAGGGCGAGTTGCCAATGAGCAGTTGCTTGCCCAGCGGGTTTGGCAGGTCGGGGAAAAAATGCTGGTGCGCCTTGTGGCCCAGCACCACGAGCGGTGCCAGGTCGTGGTCTTCTGCGTCGCTGTAGTAGCGGCCAAGCGCCACGCGCCAGTGGTGCACCCTTGGCATGTCTTCGCTGGCGGCAAAGACATAGATCTGCCGGTCGGCATTGCCGTAGCGCACGGTGATCGGGTCGCCGATCACGGGCATTACGCGGCGGATCTCGGGCAGCTCGGCCACGGCGTCGAGGTCTTCCGGTGTGATCTGCCCCGGTGGCCCGCCGGTGGCCGGCGCGCTGCTGCCCATGTACAGGATGGCCGTGCCCATGCTGCCCATTTGCTCGACCACGCGCTGCCGCGCGCCCTCGCCGATGGCCAGCATCACGATGACCGAGGCCACGCCGATCACGATGCCCAGCAGCGTGAGCCCGGTGCGGGCGCGGTTCATGCGCATGCCGCGCCAGGCGGTGCGCGCGGCCTCACGCAGGTCGGCGCTAAAAGATGCACCGCCGGCATTTGCGGCATGGGCCACGTTAAGCGGCGGCAGCGTGTTGCCTGAGATGATGGCCGCGCCCTGGGCGCTGTCGCCAACAATTTCGCCGTCGCGGATCTCGATCACGCGGCGTGCCTGCGCGGCTACTTCACGGTCGTGCGTGATGAGGATCACCGTGTGGCCGGCATCGGCCAGCTCGCGCAGCAGCGCCATCACCTCGGCGCCGCTTTTGGAGTCGAGCGCGCCGGTGGGCTCGTCAGCCAGGATGATGCGGCCACCGTTCATCAACGCGCGGGCAATCGACACGCGCTGCTGCTGCCCGCCAGACAACTGATTGGGCCGGTTCTCCAGCTTGTCATGCAGGCCGAGCCGGCCCAGCAGCGCGGCGGCGCGTGTGGCGCGCTCGTGCTCGGGCATGCCGGCGTAGATGGCGGGCACCTCTACGTTCTCGCGGGCGGATTCGGTCGCTATCAGGTGATAGCCCTGAAACACAAAGCCAAAGGCCTCGCGCCGCAGCCAGGCGAGTTCGTCGGCGCCCAGCGCAGCCACGTCGTGGCCGCTGAAGTGGTAGCTGCCGTCGCTCGGCCGGTCCAGGCAGCCGAGCAGGTTCATCAGCGTCGATTTGCCCGAGCCCGAGCTGCCGACCACCGCCACAAATTCGCCCTGCTGGATGTCCAGATCAATGCCGCGCAGCACCTCGACCTGGGGCTGCCCGTTGCTGCCGCCGTAGCGCCGGCGAATGCCGCGCAGCGCGATCAAGGGCGCCGTCACCACTGGATCCACCGCATGCCGCCAGCGGGTGTCTCGCCGACGATCAGGCGCTCGCCCTCGGCCAGGCCTCCATCCACTTCAGCTACCTCCGCCAGGTGGCGGCTGCGCACGCCCACGCGCACCTGGCGCGCCGCAGGCTTGCCGTCGGCGCCCAGCACGCGGGCGCTGAAGTCGCCCGGCTGCCCCTCTACGGCGGTGAGCGCAGCCAGCGGCACGGCGATCACGCCCTTGGCCTGCGCGGCGACAAAGCCGACTTGCGCCGTCATCTGCGGCATGAGTTCGCCGTCGGTGTTGTCGACGTCGAACAGCACGGTGTAGACCACGGCCTTCGAGGCACCGGCCGCCGCACCGCCTGCAGCCTTGGCGCCCCCGCCTTCCGGCACCGGCGGCGCCGGCAATACCTGGCGTACCTTGGCCGTCCAGCGGCGCGGCGATGCGCTGTCGACACCGCCCAGCGTAGTGAAGTACACCGGCATGCCCGCCTTCACGCGGCGCACGTCGGCCTCGGACACCTCGGTCCACACCGTCATGGCCGACAGATCAGCAATGCGCAGGATGTTGGGCGTCTGGTAGGTGGCGTTGAGCGTCTGCCCCTCGCGCGCCTCGACCGAAACCACCGTGCCCGCCATGGGCGCGTAGATGCGGGTGTAGCCAAGCCGCGCCTCTTCGGCGCGCTGCGTGGCCTGGGTCTGCGCGATCTGCGCATCCAGGTGCGCAACCTTGGCGGCGGTGGAGGCCAGCGTGGCCTCTGCCGTCTGCAGGTCTTCGGCGCGCGTGGCGCCATCGGCGGCCATCTGCTTCTGGCGCGCAAGCTGCTGCTCGGCCAGCCGGTGCTGCGACTGCTGGTCGGTGCGCTGCGCGCGCAGGCCCGCAAGGGCGGCGCGGCCGGCGTCGACCGTGGCCTGCTGCACGCTGGGGTCTATCTCGACCAGCAACTGCCCCTTCTTCACCACGCTGCCCGGCTGCACCGGCAAGCGCAGGATCAAGCCCGACACCTGCGCGCCCACGTCGACATAGCTGCGCGGCTGCAGCGTGCCGATGGCGGTCACGGTGGATTCGACGTCGCCACGCGACACCGGTTGCGTCTGGTAGACGACGGACGGCCGGGCGCCCCACCACCAGATCGCGGCACCGGCTGCCAGTGCGGCCAACAGCGCAATCGCCAGCACGCGCCGGCTGCGCGCGGGTCGGGCCGCCGCCATCAGCGGGCCACCTCGAAGCTCAGCGTGGCGGTGTGGCGCACGTCCTCGTACTTCTTGCCGTCAACCGTGACCGAGCCATTCACCTTGGCCGTGACTTCCAGCACATACAGGCCAGGGAAAGGCGTGCCCAGACTGATGCTGCCATCCGCTGCCGGTGCCAACACCCGGCGCCAGCCTTCGGAGGTGTCGACGTTGACCTGGCTGGCGGCCACGACATTGCCCTTCCAGAACAACTTGAAGCTATTGCCGCCGGGCTCGGTGGGCACCAATTCCAGGTCATTGACCGCCTTGGTCTCGGTGCGGCCAAACCGTGCCTGGTAGTAGTTCAGCACGCCCTTGTCGGTCACGCGGCTGGCGACCAGCCGCAGGTCACCGGCAGCAGCCGGGGCGACCACCAAGCGCTCAGCCTCGGTCGTCAGCGGCAAGTCCTGGCCATCGGCCAGGAAGGCGCGCGGCGCTGCCACGCTGGCTGCCGGCTGGGGCGCCTTGCCAAGCGCACCGACATGGGCACTGGCAGCGCCGCTGGCATCGCGGGCCAGCCAGACATAGTCGGCATGGGCAGCGCAGGCCAGGGACAGAACGGCCGCGGCGAACGACAGGGAACGAAGGCGAAGGGTCACGGACATAGGCTTCATGGACAAGAAAATCTCGGGGTCATCAGATGGGATACAGCGCCAGCGAGAACGCCAGGCCACCGAGGCCAGCCACGGCAGAGAACGCCGCAGCCACCGCAGCAGCGCGCGGAAGGTAGGGAAGCAGCAGCGCCAGCGGCAGCGCGCCGGCAGAAAGAAAACCCAGCCACGCCACCACGCCCACGCTGCCGCCCCAGGCCAGCACGCAGGGAATGAGCGAAGCCGCCAGCAGCACAACGCCCGCCCCGCGCAGCAGCAGGCAATGCCGGCGCGGCGCTTCACGCGACTGCGTGAGCTGCTCGTAGTGGCGGCCCATGGCAAAGCCCAGCCCGCCCATGCCGGAGAAGGCCAGCGCAAGTGCCAGTAGTGATGCGTGCAGCGTCGTCATGGCGAGGACTCCGCCGTGATCGATGCTCGCGGCGAACGACGCAGCGCGGCACCATGCCTGCCACGCCGCCCAAGAGAACGCAAAGCGCACGCCGCCGCCATGCCAAAGGCAAGCGACACCAGCTCGACGCCCATGCTTTCCCAATCGCCACGCCGCCACTGGGCGGCCAGGTGGTCACCGATGCTCACGAAGTTAAGCAGCGGCAGCAGCAGGCACAGGCCCGCCAAAAGACCCAGTTGCTCACGCCAGGCTTTTGCCGGCGGCCGCAGCAAGGCATGCGCCAGCGCCAACAGCCACAGGCCGAAGAACACGCGCAGTTCCCAGCCGGCGCGCTGGTCGATGCCCAGCGGCACCAGCCGGTTCGCCCAGAGGTAGCCGATGCACGCAATGGCCAGCCCCGCGATGGCCGCGACGTTCAGCGCCTCGATGAGCCGGTAGACGCGCGCGGTGGCGCCGCCAAATTCACCCAAATGCTTGCTGCGGCGCTTGACCATGAACAGGATCGCGCCCGTGGCCATCATTGCGGCGCCGGCCAGCCCGCACAAAAAGTAAAGCCACTTCACGGCCCAGCCACCAAAGGTCGCCATGTGCAGCCCGCCCATCGCAGACTGCGCCAGCGCCGCGGTGCCGCCGTCTGCAGCGCCCGGCTGGCGCACCCGCAGCACCTCGCCCGTCGCCGCAGAGAACGACGCCATGCCGGTGGTCGGGCTCAGGCGTTGCAGGGCGCCGGCCTCGTCGTTCCAGCCATAGATGCCTATGCGCGCCGCAGCGTCGCCGGGATGGTCTATCACCACCGCCCGCACCGGCTGCCCCATCAGCGCCTGGCCGCGCGCGGCAAAGGGCTCCAGGTCAGGCACGGGCATCGCGTGCCCGCTGCGCGTGGGATTGCCACCGCCCAGGTCGGCGATGAACTGCTGCTGCGCGGCCTTGTCGGCGCCGTAGTGGACCAGCTTGGCCGCAGGCATGAAGGTCATGCCGGAGATCACGATGCCGGTGTAGGCAATCATCAATTGAAAAGGCAGCGTCAGCACCGCCACCGCGTTGTGGGCGTCCAGCCAACTGCGCTGGCCCTTGCCAGGCCGGAAGGTGAAAAAATCTTTGAAGATGCGCTTGTGCGTGATCACGCCCGACACCAGCGCCACCAGCATGGCCAGCGCGGCGATCCCGACGATCCACAGGCCGACGCTGCCCGCGTGCAGCTCGTAGTGGAAGTCGACAAAGTGGTGGCCGGCCTGCGTGCCGCGCACCGCCGGGCCTGCAGCGCCAACGATGGGTGCCCCGGTGGCCGGATCGAGCTTGGCTGCGACGTACTGCTGCTTCTCGTTGAACCAGTACACCGTGAGATCGCCGCCGCCCTGCGCATCGGACGGCCACAGCTCCCACATCTGCGCGGCCGGATGGTGCTCGGCCATGTAGGCCATGCCCCAGGCCAGGCGCTGGGCACGGTCTACACCCGCAGTCGCCGGCGGCGCTGACGCAGCGGCGGCCTCCTCGGCGTGGTGCTCAGGCGTCATCCAGTGCGAGATCGGCTCGTCGAAGACGGCCAGAGTGCCCGTAAGAAACACCGCAAACAGCAGCCACGAGAACCACAGGCCGCACCAGGTGTGCAGCCAGGCCTGCGCCTGGCGGAAGCTGCCCTGCCCCGGGCCGCTGGCAGACATCACGGCCTTGTGCAGGGCTTTGTTCCTGGAGCTGGTCATGTCAGCTTTCCAAACAGCCAGCCCAGCGCCGCAAGGGTGGCGGCGGGCATGGCCAGGCCAGCCCAGACGCGTGCCAGCCGCACCGGCGAAAAGGCCCAGATCACGGCGGCCACGTGGACGACAAAGCTGAGCTGCACGCCAGCCAGCACGGCATCAGCGTGGCCGCCCGGCAGCAGGGCGCCGGCAAACACGGCGACCGCCGCCGCCAGCGCGTAGCCGCCAAGGACGGCTGCCGCGAGCCGCGACAGCAAAAGCAGGCCCGGACGGGCGGTGGGATAGGCAGTGGTCATCGGGCATCGTTGGTCATGGGGTGAAAGACAGGGAACTGCGCCCCCTTACCTTCTATGACCAACGAGCCCGAAAAAAGGGCCACCTCCGGCGTCAGAACTTGTAATTCAAGGCTACCTGGGCATTGCGCGGCGCACCGAACTGGCCCTGCCCGCTGATGTTGGCGTAGTGCTTCTTGTCCAGCAGGTTGTTCAGGTTGGCCTGCAGCGACAGTTGCGGGCTGAAGGCGTAGCGCGCCATCAGGTTGACGATGCCAAAGGCCTTTTGCTCGTACACCGTGTCGCCCGCGCTGGTGGACAGCGGGTAGTAGGTGCGGTTCTGCCAGTTGAAGCCGCCGCCCAGCGTGAGCCGCTGCCAGTCGCCCCGCAGGCGGTAGGTGCTGAACAACTGCAGCTGGGTCCGCGGGGCCCAGCTGTTGATGGCACTGCCGTCAACGTCGGTGGCAATGGTGCGCGCCAGGCCGGCCGACAGGCTCCAGCCACGTGCCAGCTCGCCCGACACCTGGGCCTCGAAGCCCTTGCTGGTCACGCCCTTGGCGCCGTAGTAGGCGAAGTTGCTGGTGCCCGGCACCACATTGCCGGTGTCCTGCTGCGCCACGTTGTCCTGCTGAATGCGAAACACCGAGAAGGAGGTGTTGACGCGGCCATCCAGGTGCTCGCCCTTGATGCCGGCCTCGTAGCTCTTGCCGGTTACCGGGTCCAGGTAGGCGCCATTGCGGTCCTGGTAGTTCTGCGGCTGGAAGATCTCTGTGTAGCTGGCATAGGCCGAGTAGCTGTCGTTGATGTCATACACCAGCCCGGCATAGGGCGTGAACACATCGTGCTTGCGCGTCTCGCTCAGGCCTTGCACCTTCCAGCTGCTCTGGCGCCCACCAATGATCAGCTTGAGCGGGTCTGCCAGCGACAGGCGTATCGCACCGTACAGGCCGTCTTGCCGGGTGTGATCCAGGCCGTGGGTGGCCAGCGGCCCCCAGGCCGGCTCGGCATAGGAGCCATCCCACTGGTAGAAATTGCCGGTGCCCTGCAGTGCGCTGGTGCGCGCATGGCCGGCCTTGACTTCGCGTGCGCGGCTGCTGCTCAGGCCCACCACCGCCTCGTGCTTGCGCCCCAGCAGCTCGAACGGCCCGGTCGCCTGCAGGTCAGCACTGTTTTGCTGAAAGCTGTACTCGGAATAGTTGGGCAAGGCGACCAGGCCAGCGCCGGTGCTGCGGTTGATCTGGCCGTAGAGGTAGAGCAGCTTGGCGTCGTAATCGCTCTCGCGGTGCGAGAAGTTGGCCTTGAGCTTCCAGCCGCTGTCGAAGCGATGCTCCAGGTTGGCAAACTGGGTGCGGTTGGTACTGCTCCAGCGGGTCCAGCGGGCTGCGGTGGTCTTCGAGACGTCCCAGTCCGTAGGGGTGCCGTCGCTGAACACCAGGGGCAAGCCGCCCCAGGTCGAGCCAGTGGGCCGGTTGGCCTGGTAGTCCGCACCCACGCGCAGGGTGGTGGCGGGCGTCAGGTCGGCGTCGATGACACCGTAGAGCACATGTTTGCGGGTGTGGTACAGGTCCACATGCGAGTCGCGCTCTTCTGTCATCGCGGCAAACCGGCCCCGGATGCGCCCGTCTGCGGTCAGCGGCGTCGACAGGTCGACCGATGCACGGCGCTGGCTCCAGGACCCGATGCCGACCGATGCATTGCCCGTGAACACCTTGCTGTCAGCGTGCTTGCGCACCAGGTTGATAGCCGCCGAAGGGTTGCCCGCGCCGGTCAGCAGCCCGGTCGCTCCGCGCACCACCTCGATACGGTCATAAATGGTCGTGTCGTTGGTTGACTCGCCGTAAAACGACAGGCCGAGCGAGGTCGGCACGCCGTCGTACTGCAGGTTGTCGACATAGAAGCCGCGCGAATAGAAGTCGGCACGGTCGCTGTCGGAGCTGGCCACATACACGCCAGTCACGCTCCTGAGCGCATCGTTCAGCGACACCAGGTTCTGGTCGTCGATCTGCTGGCGCGTCAGCACACTGACGGACTGCGGCGTGTCGCGCAATGACAAGGCCAGCCCCGTGGCCGCCGCCGTGGCCGGCGTGGTGTAGGAGCCTGTGCCTTCGGTTGTGCCGTTGCGCTCGGCCTGCGCCGTAACCGTCACCGCAGACAAGGCCTGGGCATCGCCCTGCACTTCAGCCGGGCGCCGGCTCAGGGTGTAGCTGCCATCAGACCGGGCCGTGAGCTGCAGGCCGCTGCCTGCCAGCAAGCGCGTGATGGCCTCGCGTGCGGTGTAGTGGCCCGACAGCGGCGGGCTGGTCATGCCTTCCGTCAGTGCCGGGTCAAAAGACAGCGCGACGCCATTGCTGGCGGCAAAGCCCGACAGCGTGCGGCCCAGCGGCCCGGCCGCCAGCGCATACGGCCTGGCCGCAAGCGCATCCAGCGATACGGCGTCTGCCGCCCATGCCGGGGCGGCGCCCAGGGCCAGGGCCAGCAAGGCGTGGTGAACGGCGTGGCTCAGGCGCCGCTTGGCAAGAGGTGGCACGGCGCGCGGACGAAATACGGACATGGAAAGCAGGCCTTTCGGTAGCAGAGAGAGTGAGTTCTTCACCCTCCTTGCCAGCCGAAACGCAAAAAAGTCTCACCCCTCGCGCAAATTCTTTAGCGGGCCACCAGCGTGACCCAGTAACCGCGCAACCGCGTGACCGCCTCCACCGGATAGGTCGACACCAGCATGCGCAGCACGCGCTCGGTGTCGTCGGTGGGGAAGGCCCCCGAGACCTGCAGCCCCGCCACCGCCGGATCGCAATACAGCGCGCCGCGCCGGTAGCGCGACAGCTCGGCCACGAAATCGGCCAGGCGCATCTTGTCCGCCAGCAGCATGCCGTGGGTCCAGGCGATGGCCGTCTCGTCGGCATCCAGGAATGCGCCGATGCCGCCCGCCGTGAACGAGGTCTGCTGCCCGGCCGGCAGCACCTGTGGTGCCACCACGCCGCCCGCGGGCGAGATGCGCACCGCGCCCTGCAGCACGGCGATATGCGTGCGTCCGTCCTCCTCGCGCACGCTGAAGCGCGTGCCCAGCGCCTGCATTACGCCGGCCGCTGTCGCCACGCGGAAGGGCCGCTGCTGGCCTGACGCATCCGGGGCCGTCTCCACCAGGATCTCGCCCGCGCGCAAGAACACCAGGCGCTGTGTGCCGTCAAAACGCAGATCAATGGCGCTGCCGGTATTGAGCGCAAGACGGCTGCCGTCGGCCAGTTGCAGGTCACGCCGCTCGCCGGTGGCGGTACGGTGGTCGGCCGTCCAGCCCTGCTGCTCGGCCAGGCGCCACGCGGCCCAGCCGGCAGGCGCCGCGGCCAGCAGCGCGGCCAGCTTGGCCACGGCGGCGCGGCGGCCCACCTGGGCCGGCCGGCCCAGCGCGGGCATGGCGAGCGATGCCGGCAGGCCGCCCAGCTTGTTCACCAGCAGCTCGGCACGCGCCCAGGCGCGTGCATGCTCGGGGCTGCTTTGGCGCCAGCGCTCGCAGGCCTGGCGGTCTTCATCTGTGGCGGTACTGTCGTGCAGCCGTACCAGCCAGTCGGCCGCCTCGTCGAGGATGCGCGGGTCGAGCGGCGCAGCGCGCACCGGCAGGAAAGACGCTGACATCGCACTCAGTCCATCAAGGCCAGGCAGCCACGGAAGCCCTGCTGCATGTAGCGCTTGACGCTGGTGAGCGACACGCCGATCTGCTGCGCGATGTCCTCGTACTTCATGCCCTCGATCTGCGACAGCAGGAAGGCGCGCTTGGCCTGCGGCTGCAGCGCATCCAGCATGGCATCGACCTCGTGCAAGGTCTCGAGAATGATCAGTTGCTGCTCGGGCGACGGCGCCAGATCCTCGGGCAGCACCGCCAGGGCCTCCAGATAGGCCCGCTCCAGCGCCTGGCGCTGGTACCAGTTGACGAGTACGTTCTTGGCGATGCTGGTCAGGTAGGCGCGCGGCTGCGCGATGGCCTCTGGCGGGCTCGCACGCAGCAGGCGCACAAAGGTGTCCTGCGCCAGGTCCGCCGCATCAAAGGTATTGCCCAGCTTTTTGCGCAGCCAGCCCTGCAGCCAGCCGTGGTGGTCGGTGTAGAGCGTGTGGACTTGCTGAAAGGCGGGATCGGCGGTGGACATGGCTGGCAGTGCACGACCAGCTGCGGTCGTCCATTAAACAAGAATAGTTCTCATTTTAAGACAGCCAATCCCCCCGCGTCAGAACTTGTGCTTCAAGGTCAGCATCACGTTGCGCGGGTCGCCGTAGTAGTTGCTGTAGGTCGTGCTGTTGTACGACGAGATGTAGTAGCGCTTGTCGAAGAGGTTGTTGACGTTGACGGCCACAGAGGTCGCGGGCGTCAGTTGGTAGGCGACGCGCGCGCCCCACACCGCAACGCCCGGCACCTCGAAGCTGCGGTCGAAGGCCAGGGTGTTGCTCTGCATATTGACGCCACCACCGACGCTCAGGCGGTTCCAGTCCCCCGGCAGCTTGTAGTCGCCCCACACGCGCACCAGGTGCTTGGGCGTCCAGGTGCTGAAGACCTGGCCTTGCAACTGCGCGTCTTCCAGGTACTTGGTGGTGTTGAAGGTATAGCCCGCCATGAGTTGCAGGCCACGCAGCACCTCGCCGCTGACTTCTGCCTCAAAGCCCTGGCTGCGCACCTTGCCCGACGCAACCGAGCAGTACCAACCGTTGCAGTTCAAGGGGGATGCGGTGTCGTTCACGGCGCGGTTCTTGTTGTCGTAGCGGAACAGCGCCAGCGACGTATTGACACGCCCGTCCATCAGCTCGCCCTTCACGCCCACTTCGTAGTTGCTGCCCTGGATCGCCGGCAGCACCGAGCCTGCTGCCGTGCGCGCGGACTGCGGCTCGAACACGTCGGAATAGCTCGCATAGGCCGACCACTGTTTGTTCAGCGCGTACACTAGGCCAACATAGGGCGTGACCTTGCCAGACGCGCTGCTGACAGTCGAGGCGCCGCCTTCGGGGGAGTAAATGTTGTGGTACCAGCTCGCACGTGCGCCCACGATGGCGGTGAGCTGTTCAGTGAGCCCGGCGCGCCAGGTGCCGTAGACGCCCTTCTGCAGCACGTCGTAGCGGCTTGGGACCACGACCCCGCTCGCCGCAATGCTGGCGAAGTCCTGCCGAGGGCGATGGTTGTCGATGGCGAAGATATTCCCGCCCGGCGTCCAGAGCCGGGCATAGGTGTCGTCGGTGGTGTACTTCGAATAGTCGGCACCGATCACAACCTCGTGCTTCATCGAAAACGCCTCGAAACGGCCGCGCACATAGGCGTCCAGCGCACGCTGCTGGCCCTTCAGCTCGCTGGCGAAGTCGCCATAGCGCATACCACTGCCGTCTGCCGCGATGGGTCCGACGATGCGCTGGTGCACTGAGTTGTTCTCTTCATTCATTCCCAGGGCAGAGACCTTCAGCGTCCAGCGGTCGTTGAAGCGGTGTTCAAGGTCTGCATACACGCTCGTCTGGTCGTTGTAGGCGCGGTTCCAGTCGGCACCGGTGTAGGTGGAGCGCGGCAGGGCAAGGTCGCGCCCGTCGCTGTAGCGCGGCATGCCGATGAGGCTCGGCCGCGAGCGGCCATGTTTGTTGCTCACGCCAATGCCGATGGTGGTGTCGGCATTGATGTCGTAATCGAGCGCCCCATACACCGAGCGGGTGCGGCTCCACACGGTGTCGATGAAGGAGTGGCCACGGTCTTCGTCCAGCACCATGCGCCCGCGCAACGTGCCTTCGGCATTGAGCGGCCCGCCCGCATCCAGTTGCACGCCGTAGCGGTCCCAGGAGCCGGCCTTGGTGGTCAGCGTCACGGTTCGCTCGGCCTGCCCGCGCTTGCGCACGAAGTTGACCGCGCCGCCCGGGCTGCCTGCCCCCTGCAGCAAACCAGCCGCCCCGCGCAGCACTTCGACCCGGTCGTAGAACACCAGCGTCTCGCTGCCCCAGTTGCCCAGCGCATAGGTGTTGCGCGGCACCGGCACGCCGTCGTATTGCATGGAGTCCAGCAGGAAGCCGCGCGAGGTCACGGCAATGCCCGCGCCCATGCCCTGCGTGGCGATCAGGCCCGTGGTGTTGCTGATCACGTCCGTGAGGCTGACAAGGTTCTGGTCGTCCATGCGCTGGCGCGTCATCACGCTGACCGACTGCGGGATGTCCTTCAACGCCTGCTCGCCCCGGCCTATCGTCACGGCACGCGGGGTGTAAGAACCCGTACCCTCGGTCGTCGCGCTGCGCTCGGCCTGGGCCGTGACCGTCACCCCGGCCAGCGTTGATGCAGCACCGGCGTCGGCGGGCTTTGTTGTCGACGGGAGCACGCCGAGCGCATACCCACCACCGGCCGCACGAACAGCCCCCAGGCCCGTGCCCGAGAGCGCACGTGACAGCGCGTCTTCCACCGAATGCTTGCCGCTGACGCCCTTGCTGCGCACGCCCTCGGTCGTGGCCGATCCAAAGCTGATGAGCACGCCCGCTTCACGGCCAAGGCGGTTGAGCACGCCTTCAAGTGGGCCGGCAGGAATGTCGAAGCTCCTCAGTTCCTGGCTGGCGGTTTGCGCCGCCTGGGCCTGCGCCTGCGACACCTGCGGCACCAGCACGCCGGCCACGATCAGGCTGGCCATCGCCCCGGTGCAGAGCGTGCGCGTGGCCTGCGCGAGCGGGCGCAAGCGCACTTGGGCGAGAGCGTGCGAGGTAGATGAGTGCGGTGCGCAAGCGCGCAAGCCGGTGTGCTGAAGCATGAAATTGCCTTGGAGGAAATGAACAGTCGGATAAAGGAAATGGCCCGGACATCTGTGCCCTTCACTTCCTTGACAGCTATCCCCACCGAATCAGCTCAACTTTTTTTCACCAAGGTTCAAGTCCGCGTGCGGCGTGGCCGCAGCGTCACCCAATAGCGCGTGTACATGTGGACTTCCACCGGCAAGGCAGAGGTCAGCGCAGCCAGCACGCGGTCGGTGTCCTGCAACGGATAGGCACCCGACACCTGCAGGCCGGCAATGGATGGATCGCAGCCCAGCCGCCCCTGGCGATGGCGCCCGAGTTCAACCAGAAAGTCGTCAAGCCGCATATGCGAGACGACCAGCATGCCCTCAGCCCAGGCCCCCGCGTTGCCGTCGAGCGCGGGCGCGGCATCTGCATGCAGGCGCGTGAGCAGGCCCGCCTCGCCAGCGTGCAGAACGCGCAATTCAGAGGGCGCGTCGACGGGCCGCAGCTCGACCGCCCCCTGCAGCACGCCAACGTCGACACTGGCATCGTCGCGCTGGCGCACGATGAAGCGCGTGCCAATGGCGCGCACGGAACCGGCTTCGGTTTCGACAAAGAACGGCCGGCGCAGCGCGTCTTGCGCGGTCTGCACCAGGATCTCGCCGCGCACCAGCTCCAGCACACGGCGCTCGGCACTGAAGCGGATGTTGATCGCGCTCCCGGAATTGAGCGTGACGCGCCCGCCATCGGGCAGCGCGAGGGATGGCCGCTGGCCGGCCGCCGAGGCCACGTCGGCGGCCCAGCAGCGCCACTGCGTGGACTGTCGCACCACCATGGCGGCACCGCCACCGACGACCAGCATGCTCAACAGTTGCACGCTGCGGCGCCGGTGCATGGACCGGGGCGCGGCGCTCAAGGCGGCTTTGGCCAGCGGCGAAGGGATCTCTGCCAGCCGGCCGCCGACGGCCTCAATACGCTGCCATGCGGCCTCATGCGCAGGATCGGCCGCGCGCCAGCGCTCCCAGAGCGCACGCCGTGCGGCGCCAAGCTCGCCCGAGCGCAGCTCAACCCACCATTGCACGGCCTGCTGCGCAATCGCCGGCGCCACCTTGGCGGCATCGCCGAATGAGCCGGCTCCAGGCGTATCGCTTCGGGAAAACTCCACGCGCGGCTACTCCGGGAAGAAGCAGCGCATCGCCGCCTTGGTCAGGTGGCGCTTGACCGTCGACAGTGATATGCCCAGTTCTGCGGCGATCTCCGCCTGCCCAAGGCCTTCGAGCTGCGCGAGCAGAAAGGCCTGCTTGGCCTGCGCCGCAAGCCCGTCGAGCCGGCGATCGATCTCGACCAAGGTCTCCAGCACCATGAGCCGCGCCTCAGGCGATGGCGCGACCGACTCGGGCAACAGCGCCAGCGCATCGAGATAGGCCTGCTCGATGGCGCGCCGGCGCACGTGGTTGATTAACAGATTGCGCGCGATGGTGGTGAGATAGGCACGCGGCTCGTTGATGCGATCAATCCCCGGCGCGCGCAGGACGCGCAAAAAGGTGTCCTGCGCCAGGTCCGCCGCATCAAAGGCATTGCCCAGCTTCTTGCGCAGCCAGCCCTGCAACCAACCGTGGTGGTCGGTATAGAGGGCATGGACTTGCTGAAAGGCGGGATCGGCGGTGGACATGGCTGGCAGTGCACGACCAGCTGCGGCCGTCCATTGAACAAGAACAATTCTCATTCTATGACAGCCCTTCTCACGGCTAGCGCATAGGCATCAACCTGCAGGCTGCTCGCCGCAACTTTGCTCTATTTTTTATAGCTATTACCCCAGGTGGGACCTGGGCTAGAGGCACTTTTCTTATAAAAATGGCGAAAGGCGGATGCGCGTACCCGCCCTCCCCGGTCCTTACTTGGCCGTGCCGCGCGCCTGCGCCACCGCCCCTTGCACCGCGTCCCAGGTGCCCTGCCCCACGCTCTTGGCGATGCCGGCGTTGACGGCCACCAGCTTGTCGCGCATGCGGTTGGCTTCTGCTGCGGGCAGCTCGTTGATCTGCATGCCCTTGTCCTTCAGCTCGGCCAGGGCCTTGGTGGCTTCTTCGCGCGTGTCCTTGCGCTCGAAATCACGGCTCTTCACGGCGGCGTCTTGCAGCACCTTCTTCTCGGCCGGGCTCAGCGTGTCCCACCACTTCTTGCTGACGGTGACGATCCAGGGGCTGTAGACGTGGTTGGTGACGGTCAGGTACTTCTGCACTTCATAGAACTTGCTGGAGACGACCGTGTTGAACGGGTTCTCTTGCCCATCCACGGCGCGGGTTTCCAGCGCGGTGAACAGCTCTGAGAACGGCAGCGGCACGGCGTTGGCGCCCAGGGTCTTGAAGCTGTCGAGGAACACGTTGTTCTGCATCACGCGCAGCTTGATGTCGCTCAGGTCTTCCAGCTTTTGCACCGGGCGCTTGCTGTTGGTGAGGTTGCGGAAACCGTTCTCCCAGTACACCAGGCCGACCATGCCCTTGGGCTCCAGCAGGCTCTTGACCTTTTCGCCCACCGGGCCGTCAAGCACGGTGTCAGCTTCCTTGGTGTTGCTGAACAGGAAGGGCGTGTCCCAAATGGCCATCTCGGGCGTGATGCCGACCAGGGTGGCGGTGGAGCCGACCATCATCTCTTGCGCGCCGCCGATCAGCGCCTGCTGCATCTGCGTGTCGGAGCCGAGCGAGGCATTGCCGATGCCGCGGATCTTCATCTTGCCGCCGGTGGCCTTCTCGACCTCTTGCGCAAAGTAGCGCACGGCGCGGCCCTGGTTGGATTGGTCCACCAGGCCGTAGCCAAAGCGCACCAGGCGCGGCTTGAAGTCTTGTGCCTGCACGGCACCGGCGGTGGCAAGGGCGGCCACGAGGCCGGCAAGAACGAACTTGATGCGCATGAGAGTCTCCTGAAAATGAAGTTTTTAGAGAAGGCAAGAAGAAGGCTCAGTGCAACCAGCGCAGCGGCGCCGTGATGAGCCAGGGGAACACGACGAACAGCACCAGCAGCGCCACATAGACCGCGAGGAAGGGGTTGGTGCCCTTGATGACCGTCTCCATGCGCAGCCGCCCGACGCCCGCGACCACGTTCTGCACCGTACCCACCGGCGGCGTGATCAGCCCGATGCAGCCGACAAAGATGAACATGAAGCCGAAGTACACCGGATCGATGCCGGCCTTGATGGCCAGCGGCGCGCACACCGGGCCAAAGATCAGGATGGTGGGCGTCAGGTCCATGGCCGTGCCCACCACCAGCAAAAACACCATCATCAGCGCCATGAACACCATGGGGTTGCCCATCACGCCGGCGAAGCTGTCGGCCAGCATGTTGGGCAGGTCGGCCAGGGTGATCATGTAGGCGGTGACCGTGGCCGCGCCGCACAGGAACATCACCACGGCGGTGGTCTTGCCTGCGGCCAGGAACACCTGGTAGACGCCCTTCCAGCTCAGCTCGCGGTAGACGAACATCGAGACGAACAGCGCGTACACCGCAGCCACCACGGCGGCTTCGGTCGGCGTGAAGATGCCGCCCTTCAGGCCGCCCAGGATGATGACCGGCATCATCATGGCCCAGAAGCTGCGCCCCAATGCACGCAGGCGCTGCGGCCAGGCCACACGCTCCATAGACGCCAGGCTGTGGCTGCGTGCAATGCGCCACCAGGCAAAGATCAAAAACAGGCCCATCATCAGCCCCGGAAACACCCCCGCCAGGAACAGCTTGCTGATCGAGGTATTGGTGGTCACGCCGTAGATCACAAAGGGCATGGACGGCGGGATGATCGGCGCGATGATGCCGCCCGAGGCCAGCAGCCCCGCGCTGTAGCTTGCCGGGTAGCCCTGCTGCCGCATCATGGGCAGCAGGATGGTGGCCAGCGCCGCAGTATCGGCAATGGCCGAGCCGCTCATCGACGCCAGCAGCACCGCCGCGCCAATCGCCACATAGCCCAGGCCGCCCTGGATATGGCCGACAAAGGCGCGCGCCAGGTCGATGATGCGGCGGCTCAAGCCGCCTGCATTCATCAGCTCGCCGGCCAGGATGAAGAAGGGCACGGCCAGCAGCGGGAAATTGTCAAAGCCGGCCTGCAGGTTCTGCGCCAGCAACTGCGAGTCGAAAAAGTCCAGGTGCCACATCAGCGCAACACCGGTAAGCACCAGCGAGTGGGCAATCGGCATGCCGATCACCATGCCGCCGATCAGCACGAACAGAAAAATAGCGGTAACGACCACGGTGCGCCCCTTATTCCACGGCCGAATCGGACGAGTGCTCGTGCTCGTGGCCGCGCAGCAGGTCGCGCGCCACCACCACCAGCATGCCAACGGCCAGCACCAGCGTGGCCACGGCGCCCAGCGCCAGCGGGTAGCCCAGCACCGTGCTGAAGCTGTTCATGCCGGCCTTCACCTGCTCCCATGAGCCCACCAGCAGCAGCACCATGCACACCGCAATCAGCAACTGGCTGACCCAGAACAGCGCCTTGCGCGCCGGGCCCTTCAGGCGCGAGGTCACCATGTCGAAGCCCAGGTGCTTGCCCTCGAAAGCCGCCACGATGGCGCCAATGGCCACCAGCCAGACAAACAGCAGGCGCGAGATCTCTTCGTAAGACACGATGCTGGTGTCAAACACGTAGCGCAGCACCACGTTGACGAACACGGCAATCACCATGCCGGCGAGCGCCACCACCATGGTGATTTCTGCGGCGCGCTGCAGTTTGCCGGGCGGGGTTGCGGGTGTCTCGGGCTGGCTCATGCAGCACCTCCTGGGATAGCAGTGGTAAATGAAGCGGCAAATGACGCGGATCGCGCGTCGCGCTGCCAGGCCACGACCTGGGCCGCCAAGCTGGCAATGGGCGCGGTGGCATCCAGCGTCAGCACGCCGGGCTCGCCCTCGGGCGACTCCAGCGTGGCGAACTGGTCTGCCACCAGCGCAGGCGAAAAGAAATGGCCGGGCCGCGTGCTGACGCGGGCCAGCGCGGCCTCGTAGTCCAGCTGCAAAAAGGCAAAGCCCAGTTGCGGCTGTGCCTGGCGCAAGCGGTCGCGGTAGCGCCGCCGCAGCGCCGAACAGGTCAGCACCACGCCGCCGTCTGCCGGCGTGCTGGCCAACAGGGCTGCAAGCCGGTCGAGCCAACCGCTGCGGTCGGCATCGGTCAGCGGCACGCCGGCGCGCATCTTGGCCACGCTCTCGGGTGCGTGGTAGCTGTCGCCCTCGTACAAGGTCCAGCCCAGGGCCTGGGCGCAGGCTTCGCCCACACTGGATTTGCCGCAGCCAGAAACGCCCATGACGACGATGGCCGGTCCGGGCCGCGATGGGCTAGCGCTATCCAATAAGGTCACAGCAAAGATCGAAGAAGTTGTCGGGATGCCGCGCCCTCTCCGCAGGATGAGCGCGCACAAAAAGAATCCGCCTGCGGAAAACCCTGCAGCCGGACAGCGCTATCCTAAAAGACAATCAAGCCTGATCCATAAGGACTAACCCTTGACCGAAGCGCCCCGCCGGCGCCGCAACAGCGGCCGCATCACCCTTGACGACGTTGCCCGCGCGGCAGAGGTCAGCCCGATCACCGTATCCCGCGCGCTGCGGCAAGAGCGCAGCGTGGACCCGGCCCTGGTCGAACGCGTGCGCGCCGCCGCCGACCGCCTGGGCTACGTACCCGACCCGGCCGCGCGCGCCCTCGCCTCGCAGCGCAGCACCCAGGTGCTGGTGCTGGTGCCCATGCTCTCCAACACGCTGTTCGTCGACCTGCTGGAAGCCGTGCACCGCGTGCTGTTCCCGGCCGGCTTCCAGCCGCTGATTGGCGTCACCCATTACGACACGGCAGAAGAAGAACTGCTGCTGCGCACCTACCTGCCGCACCGCCCGGCCGGCCTGCTGGTGACCGGCTTTGACCGCAGCGAAACCGCGCGCCAGCTCATCACCCGCAGCGCCGTGCCCTGTGTGCATTTGATGGAAACCAGCGACGCCCCCGGCGTGCACTGCGTGGGCTTCTCGCAGATCGATGCCGGCGCCGCCATCACCCAGCACCTGCTGGACCGCGGCCGGCGCCGCATCGCCTTCTGCGCCGCGCAGCTGGACCCGCGCACGCTGCAGCGCGCCGAAGGCTACCGCCGCTGCCTGCGCACCGCCGGCCTGTACGACCCGCGGCTGGAGCTGCTGAGCCCCGAGCGCTCATCCATGGCACTGGGCGCACGCCAATTCGAAGAACTGCTGCAACGCCAGCCCGAGGTAGACGCCATCTTCTTCTGCAACGACGACATCGCCCAAGGCGGCCTGCTCGCCGCCAACCGGCTTGGCGTGGCAGTGCCCGGCCGCATCGCCGTGGCCGGCTTCAACGACCTGGCCGGCAGCGACCAGATGGTGCCGCCGCTGACCACCGTGCGCACCCCGCGCGGCGAGGTCGGGCAAGCGGGCGCGGCCATGCTGCTGGAGTTGATGCGCGGCGGTGGGGCGGAGGGGCGGTGCGTCCGGTTGGACTATGCGCTGGTGGTGCGGGAGAGTACGTAGCGGGGTGCTTGTCGTCGGGACGGTATGGCGTCGATGTCTTGATGGGCGACAACGCCAATGCGTTGGAGACGGCGGAGGGATTCGGCCAGAAGAAGCTCTTCGTCTCAGCTCTCCGAGTGGCGGCTCAAGGCTGATCTGAGACGTCATGGATCATGTCCGCTTCAAGCGGAATTCCCTGACATTGGCATGTTGTCCTGTTAAGTGTCTGCGGTACTTCTTTAGTCAATACAAAAACGCGTGGCTCATGCGTGAAATTGACTTCTGCAGGGGGATGCCTTCAGGGCCGACCACATCGGAATAGCGTGCTTCTAGATAGTGGAAATTACCGGAGCAGCTTCCAACCGCCATCCACGACGAACTCCCCCCCAGTGATATAGCCCGCTTCATCAGACGCCAGAAATGCGATCAGGTTCGCCACGTCCTGGGGAGTACCTGCTGCACCGAGTGGAATACGCTGTGCCGAGGCTTGAGCTTGGCTGCTGCCGGTGTTTTCGGCGCGCTGCGCACGCTGAGCAACAATGCTGTCCAGCATTGCCGTGTCCGTGCGGCCGGGGTGTACCGAGTTGCAACGAATACGGTTGCCGCCTTGGCTGCCAAACAGCGCAACGGACTTGGTCAATTGCGTGACGCCGCCCTTGCTGGCTCCGTACGCAACACTTTGCGTAGTGGGATAGTAGGCCCCGACCGACGAGAGGTTGACAATCACACCGATTCCCCGCCGCTTCATTGCCTTCATCGCTTCGCGGCAGCCCAGGAAGGTCCCGTCAAGATTGACCGCCATGACCCTGCGCCACTCCTCGAGCGTGGTGTGCTCCAGGGCACCCGATACCACATCGCCAACAATACCGGCCGCATTGACCAACACGTCGAGCTTTCCATATCGCCCGACAATGTCCGCCACCGTGGAGGCCCATTCCTCTTCGGACGTCACATCCAGCGCCAGAAAATCCAGGGGCACACCAGTCTCCGCGGGGAGGGTCGGAGGCTCTCGCAGGTCTGCGACGATGACTGTGGCCCCGCGCTCAGCCAAAAGGCGGGCCGTCGCCGCGCCGATGCCACCCGTGCCGCCCGTGATCAGTGCTACGCAATTGTCGAACGATCCCATCGTTTTCTCCTCCAACCTAGTCGAACTTCATCCCGGCATCGACAGCGATCTTGCGCCATGCCTGGATGTCCTTGGCGTTGTCGGCATTGCGCTGCTCACCGGGAATAAACTCTGCCGTGATGCCCCAGTCCAGCAGTTTCGCGGCCACGGCTGGATCGGTGATCGTTTGCTTGACCGCATTGGCAAGCTTGTCGAGGATCGGTTTTGGCAGGTTCGGCGGTGCGAACATGGCCCAACCCGTCCATTGGTCAAAGTCGACGCCTTGCTCCTTGTAGGTGCCGACGTCCGGGAAAGCGGCTGTGGGCCGGGAGCACAGCGCAACGGGATGGATCTTTCCGCTACGGACTGCCGCTGTGCCGGTGGCCATATCGAGCCAGGCCGCCTTGATTTCACCACCCAACATGGCTGTCATGACCGGTGCTGACCCCTTGTAAGGCACGTGGCTCAGCTTGACGCCCGTCTTTTGGCTCAGAACCTCCGCGCAAAAGTGCCCGGTCGAGCCCAGACCCCAACTCCCATACTGCAATGGTTCCGGACTCTTGCGAGCGTAGTCCAGGAACTCTTTCAGATTTTTCACCGGAACATCGTTTCTCACCAGCAGCACGATGGGTGAAGTTCCGATTCCTGCGATGGTGGTCAAGTCCTTGACGGGGTCGTAAGGAAGCTTTGGATATACGGTTGGGGACAGCGTCGTGGACGTCATGGTGCCCAGGCCGATCGTGTACCCGTCTGGATGCGCCTTGGACAGCTGCGAGATGGCGATCGTCCCCGATGCGCCCGCATTGTTCTCGACAATCACCGGCTGGCCCAGGCGTTTGGACAGACCGTCTCCAATCAGCCGGCCGACCATGTCACCCCCCCCACCCGGCGAAGAGGGAAGCATGAATTTGATGGGCTTATTAGGATAGTCAGCGCCTGGCTGTGCATGTGTGGCGGCCCCGCCCACCACCAGCGCCGCGACCAGTCCGAGTTTTGCGAATGCAGTCATGTAGTGTCTCCTGAAAGTTCTATAGGTGAGGCGAGCAGCCCACCGGATGGACGCCGCGCGGTGCTCGGCATGGCAGCTCATGGCTGGAGCAGGACAATCTTTCCAAAGTGCCCGTTGGCTTTCATGAGGGCAAAAGCTTCGCACGCGCGTTCGATCGGCAGCGTCGCATCGATGGGAACCCCGAGTTGCCCGGCCTCCAGCGCCGGCCAGAAGTCGTCCTGTACCTGCCGCTGGATCGCCAGGACCTCGTCGGCCGTCCTGGTGCGGAACGTGGTCCCCAGGTACTGGATCTGCCGCATCGAGTGCAAGTCGAAGTCGAACGTGCCTGATTCGCCAGCCATCCGCCCCACATTGACGATGCGGCCGCCCAGCTTCACGGCGCGCATGCTGTCGTTGATCAGCGGGCCGGCCAGGAAGTCGATCAGCAGGTCGACACCGCGGCCATCCGTATGCCGGAGCACCTGTTCGGCCCAATTGGCGTCATTGCTGTCGATGGTCACATCCGCCCCAAACTCACCGAGCTTTGCCCGTCGATCAGCCTTGGTCGAGGTACCGATCACCAGGCCCGCGCCAAGCAGCTTCGCGACCTGCAGGCTCATCAGGCCAACTGCTGACGATGCACCCAAAACCAGCACGGACTCCCCCCTGCGGAGCCTGCCTGTCGTCGCAATCGAGACATGCGTCGTGCGCAGCGATACCGGCAGGCATGCGGCAGCCGCGTAGCCGATGTCGCGTTGCGGGAAGGAAAAGGTCCGTCGCCAGTCTGCGACTGCATATTCGGAGAGCCCACCGATCCCGGAGCACATGACCCGATCCCCCACCTTGAAGGCGGGTACCTCTGCGCCGATCGCGACCACGTCGCCGGACCACTCCAACCCCAGTTGCGTGCCCGTGCCGCCATGGCCGCCGTGCGCCCTGCCCTGGACCAGAAACAGGTCAGCGCGATTCAGCGAACTGGCGCGAACCTTGACGAGCAGTTCAGTGCGACCAGGCCGGGGAACGGGCAGCTCCTGGATATCGATGCCTTGCGGCGTCAGCACCGCCCCTTTCATGCGCTCAGGGATCAGCGGCATCATTTCGGCGTCCCAACTCGGCGGATCGGATCCTTGCCATCCCAGTTCTGGGCTGCGCGCCTGACCTCCGCAAAGTATTCCGCCTTTCCGCCGCTCGAGTCGGATATCTCGAACATGCCGCTGGGGAGGTCTGGGTGGATAAAGTAGGCGTAGGGCCCGCGGTTGGCGCCCATGCGTCCGCTGTGCCCCTCCACGTATCCCTGCTCCAGCAGGTGCTGGCAGATCTCCTCGAAGCGGTCGGGCGTCCAGTAGGCGACGTGTTGCGCGCCTTCACCATGCTTCCTCAGCGAATCGAGGTACAGCGAAGGTGCATCATCGTGCTGCTCGATCAGCTCGATCTGCAAGTCGCCCGAATTCGCGAGGGCAATGGAGAGCTTGGGAATCCGAGACTCCTTGCCGTAGTAGCGGAACTCGGTCGAGCCGACATCCTCCTTGTAGAACCAGGGCCCGACACCAAGATCGATCCAGTGCTGCATCGCCTTCTCGATATCCTTGACCACATAGCCGATCTGGCGCACCCCGCCAAACATTGAACTCATGATGAAACCCTTTCTGTAGACCTGCTACCAATGAAACGCATGCGAGCCTGGTGCCCCGCCTCGACTGCGACACGTCGATTTCAGAGACGACGGCGCCCCAGCCGGGGGCGCGAAGACACCCCGGCTCACCCAGCCCAGAGAAGCCGGCGCTAGCTTTTTTGACTTGCCTGCTGCAGCGGATTCGGCTGCGCATTCATCGCCCGGTCCTTGAATGGACGCGTGGCCGAACACGATTCACGCAGCACCATCTGGGTCGTCAGCACGATGCGCTCAGGCTCCGGCTGGCGATCACGGTCAAGCCGCTTCAACAGCAGCTGCGCTAGCGCGGTCCCCAAGGCTTCGAAGTCCCAGGTCAGCGATGTGATCGCGGGGGTGAAGAGTTGAGAGAGATCGGTGTCGCCGATGCTGATCACACTGGCATCGTCCGGAACCGAATGGCCGGAGTGCTTCAATGCTTGCAGAACGCCCGAGAGGATGCGCGTCCCCAGGCACATGAAGGCGGTGGGCGCCTGCGACGCCGACAACAAGCCCAGGGCCTCGCTGAACGCATATTCCATCGCGGAGTTTTCAACCCGGATCAGCTTTGGATTGGGCTCCAGCCCACGTTCGCGGAACGCGTCCTGAAAGCCGGCAATACGATCCCGCCCCGGCCGCAGCACGCTGCCAGGCGTCATCAATGCAATGTTGGTATGACCGAGGTTCAGCAGATGGCGCGTGGCCTGCAGAGCACCGTGAAAATGATCCACATGCGCCCCGACGCCGGAAGGCAGGAAGTCGCGATCCAAGGCCACTACGGGCAGTTCAGCGCCGACGCGCTCCAGGAATTCCGGCGACTCGCTCTCGCAAGGCCCGAGAATGAGGCCATCAACCCGGCGGCGCCTGAAGGTGTCGATGAGGCTCTTCTCGCGCTTGTGCTCATTGTGCGTATTGGCAAGAAGCAGCGTGTAGCCGGCAGCCTGCATGCTCGCCTCCACCGAAGTAATGATCCGTGCATACAGCGGATTGGCGAAGTCCGATACCAGCATCCCGACGACACCCGTCGAGCGGGTGCGCATGCTCTGAGCCACGGCGTCGGGTTCGTAGCCTAGTTGGCGGGCCGCCTTCGTGACCGCTGCGATGGTTTCTTCGCTCACGCGGCCCGTGCGATTCATGGCGCGGGACGCCGTACCTATGGATACCCCCGCGGCCTTCGCGACGTCGCGGATGGTGGGGCGTTGCTTCATGGTTCTACCTCTGCTTTCTATATGGGAGAAATGTAGAGATTTTGAGGAAACGTTTCCACTTAGGAAAAATACCTAGCTACCCACCCAGCTAGCAACTGGTCGATGCATGAATGCTCCGGCAGAACAGCGGCCAGCATCCCTGCCTCAGAGGAAATGGGCCTTCTGCGAGCCATTGCACCTGGTTCGCCACTCTCCGGCCTGCACGCCCCCGATCGAATCAGCACCGTCCACACTCCCGGGCAAACCCTTATTTGCGACATCGATCATGCCAACCAGAATTGCGAAAACGTTTCCACAACTACCAAGGAACTTTCCATGAACGATGAAAAGCTCAAGCAAGCGCGACTACAGACGGTTCGCGACCACATGGCACTTGAATGCGCACAGGATTGGGACGGTGTCATCGACACCTTCGAACACCCGCGGTACGAGATGTACGGCAATGGCCAGGTGCACGACGGCGAAGCAGAAGTCCGCCGGTACTTCGACGCCTCGCGAAGGGCTTTCCCGGACCAGGCCAACGAAATCATCTCCCTGGCCGCCGACGACGCCGCCGACACAGTGCTGGTGGAGTTCTATCTGCTCGGCACCCATCTGGGCGAGCTGACGGTCCGGGACAAGACCTACGCCCCGACCGGCCGCCAGTTCAAGGTCCGGATGGCGGCGACCTTCCAGTTCGCGCCCGGCTCGGCCAAGATCATCTGCGAGCGCCCGTATACGTCGCCAGACCTGAAGCTCCAGCAGTTGGGCCTTTTGTAAGCATTTAGGAGACCTCCCATGGCACAGCCTTCCTCCATCACGAAGCAGGACGAGCTTCTGACCCTGAACATTCACGACGCGACATTCATCCCCGGCGCCGCGCCCGGCTATGAAATCATCCCGCTGTTCCTGGATCGAGAGAATGGGACCTGGGTGTTGTATGGCAAGTTCGCACCTGGCACCACCTTGCCGACGCACTTCCACACCGGCACCGTCCACTTCTTCACGACCAAGGGTGAATGGAACTACCAGGAGTACCCGGAGAACCCGCAGACTGCAGGCAGCTATCTCTATGAGCCCGCCGGCTCCATCCACACGTTCTCGGTGCCGGCGACCGCGGCAGGTCCGGCCGAAGGATTCATGGTGGTCCATGGCGCCAACGTGAATTTCGACGGTGAGAAATTCCTCGGAATTCGCGACGCCAGTGCCATCGAGGATGGCATCCTGGACTATGTGCGGGAGCAGAAGCTTCCGATCCCGGCCTACATCTCGCCGCGTGCGGCGGACTTCAAGCATCGGGTATCGAAGTAACGGGGGCATCGGCACCGCAGCCGGCCACGAACGCAGCGACACCACAGCTTCGCGAAGCTTGGGGCGTCAAGCGCATTCGTGGTCATCAGGCCACCCAGGCCTCTCCACCGGCCACAACACGGCAGCGTCATCGCAAAACGTCCAGGGATCGACCGGACCAGGCTCAAAGCCCAAATCCGATAGCCGCGCAGCCTCACATGAGGCCGCGGTGGCTGTCTACGCCAGGATCAACGCGGGCTGCGAACGCACAGGGAATCCACTATGAGCAATCATCTTCCTCAGCGCGAACTCGGTACGAGTGGCCTGCTCGCGAATCCGATGGCGCTGGGCTGCTACTCCATGAGCAATGCCTACGGCACACGCTCCGATGCCGAATCTCGGCAGGTCATCCAGCAAGCGATCGACCAGGGCATCAACATTATTGACACCGCAGACTTCTATGGATGGGGCCACAACGAAGCGTTGGTCGCCTCGGCACTGCAGAGGCGTCGCGGCGACGTAATTCTTTCCTCCAAATTTGGCTACGTCCCGGCCGAGAATGGGACGTTCGGTGTCTGTGGTGATCCGCTCTACGTCCGCAAGGCCTGCGAGGCCTCGCTGAGGCGGTTGAGCACGGATTATCTGGACCTCTATTTCCAGCATCGGCTTGACGCCAGCGTGCCCATTGAGGAAACGGTGGGGGCCATGGCCGAACTGGTGAAGGAAGGCAAGGTGCGCTATCTCGGCCTGTGCGAAGTTTCGGAGAACACACTGCGCCGCGCCTGCGCAGTGCATCCCATAACCGCTGTCCAGGCCGAATATTCGCTGTGGACCCGCGACCTGGAGGCGCGCATGCTCGAGGTCTGCGACGAGCTTGATGTGACGCTCATGGCGTTCTCGCCGCTTGCGCGTGGAATGCTGTCGGGCAAGGTTCGCAGCCTCGATCAATTGGAGCCCCATGACGTGCGCCGGAAGTACCCTCGGTTTTCTCCCGAGAATTTTCCGAAGAACGTAGCCTTAGTAGACCGCCTTGCCGACATCGCACAGACAGCCAATTGCAGCGTGTCGCAGTTGGCCCTTATCTGGCTTTTCAGCAAGAATCCGCGGATGATGGCGATCTGCGGATGCGACACCCTCGGCTTTCTGAAAGAAAACCTGGGCGCTCTTCGCAGTCATCTGGACAACGACACCGTCCAGAAAATCGACCACCTCTTCGCTCCCGGCCAGATTCATGGCGATCGCTACCATGCCTCGATGATGAATATGCTCGACCGCTAGTAGCTTCTACCCAACGCCCACAGATGGGCCAACAGCCGACATCAAAGCCTCGTCTGCGATTGACGGCAATCGCTGCAAATGCGCCGTTGGTTTTGACTTCTGATCGGAGTCGAAAAGAGCTTACCCTCATTTATCGAACCAAAGGGCAGCCCTACGACCTGCGTGTACCCTATCCGCAGCGCCCACCCATTTGCTACACAAATAATAGCCAAAAGCCCAGACCGCACCTGGGCTTCAAGCAATTTTCTCTATAAGTATCATCCCCGCACAGGCCGCACCAGCTGCGACGCCTCCCGCGCCAACTGCGTAATGCGCCCCCAGTCCCCGCTGGCAATCGCATCAGCCGGCGTCAACCAAGACCCCCCCACGCAAGCCACATTCGGCAGCGCCAAAAACTCCGCCGCATTGCCCGCATGAATCCCACCCGTGGGGCAGAAAGTGACATCGCCAAACGGCCCGCTCCAGGCCTTGAGCATGGGCGCGCCGCCGGCTTGCAGGGCAGGGAAGAACTTCAGCTCGGTCAGGCCGTCTTCTTGCGCCACCATGATTTCGCTGCCGGTGGCTACGCCGGCCAGCAAGGGCAGGCCCAGGTCACGGCAGGCCTTGCCTACGGCGCGGGTGTAACCGGGGCTGACGGCAAAGCGGGCGCCGGCCTTGGCTACGGCTTGGGCGTCGGCGGCGGTGCGCACGGTGCCGGCGCCGGCTACGGCTTCGGGCACTTCGCGGGCGATGGCTTCTATGCAGGCCAGGCCTTGCGGCGTGCGCAGGGTGACTTCGAGCATGCGAATGCCGCCAGCCACCAGCGCGCGTGCCAGCGGCACGGCATGGGCCACGTCGTGCAGCACGATCACCGGGATCACCGGCGCGTCGCGCATCACATCGAGTGCGCTCAGTTGCTTGTTCACAGCCATGTGCAGGCTCCTTCTTCCGCCGTCAGGGCGTTGCGGCGCATGCCGGCAAAGAGCTCGCGCCCCATGCCTGCGCCATTGTTGTCTTGTAGTTCCGCCGGCATTTGTGCCAGCGGGCGTGCGTTCCATTCGGCGTCAGCCACCAGCACCTGCAGCGTGCCGGCGTTGGCATCGAGCCGCACCCGGTCGCCGTTCTGCACCTTGGCCAGCGGGCCGCCGGCCAGCGCCTCGGGCGATACGTGGATGGCGGCAGGCACGTTGCCAGAGGCACCGCTCATGCGCCCATCGGTCACCAGCGCCACGCGGTAGCCCTTGCCTTGCAGCACCGCCAGCGGCGGGGTGAGCTTGTGCAGCTCGGGCATGCCGTTGGCCTTGGGGCCTTGCCAGCGCACCACGCAGATGACGCCGTTGGCGTCGCCGGCCTGGCACAGGCGCTCCAGGCTGCCGTCCTGGAAGGCTTTTTGCAGGCCGTCCTGCGAGTCAAACACCGCCGCCGGTGCCTCGATCACATGGCGGTCGTCCGGCACGGCCGAGACCTTGATCACGCTGCGCCCCAGGTTGCCCGACAGCAGCTTGAGCCCGCCGATGGGGCTGAACGGCGCGGTCGCGGGCCGCAGCACGCTGTCGTCCTTCGACGCGCCGGCGTCGTGCCAGCGCAGCGCGCCGCCCTCTTCCAGCGCCGGGATGCGGGTGTATTCGCGGATGCCGCCTTCGCGCACCGTGAGCACGTCTTCGTGCATCAGGCCGGCGTCCAGCAGCTCGCGGATCACATAGCCCGGGCCGCCTGCGGCCTGGAATTGGTTCACGTCGGCGCTGCCATTGGGGTAGACGCGCGACAGCAGCGGCACCACTTCAGACAGCGCGGCAAAGTCATTCCAGTCGATGGTGATGCCGGCCGCGCGCGCCACCGCCACCCAGTGGATCAGATGGTTGGTGGAGCCGCCCGTGGCCAGCAGCGCGACCATGGCGTTGACGATGCAGCGCTCGTCCACCAACTGGCCAATGGGCGCAAAGCGCTTGCCGCGGGTGATGCCCAGCGCGGTGCGCGTGGCCTCGCGCGTGAGCGTCTCGCGTGCCGCATTGCCCGGGTTGACAAAGGCCGTGCCCGGCACGTGCAGGCCCATGGCCTCCAGCAGCATCTGGTTGCTGTTGGCCGTGCCGTAGAAGGTGCAGGTGCCTTGGTCGTGGTAGGCCTTTTGCTCGGCCGCCAGCAGCTCGGGCCGGCCGACCAGGCCTTGGGCTGCCTGCTCGCGCACCTTGGATTTGTCCTTGTTGGACAGGCCGCTGGTCATGGGCCCGGCTGGCACGAACACCGTGGGCAAGTGGCCAAAGTGCAGCGCACCGATCAACAGGCCCGGCACGATCTTGTCGCACACGCCCAGCAGCAGCGCGGCGTCGAACACGTCGTGCGACAGCGAGATGGCGGTAGACATGGCGATGGCGTCGCGGCTGAACAGGCTCAGCTCCATGCCGGGCGTGCCTTGGGTCACGCCGTCGCACATGGCCGGCACGCCGCCCGCCACCTGGGCCGTGGCGCCGCCGCGGCGTGCTTCGTCCTTGACGATGTCCGGGTAGTGCTGGAACGGCGCGTGGGCCGACAGCATGTCGTTGTAGGCCGTGACCACGCCCAGGTTCGGCGCGCGCTCGGCCACCACGCGCAGCTTGTCGTTGGCGGGCATGCCGGCAAAGGCGTGGGCGACATTGGCGCAACCCATGCGCTCGGCACCGGGCGTGCGGCTGGCCATGCGCTCGACCAGCGCCAGGTAGGCAGCGCGCGGCCCTTGGCTGCGTTCGCGGATGCGGTCAGTGACGCCGCGTACGGTGGGGTGAAGTTTCATGCGGGGCTCCGAGGACGGCGAATGGCGGCAGGCTGGCCGGGCGGGGCCTGCCCACCGGCGACTGCGCCTTGTAATCGGACGATCCTACCCCCAGTGCACCGCCTACGAGAGTCCGCAGGTACGAACCGGTTACTAAACGGCTTCGCAATCGAAGCGATAACTGCGTTGCTTCGCCTTGTTCTCACTCCGATTGCAAACCCGTGTCAATCTGCCTTGATATCGGCCTTCTTCGCCACTTCCTTCCAGCGGGACACCTCGCCGGCGACAAAGCTGGCGAACTCGGCCGGCTTCATGGCGGCGGGCTCCGCGCCCTCTTTCAGGAAGAAGGCGCGCATTTCCTCGGACTGGATCTGGCGGTTGATCTCGGCATTGAGCTTGTCGACGATGGGCTGCGGCGTGTTCGCCGGCGCCAGCACGCCCCACCACAGGTCCACCGCGCTGCCCTTGTAGCCCACCTCTTCCAGCGAAGGCAGATCGGGCGCCACCGGCGACCGGCCCGCCGTGGTAACCGCCAGCGCCCGCACCCGGCCACCTCGCACCTGCGGCATGATCGACGGCGCGCTGGCCACCAGCATCTGGATCTGGCCGCCCAGCAAGTCATTGGTGGCCGGGCCCATGCCCTTGTAGGGCACATGCAGGAAGTGGGTGCCTGAGGCGTCGGCAAACAGCTCGGTGGCGAACTGGTTGATGCTGCCGGCGCCAGAGCTGCCGTAGTTCAGCTTGCCGGGCGAGGCCTTGGCGGCGGCGACCAGCTCCTGGATCGTCTTGTACGGCGTGTCTTTGTTGACCGTGACCAGCAGCGGGCCCTTGGCCAGCAGCGCGACCGGCTTGAAGTCTTTCACCGCGTCATAAGTCAGGTTGGTGCGGATCGCCGCGCCGGTGGTGAAGGTAGACGACACCACCACCAGCGTGTAGCCGTCGGCCGGCGCGCGCGCAACCGTGGCATTGGCAATCACCCCGCCGCCTGCGGGCTTGTTGTCCACCACAAAGGGCTGGCCCAGCACATCCTGCAAGCGCTTGCCGATGGCACGGGCGAACACGTCGTTCGAGCCGCCCGCAGCGCTGCCCACCACCAGCGTGACCGGGCGCGTGGGATAGGCCGCGCCCTGCGCGAAAGCGGCGCCGCACAAGGCAAGCAAAGCGCCGGCCATGAGCACAGTGCGGCGAAACGGAATACGGGGCATGTCTTGTCTCCTGTATGTAATAGCAATAGCGGCGCGATCGTACCCAGGCACGCGCGTTTCATTCACGATGTTTCAGCACTCCAAAGACAAGTTTTTCTTGTGCTTTTTCCCGACGGCATGGCCCACACTGAGCGGCCTTCGCGACGCCTGCGCCTTTGCCAAGCCTATGAAATGCCCCTTCCCATGAGAAGCAAACTGTTTGTCCCCGGCTCCCGGCCTGAACTTTTCGCTAAAGCCCTGCAGGGCGAGGCCGATGCCCTGTCCTTCGACCTGGAAGACTCGGTGGTCGAAGCCCGCAAGGCTGAAGCGCGAGATGCGGTTGGCGGCTTCGTCGCTGGCGCCAGCGGCCATGGCAAGACGCTGATCGTGCGCGTCAATGCGCTGGACACGCCGCACTTCGCTGCCGACCTGGCGGCCGTGGTGCGCCCGGGCCTGAACCTGCTGAACCTGCCCAAGCCCGAGACGCCCGAGCAAGTCATAGAAGCGGCCGAGGCATTGCTGCGCGCCGAGCGCGACAACGGCGTTGCCCAACCCGTCGGCCTGCTGCTCAACATCGAAACCCCGCGCGCACTGCGCAATGCCGCAGCCCTGGCCAGCGCCCACCCGCGCGTGGCCGGGCTGCAGATGGGCCTGGGCGACCTGTTCGAGCCGCTGGGCGTGGACCGCCGCGACGCCGCCGTGGTGCACCAGGTGATGTTCGCGGTGCGCATGGCTGCGGGCGAGGCTGGCGTGTTTGCCTACGACGGCGCGTTTGCCAATATCCGCGATGCAGACGGCTACAGCGCCGAGGCCGCCATGGCGCGCCGGCTGGGTTTTATGGGCAAGAGCTGCATCCATCCCAGCCAGATCGCGCTGGCCAATGCCGCCTTCCGCCCGACCGATGCCGAGATTGCCCATGCGCTCAAGGTGCTGGAGGCCGCCGATGCGGCCGACGCTGGCGGCGTGGGCGCCTGGGTGGTGGACGGCCGAATGATCGATGCCCCCTTCCTCGCGCGGGCCCGCGCCATCGCCGCCAGCGCGCGGCGGCTGGGCCTGATTGGTGCCTGAGCCCCATGCTGTTCATTTATTCCCGTTCGCCCTGAGCCCGTCGAAGGAGCCTGTCCTGAGCCTGTCGAAGGGGTGCCAGGTGCGAGCCCAGGCTTCGACAAGCTCAGCCCGAACGGGCGTATTTGTTTAATGAACAGCATTGCACCCAAGCCCCCTCCCCGCTTCCCTGCCCTTCCCTGACTGCCGCCATGACCGTTGATGCTTCTTCCTCCCCTCCCGTGCGCACCGGCCCGCGCGGCCCCCTGACCGGCGTGCGTGTGCTGGACCTCAGCGCCTATATCGCCGGGCCCTATGGCTGCGCGCTGCTAGCCGACCAGGGCGCAGATGTCATCAAGATCGAGCCACCCGCCGGCGACAACCTGCGCAAGTACCCGTCCACGCTGGAGGCCGAAAGCCGCGCCTTCCTGGGCGTCAACCGCAGCAAGCTGGGTGCCGTGCTTGACCTGAAAAAGCCCGAAGACCTGGCCGTGCTGCGCGAGCTGGTGCGCAGTGCCGATGTGCTGGTGCACAACTTCCGCCCCAGCGTGCCCGCGCGCCTGGGCATCGACTACGAGAGCCTGAGCGCCATCAACCAGCGCCTGATCTACTGCGCGGTCACCGGCTACGGCGAGCAAGGCCCGCTGTGCGAGAAAGCCGGCTACGACCAGGTGCTGCAGACCATGACCGGCATGTGCACCATGCAAGCGCCCGCCGGCGCGGCGCCGCAGATCCTCTATGGCTCGGTGGTGGACTACTACGCCGCCTCGATGGTGGCCGCCGGTGTGTCGTCGGCCCTGTACGAGCGCGAGAAAAGCGGGCGCGGCCAGCAAGTGGGCGTGTCGCTGCTGCGCTCGGCGCTGGCGATGCAGTCGGCGCGCCTGGTGTGGGCCGAGGACGAGCCGCGCGAGGTGGGCCGCGACATGCGCTCTGGTGGCATCACCGGCATCCACCCCACCCAAGAGGGCTGGATCTACATATCGGCCAACACGCCGCACTTCTGGCGCGCGCTGTGCGAGAAGACCGGCCTGAACGAACTACTGGCCACCGACCGCTACGACAGCGTGCGCAAGCGCGCCCAGCACCACGCAGAAATCCTGCCCAAGCTGCACGCCGCGCTGGCCGCCCGCAGCGCACTGGACTGGGAGCGCCTGTTTGGCGAAGAGGTGCCCTGCGCCGCGGCCCGCACGGTAGAAGACATGTTTGACTTCCCGCAGGCGCAGGCCGAAGACATGATCGCGCGCTTTGAGCACCCGGTGCTCGGCAGCTACCGCGGCTTCACGCGCGCCATCGCCTTCCAGCGCACGCCCGGGCCCGATCCGTTCGCCGCCCCGACGCTGGGCCAGCACGATGCGAGCGTGCGCGCCGCAGTGCGGGCCTGAACCCACACCGGAACAAGCCATGGACAAGATTGATTGCGCCGTCATCGGCGCCGGCGTGGTCGGCTTGGCCATTGCGCGTGCGCTGGCCGCCGCCGGGCGCGAAGTCGTCATCCTGGAGGCCGAGAACGCCATTGGCACCCAGACCAGCGCGCGCAACTCCGAGGTGATCCATGCCGGCATCTCGTACGCGCCTGGCTCGCTCAAGGGCCGACTGTGCGTGGCGGGCAAGGCCGCCATGTACGCCTACTGCGAAGAGCGCGGCATTGGCCACCAGCGCATCGGCAAGCTGGTGGTCGCCACGCAAGAGTCCGAGCTGCCAGACCTGCAGAAGTACCTGGCGCTGGCCGCCGCCCAGGGCGTGACCGACCTGCAACTGCTCAGCGCCGCCGAGGCCCGTGCGATGGAGCCCGCGGTGGCCTGCGTGGGCGCGCTGTTCTCGCCGTCCACCGGCATTGTCGACAGCCATGGGCTGATGCTGGCCTACCTGGGCGACGCAGAAAACCACGGCGCGGTGCTGGCGCTGCAAAGCCCGGTCACCCACGGCCAGGCCACGGCCGACGGCATCGTGCTGCGCGCCGGCCATGGCAACGACGCCACCGAGCTGCTGTGCACCACCGTGGTCAATGCCGCAGGCCTGGGCGCGCAGCGGGTGGCACGCGCCATCGCCGGCATGCCGGCGGCGCTGGTGCCGCCGCTGTATTACGCGGTGGGGCATTACTTCACGCTGGCACGCAGCTCGCCCTTCAAGCACCTGGTCTACCCCACCAACCGCGAGGGCGACCTGCGTGCCCACGTCACCATGGACCTGGGCGGGCAGTGCAAGTTCGGGCCTGATTTGTCTTGGCGCGAGGGCGTGGACTACCAGTTCGACGCCAGCCGCGAGGCCGCCTTCTACCAGGCGGTGCGCCGCTACTACCCCGACCTGCGCGATGGCGACCTGCAGCCCGGCTACACCGGCATCCGCCCGCGCCTGCAAGGGCCGGGCTCGTCGCTGCAAGACGGCGCCAACGACTTCATCGTCCAGGGCACGGCGCAGCACGGCGTCAAAGGGCTGGTGAACCTGTTCGGCATCGAATCGCCCGGGCTCACCTCGTCGCTGGCGCTGGGCGATTACGTGGCCGCACTGGTCGCACAACAAGGCACTGCCGCATGACCGACACCGCCATCCCCCACACCCAGGGCACGGCCGCACCGAAGCTGGCCGTGCCGGCCAACACCTGCGACGCGCACATCCATATCTACGACCGGCGCTTTCCCAGCATTGGCGACCCGCAGCGCGCACTGGCTCAGGCCACCGCCGCTGATTACCAGCGGCTGCAGGCGCGGCTGGGTACCTCGCGCACCGTGGTGGTCACGCCCACGGTGTATGGCACCGACAACCGGGTGACGCTCGACGCCATTGCCCAACTGGGCGCAGACCGCGCCCGTGGCGTGGCCGTGCTGCACCCGGATGTGGACGACGCCACGCTGCAAGCGCTGGACGCCGGTGGCGTGCGCGGCATCCGCTTTACCTTGTTCGACCCGGCCACCGCCGTCACCCGCTTTGACATGGTCGAGCCGCTGGCGCGCCGCATCGCGCCGCTGGGCTGGCATGTGCAACTGCACTGGCGTGGCGACCAGATCGCCCGGCACGCCGCCCTGCTGCAGCGCCTGCCTTGCCCCATGGTGTTCGACCACATGGCCCGCCTGCCGCACCCGGATGGCCCGGCGCACCCGGCTTTCGAAGTGGTGGCGCGGCTGCTGGACAGCGGGCGCGCCTGGGTGAAGATGTCTGGTCCCTACCTGGACCCGGCGCCCGCAGGCCAGGCCGACAGCCGTGCGGCCGTGGCGGCCGCGCTGCTGCAACGCGCCCCCGAGCGCTTGGTATGGGGCAGCGACTGGCCGCACCCGACCGAAAAACAAAACACGCCCGATGACGCCGCCCTGCTGGACCGCTGGGCCTCTTGGGTGCCGGATGCCGCGGCACGCCAGCGCGTGCTGGTCGACAACTCGGCGCGGCTCTACGGCTTTTGAGCGCCAGCCATCGCTTCTTCGCCATAGCGCCGCCGCACCGCCCCATGGAACGCCTCCAGCACCGCCTGCATCAACCGGCTTTCGGCATCGGCCGGCCGGCACACCAGCGCGATGTGGCGCACCGGCGCGCCGCGGCCCAGCGGCACCTGCAGCATCGGGTAGGCCTGCAGCAATTCGTCGCGCAGCGCCGGCACCACCGACACGCCGAGCCCGGCCGACACCATGGCGGCGATGGCCTCGGTGCCGGGCAGGTCGAAGGCCTCGCGCAGGCGCGGCGCAATCCGCTGCACGTACTGCGCGGCCATCCGCCCGCCGGTGGTGACCGGGTCCATCCGGATCCAGTCGTAGCGGCGCAGCAGCTCGGCCGGCGGCGCCAGGCGCGCCGTGGGCGGCGCGATCATCACAAAGGTTTCGCGCAGCAGCGGGAACCAGCTCAGCCGGCTCGACCCGCCAGACTGCGGCCGCACCAGCACCGCGGCGTCGATGCGGCCGGCCTTTACATCGTCCAGCAGCACGGTCGACGGGCCCTTGGAGATCGCGTATTCCAGCGTCGGCGCGCGCTCGCGCAGCTTCTGCATGGCCGCCGGCAGCAGCGCCACCTGGGCCGACTCCACCGTACCCAGCCGGATGCGCCCGGTGATCGCCACGCCCTGGCGGCTGCGCAGTGCCTCCAGCGTATCGACCGTCTGGGCCAGCGTGCCGGCGATCTCGAGCGCGAAGGGTGTCGGTCGCACCTGCCGGGCCGAGCGGTCGAACAGCGGCTGGCCAAAGTAAGCTTCCAGGTGCTGCATCTGCAGACTCACCGCGCTCGCGGTCAGGTTCACGTCTTTGGCGGCGGCGGCAAACGAGCCGTGCTGCAGCACGGCCACCAGGGTCTGGAGAAATTGAAGTTTCATGGGCGCGTTTTCGGCGCCATTGTCCCCCCGTGCATCGCACGCTTTTTACTGCTTGTAGAAGAGAGATCTTGATGACACAGCTTCCCCGCCGCCTTGTACTGGCCGCAGCCGGCGCCGCCCTGCTGCCGCTGGCCGCCATGGCGCAGCCCGCCGCCTTCCCCTCCAAGCCGATCCGCGTCATCGTGCCCTATGCCGCTGGCGGTGGTGCCGATGCCAATGCGCGCCTGCTGGCCCAGCCCCTGTCGGTGCTGCTCGGCCAGCCGGTGATCGTGGAGAACCGCCCCGGCGCCAGCGGCGTGCTGGCCGCGCAAGCCGTGGTGCAGTCGCCTGCCGACGGCTACACGCTGCTGTTCGATGCCTTCCCCTATGCAGTCAATGCGGTGCTGCGCAAGCTGCCCTTCGACCCGGTCAAGGACCTGGTGCCGGTATCGCAGGCGCTCAACATGCCCAACATCCTGGTCGTGCCCGCCAATGCACCCTACAAGACCTTCAAGGACTTGGTTACGTACGCCCGCGCCCACCCCGCAGAACTCAACTTTGCCTCCTACGGCGCCGGCGGCTCGGCCCACCTGGCCGCAGAAATGCTCAAGCGCGACGCCGGCATCGACTGGGTGCACGTGCCCTACAAGGGCGGCGCGCCCGCCATCACCGATCTGCTGGCCGGCCAGGTGTCGGCGTACTTCGCCAACCCGGTCTCCGGCCTGAGCTATGTGAAGGCAGGCAAGCTGCGCGCCTTGGCTACCACCGGCGCGCGCCGCATGGAGGCTCTGCCCGATGTGCCCACCGTCCAGGAGAGCGGCTACAAGGACTTCGAGGTGGTCGAGTGGAACGGCTTCTTCGCGCCCGCCGGCACCCCGCAACCGGTGATCGCCCGCCTGGCCGCCGCCGTGCGCGACGCCACGCGCCAGCCCGAGGTAAAGCAGCGCATGCTGTCCCTGGGCATCGAGCCGGTCGGCAACACGCCGCAAGAGTTCAAGACCTTCCTGGGTGGACAGATCTCGCGCTGGAGCGCCCTGGTCAAGACCAATGGCATTACGGTTGATTGATAAAGCTATTAAATAGATAGCTAATAACCCAGGCTGCACCTGGGCTAGAGGCATATTTCACTATAAATTTGCGCCGGCCGGGCGGCCTTTTAGTCGACCAGCATCACGTCCACCCGGTTGGCGGCGTCGGCCTTGCCGAACTGGGTGGTGGGCACGCTGCTGACGCGGCCACGCAGCTCGATTTTGTCCTCGGGCAGGCCCAGCCCCTTGAGCGCTTCGCGCACGTTGTTCACACGCAGCGCATCGACGGATGTGGAATCCATCGGCCCGATCGAGGCGCCCATATAGCCCAGCACCAGGGCGCGGCGCCCGACCGTCACCCCCTTCACGACATTGGCCAGCGCCTGCTCGGCCCCCGGCGCCATCGTGCTGCTGCCCGGCGCGAAGTAGAACTTGACGATGCCGTCTTCGATTGCCACGCGCGCACCTTCGGACGATACGAGCGCGGGCACCGCGTGCGGCCGCCGTTGCGGCTTGTGACGAACGTGGTGGACCGTGGCGGCGATCACGGTGGCTACAACGAGCACCACCACGACCGCCACCAGGCCCAAAGCCAGACGCTGCTGGCTGTCTTCGTCATGCGAAATGCTCATGGAGATGACACCTGGATGAAAATTGGCGTGTTGCCAAGCCCAAATTGTAGATGTCCCCCCTCTCCCCGCTACCTCCGCCGGCCCCGGGACGCGATCCCGCAGCCATGCTGCAAAGCACCCTGGCCCGCTGGGGCGGCCAGGACGACCTCTGGCTGTTTGGCTACGGCTCCCTCATCTGGCGCCCCGACTTCCCCTACGCGGAACGCCGCGCGGCGCGGGTGCACGGCTGGCACCGCGCGCTCAAGATGTGGAGCCGCGTCAACCGTGGCACGCCGGAATGCCCGGGCCTGGTGTTTGGCCTGCTCAGCGGCGGCAGTTGCTGCGGCATGGTGTTCCGGGTCGAGGGCGGGCTTGGGCGCGACACGCTCACCGCCTTGTGGGCGCGCGAGATGGTGACCGGCGTCTACGACCCGCGCTGGCTGCGCTGCACCACGCCTGAGGGGCCGGTCAGCGCCCTCGCCTTCACCCTGTCGCGCACCAGCCCCAGCCACACCGGCGTGCTCAGTGATGCCGACTACCGCCGCATCTTTGCCGCCGCCAGCGGCCGCTTTGGCACCACCCGTGACTACGCCCGCAGCACCTACGACGCGCTGTGCCGGCTGGGCATAGAAGACAGAGCGCTGGCGCGCCTGCTGCGCCTGTCACAAGCGGATGCATCGCCCGACAAGTAAGCACGTAGAGTTTCCGGCTGTCTGTTTCTTTGCCGAGGCTTCCCCCATGCACCAATCGATGATTGCCGCACCCGCCCTGGCGGCACTGCTGCTGGCTGGCTGCGCCAGCGGCACCGGCCCTTCCGCCCGCGCCGTGGCAGAGCTGCAGCCCACCCGCGGCAGCAGCGTCTCGGGCCAGGTCGAATTTGTGCAGCAAGGCGACGTGATGCACGTAAGCGGCACCGTCCGCGGTCTGCCGCCCAACTCCGAGCACGGCTTTCATATCCATGAAAAGGGCGATTGCTCCAGCGGCGACGGCATGAGCGCCGGCGGCCATTTCAACCCCATGGCGGCCACGCACGGCCGCTTCGGCCAGCCCGGCGCGCATGCCGGTGACCTGCCCAGCCTGCACGCCGACGCCAACGGCGTTGCCACCTTCAGCGCGGACGACCGCAGCGCCGCAGTGGGCAGCGGCCCGGCCGACGTGGTCGGGCGCGGCCTGATCGTGCACCGCGACCCGGACGACTACGTAACCCAGCCCACCGGCAACGCCGGCCCGCGCCTGGCCTGCGCCGTCATCACCCGGCGCTGAGGCGCGCCAGCAGGCGCTCGGCGGCGGCGAGATCGGCCAGGGTGTCGATATCGGTCACTGCGCCGATGTCATCCAGGGTGATGTCGGCCACCGCATGCGCTGCGCGCAAGCCACGCAACACGCTTTTGGCGCCCTCATCGCCGCGCAGCGCCAGCAACTGCGGCCCGGCAGACGCGGCAAAGCCCACCGGATGGGCATGCGTGCCATCAACCCAGGGCACGACCGCCGCCTGCCCGCCCTCGGCCAGCAGCGCAGCCACGCGGCGCAGGCTGTTCGGCGCGATCAGCGGCAGATCCGCCGGCAGCACCAGCCAGCCGCCCAAGCCCGGCGTGGCCCGCACCGCCGCCGCAATCGAATCGCCCATGCCCGCATGCCGCGCTTGCTCCAGATGCCAGGGCAGCCCGCTTGCGCGCACAGCAGCCAAGGTACGTTCCAGCACCGCTGTGCCGCCCAGCAAGGCCTGCAGCTTGTGCACCGAGCCGCCCGAAGCCAGAAAGCGTTCGCCGCGCCCGGAGGCCAGGACCAGCACCGTGGGCTGGGCAACATTGGATGAATGGAGTGTTGACATGCGGGAGATGAAGGTGGCCGGCACAATACTGCCATGAGCCAGACTTCTACCGCGATTGCCGACCTGCGCAAGAACTACGGGCGTGCCGCCCTTGATGAACAAGCCTCGCATGCTGACCCCCTGCAGCAGTTCGACCTGTGGCTGCAAGAGGCGCTGAACGGCGCCCTGCCCGACCCCAACGCCATGACCCTGGCCACTGTTGGCAGTGACCTGCGGCCCAGCACGCGCATCGTGCTGGTCAAGGGCTACGACGCGCGCGGCATCGTCTGGTACACCAACTACGACAGCCGTAAGGGCCAGCAACTGGCCGGCAACCCGTTTGCCGCACTGCAGTTCCATTGGGTCGAGCTGGAGCGCGTGGTACGCATAGAAGGCCGCGTGGAACGCACCAGCGAGGCCGAGAGCGACGCCTACTTCGCCAGCCGCCCGCTGGATTCGCGCATCGGCGCCTGGGCCAGCCCGCAAAGCCAGGTCATCGACGGCCGCAGCCTGCTGGTGACCAATGCCGCCAAGTACGCCGCCCAGTTCCTGCTGAAACCGCCGCGCCCGCCGCATTGGGGCGGCTACCGCCTGGTGCCCGACGCCTGGGAGTTCTGGCAAGGCCGCGCCAGCCGCCTGCACGACCGGCTGCGCTACCGGCGCGAAGGCGACGCCTGGGTGCGTGAACGCCTCGCGCCCTGATCCTGCGCCCTACAACCAGCCGATCGCGATCAACACCAGCGGCAGCGTGACCAGGCCCAGCACGGTAGACACCGCCACGCTGGCCGTCACCACCTCTTCCGCCGTGCGATAGCGCTGCGAAAACAAAAACACATTGGCCCCGACCGGCAGCGAGGCCGTCAGCACCATCGCCGCCAGCGGCACGCCGCCCAAGCCCAGCAGCTTGCCCAAACCCAGTACCAGCACCGGGTGCAGCAGGTTCTTCACCAGCGCAATGCCGATGGCGCCACGCAGCTGATGGCCCAGGCCGCTATAGGCCAGCGTGGCGCCCACCAGCAGCAGCGACATCGGCCCCAGCGCGGCACCCAGCAGCTGCAGCGACTGGTCGATTTCTGCCGGCAGCGTGAGCCCTGTCTGCGCAAACAGCAGGCCGGCAATGATGGGCAGCGGCACCGGGTGCAGCACGCCGTTGCGCACCGCCGCCAGCACCGTCACCAACATGTGCCGCGCGCCGCTGCCGTGACCGGCCTCGCGTGCCACGGCCAGCTCCAGCACCACGGTGGCCGCGGTCAACAGCACCAGAGCGTGCACCGATATCAGCGTGAACAGGGTCACCAGCCCGGCTTCGCCCAGCGCCAGCCCCACCAGCGGCACGCCGATCATCACCGTGTTGCTGAAGGTGCCCGCCAGCGCCACGATGGCGCTGTGCCGGCTGAAGCCACGCACGCCCAGCACCAAAGCGAACACCACCGCCGCGCCTAGCAAGTAGGCAAGGACCGGCTCGAAATCGAGCTGCTCCAGGTGCACCGTGCTCATGGTGCGAAACAGCAGCGCCGGCGTCAGCAGCATGAAGACCAGGTTGGACAGGTCCTTCACCGCCCCTGCGCCTATCCAGCCACGGCGTGCGGCCAGGATGCCCGCAGAGATAAAGAGGACGACGGGAACGAGCGCGCTGACGACGGGATGGGCCACGGGACTGCAGGAAAAGGGTCAAACGAGCGGCGGCTGCCGCTCGGGGCCTGCATTGTCCCTGACGACGGCGCTCAGAAATCCGCGCGCAGCCCCACCTTCAAGCTGCGCCCCGGCAGCGGCGCCTTGGGGTAGGCGGTGCTGGTCAGGATGGATGTAGCGCTGTAGGCCAACTGGTTGCTGATGTTGTCCAGCCGCGCATACCAGAGCAGGCTGCTGCGCTTGCCGCCAAAGCTGACGTCCGTGCGGTAGCCAAGCGATGCATTCCACAAGGTATAGGCGCCGGTGGCGCGCGAGCCGTCATCAGGCACGCGGTTCTGCGCGGCCAGGTGGTCAAAGCCGAAGCCCGCACGCCAGGCGCCCTGCGTCCAGGCCAGGTTTGCGCCCACGCGCGCCGGCGCAATGCGTGGTAGCGGCTGGCCGGTGTCGGAGTTGGTGGCACGCACCAGGTCGCCGCGCAGGTTCAGGTCCAGCGTGGAGCCGGTGGCGGGCACGCCCGCAACACCGCCAGCGCCCAGCAGGCGCACCGTGCCGCTGGCCTCCAGCCCGTAGAAGCGCGCGCGCACGCCCTGGTAGCGGAACTCGGGCAAGGTGCCCTCCGTGCCGGCGGGCGGGTTGCGCTCGCCTTCTTCGGTCAACACGTCGCCGGTCGAGGTCAGGCCTATGTAGTTCGAGAAGCGCGTGGCGTAAGCGGTAACCGCGAACTTGTGCGGGCCGCCCTTCCAGGCCGCGCCCAGATCGATGCCGGTGGATTTCTCCAGGCCCAGCGACGGGTCACCGGTCTCCCAGGCGGCCGTGGCCAGATGCGGCCCGTTGGCAAACAGCTCGTAGTCCTTGGGCGCGCGCTGGGTGTAGGCCAGGTTGGAGGTCAACTGCCACTGCGGCGTGAGATTGACCAGGGCCCCGAGTGCCGCACTGTGCGGATTGAAGTCGCGCGAGCCGACAAAGAAGCGGTCGATATCCGGGCTGCCGAAGGACTGCACCTTGACCTGCTCGGTGCGCGCGCCAAAAGTCAGCTTGCCCCAAGAGGTGCCGTACTCCTCATAGGCAAACAGCGCGGTCGAGCGCGTGTGGCTGGCAGGCGCAAAGGCTTCTTCGCCTTCGGCGGAGAAACGCGATGACTCCGCCTGCAGGCCGACCATGCCCTGCAACGCGCCCCAGGGCTGGTGCCGCGCCTCTATGCGCAGGTCATTGCCGTTGTTGCGAAAGGTGGTGCCGGCCACGCCGCCTTCAAATTCTGTGTGCTGGTAATCGCTGTGGCCAAAGCGTGCCTTGATGCTTTGCAGCGGCCCGGCGTTCACGCGCCACTCGCCTTCCAGCGCGTAAGTGTTGGAGCGCATGCCGATCATCACGTCGTCCTCGGCCACGGTGCCGTAGTTGCTGCGGTAGGTGCTGGCCGAGGCGCCCAGGTAGCCGTGGTCGAAGAACAGCGTGCCGCCCACCGCACCACCGTGGGTGGAGCTGGCCGAGTTGCAGATGCGCCGCGCCAGGCTTGGCGATCCGGGCTTTTCGCAGGCCAGTTGCGTCGGCACGCGCACATCGTCGGTGCGGCGGTCGAAGACATCGACATGCAGCGCGTAGCGATCGTTGCCGCCCTCGACCATGGCCGCGCCGCTGCGCTCGCCGTTGCCGGTGGCCAGGCCGGCGTCGAGCTTGCCGGTCACGCCATCTACCGGCTCGCGCGGGATGCGGTTGTCGATCACATTGACCACGCCGCCCACAGCGCTGCCGCCATACAGCAGCGCACCCGGGCCACGCAGCACCTCGATGCGCTCGGTGGTCAGGGCCTCGGTCGGCACGGCGTGGTCGAAGCTCAGCGCCGAGGCATCGAGCGTGGCGCCGCCGTTCTGCAGGATGCGGATGCGGTCGCCGTCCTGGCCGCGGATGATGGGGCGGCTGGCATTGGGGCCGAAGTAGGTGCTGCTGACGCCGGGTTGGCCATCCAGCGTCTCGCCCAGCGTGGTCTTGCTCTGGATCGTCAGGTTGTCGCCCGACAGTTGCTCGGCCGGCACCACGCGCTCGGCGGCGCCCAGCGGGTTGCCGGTGACGGTGACTTCCTTGAGCGAGGTCTGGGCGGCGGCCATGCCGGCCAGCGAAAGGATGGCGGCGCCGATGGCGCTGCTGCGGAATGTGGGATGCATGAGAAAGCCCGTTGAATCAGGGATAGCCGCGCAGCAGCGCGGCAACGAGCCGGCCTGGGGTTGGCCGGCGCGAGACGGCGCCCATGGCGGGCGCCAGAAAATTCAACGGGCCGAGGGAGGGCCGCGCGCGTCAAACAGCGCAGCCCAGCGGGCGAGGAACTCACCCTGCAGGAAATCAAAGGTAGCGATAGGCAGCGCAAAAGGCAGTGCCATGAGATGTACCGAATGCAGCGCCTCGCCATGGCAGAGCTGGTCGTAGACCCGGCAATCGCTCTCGCTGGAATGCTCGCCAAACAGGCGCTTGGACCAGCCCGCCGCGTGCACGTGTGCTGCGGGCTTGGCCTGGGCCGTTGCCGCCTGCAGGCTCTTGGACACCGCCGGCGGATGCGCCACCGAGTGCAGGCTGCCCAGCAGGGGCGCCAGCGCCAGCATGGCCAGCAGCACCCAGAACCAGGCGGCAGGCAGGCGGTGAGCGAAGAGGTGGTGGGCAGTCATGGCAAGGGGCAACCGCGCATTCTCGCCGAAAAGCCTTGCTAGCCAGCCTTCACCAGCCGCGCAAAGGTCTTGCGGAATTTCTCCACCTTGGGGCCCACCACAAAGGCGCAGTAGCCCTGGTTGGGATGCTGCAGGAAGTAGTCCTGGTGGTAGTCCTCGGCCGGGTAATAGTTGCGCAGCGGCTCTACTTCGGTCACCAGCGGCGCGCCGCCCCAGGCCGCGTCCTGCCGCAGTTGCGCCATGACCTCTTCAGCCACAGCAGCCTGGGACGCATCCGTGGTGTAGATGCCGCTGCGGTACTGCGTGCCCACATCGTTGCCCTGGCGGTTGAGCGTGGTCGGGTCATGCACGACGAAGAAAATCTCCAGAATCTCGCGCAGCGTGATCACCGCCGGGTCGAACACCAGCTTGACCACCTCGACATAGCCGGTACGGCCTGTGCATACCTGCTCGTAGCTGGGGGGTGGCGTGTCGCCGTTGGCGTAGCCGCTCTCGACGTCGGTCACGCCCTGCACCCGGTCGAACACCGCTTCGGTGCACCAGAAGCAGCCGCCGCCCAGAACAATGCTTTCTTCAGAAGCCATGGAGTTTCCTTTTCTTGCCGCCAGTGGCAGCCAACAAGCCCGATGCTAAGCCCGACCATTGACGCGCATGCGGCGCTGCCCGTATATTACTAACCAGTCAGTCATTAAAAATGTCTCCGTCCCCCACTCCCACCACCGATCAGCCGCCACGCCGTGAGCGCCGCAAAGAGGCGCGCCCCGGCGAGCTGCTGGAGGCCGCGCTCGACGTTTTCGTGGAAAAGGGCTTTGCCGCCGCCCGGGTCGAAGAGGTTGCGGCCCGCGCCGGCGTCTCCAAGGGCACGCTGTTCTTGTACTTCTCCAGCAAGGAAGAGCTGTTCAAGGCCGTGGTGCGCAAGAACATCAGCGGCCTGTATGCCAACTGGTCGGCCGAGATCGACGGCTTCACCGCCAGCTCCTTCGAGATGCTGGCCTATGCCATGCAGGAGTGGTGGCGGCTGGTGGGCAGCACCAAGGCCGGCGGCCTGTGCAAGCTGATGGAGGCCGAGTCCGGCAACTTCCCGGAGCTGATCAACTTCTACCAGCAAGAGGTAGAGGCACCTGGCACGGCCCTGCTGGCGCGCATCGTGCAGCGCGGCATCGACCGCGGCGAGTTTCGCCCGCTGGACGTGAACTACGCCGCCTATGCGTTGAAGGCGCCCATGGCCTTCCTGATGCTGCACCCCCAGGGCGACGATGGCGGCCCGGGTTTCGACCCCGAGCGCTTCCTGCGCATGCAGGCCGACCTGCTGCTCAACGGGCTGGCCGCGCCCCGGCGCCCGCAGGACATGCCGGCGGCGTCCTAAAATCAGCAGGTTTGCCCCGACGCCACCCGAAAGCCTCCGATGACCATGCCTTTGAATACCCCTTTCACCGAAGCCAGCACCACTGACCAGGCGCGCTTCAACATGATCGAGCAGCAGATCCGCCCCTGGAACGTGCTCGACAACGACATCCTGGACCTGCTGGCCGTGATGCGCCGCGAAGATTTCGTGCCCGAGGCCTACCGCGCGCTGGCCTTTGTCGACATGGAAGTGCCGCTGCCGCAAGGCCAATGCATGCTGGCGCCGCGCGTCGAAGCCCGCCTGCTGCAAGACCTGCGCGTGCAGCCGCAAGACCGCGTGCTGGAGATCGGCGCTGGCTCCGGCTACATGGCCGCCCTGCTGGCACGCCGCGCCGCGCATGTCGTGACACTTGAGATCGAGCCCGAACTGGCCGAGCTGGCCCGCAGCAACCTGCAGCGCGCCGGCATCGCCAATGTCGAGGTCCGCCAGGCCGACGGCGCCCAGGCCACCACGGCTGGCGGCCCGTTCGACGTGATCGTGCTCAGCGGCTCGGTGGCCCAGGTGCCGCAGACGCTGCTGGCCCAGCTCAAGATTGGCGGCCGCCTGGCTGCGGTCGTGGGCAGCGAACCCATGATGTACGCCCAGTTCATCACCCGCACCGGCGAAGCCCAGTTCCAGACCACCGAGCCCTGGGACTTGGTGGTGCAACGCCTGAAGAATTTCCCCGAACCTTCCCGCTTCAACTTCTGATGACACCCGCGTCCATTCCCCAGCTCCGCCCGTCCGAACTCGATGCATGGCTGGCCGCCACCGGCAGCCCTGCGCCTGTGGTGCTGGACGTGCGCGAGCCCTGGGAGCTGCAGACTGCCAGCGTGCAGCCTGCGCCCGGCTTTCGCGTGGTGGCCGTGCCCATGAACGAGATCCCGGGCCGGCTCGCCGAGCTGGACCCGGCCACGCCTGTTGCCTGCCTGTGCCACCACGGCGCACGCAGCCAGCGCGTGGCGGTGTTCCTGGCGCAGCAGGAGTTTGAGCAGGTGGCCAATATCGCCGGCGGCATCGACGCCTGGTCGATCGAACGCGACGCGGCTGTGCCGCGGTATTGATGAAACACCCCCAGGCTGCGCGCTTCGTGTCTTCGCCCTCCCCCTTGGGGGGGCACATCCAGCGGCCCGGCAAAGCCGGTTCCGCGGATGTCTGCGCATAGCCTGCTCAATTCCACTGCCACACCTCTGCCCGCCCATGACGCCATTCCGCACGCTCGCCCTGTCCTTTGCCCTTGCTGCCGCCGGCCTTCACAGCGCCTCGGCGCAAAGCCTGACGGAGGTCTATGACGCGGCGCGCAGCTATGACGCGGGCTTTCAGTCGGCGCAGGCGGCCTATGACGCGGCCGAGAGCCGGTCCCAGCAACTGCGCGCCGGCTTGCTGCCACAGGTGGGCCTGCAAATGGGCGTATCGCGCGCCCCGACCGACGTGCGCGTGCAGGGCCTGCCCAACACCAACTACAACGTCGTCACCCAGACTGCAGGCATCAGCGCCACGCAGCCGCTGTACCGGCCGGCCAATGCCATCAGCTACGAGCAGGGGCAGCGCCAGGTGGATGTCTACCGCGCCGCACTCGATGCGGCCGGGCAAGACCTGATGGTGCGCACCAGCCAGGCGTATTTCGACGTGCTGGGCGCGCAAGACACGCTGGCCTTCGTGCGGGCGCAAAAGGCCGCCGTGGCCGAGCAGTTGGCCTCGGCCAAGCGCAATTTCGACGTAGGCACCGCCACCATCACCGACTCGCGCGAGGCGCAGGCCCGCTACGACCTGGTGGTGGCGCAAGAGATCGCCACCGAGAACGACCTGCAGGTCAAGCGCCTGGCGCTGGACCAACTGGTGGGCCGCACCGGCATCGTGCCGCGCCCGCTTGTCGCCACCGGCGCGCTGGCCGACCTGCAGCCGCAGGCGCTGGAGCGCTGGGTGGAGCAATCGCAAGACACCCAGCCCTCGGTGCGCCAGGCACGGCTGGCACTGGAAGTGGCCCAGCTGGACGTGAAGAAGGCAGAGGCCGCCCACCTGCCCACGGTGGACCTGACGGCCGGCTACAGCGCGGCGCGCTACCCCAACGGCACGACCACCGTGCCGGCCCATTTCAATGCCAACGGCGGCAGCATTGGCGTGCAGCTCAATGTGCCGATCTTTGCCGGTTTCTCGATCCAGAACCGGGTGCGCGAGACGCTGTCGCTGGAAGAAAAGGCCCGTGCCGACCTGGACACGGCACTGCGCGGTGTCGCGCAGAACACGCGCGCCCTGTTCTTTGGCGCGGTGTCCAGCGCCGGCCAGGTCAAGGCGCTGGAAGCGGCCGAGGCCTCCAGCCAAAGCTCGCTGGAGGCCAACCAGTTGGGCTACCAGGTGGGCGTGCGCATCAACATCGATGTGCTCAACGCGCAAAGCCAGCTCTACCAGACCAAGCGCGACCTGGCCCAGGCCCGCTACAACCTGCTGCTGTCCAGCCTGCGGCTGCGCCAGGCGGCCGGCACGCTGGCGCCGCAAGACCTCTACAACATCAACGCGCTGCTGGCTCCGGCGCTCTGATTTGCCCGATTGATTGGGGGCGGCAGGCGTCCAGGCGCATGTCGTCATACGAACTGGCTACGTTGTAGTGCCGAATAAAAACGGCATGAAAGCTCGCAGAACCCCAAAAAGCACCTCAACGGCAACTACGCATCAAGACATGAAAATCCTGCTCATCAGAATGTTCGGCGTAAGCTTGCTGTCTTTATTTATAAGTACCTCTCATGCCGAGCTATTCATTGAAAGTTGGGCGTCCTCGCACATAGATCTTCCACAAGCATTTGAAAAAGAATCTCCCAGCAAGGTCTGCGGAGATATTCTCGAGCTCAATACCTCAAAAAAGATACGCTGCTCAATCGTCATGTTCAAAGACTCCGTTGCAGTGGTGATTGAGGATTCCACAGAAAATAATGCAAAAGGAGCCCAATCCAGCGAACCTCAGCCTCAATATTGCTCATCTGGACTATTCAAAGAATTTTATCCAATTTACAAAGATTTCCCCGTCCGACTATTGGAAAACCCAGATGCACGTACCAGCCTCGAAGCCCCTCTGGTTGCACTCGCTCAGCAGCGCTCCTCTGAATTCACCGCTTTGCTTTTTCAAGACAAGTGCCCGCTGGATCGTCACGCAGCGGCAGTACTGTTAAAATACTCATCCAGCTGCCGGCAGCTCTTTAATGAATTTTTGCCATTATTGACTGATAAGGCTTTTGAAGTTCGCAACGGCGTTTCACAATGCGTATCAAAATTCATGCCGCTCCGCGACGGACCGAGTCGACTCAAGGCAGTTGACGCCGCATTTCTTCAATTCAAAATGGGCACGGCGCCAGACAGGGATAAATCGCTTTTCATTGTGGAGCGGGCGATGAGTGGTCGCCCTGAAATTGCCGAATATGTCAAGAAAAACCATCTCTCGACCGTAGCAAAAGCCTACGAAAAAACTCGCCTGCCAAATTTATCGGAAGTGTCTCGATCAATATTGATTTCCATCAACGATCTGAATTCCGCCAAGAGCAGGTAGATTTCTTTCAACTCCAGAGAATTCCCGAGGCACCGAACCAAAGTCCGCTTGAAACCAGGCCGCTCAGCTACCAGGTGGGCGTGCTCAACGCGCAAGGCCAGTGCTACCAGGTCAGGCGCACGGACCTCTACAACATCAACGCGCTGTTGGCTTCTGCACCCTGAGCAGGGCCAGCGCGGCATCCGCCGTGCGCGCCGCCGCGCCGCGGTGGGCGGCGGCAAAGGCGGTGGCGGCGTTGGCGGTGGTTTGCTGGCGTGGGGCATCCAGGGCCAGTTCCGTCGCCTGTAGCACCGCATCCGCCATATCCGCCACCCGCAAGGCCGCGCCTGCGGCCTCGGCCAATGTGGCGGCTTCCGAGAAGTTGAAGGTGGAGGGGCCCATCACCACCGGGCAGCCGCAGGCCGCGGCCTCGATCAGGTTCTGCCCGCCCAGGGGCGCAAAGCTGCCGCCCAGCAGGGCCACGTCGGCCATGGCGTAGTAGGCGGCCATCTCGCCCAGCGAATTGCCCAGCCAGACGGTGTTGCCTGGCGGCGGCACGCCGTCTTGCCAGGTGCTGCGGCGCGACACGGCAATGCCCTGCTCCAGCAGCAAGCGCTCGACCGCATCGAAGCGCTGCGGATGGCGCGGCACCAGCAGCCACTGCACTACGTTATTGATAGCTAACAGCCCAGGCTGCGACTGGGCTAGAGGCATATTTTCTTTAAATTTCTGCAAAGCCTGCAGCCACATCGCCTCTTCGCCCTCGCGGGAGCTGGCAAACAGCAGCACCGGCCGCCCGGCCTGCGCGCGCAGTTGCTGGCCGCGCGCCAGCTGCGTCGCATCAGGCTTGGCGTCGAACTTGAGGTTGCCGAACACGCCCCGCACCGGCGCGCCCAGGGCGCGCAGGCGTTCGGCATCATCCGGGGTCTGCGCCCATACCGCCGCCAAGTCGCCATAGGCGGCGCGCGACAGCACGGCCAGCCGCTGCGCCTGGCGCAATGAACGTGCATTGAGCCGCGCATTGGCCAGTGCCAGCGGCACGCCCTGGGCGCGGCAGCCGGCGACCAGGTTGGGCCAGACTTCTGTCTCCATCAGCAGGCCCAGCGCAGGCTTGAAGGTGCGCAGAAAGCAACGCACCGCGCCTGGGGTGTCCCAAGGCTGCCAGACCTGCCGGTCGCCCTCTTGCAGCAGGCGCAGGCCTTCGGCGCGGCCGGTGGCCGTGCCGTGGGTCAGCAGCAGGCGCATGCCGGGCAGGCGCTCGCGCAGTGCGGTGATCAGGACGGCGGCGGCGCGGGTTTCGCCCAGAGACACGGCATGCACCCAGACGATGGGGCCGCCCGCGGTGCCGACCCATTGCGCCAGCTCTGCTGAATAGCGTCCAAAGCGCTCTTCCACCGCCTCGCCATAGCCTGGCTCGGTGATGGCGCGCCGGCGCAGCTTGCGCCGCAGCAGCGGCTGGGCGAACCACGTGGCGGCCGAGTAGGCGGCGCGGGCCAGCGAGCCGGTCAGGCGCATGGCAGCAGCGGTGCTTGGCAGGCCGTAACCCATCGCGTCGTGCAGGACGCCATCACCCGCCGATTCTTCGGCACCAATCGTTCGCGCATGGCAACAGCTTTTTCTTCTGATGAATGCCGATGAAACGCCGCCGCGATGCTGCCTTCGGTGCTCACGGCTCCATCCCTTCAGCATCTTGGTTGCGGACGCCAGACTGCGCATCCCGAATCTGGGAGCACAAGCCGGGAAGATCGCGGTAGATCGTCTTCCAGACGATTTCAAAGTCCACCTTGAAATAGCCGTGCGCTACTGCGTTACGCATCTGGTAGGCGAACGACAGAGGGAGTTCGGGATGCGCAGCCGCAAAGTCGGGGTAGTGCTTCTCGATGTTGTTACTGGCCTCGCCGATGATCTCGAAATTACGGATCACGGCGTCCTGCACCAACTGGTTGTTCAGGAATGCCAGCTCGACCATGTCCCCGGTGTAGCGCTCGATGCGTTCGATGGCCTCGATGATGTGGGCCAGATAGTCGGCAAGGCGCTGCTGGTCACGGGTCATACGGGCCGCGCCTCGGCGAGCACTGCGGCCCGGAAGTTGTCGGGCAAGGCATTGGGGGTCAGCACGTCCACCGGCACGCCCAGCAGCTTGCCAAGTTCGTGGCGGATCGCGCCGATATCGAACAAGGTCGTCTCGGGCGTCGGGTCGATGAGGATATCCAGATCGCTGCTTTCCGTGTCCTGGCCATGCAGGACGGAGCCAAACACCCGCGCATTCCGGGCGCGATGCGACTCGACCACGCGCCGGATCGCGGCACGGTTCGATGCCAAGGCTTCAGAGGGCTTCATGTCTTTCTCCTCCGCAACAGAATCCGGTTTGCTTCAACAGCTTGTCAGTGCGCCGCAGCGCCAACCTGCGCGTCGGGCTTCACGCTCTTGAGCAAGGCCAGCATCGCTTCTTCGATGCGGTGCAGGGCCTCTGGCGTGTGGCCCTCGAAGCGCAGCACCAGCACCGGCATGGTGTTGGAGGCGCGGATCAGGCCAAAGCCGTCTGGCCAATCGACGCGCACGCCGTCGATGGTGGATACCTTGGCCGGCGCATCGAATTGGGCCGTCTCGATCAGCTTTTGCACCAGCACGTGCGGCTCGCCCTCGGCGCAGCTCACGTTCAGTTCAGGGGTCGAGAAGCTGGTGGGCAGTGCGTTGAGCACGGCGCTGGCGTCGGGGTGCTTGCTCAGGATTTCCAGCAGGCGGCAGCCGGCGTAGGTGCCGTCGTCGAAGCCATACCAGCGCTCCTTGAAGAAGATGTGGCCGCTCATTTCGCCGCCCAGCGGCGAGCCGGTTTCGCGCATCTTGGCCTTGATCAGCGAATGGCCGGTCTTGTACATGGTGGCCTTGCCGCCGGCCGCCTCGATGGCGGGCGCCAGGCGCTGCGTGCACTTGACGTCAAAGATGATGTCGCCGCCCGGCACGCGGCTGAGCACGTCTTGCGCAAACAGCATCATCTGGCGGTCGGGGAAGATGTTCTGGCCGTCCTTGGTGACGATGCCCAGGCGGTCGCCGTCGCCGTCAAAGGCCAGGCCCAGCTCGGCGTCGGTGGACTGCAGCTTGGCGATCACGTCCTTCAGGTTCTCTGGCTTGCTGGGGTCTGGGTGGTGGTTGGGGAAGTTGCCGTCGACCTCGCTGAACAGCTCGATCACCTCGCAGCCAATGGCGCGGAACACCGCCGGCGCCGACGCTCCGGCAATGCCGTTGCCCGAATCGACCACCACCTTGATCGGGCGGGCCAGCTTGATGTCGCCGGCAATGCGCTTGATGTAGGCATCAAACACGTCCACCTGGCGCGCGCTGCCGCCGGGCTGCGTGGGCGCGCTGTCGGCGTCCATGGTGTGGCGCAGGCCCTGGATCTCTTCGCCGTAGATGGCCTTGCCGGCCAGCACCATCTTGAAGCCGTTGTAGTCCTTGGGGTTGTGGCTGCCGGTGACCTGGATGCCGCTGTTGCACAGCGTGCTGGCCGCGAAGTACAGCATGGGCGTGGTGACCGCGCCCACGTCGATCACCTCGACGCCTGATTGCACCAGGCCCTCGATCAGCGCCTGGGCCAACGCCGGGCCGCTCAGGCGGCCATCGCGGCCCACGGCCACGGCCTTTTCGCCCAGGGCCAGCGCAGCAGCGCCAAAGGCCCGGCCCAGCGCGCGGGCAACGGACTCGTCGAGCGTAGAGGGCACGATGCCGCGGATGTCGTAGGCCTTGAAGATGGACGAAGCAAATGGCATGAAGGGCTCTCTATGCTGAAGAAGACAGGCTGAACAAAATCAGCGGGCATTGTAGGCAGCGCCCCAGACGTCACCAGACGCTACAGAGGCGCCCTGGCACAGGTCCGGAAACGGCGCCTTCTACAGCGCGTGGCTCCGTATCATGCGTCCATGAGCCCCGCAACCACCCCGCCCGATGCCGACGCCTGCTACCGCGCGCTGCTGGCGCGGGACGCGCGCTTTGATGGCCGCTTCTTCACCGCCGTGACCTCCACCGGCATCTACTGCCGGCCGGTGTGCCGCGTGCGCACGCCGCTGCGCAGCAACTGCCGCTTCTTTGTGCATGCGGCCCAGGCCGAGCACGCCGGCTTTCGCCCCTGCCTGCGCTGCCGCCCGGAACTGGCCCCGGCCGATGTGGCCTGGTCGACCCAGGACGCGGCCGCCATCCTGGCGCAAGAGGCGGCGCGCCAGTTGGACGACCCAGCCTGCTGGCGTGCCGACGGTGACGCCGCAGGCACGCCCGTGGCCCGGCTGGCGGCGCGCCTGGGCATCAGCGACCGGCACCTGCGCCGGGTGTTCGAGGCGCAATTTGGCGTATCGCCCCTGCAATATCTGCAGACGCGCCGGCTGCTGGCCGCCAAGCAATTGCTGACCGACACCAGCTTGCCGATTGCCGGCGTGGCCGAGGCCAGCGGCTTTGGCAGCCTGCGGCGCCTGCAAGCCGCCTTTGGCACGCGCTACGGCCTGAGCCCCGCAGCGCTGCGGCGCGGCGATGGCAAAGGCGGCAGTGGCGGGGCCGAAGTGCGGCTGGCCTACCGGCCGCCCTATGCGGTGGAGGGCACGCTGGAATTTTTGCGCCGCCGCGCACTGGGCGGGGTCGAGGCGGTGCAAGACGCATCTTTCGTACGCGTGCTGGCCGTGGACGGCGCCACCGGCTGGCTGCAACTGCGCTTCGACACCGAGCGCTGCCATGCGCTGCTGCGCGTGTCCGACACCCTGTGCCCCGCCCTGCCCGCACTCATCCACCAGGTGCGCGCCTGGTTCGACCTGGATGCCGACCCAGCCGCCATCGATGCCGCACTGCAGCCGCACTTCCCCGGCATGGAAGGCTGGCGCGTGCCCGGCGGCGCCAGCGGCTTTGAGCTGGCCGTGCGCGCCGTGCTGGGCCAGCAGATCACGGTGGCCGCCGCGCGCACGCTGGGCTCGCGGCTGGTGCAGCACTTTGGCACGCCGGTGGCCACGCCCTTCGAAGGCATAGACCGGCTGTTTCCCACGCCCGCCGTGCTGGCCACGGCCGAGGGCGATGCCTTGGGCGCGCTGGGCATCGTGCGCCAGCGCCAGGCCGCCATCGTGGCGCTGGCGCGTGCCGTGGCCGAGGGCCGGCTGGCGCTGGAGCCCGGCAGCCCGCCCGCGCCCACGATTGCCACACTGCTCACCCTGCCCGGCATTGGCCCCTGGACGGCGCAGTACATCGCCATGCGCGCGCTGCGCTGGCCTGATGCCTTTCCGGCCGGTGACGTGGCCCTGCAGCAGGCGCTGGGTGTGCGCGATGCGCCCAACCCGGCCCGCGCCGCGGAAGCCGCCTCGCAGGCCTGGCGGCCCTGGCGCAGCTATGCGGTGCTGCGTGCCTGGCACAGCCCGCAGCTGGCGCCTGATAAATCAAAAACCATAGCTAAGAGTCCAAGTAAAACAAGGGCAAAAGCCCTAAAAGACCATGCAATACGCCCCTGACACCGTTCAACGCCGCTGGGCCAGCCCGCTCGGCGCCGCCCGCCTGGCCGCCACGCCACGAGGCCTGGCCGGCTTCTGGTTCGAGCAGCAGCGCCACTGGCCCGCAGCGCTGCTGGACGGCGCACAGGCCTGCCCCGAGCACCCCGGCGCCCACGCCGTGCTGGACGCTGCCGAGGCGCAACTGGCCGACTACTTCGCCGGCCGGCTCACGCACTTCACCGTGCCGCTGGAGCTGCCCGGCGCCACGCCCTTCCAGCACGAGGTCTGGCAGGCCCTGCTGGCTTTGCCGCTGGGCCGCACCAGCAGCTACGGCGCGCTGGCCACCGGCATCGGCCGGCCGGCTGCGGTGCGCGCCGTGGGCGCGGCGGTGGGGCGCAACCCGCTCTCCATCATCGTGCCCTGCCACCGCGTGCTGGGCAGCAATGGCGGGCTGACTGGCTACGCCGGCGGGCTGGACCGCAAGGCGGCGCTGCTGGCGCTGGAGGCGCGGCCTGCATGAGCACCACTACCAACACAGCGCCCCAGGCCTGGCTGGGCGACTTCCTGCTGCTCTCGGCCATCTGGGGCAGCTCCTTCCTGTTCATGCGCTGGGCCGCGCCCGAGTTCGGCCCCATCACCACGGCCGGCATACGCGTCAGCGTGGCCGCGCTGGTGCTGCTGCCCTTGCTGCTGGCGCGCGGCATGGGCGGCACGCTGCGCCAGCACTGGCGGCCGGTGCTGTTTGCCGGCGTGCTCAATTCGGCGATTCCGTTTGCGCTGTATTCCTACGCTGTGCTGTCGATCACCACCGGCCTGGCCTCGATCCTGAACGCCACGGTGCCGCTGTTTGGCGCGGCGGTGGCCTGGGCCTGGCTGGGCGACCGGTTGGGCTGGCTGCGCTGGTGCGGCCTGGCCATAGGCTTTGCCGGCGTGGTGCTGCTGGCCAGCGGCAGCACCAGCCTGCACGCGGGCAGCAGCGGGTTGTGGGCGGTGCTGGCCTGCCTGGGCGCCTCTTGCTGCTATGGCCTGGCCGCCAGCTTTGCCAAGCGGCACCTGGGCGGCATACCGCCGGTGGTGACAGCCACTGGCAGCCAGATCGGCGCGGCGCTGGGCCTGGCCCTGCCCGCTATCTGGTTCTGGCCAGAGCGCATGCCCGGCCCGCGCGCCTGGGCCGCGGTGCTGGCGATTGCCGTGCTGTGCACGGCGCTGGCCTACCTGCTGTACTTTCGCCTGATAGAGCGCGCCGGCCCCAGCCGCGCGGTGGCGGTGACCTTCCTGGCCCCCGTGTTTGCGCTGGCTTATGGCGCGGCGCTATTGAGCGAGCCAGTCACCGCATGGATGGTCGGCAGCGGCGTGGTCATCATGGCCGGCACGCTGCTGTCTACCGGACTGGTGCGGCGGCGGTCCCTCCCAGAAGCCCCGCCTATCGGCCAAACTATTAAATAGATAGCAGCCAGCCCAGGAAGAACCTGGGCTAAAGGCATTTTTTACCCAGATACCCCATATTTGGAAAACTAAAACGCCGCCGCCGCCAGGTTCACCCCCAAGGCCAGCAGCAGCATGTTGAAGGCAAAGGAAATCAGCCCATGCACCGTGGTCAGCCGGCGCATGGGCCGCGAGGTCACCTGCACGTCAGACACCTGCGCCGCCATGCCGACCACTACCGCGTAATAAAGAAAGTCGAGGTAGTCCGGGTCCTGCCCGCCGGGGAAATCCAAACCGGCACGATTGGCCCGCTCCTTGGCGCTTGCGCCGTGGCCGGCATGCGCCTCGTGCTGGTAATAGAGGTGGGCATAGCGAAACGCAAACAGCGTGTGAATCCAGAACCACGACACCACCAAGGCCAGCAGCGCCAGCATCAGATGGGCCGAGCGCTGCCCCGGCGGCAGGTCATGGCTTTGCAACAGCAGCGTGCCAATCGCCGCCACGCTGGCGCACAGCGCCACCACCATCGCCAGAAACAGCACCACCGCCGACTGGTCTTGCGCCTGCGCACGTGCCCGAATCCGCTCCACGCCAAAGCCCCGCGCCAATTGCCAGGCCAGCGCCAGGTCCACCACACCGGCACACACCCAGGCCAGCAGGCCATGCGCGGCCGGCTTCAATGGCAGCGGCGCCAGGGCCACCAAGACGCCGATCAGGGCGGCATAGGCCAGGCGCTGGGGGCCGGTGGTTTCGGTGAAGTGGTGGCGTAGGCCCATGCGTGTTCCTTTGGTTGGCTCAAGCGGGCTTTCTCACTCAAACACCGGCCGAAAAAACGTGCGCTCGTAGCTGAGGAAGCAGCGCGTTTCCTCCGCATACCTGAACGCCGCCTGGCACTCCGGGTCATCGAAGGACTTTGTCCGGTACTCCTCGTAGGCCGCCAGGGACGGAAACGAGAAGGAGGCCAGCGCGATATTGCTGGCGCCTTCCGAGGGCAGCAGGTAGCCGTGGTGGATGCCGCCGAACTTCTTCACGAGTGGAATCCAGACCCGGCCGTAGTGCTCGAACTCCTGGATCTTGGTCGGGTCGAGGACATAGCGAAGGTGGCAGGTGATCATGTGCGAGGGCTCCTTGGTTGGCCCTGGATGGTACCGAAGGGCCCTCGAATCCGGGCGTGCTGAGCTAGCTTGAGAGCAGCGCCCGCGCCGCCACCGCATCGCGCACCTGCTGCAGCGCCGCCGGGTCTTCCAGCGTGGTCAGGTCGCCCGTGTCGCGGCCCTCGCACACGGCCTGGATGGCGCGGCGCAGCAGCTTGCCGCTGCGGGTCTTGGGCAGCAGGCTGACGAAGACCACGCGCGCCGGCCGGCCGAGCGCGCCCAACTGCGCATCGACGCGCGCCATGACATCGGCCTCCAGCCGCTGCGCAATGCTGGCATTGGTACACGCCGCGGCGTCGCGCGGCACGACGATGGCCACGGCCACCTGCCCTTTCACCGCATCAGCCACGCCAACCACCGCGACTTCGGCCACGCCGACGTGGCCGGAGACGATTTCTTCGATCTCGCGCGTGCCCAGCCGGTGGCCAGCCACGTTGATCACGTCGTCGGTGCGGCCCAGGATGTAGAAGTAGCCGTCCTCGTCGCGCACGCCCCAGTCGAAGGTGCTGTAGCGCATGGGGCCGGGCAGGCTCTGCCAGTAGGTCTTGACGAAGCGCGCATCGTCGCGCCACACCGTCTGCATGCAGCCCGGCGGCAGCGGCCCTTCGATGGCGAGCACGCCTTTTTGCTGCGCGCCGGTCAGCTCCTCGCCGGTGCTTTCATCAATCAGCTTCACGTCGTAGCCATACATGGCAAAGCCGGGGCTGCCCAGGCGCGCGGGCGTTTTCTGCACGCCGTTGGCAATGGTCAGGATCGGCCAGCCGGATTCGGTCTGCCAGTAGTTGTCGACCACCGGCACGTTCAGCGCCTCGCCAATCCAGCGCGCGGTGGGCTCGTCCAGCGGCTCGCCGGCCAGCCACAGGCCCTGCAGGCTGGAGAGATCGTAGCGCGACAGCCAGGCCGGGTCTTGCTTGCGCAGCACGCGTATGGCCGTGGGCGCAGAGAACATGTGCGTGACGCGGTACTGCTGCACCAGCCGCCACCACACGCCCGGGTCGGGCCGTATCGGCAGGCCTTCGTAGAGGATGGTGGCCATGCCGTTGATCAGCGGCGCATAGACGATGTAGCTGTGCCCCACCACCCAGCCGATGTCGCTGGTGCAGAAATAGGTCTGGCCCGGCTGCGCGCCAAAGATGTGGCGCATGCTGGCCGCCAGCGCCACCGCGTAGCCGCCGGTGTCGCGCTGCACGCCCTTGGGCTTGCCGGTAGTGCCGCTGGTGTAGAGCGTGTAGCTTGGGTGCGTGGCGTCGACCCAGGCGCAGGGCACCTGGGCATCAAAGACCAGCTCTCGCATGTCGCGCCAGAGGTGGTCGCGGCCGGTGACGATCTGCATGGGCGCCAGCCCGCGGTCGGCCAGCAGCACATGCGCCGGCTGGTGGCGTGCCAGGCGCAATGCCTCGTCCAGCAAAGGCTTGTAGGCAATCACCCGGCCGCCGCGCGAGCCGGCGTCGGCGCTGACCACCACCTTGGGCTCGGCGTCATCGATGCGGGTGGCCAACGAAGCCGCCGCAAAGCCGCCAAACACCACCGAGTGCACGGCCCCAATGCGCGCGCAGGCCAGCATGGCAAACACTGCCTCGGCAATCATGGGCATGTAGACCAGCACCCGGTCGCCCTGCTGCACGCCCAGCGCCTGCAGGGCGGCGGCCATGCGCTGGACCTCGGCGTGCAGCTCGGCAAAGCTGTAGGTTTTCTCGGTGCCGGTTTCGGTCGATACCGCGATCAGCGCGGGCTGCCCGGCCCGCTCCGGCAGGTGGCGGTCCAGCGCGTTGTGGCACAGGTTGGTGGTGCCGCCGGCAAACCAGCGCGCGAAGGGCGGGTTGCGGTAGTCGCAGATCTCGCCGGGCGGCGCCTGCCAGTCGATCAGGCGGGCCTGCTCGGCCCAGAAGGCATCGCGCCGCTCCAGCGAACGGCGATGGAACTGGCGGTAGTCATCGGTCATGCTGTCTCCTGGATGCCTCGGGCGGGCCGGGGCTTTTTCTAATGAATGTCCAGGAGCATTATGGGAAGCGGTCTTGCGCTGTGCTGACTACCGCCCGCGACCAGGATCAGGCGGCTACTTCAGCAGCGCCTGCACCGCCTTGAAGTCCGGGTGCTCGGCCGTGCGCAGCCACTCGAACAGCACCATCTCGGTGGTCAGCAGCTCGGCGCCGGCGCCGGCCAGGCGGTCAAACGCAGCGTCGCGGTTGCGGTCGGTACGCGAGCCGCAGGCATCGGTCACCACCCAGACCTCGAACTCGTCTTCCAGCAGGTCCAGCGCGGTCTGCAACAGGCAGACATGGGCCTCGCAGCCGGCGATGACGATGGCACCGCGCTCGTCCGCGGGCTGCTGCGGCTTCTGCAGATGGCGCGGCAGGCTCCGGGCATTGCCGCCCTGCGGCTTGGCCGCCGGCCGCAGCCATTCGCCCAGGCCCTCTTCCGCGGCGCTGAACTGCATCTTGGCCAGCGTCCGGTGGTACAGCGCGCGCAAGCTTGCGTCGCTGGCGCCTAAGCCCGACGGGTTCTGCTCGGTCCCCCACACTGGCACGTCGAGCAGCTGCGCCGCCTTGGCCAGGCGCAGCGCATTGGCCAGTACGGCCGGGCCATCGTGGATGGCGGGCATCAGGCGTTCCTGGTAGTCCACCAGTACCAGTTGGGATTCAGAGGCGTCGAGCAACATCGGGATTCAGGTCTTTCGTCGGCAGGCGGCACGGGCCCGCAAGGGGTCGATTACACCGCACCCTGCTCAACGCGGCGCCGGCTCCAACCGCAGCAACCGCCCACGTGGGTTGTCGGTCAGCACGTAGAGCCAGCCATCCGGCCCCTGCCGCACGTCGCGGATGCGCTCCTCCAGGCCCTCCAGCAGCTTGTGTTCGGACGCTACCTTGCCATCGCGCAGCACGATGCGGTCGAGGTAGCGAAACTTGAGCGAGCCCACAAACAGATTGCCGCGCCAGTCCGCGCCATAGCGGTCGCTGGTGAGAAAGGCCATGCCCGAGGGTGCAATCGACGGCACCCAGTAGTGCAGCGGCTGCTCCATGCCCGCCTTGGCCGTGATGCCCTCGCCAATCCGCCCGCCGCCGTAGTTCTCGCCATAGGTGATGACCGGCCAGCCGTAGTTGCGGCCGGGCTGGGGCAGGTTGATCTCATCGCCGCCCTGCGGGCCGTGCTCATGCATCCACAAGCGGCCATCCGGCCCCAGCGTGGCGCCCTGGCTATTGCGGTGGCCGTAGCTCCAGATCTCGGGCAGCGCGCCGGCCCGGCCGACAAAGGGGTTGTCTGGCGGCGCCGCGCCGTCCTTGGTGATGCGCACCACCTTGCCCAGGTGGTTGTCGAGCTTTTGTGCATCGTCCTTGCGCGAGTAGCGCTCGCCCAGCGTCAGCCACAGCGTGCCGTCGCGGCCTTCGACAATGCGGCAGCCAAAGTGCAGCTGGCTCTCCACCAACGGCTGTTGGCGAAAGATCACCTTCACCTCTTCCAGCCGCGCGTTGTCGGCAGACAGCCTGGCCCGTGCCAGCGCCGTGCGGTTGCCGCCCTGGCCGGCCTCCGAGAAGCAGAGGAACAGCGTGCGGTTGCCGGCAAAGCCGCTGTCCAGTACCACATCCAGCAAACCGCCCTGCCCGCGCGCATCCACTGCGGGCACACCTTCGACCGGCGGGCGGACCTGGCCCTGGGCCGTGACCACGCGCAGGCGGCCCGGCCGCTCGGTCACCAGAAAATTGCCATCGGGCAAAAAGGCCAGCGCCCAGGGCGAGGCCAGCCCTTCGGCCACCGTCACCGGGCGCACCAGATCTACGGCCCCAGCCCCGGCGGCGCCCAGCAGCAACAAGGCCTGCGCAGCAGAACGCAGAACAGAAAGAAAACGCGTGGTAAAGGTCTGCGTCATGTCGGCGGGCCAGATGCCTAAAGAAGAAAAATGCACTTTCACAGCAAAATCAAAGACTTGCACATGTAACCCCACTTGACGCAGGGCGAATCGACCGGTAGTCTCCGCCTCCATGCCCAAAGTGCTCTGCGTTCTTTTGCTTGCTTTTGTTACCGCTGCAAACGCAACGCCGACCGTCTCTCCTCGCGACGACATGGACAAGCTCCTGATCGACAAGGGCTTGATCACCCAGCTGCAAGCCGCGCAGCACCAGGTGACTGACCGGGCCTCTGACCTGGTCGTGCATGCCATGGGCTTTCTGGGCGTTCCCTACCGCCGTGGCGGCAATACCGCAGACACCGGTTTTGATTGCAGCGGCTTTGTCCGCGCCATCTACGAGCAAACCGTAGGCAAGCTGCTGCCGCGCCGCGCCAACGAGCAGGCCGCCGCCACCGAGAAGATCGACAAATCCGACCTGCAACCCGGCGACCTGGTGTTCTTCAACACCATGCGCCGTGCTTTCAGCCATGTGGGCCTCTACATCGGCGACGGCAAATTCATTCACGCCCCCAAGCCCGGCGCCAAGGTGCGTGTGGAAGACATGGGCGTGGGCTACTGGAGCCGCCGCTTCGACGGCGCCCGGCGCGTGCTGCAAGACCCGGACGCTCCTGACGTCCACTAAACAGCACCAACTTCCAGCAAAAGCCCCGCTCAAGCGGGGCTTTTGCTTTGGGCCCCGGACGACACTCCAACCATGCTTTTTCTGCAAATTTGATATCAAATCAATTGATTGATATCATTCCCCTGTCCACTCAAGGAGTTTTGCCATGTCGTCCGTCACCATCCGCAACCTGCCCGACGCTACGCACCGGGCACTCAAGCTGCGCGCCGCGCAACAGGGGCGCAGCACAGAGGCGGAAATCCGCTTCATCCTCGAAAACGCCGTTGCCCCGAAGCTAGCCTTGGGCTCCGCCCTGGCAGCCATTGGCCGCAGCGTGGGCGGCGTGGACCTGGCATTCCCTCGCGACCAACGCCTGGTCGAATCTGCCAGCTTTGATTGACACATGATCATTCTGGACACCAACGTCGTCTCGGAGCCGCTCAAGCCAGCGCCCCACGCCGCCGTGCTGCGCTGGCTCGACGCGCAAGCGCCTGAGACGCTCTACCTCACCACCATCAACCAAGCCGAGCTGCTGGCAGGCATCGCCGCCATGCCCCAGGGCCGGCGCCGCGAAGCGCTCGCGCAAGCACTGTCCAACCAGGTACTGGCTTTGTTCGAAGGCCGCATCCTGCCCTTCGACGCCAAGGCTGCCGCCACGTTTGCCACCACCTTCGCCGGTGCCCAGGGCCAGGGCAACCCCATCGGGTTTGCCGACTGCGCCATTGCGGCGATTGCACGGGCGCATGGTTTTGCGGTGGCGACGCGCAATGTGCGGGACTTCAAGGGGACGGATGTTGACGTCATTGATCCGTGGGCTTTTGTCTGATGTGTCTGACGTGTCAGCCCGCCGCCCGGTAAACCAGCACCTTCAACGCCCGCTCCTCCGCCACATCCGCAAACGCCGCCGGATTCGCCACGCGCTCCACAAAGGTCAGCTCCGGCGCCAGCTCCTGCATCTGGTCCTGTAGAAAATCCACGCCCAGCTCCGGCGCATTCAGGCACAGCAGCGCATGCCCGCCCGGCACCAGCAGATCCGGCAGCCGGCGCATCAGCCGCGCGTAGTCCTTGGTGGCGACGAAGCTGCCCTTCTGGTAGCTGGGCGGGTCCACGATCACCACGCGATAGGGCCCGCCACGGGTGATCTTGCCCCAGGACTTGAAGATGTCATGGGCCAAAAAGCTGGCGCCGGCGGTGAGGCCGTTGAGCTGGTGGTTCTGCTGACCGACGGTGATGGCGCCCTGGCTCATGTCCATGTTGAGCACCTGCTTTGCACCGGCCTGCAGCGCCACCACCGAGAAGGCGCAGGTGTAGGCAAACAGGTTCAGCACCTTGAGGCCGCGCGGCTCCTGCAGCTTGCTTGCCGCCACGTGCTCGCGCACCCAGCGGCGGCCCTCGGCCATGTCGAGGAACAGACCGTGGTTCTGCCCCTTCAGCACATGCACCCGAAAGCGCGCGCCCTGCTCCGTCACCACATGCGGGTCGGGCACGCTGCCGGCCATCAGGCGGGTGTCGGGGTGGCGCTCGTGCCGGCACTGGAAGACCCAATTCAGCGGCTGGCCCGGGGCCAGTTGCTGCCAGCGCTCGGCCAAGGCGGCGCCGATAACGGCCAGCTCATCCTCGTTGGCCGGCTGAAAGCTGGTCAGCACCAGCACGGGCGGAAACGCATCCAGCACTCAGTGCTCGCAGCCGGGGTGCATGCCGCCCCGGCCGTGGAAGATACGGCAGGCATCGGTGGGCAGGGGCATGGTCGCGATGGCATGTAGCAGGGCTTGCATCATTCTTCTGGTGTTTTTGATCTCTAGCGCTTATCCATCAAGCGCTAGCAGCTATGTTTTTTCAGGGCGCGCTAGTGTCGCGGCAAGTGTGAGGTGACGGGAGTGCGCGCAGCCATCGGTGTGCAGCGCAAGGCGTAGGCCGCCGCCCAGGCTGAAGCCTGGGCAAGGACTGCAACGCAGCGATGCGCGGCGAGGGCAAGTGCACGCCGGCAGATCATGCTTGACGCGGCACTAAGGTAGGTTTTCGCGGAAGATGACCTGGCTGCGGGTGGTTTCCACCCCACTGGTGGGTTCACGGCCGTCGCGCAGGTTGGCAAAGATGCGCACGCAGTTCATCACCGCACCCTGGGGATTCTGGGTGATGACCGCGTCCATCGTGCCGTCGATGAGCAAGGCACGGGTGTCGGGTGTGAGGCCGTGGCCAATGAACACGATCTTGCGGCTCGGTCCGGCTTCTTTCAGCGCGCGCCCTATGCCTTCGGCGCCGCCACCGATGTTGTAGATGCCCGCTAGGTCGTCGTGCTGCTCCAGCAGTGCGCGGGCCTGGCGATAGTTGCGCTCGGCGTCGTCCTGCCCCTCGCGCACGCCCACCACCTGCACCGACGGAAACTGCTCTTCGAACAGATGCAGAAAACCCGCTTCGCGCTCCTCGTGGGCGCGGTAGCGCAGTGAGCCCACGATCATCGCCACACGGGCCCGCCCGCTGTGCGCCTGCGGGCCCATGAAGCGGGCGATCAGGTAGGCGGCGGTGCGGCCCGCGGCCCGGTTGTCCAGCCCCACATAGGCCACCCGGCGCGAGTTGGACAGGTCAGAGATCAGGGTCACGGTGGGCACCCCCTGCTCGGCCAGCTGGGCCACGGCCTCACGCACCACGGGATGCTCCAGCGCCATGAAGGCGATGCCATCGCAGCGCTTGCCGTAGTGCAGCAGCGCACGTGCCAGGGCGTCGGGGTTGAAGCTTTCGATGTAGGCCGCCTGGCAGCGCACGTTGAACGGGGCCCAGTGGTCCTGGGCATACCCGATCACGTCGCCCAGCATCTGCAGGAAGCGGTTGCTGCCCTCCGGGATCAGCACCATCAAACGCAGCGGCTGAGGCTGCCGTACGGCATTCAGCTCGGCCTGCGGCAGGTAGCCCAGGCTGGCCGCGGCCTGCAGCACCCGCTGCACGGTGGCGCTGCGCACGCCAGCGCGTTGGTTCAACACCCGGTCGACCGTGGCCGTGGAGACACCGGACAACTGCGCGATGTCAGGAATGCGGGGGCTGCGCGGGCTGCGGGGAGCTTGGGTCATGGATGAGTCAATCAAAAACCATCAAATTATGGCTTGGTATTTGATGGGTTATAGGGATACTATCACTCTGAAATAGATGCAATAAAGCATCAAATTAAATCAATACAAACCCTAGGTCGTGACGGCTGCAGCAGTCGATCACACAGGAGACAAGACATGCCCGAAGCTCCCGCTCAACCCTGGCTCTGCGTGCAGGCCACGCTGATGGTTTTTTGCCTCGTCAGCGCGCGCTGAAGCGTTCGCGTCGCCCCCATGGGTTACGAGTTCGACTTCGCCAGCGTGCTGGCCAATTGGCCCCAGTTCCTTGCAGGCGCCTGGATGACCATCCTGCAGTCCGTCCCCGCCACCGTCATTGGCTTCATGGGCGGCACGCTGCTGGCCATGGGCCGCCGCGGCGACAAGCGCTGGCTTGCCAAGGCCTGCGGCGCCTACGTGGAGGTGCTGCGCAACACGCCCCTGCTGGTGCAGGTGTTCCTGGTGTTCTTCGGCCTGGCCAGCCTGGGCTGGAAGGTGCCGGCCTTTGCGGCCGCGCTGCTGACGCTGGTGATCAACGTGGCGGCCTACTCCTGCGAAATCATGCGGGCGGGCATGGACTCCATCCACAAAGGCCAGATCGAGGCAGCCGACTGCCTGGGCCTCACGCGCCGGCAGGTGTACTGGCACGTGGTGCTGCGCCCGGCAATGGAGAAGGTCTACCCCGCGCTCACCAGCCAGTTCGTGCTGCTGATGCTGGCCTCGTCCATCACCTCGCAGATTTCGGTGGAAGAGCTCACCGCCGTCGCGGCCCGGGTGCAGTCGGAGACCTTCCGCCCCTTCGAGGCCTACATCGTGGTGGCCGTCGCCTACCTGGTTCTGGCGCTGCTGATGCGCCTGGGACTGTGGCTGGTCGGCCAGATCGTGTTCACGCGCAAACGCAAGCTGGGTACGTCTGGAGGCATGCGATGAATGCCCGCTTATTCGAAACCGCATACAAGCACGAGGTGGGCCTGTGATCGACGGTGGACTCAATCTCTATCACCTGCAGTACCTGCTGCTGGGCGCGCTGTGGACCATCGGCCTGTCGCTGATCGCCTTTGTGGGTGGCGGCCTGGCCGGTGGTGTGATTGCCCTGTGCCGTGTCAGCCCCATCAAAGCCGTGCGCTGGGCGACCATCGCCTGGATCCAGCTGATCCAGGGCACACCGCTGCTGGTGGTGCTGTTCCTCTGCTACTTCGGCCTGAGCATCATCGGTTTCGAGCTGCCCGCCATCGTGGCCGCCAGCATCGCCATGGTGGTGTATGTCAGCGCCTATCTGGGTGAGATATGGCGCGGCTGCATCGAATCCGTGCCGCGCACCCAGTGGGAAGCGGCCGAATGCCTGGCCCTGTCGCGCGCCCAGCGCATGCGCCTGGTGGTGTTGCCGCAGGCGGTGCGCATAGCCACGCCGCCCACGGTGGGCTTCATGGTGCAGATCGTGAAGAACACCTCGCTGGCATCGATCGTGGGGTTCATCGAACTGGTGCGTGCGGGCCAGCTCATCAACAACTCCATCTTCCAGCCCTTCCTGGTCTACCTGTTGATCGCCGCCATCTACTTCGCCATGTGCTACCCGCTCTCGGTCTGGAGCCACAAGCTGGAGCAGCGCCAGCAGTTTGGCAACCGTGCGGCCACCCTGCCCGCGAACGCAACCTGAAGCAAGAAGACGCCATGAATCCCGTTGTGAACCCCGTCGCGCCCCCTGTTGTCGAGCTCAAGGATGTGCACAAGCGCTTTGGCAGCAACCAGGTGCTCAAGGGCGTGTCCTTCGCCATCCCGAAAGGCCAGGTCGTGGCCATCATCGGCAGGAGCGGCTCGGGCAAGAGCACCGCACTGCGCTGCATCGACCGGCTGGAGATCATCGACAGCGGCAGCATCCAGGTGTGCGGCCACGCCGTGCACGACCCCGCCGTCGACCTGCGCCAACTGCGCCAGGACGTGGGCATCGTGTTCCAGAGCTACAACCTGTTCCCGCATCTGACGGTAGAGCAGAACATCACCCTCGCCCCCAAGGCCGTCAAGGGCATGCCAGCGGCCAAGGCGCGCCAGATTGCCGCCCGTACGCTCCAGCAGGTGGGCCTGGCGGACAAGGCGCAGGCCTATCCCGAGCAGTTGTCGGGCGGGCAGCAGCAGCGCGTGGCGATTGCCCGCTCGCTGGCCATGGAGCCCCAGGTGATGCTGTTCGACGAGGTGACATCGGCCCTGGACCCGCAGCTCACCGGCGAAGTGCTGCGGGTGATCGAGTCCCTGGCCGAGGGCGGCATGACCATGGTGCTGGTCACCCACGAGATGGACTTCGCCGCCCGGGTGGCCGACACCATCATCTACATGCACGAGGGCAAGGTCTGGGAGACCGGCCCGGGCGACATGCTCAAGAACCCGCAGACCGCCGAGCTGCGCGACTTTCTCTCCCACGGACTTTGATCCGTCCTCTCAGGCGCCATCGCCGACAAACCACCAGGAGACTTCACCATGAGCACTTCCCGCATCCTGCGCCGCGCCCTGCTGGCGGCAAGCGTCGCCGCCACCACCGCCATGAGCCTGCCCGCCATGGCCGACCTGGCCCAGATCAAGGCCACCGGCAAGCTGCGCGTCGGCATTGATTTCGGCGCGCCGTTCTACGGCTATGTGGACGACAAGATGAAGCCCGTGGGCTCTGATGTAGAGGCCGCCGAGCTGCTGGCCAAGGACCTGGGCCTGCAGGTGGAGATCGTGAACACTACCAACTCGGCACGGGTTCCCAATCTGCTGTCCAACAAGGTGGACCTGATCATCTCGTCGCTGTCGATCACCCCCGAGCGCCAGAAGGCCGTGGACTTCTCCATCCCTTACGGCGCCATCCAGGCGGCCGTGGGTGCGCCCAGGAGCCTGAAGATCACCGGTATCGAGGACCTGGCCGGCAAGACCGTGGCCGTCACCCGTGGCGGCCCGCAGGACAAGATCGTGACCGAGCGTGCGCCGCTGGCCAAGGTGGTGCGCTTCGACGACGAAGCCACCTCCATCACCGCGGCCGCCACCGGCCAGGCCGACATCGTGGCCATCACGCCGCCGATCATCGCGGCCATCGCCAAGAGGAATCCCGCGCGCGAGTTCGAAACCAAGTTCATCCTGCAGTCCTACCAACTGGGTGTGGCCATGCGCAAGGGCCAGCCAGAGCTGATGAACGCCGTGAACGGCTGGATCAGGACCAACCTGGCCAACGGCAAGCTCAACGAGATCCACCTGAAGTACGCAGGCGTGCCGATCCCCAAGGAAATCATCGACGGCGCCAAGTAAGCGCACAGCGCACCGCCGCCCCTGTCCCCTCAGCCAAGGAAATTCTCATGAGCCGTCACTTCGGCGCTATCCGCCAATTGGGCTATGTGGTCCACGACATCGAAGCCGCCATGGACTACTGGAGCCGCACGCTGGGCGTGGGCCCCTGGTTCTACAACCCCCGCGTGCCGATCCAGAACTACCAGTACCGCGGCGAGGCCCACGAGCCCCACAACTCGGTGGCGCTGGCCAACTCGGGCTACGTACAGGTCGAGCTGATCCAGACGCGCAACGACGTGCCGTCCATGTACCGCGACTTCCTGCGGGCCGGGCGCATCGGGCTGCAACACGTTGCCTACTGGACCAGCGACTACGACGCCGACCTTGCGCGGCTGACGGCCGAGGGTTTCAAGACGGTGATGAGCGGCGAGGTGGGCGAGCGTGGCCGCTTCGTCTACTTCGACACCGAATACCACCCCGGCACCGTGATCGAGCTATCGGAAGTGGCCGGGCCCAAGGGCCGCATGTTCGACCTGATCCGTGCCAAGGCCGAGACCTGGGACGGCAAGACCGACCCGGTACGGCCCTTCCCAGATCTCTCGAAAATCTGATTTTCAAGCCAAATAGCCTTCTAGCCCTTATTCCACCAGGGCTATTAGCTATTAAATGTATAGCGCATATGTCCCCAGACCGTTTTGAAGCCACCTACCTGATCGAGACCCCGCTGGCCCCGGCCCACGTGGCAGAAGTGCTGGCGGGTGAACAATCATGCGGCACCTTCACCCGGGTGGAGGGCGAGACCGATGCGCTGCGCGAACGCGCGCGCGCCACGGTCGAATCGGTCGAGCTGCTGGACGTGGCCCCCGCGCCATCGCTGCCCAACGGCTGGATGCAGCGGCGCGGCATGCTCGACACGCCACAGACCTGGCAGCGCGCCCGGCTGCGCGTGAGCTTTCCGTGCGACAACATCGGCTCCAACCTGCCCACCTTGGCGGCCACCGTGTCGGGCAACCTGTACGACCTGGGCGAAGTCACCGGCCTGCGGCTCGAATCCATGAAGCTGCCGCGCGCCTACCGCGAGCAGTTCGACATGCCTCGCCACGGCATTAGCGGCACCCGTGCGCTGACCGGCGTGCAGGGGCGCCCGCTGATCGGCACCATCATCAAGCCCAACGTCGGCCTGTCGGCCGAAGAAACCGGCGAGCTCGCGGGCCGCCTGTGTGCGGCCGGCGTGGATTTCATCAAGGACGACGAGGTCTGCGCCAACCCGGTCCACGCGCCGCTCGCAGAGCGTGTCAAAGCCGTCATGCGCCGCGTGCGCGCCCACCAGGACAAGACCGGCAAGCTGGTGATGGTGGCCTTCAACATCACCGATGAAACCGACGCCATGCGCCGCCACGCCGACCTGATTGCAGCCGAGGGCGGCAGCTGCGTGATGGTCAGCCTGAACTGGTGCGGCTACTCCGCCGTGCAAACCCTGCGCCGCCACAGCCCGCTGGCCCTGCACGGCCACCGCAACGGTTACGGCGCCTTGTCGCGCCACCCTTTGCTGGGCTTTTCCTTCAACGCCTGGCAGACGCTTTGGCGCCTCGCGGGGGTGGACCACATGCACGTGCACGGCCTGCAGGGCAAGTTCTCGCAGACCGACCAGGAGGTGATCGAGTCAGCACAAGACACGCTCGCCCCCTTGTGTGAAGGGCTGGACGACCGGGTGCTGCCCGCCTTCTCCAACGGCCAATGGGCTGGCACCGTGCCCGCCACATGGGAGGGCATCCGCAGCACGGACCTGCTGTTCATGTCGGGCGGCGGCATCCTGGCCCACCCGGACGGCCCGGCCGCCGGGGTCGCCAGCATCCAGCAAGCCTGGGACGCGGTGCAGAAGAACGAAACCCTGGCAGAACGTGCGCTGCGCGCCCCCGAGCTGCGCAAGGCCATCGACTTCTTCGGCAAGAAATGACTGCACCCTTGTTCGGCTGGTACGGCGACGACTTCACGGGCGCCACGGACACGCTGGCGGTACTGGCCCAGGCGGGTCTGCGTTCGATGTTGTTCATGGGGGTGCCCAGCCGTGAGGCATTGGCCGCCGCCGGGCCGCTGGATGCCGTAGGCATTGCGGGTGCAGCACGCGCCATGGCGCCCGACGCCATGCGCGCCGAGTTGGCGAGCGTGGGCCGTTTCTTTGAAAAGCTTGCGCCACCGGTGCTGCACTACAAGGTGTGCTCCACCTTCGACAGCGCCGCCCATGTCGGCAACATCGCCTGCGCCATCCAGGCGCTGCACCCGTCGGTGGACAACCGCTGGGTACCCATCATCGGCGGGCAGCCCAGCCTGGGCCGCTACTGCGCTTTCAGCAACCTGTTTGCCGCCGCAGGCACGGGCGGCACCGTGCACCGCATCGACCGCCACCCCACCATGCGCCAACACCCGGTCACACCGATGGCCGAGGCAGACCTGCGCCTGCACCTGGCACAGCAAGGGCTTGAGGGCATCACCGCCCTGCACTACCCGCAGTACGACACCGGCCCCGACGCGCTGGATACCACGCTGCGCACGCTGCTGGACAAGCATGCGCCCATCAATTCCATGGTGCCCACCTTGCTGGACCTGACCACACCCAGCCAGTTGGCCACGGTGGGCCGCCTGCTGTGGCAACAGGCGCAGCAGGCCCGGCTGCTGGCCGTCGGCCCAAGCGCCGTGGCACAAGCACTGGTGGCGTACTGGGCCAGGCCCGCACCCACGGCCGCGCCCACGCTGGCACCGGCCGATGGCCCCGTCTTCGCGTGGGTCGGCAGCCTGTCCCCGCTGACCGCCGCCCAGGTGCAGGCCGCTACCAACTACCAGCGCATCCCGGTGGACGCCCAGCGCCTCGGCAGCGACCCGGCCTATGTGCAGACGCTGCAGGACGCCATTTGCGCCGGGCTGCAAAACGGCCAGCATGTACTGGCCTACACCGGCCCCACCGACGGCGGGGCAGCCAACATCAGCGCTGCCGCGCATGTCGCCCAGGCCAGTGCCAGGCTGGTCGCCCGCGTGGTGCAAGCCCAGGCAGACCACGGCGCACCGTTGCGGCGCGTGGGCATTGCCGGGGGCGACACCTCCAGCCACGCCGTGCAGGCGCTGCAACTGTGGGGGCTGTCGTACCTGGGCACCCTCTGCCCAGGCGTCACCCTGAGCCAGGCCCACAGCCCGATCCCTGGCCGCAACGGGCTGGAGCTGATGCTCAAGGGTGGGCAGATGGGCGGGACGGATTTGTTTGAGCGGCTGCTGGGGAAATAGGCGAGCAAAGCCCGCAAAAACAAAAAAGCCGCGCAGTCCTTGCGGAACCTGCGCGGCGGGCTACGGCTTCAGTAGCGCTTGGGCGTCAGGGCCGGTTTACGTACACGCGCGTCAGCGGCCGAACCGCGCGGTGATGCTGGCGGTAGCCAGCTTGTTCGCATTCAACATATAGCCAATCAGGGCTGCCGATGCGTCCGCTGGCACCTCCAATTTATCCACCTTCAGTGCAAACACGGTAAAGATGTAGCGATGCGGCTTGTCCCCTTGGGGTGGGCAAGCGCCGCCAAAATCCTTGCTGCCGTAGTCATTGCGACCTTGCTTGGCCCCACCCGGCAAGCCCCCCGCTTTGCCGGCCCCCGCGGGCAAACTGCGCAGGTCTGCAGGCAAATCGTATGCGCTCCAATGCCACCAGCCGCTGCCCGTGGGTGCGTCTGGATCGTAGGCGGTGATGGCAAGGCTCTTGGTGCCCGCGGGCACATCGCTCCAGCTCAGGGCGGGTGACACATTGCCGCCACTGCAACCAAAGCCTTGGTACACCTGTGCACTGCCGAGCGTCTTTTCATTGCCAATGTCTGTGCTGCTCAGCTCCAGAGCCTGCACGCTCAAAGACACGCCTGCGCTCAAGCCAAACGCGCACAGCAAAGGGACAAGGGAATTCTTCATAAGAGCTTTCACTGGAAAAAACCGAGATCTGAACCGCCGATCTCACAAGCCGACACAGGCCACCGGATGCGCCGTGTGTGGGGCCCATGTTCCAGGTATGCGCCCAAACCGGGCGCTCAAAGAAATGCGTGAAACGCTCAGGCCAGCACCCGCGCCCATCAACTCAGGTGCCGGACACCGCGCCGGGCTCGACCCCAAACTGGGCCACAAAGCCGCGGCTGAAACTGGCCACCGACAGATAGCCACAAGCCAAGGCGATGGATTTGAGCGGACGCCGGCTGGACTGCAGCAAACCCAGGCCATGCTGCAAACGGGTCTCCCGCAGGATCTGTCGCAAGGAGGTTTCTTCTTGCGCCAAGCGTCGGCGCAGGGTGGCGCCGCTCATGTGCAGGGCAAGCTCAAAGTCCTCTGAGGTCCAATTGCGCGCGGGCGCCGCCGCCACCAGCAAGCGAATGCGCGCGGCTACCGATGGGTCCTGGGCATGCAAGAAATGGTCATGGCCTGCGCGAGCCAAGGCCAGTAGCAAGCCCAGCAAGGCATGGTCACGCTGCGCTGCATCGGGTGTGCCGCCCGCCGGGGACATCGCCGTCAAATAGGCCTGCACGCCGGGCAACAAGGGCGTTAAATCCCCGCAACTGAAGGGCTTGGCCGGCATCGCCGCCGGCGCACTGTCACGGTGCGACCCCACCAGGCTGCGCGCCAGTGTCACCACGCGCCAAGGGATTGGCACCACCCAGGCGCGGTAGGCCTCCCCTGTGCCCGGTGGTGGCAGGTTCTCAACCCCCATGCGGCACGCCTGGTGCAGCATCACAAACTCACCGCATGCCACCTCCGCCTGCTTGCCATCCACCTCCACACGCTTCAGTCCTGCCATAGGCACCGCCAGCAGAGGTGCATCCACCTGAACAGCGCGCAAACGGTAGGCCCGCTGGGCCAGGATGGTGACGTGCTCGGCACCCGACTGCAGCCCGGCCTCCAACCAGGCGGGCAGGCTGGGCGCTGCAGGCAAAGCAATATGGGCGGATGACGCAAGCAAGCCACCCTGCTGAAGCGGTGCCGTTTGCGCGCGGGGGAAGTCAGCGATTGACTGTGGTTCCGACATATTCATTTGACCGGGATTTTGGCTTGCACCTCGACCATACATGCCAGACAGCAAAAAGCCCGAACCGGTAAGGGCTCGGGCTTTGCGTCAGGGGGCGAACTGAACTACTTGCGCTGCGGCGGCACGTCCGTGCAACTGCCGTGCGCAATCTCCGCCGCCATGCCAATGCTTTCGCCCAGCGTCGGGTGCGGGTGGATGGTCTTGCCGATGTCCACTGCGTCTGCGCCCATCTCGATCGCCAGGGCGATCTCGCCGATCATGTCGCCGGCATGGGTGCCGACGATGCCGCCGCCCAGGATCTTGCCGTGGCCATGCGCTTCGGGGCTGTCGTCGAACAGCAGCTTGGTGTAGCCCTCGTCGCGGCCGTTGGCGATGGCGCGGCCGGATGCGGTCCAGGGGAACAGGCCCTTCTTGACCTTGATGCCTTGCGCCTTGGCCTGGTCTTCAGTGAGGCCGACCCATGCCACTTCCGGGTCGGTATAGGCCACGCTCGGGATCACGCGGGCGTTGAAGGCGGCGCTGGCCAGTTCCTTGTTGCCTTGCAGTTCACCGGCGATGACTTCTGCCGCCACATGCGCCTCGTGCACCGCCTTGTGCGCCAGCATGGGCTGGCCGACGATGTCGCCAATGGCGAAGATCTGCGGCACGTTGGTGCGCATCTGGATGTCGACGTTGATGAAGCCGCGGTCCGTTACGGCCACGCCGGCCTTGTCGGCGCCGACCTTGCCGCCGTTGGGCGTGCGGCCCACGGCCTGCAGCACCAGGTCGTAGACCTGCGGCTCTTTGGGCGCACCCTCGCCTTCGAACGTCACCTCGATGCCCTTGTCGGTGGCCTTGGCGCCTACCGTCTTGGTCTTGAGCATGATGTTGTCGAAGCGCGGCGCGTTCATCTTCTGCCAGACCTTGACCAGGTCGCGGTCGGCGCCCTGCATCAGGCCGTCGAGCATCTCCACCACGTCCAGGCGGGTGCCCAGGCTGGAGTAGACGGTGCCCATCTCCAGCCCGATGATGCCGCCGCCCACGATCAGCATGCGCTTGGGCGTGCCGGCCAGCGCCAGCGCGCCGGTGGAGTCGACCACGCGCGGGTCATTGGGCAGGAAGGGCAGGCGCACGGCCTGCGAGCCGGCCGCGATGATGGCGCGGCGGAACTTCACGGTCTGCGTCTTGCCGGTCTTCTCTTGCGCCGGGCCGGAGGTCTCGGCCACTTCGAGCGCATTCGGACCGCTGAAGCTGCCCAGGCCGCGCAGCACGGTGACCTTGCGCATCTTGGCCATGGCCGCCAGGCCGCCGGTGAGCTTGCCGATGACCTTTTCCTTGTGGGTGCGCAGCTTGGCGATGTCCACGCTGGGCGCGCCAAAGTCCACGCCCAGGTCGGCGAAGTGCTTGACCTCGTCCATCACGGCCGCCACGTGCAGCAGCGCCTTGGACGGGATGCAGCCCACGTTCAGGCAGACGCCGCCCAGGGTGGCGTAGCGCTCGACCACAGCCACCTTCAGGCCCAGGTCAGCCGCGCGGAAGGCAGCCGAATAACCGCCGGGGCCGCCACCGAGCACGACCAGGTCGTAGTCGGCATCGGCGATTTCAGGCGCAGGCGCTCCTGAATTAGTAGCTAATAGCCCAGGTGCATCCTGGGCCGGAGCCACTTTTTGCTCAGATTTTTGTGCTGCAGGCGCTGGCGCTGGTGCGGCCGCTGCAGGCGCATCGGCGGCCTCCAGGCTGAGCAGCACCGAGCCTTCGGCGATCTTGTCGCCGATCTTGACTTTCACTTCCTTGACCACGCCGGCATGCGAGGACGGGATTTCCATCGACGCCTTGTCGGACTCGACGGTCACCAGCGACTGCTCGGCCTTGACCGTGTCGCCAGGCTTCACCAGCACTTCGATCACCGCCACTTCGGCGAAGTCGCCGATATCGGGCACCTTGATGTCGATCAGGCTCATGGGGAATCTTTCAATTTGAGGGTGAAGAGATGCACGGGCTTCTCGGAGTTGCGGTCAAAGGCGCAGCCGGCATCCACGCCGGCCTGCACCACTTCGCGGGCAGTGCGGGCGTTGCCGTAGGCGGCATGCATCGCGCCCAGCGCAAAGCTGCGGCCCGAGCCAATGCCCCAGAACTCCTTGAACTCGAACACCTCGCGGTAGCTGTACAAGCCAAAGATGCCGGCCGCATTGGCGATCAGCACGCTGAACTGGCTCGACTCATACGGGTCGTGGTCTTCTTCCTTGGTCTGCAGGAAGAAGTTGTCCTTCAGCAGCGGGTGCAGCCGCGTGAAGGTGTCGAAGATGTCGTCACGGCTGCCCAGCTTGCGCTCGGCCTTGGGCAAGGCACTGAGCGCCTTGCGCAGCACCGGGAAGTGCGCCACCGTGCCGGCCATGCCGATATAGGTGGCGCCCACCGGCGTATCGAGCTTGAAGATCTTGGTGTTGTCCTCGAAGCGATGCAGCAGCCGCGTGTCGCCGAAGGTGACCAGGGTGTCCGCGGCAATCGCGACCTGGCCATTCTTGCGGGCGACGACGATAGTTGTCATAGAAGGACACGGCGGAAGTCCGCCAGCACCTGTCCTAAGTAGGCGTTGAAGCGGGCCGCCAGGGCGCCGTCGATCACGCGGTGGTCATAGGACAGCGACAGTGGCAGCACCAGGCGCGGCTGGAAGGCCTTGCCATCCCACACCGGCTTCATCGCGCTCTTGGACAGGCCCAGGATGGCGACTTCAGGTGCGTTGATGATGGGCGTGAAGTGCGTGCCGCCAATGCCGCCCAGCGAACTGATAGAGAAGCAGCCGCCGCTCATGTCGCCGCCGCCGAGCTTGCCGTCGCGCGCCTTCTTGGCCAGATCGCCCATTTCCTGGCTGATCTGCAGCACGCCCTTCTTGTCGGCATCCTTCAACACCGGCACCACCAGGCCATTGGGCGTGTCCGCCGCAAAGCCGACGTGGAAGTACTGCTTGTAGACCAGGGTGTCGCCGTCCAGGCTGGCATTGAACTCGGGGAACTTCTTCAGTGCCGAGACCACCGCCTTGATGACGAAAGCCAGCATGGTCACCTTGACGCCGGACTTCTCGTTCTCCTTGTTGGTGGCCACGCGGAAGGCCTCCAGCTCGGTGATGTCGGCCTCGTCGTTGTTGGTGACGTGCGGGATCATCACCCAGTTGCGGTGCAGGTTGGCGCCGCTGATCTTCTTGATGCGCGACAGGTCCTTGCGCTCGACCGGGCCAAACTTGGCGAAATCGACCTTGGGCCAGGGGATCAGGCCCAGCGCCGCGCCGTCGCCACCACCGGCCGGCGCCTTGGCTGCCGCTGCCTTGGTGCTGGCCTGGCCGCTCATCACGGCCTTGGTGAAGCCTTGCACGTCTTCCTGGGTGATGCGGCCCTTGGTGCCGCTGCCCTTGACCTCTTCCAGCGGCACGCCCAGCTCGCGCGCGAACTTGCGCACCGAAGGCGATGCATGCGGCAGATTGCCCTGCGGCGCGCTTGGGTTGTGCGCAGGCACAGCCAGGGCCGGCGCCGGGGCAACAGCCGCAGGGGCCGCAGGGGCCGCTGCCGGCGCGCTGGCCGCAGCGACAGGTGCCGCAGCGGGCGCGGCCGCCACGGGGGCAGCACCAGCCGCCACGCCTTCCAGCACGGCGATCAGATCACCGATGTTGACGACGTCGCCAATCTTGACCTTGAGCTCTTTCAGCACGCCGGCGGCAGACGACGGGATCTCCATCGAGGCCTTGTCCGACTCAACCGTGATCAGCGACTGCTCCGCCTTGACCGTGTCACCGGGCTTGACCAGCAGCTCAATGACGGACACGTCCTTGAAGTCGCCGATGTCAGGCACCTTGACCTCGACCGGGCCGGCCGCCTGTGCCGGCGCAGCGGCAACGGGCGCAGCCGCAGCGGGCGCCGGGGCGGCCGCTGCCGGGGCTGCGGCAGGCGCCGGCGCAGGGGCGGCAGTACCACCCGCGGCTTCCAGCACCAGCACGACCGAGCCCTGCTTGATCTTGTCGCCGATGGCGACCTTGATTTCCTTCACCACGCCGGCCTGGCTCGACGGGATTTCCATCGATGCCTTGTCCGACTCCACGGTGATCAGCGATTGCTCGGCCTTGACCGTATCGCCCACCTTCACCAGCACTTCGATCACCGCGACTTCGTCGAAATCGCCGATGTCCGGTACTTGCACGTCCACTGTTGCCATGTCGCTTGTCCCCCGCCCTCAGGCGCAGTTGATTTGGTTCAATTACGCGTAGAGCGGGTTGATCTTGTCGGCGTTGATGCCGTACTTCTTGATCGCCTCGGCCACCTTGGCCGCTGGCAGCAGGCCGTCTTCGCTGAGCGCCTTGAGCGCCGCCAGCACGATGTAGTGGCGGTTGATCTCGAAGTGCTCGCGCAGCTTGCTGCGGAAGTCGCTGCGGCCAAAGCCGTCGGTGCCCAGCACCTTGTAGTTGCGGCCACGCGGGATGAAGGAGCGGATCTGCTCGGCATAGGCCTTCATGTAGTCGGTCGAAGCCACCACCGGGCCTTCGCTGGCCGACAGCTGCTGCGTGACGAAGGGCACGCGCGGTGCATCGGTCGGGTGCAGCAGGTTCCAGCGCTCGGCGTCCTGGCCATCGCGGGTCAGCTCGTTGAAGCTCGGGCAGCTCCAGACGCTGGCGCTCACGCCCCAGTCCTTCTCCAGCAGCTCTTGCGCAAAGAAGCTCTCGCGCAGGATGGTGCCGCTGCCCAGCAGTTGCACGGTCGGCGCCTTCTTGATGGCAGGGCCCGGCTTGGCCAGGTACATGCCCTTGATGATCTGCTCTTCGGTGCCGGCGGTAAGGCCAGGCATGGCGTAGTTTTCGTTCAGCAGCGTGATGTAGTAGTAGACGTTTTCCTGCTGCTCGACCATGCGCTTCAGGCCATGGTGCAGGATCACGCCCACTTCATGCGCGAAGGTCGGGTCGTAGCTGACGCAGTTCGGGATGGTGTTGGCCAGGATGTGGCTGTGGCCATCTTCGTGCTGCAGGCCTTCGCCGTTCAGCGTGGTGCGGCCCGAGGTGCCGCCCAACAGGAAACCGCGCGCCTGCATATCGCCCGCCGCCCAGGCCAGGTCGCCAATGCGCTGGAAGCCGAACATCGAGTAGTACACGTAGAACGGCACCATGATGCGGTTGTTGGTGCTGTAGCTGGTAGCCGCCGCAATCCAGCTGCTCATGCCGCCGGCTTCGTTGATGCCTTCCTGCAGGATCTGGCCAGCCTTGTCTTCCTTGTAGTACATGACCTGGTCTTTATCGACCGGCGTGTACTGCTGCCCTGCGGGGTTGTAGATGCCCACCTGACGGAACAGGCCTTCCATGCCGAAGGTACGGGCCTCGTCCACCAGGATGGGCACCACGCGCGGGCCCAGGGCCTGGTCGCGCAGCAACTGCGTCAGGAAGCGCACATAGGCTTGCGTGGTCGAGATCTCGCGGCCTTCGGCCGTGGGTTCGAGCACGGCCTTGAAGGTTTCGAGCGGCGGCACGGTAAAGCTCTCGTCGGCCTTGACGCGGCGGTGCGGCAGGTAACCGCCGAGGGCCTTGCGGCGCTCGTGCAGGTACTTCATCTCGGGCGTGTCGTCGGCCGGCTTGTAGAACGGCAGGTCGGCGATCTGGCTGTCGGGAATAGGAATGTTGAAGCGGTCGCGGAAGGCCTTGATGTCTTCGTCGCCCAGCTTCTTGGTCTGGTGCACCGTGTTCTTGCCTTCACCGATCTTGCCCATGCCAAAGCCCTTGACGGTCTTGACGAGCAGCACGGTGGGCTGGCCCTTGTGGGTGTTGGCCGCGTGGAAGGCGGCATAGACCTTCTGCGAATCGTGGCCACCGCGGCGCAGGTTCCAGATCTCGTCGTCGCTCATGTTGGCGACCATCTCCAGCGTGCGCGGGTCGCGGCCGAAGAAGTTCTTGCGCACGTAAGCGCCGTCATTGGCCTTGAACGACTGGTAGTCACCGTCGTTGCACTCCATCATGATCTTGCGCAGCGCGCCATCCTTGTCGCGCGCCAGCAGGTCGTCCCAGCCCTTGCCCCAGATCAGCTTGAGCACGTTCCAGCCCGAGCCGCGGAATTCGCTCTCCAGCTCCTGGATGATCTTGCCGTTGCCGCGCACCGGGCCGTCCAGGCGCTGCAGGTTGCAGTTGATGACGAAGACCAGGTTGTCGAGCTTCTCGCGCGCGGCCAGGCCGATGGCGCCCAGCGATTCGACCTCGTCCATTTCGCCGTCACCGCAGAACACCCAGACCTTGCGGTTCTCGGTGTTGGCAATGCCACGGGCGTGCAGGTACTTGAGGAAGCGCGCCTGGTAGATGGCCATCAGCGGGCCCAGGCCCATGGACACCGTGGGGAACTGCCAGAACTCGGGCATCAGCTTGGGATGCGGATAGCTCGACAGGCCATTGCCGTCGACTTCCTGGCGGAAATTGAGCAGTTGCTCTTCGCTCAGGCGGCCTTCAAGGTAGGCGCGGGCGTAGATGCCGGGCGATACGTGGCCCTGGATGTAGAGGCAGTCACCGCCGTGGTTCTCGCTCTCGGCATGCCAGAAATGGTTGAAGCCGGCCGCAAACATATTGGCCAGCGAGGCAAAGGAGCCGATATGGCCGCCCAGGTCACCGCCTTCAGGCGGGTGGTGGCGGTTGGCCTTGACCACCATCGCCATGGCGTTCCAGCGCATGTAGGCGCGCAGGCGGCCTTCGATCTCGAGGTTGCCGGGGCAGCGCGCTTCCTGGTCGGTCTCGATGGAGTTGACATAGCCAGTGTTGGCCGAGAACGGCATGTCGATGCTGCTCTCGCGCGCATGTTCCAGCAGTTGCTCAAGCAGGAAGTGCGCGCGTTCCGGGCCTTCGGCCTGGATCACGGCCGACAGGGCGTCGGTCCATTCGCGGGTTTCCTGCTGGTCGGAATCTTGGGGCGCGCGCGCAGCGGCGCCAGACAGGTCGTCAGGGAGGGCGGACATGCTTTGTCTCCAGTGGCGCGCCGCGTTCGGCGCAGGTCAGTGGGCACGCCGGATCGGCGCGTGGCCGGAGTGTCGCACACTTCTTTTAGATTTCAAATGGCGCTTTTTGATTTCACATTAAGGAATTTCATGCTGCGCCGCACAAAGGGGCTTTGCACCCACCTACACTTCGGCTATGCCGCCTTCCTCTTCCCGCTGGCGCAATAGCGCCATATCCCGCCTGGGTGCCGTGTGGCGCCTATGGTGGCGGCGACAGTCGCCAACGCGACAGGACCGCCTGGCCATGCTGGCCCCGCTGGCCGCCGTGCTGCTGTTTCTGGCGGCCATCGTCTCGGCCTTCTGGTACCTGCGCGCAGAAGAAATCGACCGAGAGCACGAGGCCGTGCGCCGCGATGTCGAGTACACGCAGCAACGCGTGCGCCTGCGCCTGCTGGAGCGGCAAGAGCAGTTGATGCGCATCGCGCGCGACATCTCCAACGGCGAGGTCGATCGCCAGGAGTTCACCAGCCGCGCCGAGTCGCTGATCAGCCAGTTCCCCGAAGTCCAGGCCCTGACCTGGATCGACGAGCGCCGCCGCGTGCAGGCCAGCCACGCCGCGCCCACGCTGGCCAGCAGCCAGTTGCGCACCGTGGGCGAGGTCTTGCGCCCCGGCGAGACCGAAGGCGTCTTCAGCCTGGCGCGCGATCTGCAGCAACCGGTGTATTCCCAACCCACCGGCGGCCCTGACGCCTCCAGCCTGCTGCAGTTGCAGATCCCGCTGACCACGCAAGGCCACTTCGCCGGCGTGGTGCTGGGTGAATACTCCATCGACGGCCTGCTGCGCTACGGCGCGCCCAGCGAGGTGCTGGCACGCTACGCCGTCACGCTGCGCGACGGCAGCGACCGCCTGCTGGCCGGCAACGGCCTGCCCGAGCGTGCCGGCGCCAAGCGCCTGGTGCCCTGGGCCGCACGCTCGATCGATTACGAGGTGCCGGTGTCCCCGGTGGGCAACGGCCTGGTGATCCACGCGCAGGCCTACCGCACCTCGCTGGGCGTGGTCGGCAGCGGCTTCTTCTGGCTGGTCAGCGCCCTGAGCGCCATGACCGCCTGGATGCTGATCGCCACCTGGCGCCACACCCGCCGCCGCGTGCAGGCACAAGAGGCCCTGGTGGCCGAGACCAACTTCCGCCGCGCCATGGAGAACTCGGTGCTCACCGGCATGCGGGCGCTGGATATGGAAAGCCGCATCACCTACGTGAATGCGGCCTTCTGCCAGATGACCGGCTGGAGCGAAAGCGAACTTGTCGGGCAAAAGCCGCCCTACTCTTACTGGCCCGAGGACGACCACCAGATCCTGGCCGCGCGCCTGCGCGACGAGCTGAGCGGCCACCACATCCCCGGCGGCTTCCAGGTGCGGGTCAAGCGCAAGTCCGGCAGCATCTTCGATGCGCGGCTTTATGTGTCGCCCCTGATCGATCCGCGCGGCCAGCAAACCGGCTGGATGACCTCGATGACCGACATCACCGAACCCAACCGCATTCGCGCACAGCTGTCAGCCTCGCACGAGCGCTTCACCGTGGTGCTGGAAGCACTGGACGCCTCCGTGTCCGTGGCGCCGCTGGGCAGCAAGGAGCTGCTGTTCGCCAACAAGCTCTACCGCCAATGGTTTGGCACCGACACCGGCGGCCACCTGCAAATGGTGGTGCAGGCCGGCGTGCCGCAAGGCGGCCAGGAAGACGCGGCGGACGACGTGGACGGCCTGGCTGGCCTGCCCACCGAGACCCTGACCGATGCGCAAACCGAAAACGCCGAAATCTTCCTGCCCACCCTGGGCAAATGGCTGGAGGTGCGCTCGCGCTACCTCAACTGGACCGACGGCCGCCTGGCGCAGATGGTGATCGCCACCGACATCACGCCACGCCGCCACGCCGAAGAGCTGGGCGCCCAACAAGCTGAACGCGCGCAGTCGGTCAGCCGCCTGATCACCATGGGCGAGATGGCCTCGTCGGTGGCGCATGAGCTGAACCAGCCGCTGACCGCTATCAGCAACTACTGCAGCGGCATGATCACGCGCATCCAGGGTGGCCAGATCACCGAAGAATCCATGCTCTTCGCGCTGGAGAAGACCGCCAAGCAGGCGCAGCGTGCCGGCCAGATCATCCAGCGCATCCGCGCCTTCGTGAAGAAGAGCGAGCCCAACCGCACGCTTGCAGATGTGAGCGAGATGGTGACCGAAGCCGTCGAGCTGGCCGAGATCGAGCTGCGCCGGCGCAACGTGCGGCTGTCGCACTACGTGGCCGCGCGCCTGCCGCGGCTGCTGGTGGACCCGATCCTGATCGAGCAGGTGCTGATCAACCTGATGAAGAACGCCGCCGAGTCGATTGACCAGGCCCAGCGCCCGTCCGGGCGGCGCACGGTGGAACTGCGCGTGGTGCCGCGGCGCATCGACGAGCAGCCGGTGGTCGAATTCTCGGTGCTCGACTCTGGCAAGGGCCTGGCGCCCGAGGTACTTGAGCGGCTGTACGAAGCCTTCTTCTCCACCAAGTCCGAAGGCATGGGCATTGGCCTCAACCTTTGCCGCAGCATTGTCGAGTCGCACCAGGGGCGAATGCAGACAGAGAACCTCTACAATGGTCCAGACGTAACGGGTTGTCGCTTTTCCTTCTGGATTCCGCTCGTACAACCCGCCGACACAGCCGCGCCTTCTGCTGAAACGACGAGAGACCCTGGGGTAACTGCATGAGCTTGATTCCGAAAAAAGGCACGGTCTATGTGGTGGATGACGACGAGGCCGTACGCGATTCGCTCCAGTGGTTGCTGGAAGGCAAGGACTACCGTGTCCGCTGCTTTGAATCCGCCGAGTCTTTTCTCTCCCGCTACGACCCGCGCGAAGTGGCTTGCCTGATCGTGGACATCCGCATGGGCGGCATGACGGGCCTCGAACTACAGGACCGCCTGATCGAGCGCAAATCGCCACTGCCCATCGTCTTCATCACCGGCCACGGTGATGTCCCGATGGCGGTCAACACCATGAAGAAAGGCGCGCTGGACTTCATCCAGAAGCCCTTCAAGGAAGACGAGCTGGTGGGCCTGGTCGAGCGCATGCTGGACTACGCCAAGAGCGTGTTCGCCGACTCGCAGCAGGCCGCCAGCCGCGACGCGCTGCTGGGCAAGCTCACCTCGCGTGAAGCCCAGGTGCTGGAGCGCATCGTGGCCGGGCGCCTGAACAAGCAGATTGCCGACGACCTTGGCATCAGCATCAAGACGGTGGAGGCGCACCGCGCCAACATCATGGAAAAGCTCAACGCCAACACCGTGGCCGATCTGCTCAAGATCGCGCTGGGCCAGACCCCGGCGAAGGCCGCCACATAAAAAGCTATAAAACCAATAGCTAGAAGCCTAGACCACGCCTGCGCAAGCGGGCGTTTTTACTTGGAAAATCAGAATCGATGACAGCCCAACTGATTGACGGCAACGCCCTCTCCCGCCAACTCCGCGCCGACGTGACTGCCCGTGCGGCAGCGCTAAAAGCACGCGGCACCACACCCGGCCTGGCCGTGGTGCTGGTGGGCGACAACCCGGCCAGCCAGGTGTACGTGCGCAACAAGGTCAAGGCCTGCGAAGACAGCGGCCTGCACTCGGTACTGGAGAAGTACGAGGCCACCATGTCCGAGGCCGAACTGCTGGCGCGCGTGGAAGCGCTCAACCAGGACCCGGCCATCCACGGCATCCTGGTGCAGCTCCCGCTGCCTGCACACATCGACGCACAGAAGGTGATCGAGGCCATCGCCCCCGAGAAGGACGTGGACGGCTTTCACGTTGCCAGCGCCGGCGCACTCATGACCGGCATGCCCGGCTTCTGGCCCTGCACGCCGTACGGCTGCATGAAGATGCTCGAATCCATCGGCTATGAGCTGCGCGGCAAGCACGCCGTGGTGATCGGCCGCAGCAACATCGTCGGCAAGCCGATGGCCCTGATGCTGCTGGCCAAGAATGCCACTGTGACCATCTGCCACAGCGCCACGCCCGACCTCGGCGCCTTCACGCGGCAGGCCGATGTGGTGGTGGCCGCCGTCGGCAAGCGCAACGTGCTGACCGCAGACATGGTCAAGCCCGGCGCCGTGGTGATCGATGTCGGCATGAACCGCAATGACGAAGGCAAGCTCTGCGGCGATGTCGACTTCGCGGGCGTCTCGCAGGTGGCTGGCTGGATCACGCCGGTGCCCGGCGGCGTCGGCCCCATGACCATCACCATGCTGCTGGTCAACACGCTGGAATCGGCCGAGCGCGCAGCCGCCGCCTGATTGGCATAGTTTTCACTTGAACCTGGCGGCCTCGCCACCACACTAAAGCGCATGACCTCCAACACCGCCGCCACCAATCCCCTGCTCGACTTCCATGATCTGCCGCTGTTCGACCGCATCACGCCGGCCGACGTGGCACCTGCCCTGGACCAGTTGCTTGCCGACGCCGAGCAGGCCTTGGAGGCGGTGACGGCGCCGGACTTCCCCGCCGAATGGGCCGCCATCGCCCGTGTGCTGGACGTGGCCACCGAGCGCCTGGGCCGGGCCTGGGGCGCCGTCAGCCACCTCAACAGCGTGGCCGACACGCCTGAGCTGCGTGCCGCCTATAACGCCGCCCTGCCCCGCATCACCGACTTCTGGACGCGCCTGGGCGCAGACGAGCGGCTTTATGCCAAGTACAAGGCCATCGCGCCCGCCAGCCTGAGCCCCGAGCAGCAGCAGGCGCACCGCAACGCGGTACGCAACTTCGTGCTCTCTGGCGCCGAGTTGCAGGGCGCCGCCAAAGAGCGCTTTGCCGCCATCCAGGAGCGCCAGGCCGAGCTGAGCCAGAAGTTCAGCGAGAACGCACTCGACGCCACCGACGCCTTTGCCTACTACGCCACGCAAGACGAGTTGGCTGGCCTGCCCGCCGACGTGCAGCAAGCGGCCCGCGCCGCCGCTCAGGCCGAGGGCAAGGAGGGCTTCAAGCTCACGCTGAAGATGCCCAGCTACCTGCCGGTAATGCAGTTCGCCGACAGCGCCGCGCTGCGCCAGCGCCTGTACACCGCTTACGCCACGCGCGCCAGCGACCAGGCGCCGGAAGAATTCCGCAAGTTCGACAACAGCCCGCTGATCCGCGACATCCTGGCGCTGCGCCAGGAAGAGGCGCAGTTGCTGGGCTACGCCAACTTTGGCGAGGTCTCGGTCGTGCCCAAGATGGCCAACTCGCCGCAGCAGGTGGTTGACTTCCTGCGTGACCTCGCCGTGCGTGCCCGCCCCTATGCCGAGCAAGACGTGGCCGACCTGCGCAGCTTCGCGGCAGAGCAGTTGGGCCTGGCTGATCCGCAGCCCTGGGACTGGGCCTACATCGGCGAAAAGCTCAAGGAAGCGCGCTACGCCTTCAGCGAGCAAGAGGTCAAGGAGTACCTGCCCGCACCCAAGGTGCTGGCCGGTCTGTTCAAGATCGTCGAGACCCTGTTCGACGTGGCGATCCGCCGCGACAGCGCGCCGGTCTGGCACCCGTCGGTGGAGTTCTACCGCATCGAGCGCGGCGCCACGCTGGTCGGCCAGTTCTACCTCGATCCATCGGCCCGCGCCGGCAAGCGCGGCGGCGCCTGGATGGACGATGTGCGCGCCCGCTGGCTGCGCCCGGACGACGGCCGCCTGCAGACGCCGGTGGCGCACCTGGTCTGTAACTTCGCCAGCGGCAACGATGGCAAGCCGCCGCTGCTCACGCATGACGACGTGACCACGCTGTTCCACGAGTTCGGCCACGGCCTGCACCACATGCTCACCCAAGTGAATGAGCACGACGTGTCGGGCATCAGCGGTGTCGAGTGGGATGCGGTCGAGCTGCCCAGCCAGTTCATGGAGAACTTCTGCTGGGAGTGGGACGTGCTGCGCCACATGACCTCGCAGGTCGACACCGGCGCACCGCTGCCGCGCGAACTATTCGACAAGATGCTGCGCGCCAAGAATTTCCAGAGCGGCCTGGGCACGCTGCGCCAGGTGGAGTTCTCGCTGTTCGACATGCTGCTGCACACCCGCCCGGATGCAGCCGTGGACGCCATGGCCCTGCTGGCCGAAGTGCGCGCCGAAGTCGCCGTGCTGCCGGCCCCGGCCTTCAGCCGCCCGGCCAACACCTTCAGCCACATCTTTGCGGGCGGCTACGCTGCGGGCTATTACAGCTACAAGTGGGCAGAAGTGCTGTCGGCCGATGCTTACGCCGCCTTCGAGGAAACCGCGCACGCCGACGGCTCGCCCAACCTCGAGACCGGCCGCCGCTACCGCCACGCCATCCTGGAGGCTGGCGGCAGCCGCCCGGCCATGGAATCGTTCAAGGCCTTCCGGGGCCGCGAGCCGACCATAGACGCACTGCTGCGGCACCAGGGCATGGCCTGAACCAACCGGAGCGGCCCAGATGAAGACCTTCGCCCCCCGCCTTGCCCTGCTGCTGCTCTGCGCGCTGGGCGCCAGCGCACAGGCCCAGCAGGTGTTCCGCATCGTCGGCCCGGACGGGAAGGTCAGCTTCTCGGACCGGCCCGAGGCGCCCGCGCAGGCGCGCGTGGCACCGGTCAACACCCGCAATTCCGGCGCGCCCAATACGGCCAACCTGCCCTATGAATTGAAGCAGGCCGCCGACCGCTACCCCGCCACGCTCTATAGCGCCGACAACTGCGAGCCCTGCAACAGTGCGCGGGCGCTGCTAAAGGCGCGCGGCGTGCCTTTCACGGAAAAGACCATCACCACGTCCGAGGACAGCGACGCGCTGCAGCGCCTCAGCGGCGACACCTCGCTGCCCTTTGCCACCGTGGGGGCGCAGCAGCTCAAGGGTTTCTCCAGCACGGAATGGACCCAGTACCTGGATGCCGCCGGCTATCCGCAGCAGTCGCAGTTGCCGGCCAACTACCAGGCGCCTGCGCCAAGCCCGCTGGTAGCCAAGCGCAGCGCGCCGCCGCCAGCAGCACCTGCGCCACGCGCCAACATACCGACGCTGCCCGCCGCGCCAGCATCGGCGCCGGCCAATCCGGCCGGCATTCAGTTCTAATTTCTGGTTATGCGTAGCGGATGGTTTCCACACCATCCGCTGTGCCCAGCAGGCAGATCTGCGCCTTCTGGTACGCGAACACGCCCACCGTCACCACGCCGGGCCACTGGCTCACCAGGGTTTCGAAGGCCAGTGGGTCGCTGATCTTCAGGCCCTGCACGTCGAGGATGTGCTGGCCGTTGTCGGTGACCAGCGGCGCGCCGTCCTTCTGCCGGATGGCGGCGCGGCCGCCCATGGCGGCGAACTGGCGCGCGATGCGCTGCGCGGCCATCGGGATCACCTCTACCGGCAGCGGGAAGGCGCCCAGGGTCTGCACGCGCTTGGAGGCATCTGCGATGCAGACGAAGCTGGTGGCCAGTGCGGCAATGATCTTCTCGCGCGTGAGCGCGGCGCCGCCGCCCTTGACCATGTGGCCCTGGCCGTCGATCTCGTCGGCGCCGTCGATGTACACGGCCAGCGATTCGACCGCGTTGGCGTCCAGCACCGGGATGCCCAGCGCCTGCAGCCGTTCGGTACTGGCGACCGAGCTGGAGACGGCACCAGGGATGCGGTCGCGTATGGTGGCCAGGGCGTCGATGAACTTGTTCACGGTAGAGCCGGTGCCAACGCCGACCACCTGGCCGGGTACCACGTAGTCCAGTGCGGCGCGGCCGACCAGGGTTTTGAGTTCGTCTTGGGAGAGTGAGGTGTTGGGCATGGGAGAGAATCCGCAGTCGAATCCGGAATTATCCAATGCTGCTGCCCTACCCCCTGGCCCGCCCCCTGCTCTTTTGCATGGACGCCGAGCGCGCCCACGACTTCACCATGGACTGGCTGGCCCGCGGCCAGAACACGCCGCTGCAGGCGCTCTGGCAGCAAACGCCGGTACATGACCCGGTGCAACTGGCCGGACTGAACTTTCCCAACCGTGTGGGCCTGGCCGCAGGCCTGGACAAGAACGCCCGCTGCATCGACGCGCTGGGCGCCATGGGCTTTGGTTTTGTCGAGGTCGGCACGGTCACGCCGCGCGGCCAGCCCGGCAACCCGCAGCCGCGCATGTTCCGCCTGCCGCAGGCCGAGGCGCTGATCAACCGGCTGGGCTTCAATAACCTCGGGCTCGATGCCTTCCTGGCCAATGTGCAGCGCTCGCGCCTGCGCCGGCGCGCCGGGCGTTCGATGCTGCTGGGCCTGAACATCGGCAAGAACGCCGACACGCCGATCGAACGCGCCGCCGACGACTACCTGGCCTGCCTGGAAGGCGTCTACCCGCATGCCGACTACGTCACCATCAACATCAGCTCGCCCAACACGCGCAACCTGCGCAGCTTGCAGTCCGACGACGCACTCGACGGCCTGCTGGGCGCATTGACCGAGCGCCGCAGCGTGCTGGCCGAGCGCCTTGGCCGCCGCGTGCCGCTGTTCCTGAAGATCGCGCCGGACCTGGACGAGGCCCAGGTCGACGCCATCGCCGCCACGCTGCGCCGCCACGCGATGGACGGTGTCATCGCCACCAATACCACCATCGCGCGCGAGGCCGTGGCCGGCCTGCCGCATGCGATGGAGGCCGGCGGCCTGTCGGGCGCGCCGGTGCGCGAGGCCAGCAACCGCGTGATCGCGCAACTGCGCGCGCGGCTGGGCCAGGATTTCCCGATCATCGGCGTGGGCGGCATCCTGTCGGCGGCCGACGCGCTGGCCAAGATCCAGGCCGGCGCCGACGTGGTGCAGCTCTACACCGGCCTGATCTACCGCGGCCCGGGCCTGGTGACCGAGGCAGCACAGGCGCTGCGCGACGCCCGGCGCTGAGCCCGCACTCCTATTTTTATAGCTAAAAGCCCAGGCGGGTCCTGGGCTAGAGGCCTATTTGGCTTAAATTTTTTTGCCGGCTACCGGTTGGGCTGCGCAAGCGCGTTCGGCACCAGTTGGGCCAGCATCACCTGCATCGGCGCGGGCCGGCCGAACAGGTAGCCCTGGAAGGCGCGGCAGCCGTTGCGGTTGAGGAAATCAAGCTGGCCTTGTGTCTCCACACCTTCGGCCACCACCGCCAGGTCCAGGCTTTCCGCCAGCGCAAGAATGGTGCGCACGATGGCCGCGTCGTTGGGGTCGGTCAGCACGTCGCGCACAAAGGACTGGTCGATCTTCAGCGTATCGAGCGGCAGGCGCTTCAAGTAGCTGAGCGACGAATAGCCGGTGCCAAAGTCATCAAGCGAGAAGCCCACGCCATGGGCCTTGAGCGCCGCCATCTTGGCAATGATGTCTTCCACGTCGTTGAGCAGCAGGGTTTCGGTGAGCTCGATCTTCAGGCGGTCCCCGCGCGCGCCGGTTTCCTTCAGTACGTCGAGCACGCGCTGGACGAAATCCAGCTGCCGGAACTGGCGCGCGCTCACGTTGACGGCAATCGCCAGCCCGTCGGTCTCGGGCTGCGCCTGCCATTGCACCAATTGCTCGCAGGCCGTCGTCAGCACCCAGTGGCCCAGTTGCAGGATCAGCCCGGTCTGCTCTGCCAGGGGAATGAACTCGCCCGGCGACACCATGCCGCGCCGTGGATGGCGCCAGCGCACCAGCGCCTCGACGCCCGTCAGGCGGCCCTCGTGGTCTACCACCGGCTGGTAATAGAGCAGTAGCTCGCGGTTGTTGATCGCGTGGCGCAGATCGGCCTCCAGCACCGAGCGGGCAGACACCGCCTCTTGCATGTTCGGGTGGAAGAAGCACATGGTGTTGCGGCCGGCGGCCTTGGCCTCGTACATGGCCAGGTCGGCGCGCTTGAGCAGGTCGTCCACGCTCTCCACCGAGCCGTCGAACAGCGCAACGCCCAGGCTAGGCGTGCTGTGGTGCTGGTAGCCCTCCAGCTGGTACGGGTTGTTCAGCAGCGCCAGGATGCGTTCACCCACCAGGCGTGCCTGGCCCGTGGCCCCGGCCTCGTCCTGGGCCAGGCCCTCGAGCATCACCACGAACTCATCGCCGCCCAGGCGCGCCACGGTGTCGCCGCCCTTGACGCAGGTCACCAGGCGGTTGGCCACGCGCTCCAGCAGGGAGTCGCCGACATCGTGGCCCATGGTGTCGTTGAGGTCCTTGAAGTTGTCCAGGTCAATGAACAGCAAGGCGCCGCGCTGCTGCTGCACACGGCACTGCGCCAGCGCCAGGATCAGGCGGTCCAGCAGCAGGCGGCGGTTGGGCAGGCCGGTGAGTGCGTCGTAGAAAGCGAGCCGCTCGATCTCGTCCTCTACCCGCTTGCGCTCGGTGATGCTGCGGCCGATGCCGCGGTAGCCGCGAAATACCCCCTGCGTATCGAAAATCGGCGTGCCGCTGATCGACACCCAGTACACCGAGCCGCTGCCATCGAGCCGCTGCAGTTCAAGATCATGAAAGGTCTGGTGCGCATCCAGCACCGCCCGGTGCCGCTGCCAGTCCGCCTCGGTCATGTTGAGCGCGCCCAGGTCCCAGCGCGTGAGGCCGATGTTGTCTTCCTGGGGCAGGCCGATCTCGGTGCCGGAATAGCCCTCGAAGCGCACGAAGCGGTGCTGCTCGTCCAGCTCCCAGTACCAGTCGGAAGACAGCTCGGTCAGGCTGCGAAAGCGCGCCTCGCTCTGGCGCAGCGCCTCGTCCGCGTGCTTGCGCTGGGTGACGTCCATGTGCGCACCGACGATGCGCAGCGGCGCCCCGTTCCGGTCGCGCCGCATGACTTTGGCGCGGTCCAGCACCCAGATCCAGCGGCCCGACTTGTGCCGCATGCGGTACTCGATCTCGTGGAGCGAGGCACCGCCCTGGTGGTGCCCCGCCAGGCCGGCGCGCAGGCTGGGCAGATCGTCGGGATGCACCAGGGCATGCCAAGCCTCGTCGTTCTCGGAGTATTCGCCGGGCGCCAGGCCCAGCAAGGCGTGCCAGCGGTCGCTGAAGTCGATGCGCTGCGCCGAGACGTTCCAGTCCCACAGGCCGACATCGGCGCCGGTCAGCATGAAGTCGAGCCGCTCCACATAGGCCAGCCGCTCTGCCTCGCGCTGGTACGCCAGCTCATGCAGCACCCGCTGCCGGCGCTGGACGAGCAGGAGCAGCATGGCGCCGCCCACCAACAGCGTCAGGTAGAGGGCAACATACATGCCCACACGTTGGCGCCAGATGCGGAAAACCTCGCCGCCATCACGGCTGACGGACACCACCAACGGCCGATCCAGCGCGGCTGCGGCCGGGCCCAGCACCGTCCGTGATGTGGCCAGGCGCTCCGGCGGCGGCCCATCGACACGGTGGGCGCTGCCGCTGGTGCCGCTGTCGACAAAGCCCTGCGCCTGCGCACCCGTGCCGTAGCCCACCGTGGCCAGCATGTCCGGCGCGTAGGCGGTCGAACGCAGCAGCGCCGACACATAGTCCGGATCGATGGCAGCCGAAACAATGCCCGCGAAGCCGCCGGCGGTGTCTTGCATCCTGTGCGTGAGGGCCAGTGATCCCTGCGGCGCATCGGGCTCGGCGGCCGAGGCATGCAGCACGCGTGCGCTGCCGCCGTTGCGCGCAGCCAGGAAGAAAGGCGACTCCGCCACCAGTTGGCCCAAGGCCTCTGGGCGATTGCTTGCGTGCACCTTGCCGTGGCTGTCTGCCGCGAGGATGCTGCGCACGCTGGGCACGATGTCCACCATCGCCTGCAGGCGCCGCGTCAACAAAACCGCAGCAGCGCCCTCTTCCGCTCCGCGCACCTGCGCCCATTCATCGCGCACGGCGAGCAGCACGGCATGGACTGCATCGATCTGCTGGGTCAGCGTCTCATCGATGATGCGGGCCTGCACCTCCAGGCGGTCCTGCTCCTGCGCGGCCACGCGCAGGCGGTCCAGATAGAGGGTGTGTACAGCCAGCAGCCCCAGGCCGGCAAAGCCGATGGCAAACCAGGCCCAGGCGCGCTTGCCGCCGCGCCCTTGGGCCACTGGAACAGTAGGGGAAAAGCTGGCGGAGGGAGCCATGGCAAGCGCGTTAGCGCAGCGCAGCTCTCAGGAAGAAAAACCTGCGATCGACACACCCGGGGTTCAACGTATTCATTGCGTTCCCTTGCGGCATCCTGCGGCCCTAACAAAAAAGGCCCGGGACGATTGCCGGGCCTTTCGAAATTGGTGGGTGATGCAGGGTTTGAACCTGCGACCCCTGCCGTGTGAAGGCAGTGCTCTACCGCTGAGCTAATCACCCGTTGACGTTGTGTTTACGTCAGCCACTGATTATGACACAGATTCGACGGAATCCTTCCAGATTGTCTTTCCGCCACTCGCTTTTTCGAGCTGCTTCAGGATCGCCGCATGCGCGGTGTGCTCCTGCTCGTTGGCGGCAATCACGGGCAGCGTGAACTGGCTCAGGTCCACGCGCACCACCTCGGTCGCGCCTTCCTCTGGCGTGGCGACGTCGATCTGCAGCGCGTTCTGGCCGCGCGTGAGGCCGATGTAGACATCGGCCAGCAGCTCGGCGTCCAGCAGTGCGCCGTGCAGCGTGCGGCTGGAGTTGTCCACGCCCAGGCGATCGCACAGCGCATCGAGCGAGTTGCGCTTGCCCGGGAACATTTCCTTGGCCATCACCAATGTGTCGGTGACGCTGCCGACGATGGTGCGGAATGGCGCGCGCCCGGACAACTCCAGCTCCTTGTTCAGGAAGCCGACGTCAAAGGCCGCGTTGTGGATGATGACCTCGGCGCCGGCCAGGTAGTCCATCAGCTCGTCGGCCACCGCCGGGAACTTGGGCTTGTCGCGCAGGAACTCGTTGCTGATGCCGTGCACCTTCAACGCGTCTTCATGGCTGTCGCGCTCGGGGTTCAGGTAGTAGTGGCGGTTGTTGCCGGTCAGCTTGCGCGCCACCAGCTCGACGCAGCCGATTTCGATGATGCGGTCGCCACCTTCTGCCGAGAGGCCGGTGGTTTCCGTATCGAGGACGATCTGGCGTGTCATGCGAGCCCCTTCATCAATGGTTTTCCTTGGCGTGGTTGATCGAGTATTTGGGGATCTCGATCGTCACGTCTTCCTGCGCCAGGATGGCCTGGCAGGACAGGCGCGATTGCGGCTCCAGGCCCCAGGCACGGTCCAGCAGGTCTTCCTCGGCCTCGTCCAGCTCACCCAGGGAATTGAAGCCCTGGCGCACCACCACGTGGCAGGTGGTGCAGGCGCAGCTCATGTCGCAGGCATGCTCGATGTTGATCTTGTGGTCCAGCAGCGCTTCGCACACAGAGGTGCCGGTGGGCACGGTGATTTCGGCGCCCTGCGGGCAGTATTCGGGATGGGGGAGGATCTTGATGACCGGCATGGCGTGATCGTGGTGAGGTCTTCTGGAATGGGGCGGTGCTAGATCGACTGCACGTTGCGGCCGGCCAGCGCACGCTGGATGCCTCGGTTCATGCGTTCGGCGGCAAAGGCCTCGGTGCCCTTGGCCAGGGCTTGCGTGGCGGCCTCGATGGCGGCAGCGTCGCCAGCGCCACGGCTGGCCCCCAGCGCGGCCATCAGGCCATCCACCGCAGCGCGGCTTTCTGCTGGCAGCAGGTCGCCGTCGGCGGCCAGTGCGCTGCGCGTGGCCAGCAGCATGCGGTCGGCATCCACCCGCGCCTCGACCAGCGCGCGTGCAGCCATGTCCTGGCCGGCGGTGCTGAAGCTGTCGCGCAGCATGCGGGCGATGTCGTCATCAGACAGGCCGTAAGACGGCTTGACGTCGATGCGTGCCTCCACGCCACTGCCCTGCTCGCGCGCCGCAACGCTCAGCAAGCCGTCGGCATCTACCGTGAAGGTCACGCGGATGCGCGCCGCGCCGGCCGCCATGGGCGGGATGCCGCGCAACTCGAAGCGCGCCAGGCTGCGGCAATCGGCCACCAGATCACGCTCGCCCTGCACCACGTGCAGCGCCAGCGCGGTCTGGCCGTCCTGGTAGGTGGTGAAATCCTGCGCCTTGGCGGTGGGAATGGTCTCGTTGCGCGAGACGATGCGCTCGACCAGCCCACCCATGGTTTCGATGCCCAGCGACAGCGGGATCACATCCAGCAGCAGCAAACCATCCTCGCCGGCATTGCCAGCCAGCTGGTTCGCCTGGATCGCAGCGCCCAACGCCACGACCTGGTCAGGATCGAGATTGGTGAGCGGCGCGCGGCCAAAGAACTCATGCACGGCGCGGCGGATCTGCGGCATGCGCGTAGAGCCACCGACCAGCACCACGCCCTGGATATCGTCGCGGGCCAGCCCGGCGTCGCGCAGCGCGCGGCGCACGGCGGCCATGGTGCGCGCCGTCAAGGCTGCAGTGGCGGCCTCGAAATCTGCGTTTTTTACGTCAAATCGTACGGAACCCGTTGCCAGATCTAGGCTGAAAGCTACCAAATCAGTAGCAGACAGCGCTTCCTTGCAGGCACGGGCTGCCTGCCGCAGCGCAGCCTTCTCCGAAGGCGTAGTGGCCGCTTGGCCTGTCTGCGCCAGCAGCCAGTCGGCCAGTGCGGCGTCATAGTCATCGCCGCCCAGGGCCGAATCGCCGCCGGTGGCGATCACCTCGAACACGCCCTGGGTCAGGCGCAGGATGGAGATATCAAAGGTGCCGCCACCCAGGTCATAGACCGCGTAGACGCCTTCGCTGCCGTTGTCCAGCCCGTAGGCAATGGCGGCGGCCGTGGGCTCGTTGATGAGGCGCAGCAGCTCGATGCCCGCGAGCTTGGCCGCATCCTTGGTGGCCTGGCGCTGGGCGTCGTCGAAATAGGCCGGCACGGTGATTACCGCGCCGTGGATGTCGGAGTCAAACGAGTCCTCGGCCCGCTGGCGCAGCGTGGCCAGGATCTCGGCGCTCACTTCCACCGGCGACTTCACGCCCGCCACCGTGGCAATGCCGACCATGCCGCCCTGCCCTTCGGGCGCGACAAAGCGATAGGGCAGGCTCTCCGGCCGCTCGATGTCGGCCAGGCCGCGGCCCATGAAGCGCTTGACGGAGACGATGCTGTTTTCGGGGTCGGCCGTCTGCGCGTCGCGAGCAGCAGCGCCAATGGCCCGCCCTTGCGGCGACAGATAGCGCACGGCCGAAGGCAGCAGCACTTCGCCCCGCTCGTCGGGCAGGCATTCGGCCACGCCGTTGCGCACTGCGGCCACCAGCGAATGGGTGGTGCCCAGGTCAATGCCCACGGCAATACGGCGCTGATGGGGATCAGGGGACTGGTTAGGCTCGGATATCTGGAGAAGCGCCATGTGCAAATGTGTTGTGGGGGCCGGTCTCGTGCCGGCCGCAGCCGTCTATTGTCCCAGTTGCTCTTGCCGAGCACCCACGTCTTCGGCGAAACGCGCAATGAACATGAGGGCTCTGACCTCGCGCGCGGCACTGGCCGCATCGCCGGCCTCGTCCAGCAAGGCAGCGCAGCGCTGCAGCGCTGCGGCGCGGGCGGCATCGACATCCCGCTCCAGGCGGTCGACATCCGCCACGCTGGCCGCGTCGTCCAGCGCCTCGCGCCATTCCATCTGCTGCATCAGGAACTCGGTCGGCATCGCGGTGTTGTTCTCGGCCTCGATCGGCGCACCGCGCAGCTCGCACAGGTAAGCAGCCCGCTTCAGCGGATCGCGCAGGCGCCGGTAGGCCTCGTTGATGCGCACCGACCACTGCAGCGCCACGCGCTGCGCGGCGGCACCCTGGGCGGCAAAGCGATCAGGATGCGCTTCGCGCTGCAGCTCTTTCCAACGCGCATCCAGCACGGCACGATCCTGCGCAAAAACCGCCGGTACAGCGAACAGTTCGAAATCGGTGTCGTTGAGGTTCATGGCAAAAAAATGCCGCCTGCAACAAAGCGGCGGCGTTTATCAGGGAACACCGCGGAACCGGCTCCGCCGGGCCGCAGGTGTTGCCCCCGGTCGGGGGTTGGCGCAGCGACACGAAGTGCGCGCAGCCTGGGGGCGAGCCTAGATTCTGAAGCTCTCGCCGCAGCCGCAGCGATCCCGTTCGTTCGGGTTGTTGAAGCGAAAGCCTTCGTTCAGGCCTTCGCGCACGAAGTCGAGCTGCGTGCCGTCGATGTAGGCCAGGCTCTTGGGGTCGATCATGACCTTCACGCCGTGGTCTTCGAACATCACGTCGCCCTCGATCGGGTCGTCCACGTACTCCAGCTTGTAGGCCAGGCCCGAGCAACCCGTGGTCTTCACGCCCAGCCGCACGCCCAGGCCGCGCCCCCGCTTGGTCAGGTAGCGGTTGACGTGCCGTGCGGCGGCTTCGGTCAGCGTGACGGCCATGTCAGTGGGCAGCGGCGGCGAGCGCCACGCTCTTCTTCTTGTAGTCTTCGACGGCCGCCTTGATCGCATCCTCGGCCAGGATGGAGCAGTGGATCTTCACCGGCGGCAAGGCCAGTTCTTCGGCGATCACGCTGTTCTTGAGCGCAGCCGCTTCGTCCAGCGTCTTGCCCTTGACCCACTCGGTGACGAGCGAGGAAGAAGCAATGGCCGAGCCGCAGCCGTAGGTCTTGAAGCGCGCGTCTTCGATCACACCGGTTTCGGGGTTGACCTTGATCTGCAGCTTCATCACGTCGCCGCAGGCTGGCGCGCCGACCATGCCGGTGCCAACGGTGTCGTCACCCTTGTCGAAAGAGCCGACATTGCGGGGGTTTTCGTAGTGGTCGATGACCTTCTCGGAATAAGCCATGGTGGGTACCTCTTCGATTCTGTATTCAGGAAACCGCGGCGGGGGTCAGTGCGCCGCCCACTGGATGGTGCTGATGTCCACGCCGTCCTGGAACATCTCCCAAAGCGGGCTCAGCTCGCGCAGCTTGGCCACGTTGTGCTTGATGGTGGAGATCGCATAATCGATCTCTTCCTCGGTCGTGAAACGGCCGATGGTCATGCGCAGGCTGCTGTGGGCCAGCTCGTCGCTGCGGCCCAGGGCGCGCAGCACATAGCTGGGTTCCAGGCTGGCCGACGTGCAGGCCGAGCCAGACGACACCGCCAGGCCCTTGATACCCATGATCAGCGACTCGCCCTCGACGTAGTTGAAGCTGATGTTCAGGTTTTGCGGCACACGGTGCTCCATGCTGCCGTTGATGAACACTTGCTCGATGTCCTTGAGCCCGTCGAGCAGGCGTTGCTGCAGCACGCGGGCCTTGGCATTCACTTCGGCCATTTCCAGCTTGATGATGCGGAAGGCCTCGCCCATGCCCACGATCTGGTGGGTGGGCAGCGTGCCCGAGCGCATGCCACGCTCATGGCCACCGCCGTGGATTTGGGCTTCCAGCCGCACGCGCGGCTTGCGGCGCACATACAGCGCGCCCACACCCTTGGGGCCGTAGGTCTTGTGCGCAGTCATGCTCATCAGGTCGATGGGCAGGACCTTCATGTCGATGTCCACGCGGCCGGTGGCCTGGGCAGCATCCACATGGAACAGGATGCCCTTCTCACGGCACAGGGCGCCGATGGCGGGGATGTCCTGGATCACGCCAATTTCGTTGTTCACGAACAGCACGCTGATCAGGATGGTGTCGGGGCGAATGGCTGCCTTGAGCGCGTCAAAGTTCACCAGGCCGTCTTCCTGGACATCCAGGTAGGTGACCTCGAAGCCTTGGCGCTCCAGCTCGCGCATGGTGTCGAGCACGGCCTTGTGCTCGGTCTTGAGCGTGATCAGGTGCTTGCCCTTGGTCTTGTAGAACTGGGCAGCGCCCTTCAAGGCCAGGTTGATGGATTCGGTGGCACCGCTGGTCCACACGATCTCGCGCGGGTCGGCACCGATCAGGTCGGCCACGTAGCCACGCGATTTCTCCACGATCTCTTCGGCCTCCCAGCCCCAGGCGTGGCTGCGGGAAGCCGGGTTGCCAAAGTGCTGGCGCAACCAGGGAATCATCGCGTCAACGACGCGGTCATCGACCGGCGTGGTGGCGCCGTAGTCGAGGTAGATCGGGAAATGCGGGGTCATGTCCATGGCTAACTCTGTCGAATGCTGGCTATGTGGCTGGCTAAAAACGGGCTCGGCAGCGCAGCCCCCGACAGGGGCATGCACCAGGCCAAGGCCTTAGGATTTGGCGAAGACGTTGCCGAGGGCAAACACCGAATTCGGCGCATTGACGCGAATCGGCTTGACCACGGGAGCGCTGGAAATGGCGCGGCGCACGACCGGCCGGTCTTCGATCTGAACGCCCTTGGCGATCTGCTCGTCCACCAGCTTTTGCAGGGTGACGGAGTCCAGGAACTCCACCATGCGCTGGTTGAGCGAGGCCCACAGCTCGTGCGTCATGCAACGGCCGGCTTCACCCAGGCAGTTTTCTTTGCCGCCGCAGTGGGTGGCGTCGATCGGCTCGTCTACCGACACGATGATGTCGGCGACCGTGATGTCGGCCGCCTTGCGACCGAGCGTGTAACCGCCGCCCGGGCCACGGGTGGATTCGACCAGCTCATGGCGGCGCAGCTTGCCAAACAGCTGCTCCAGGTAGGACAGCGAGATTTGCTGGCGTTGGCTGATGGCAGCGAGGGTGACTGGACCATTGTTCTGGCGCAGGGCCAGATCAATCATGGCAGTCACGGCAAAACGACCTTTGGTTGTGAGACGCATGTCAGCTCCTTGTTGGCTGTTGCTTTTTCAAAACACCCAGGAAACCTGCACTTGCAGGTCTCGACCGGGGTACCGTCTCCGCCCTTACTCTTGCGCTCCGTCAAGGGAGGCAGGAGCCCTTCATCGCAGGTTTCTGTTGTTGAGTATTTCCGTCAAGTATAGCATAAGACCCGTGGCCCGTGTCGGGATAGCCTTCCCTTCCCGCCTGCGACCGACTACGAAAGCCCTTCCACGTGGTCGCCGCCAGAGGCCCCGAAGGCCTGCTCCTTCAGGTGCGCCAACTGGTCGCGCAAACGTGCCGCTTTCTCGAACTCCAGATTGCGCGCGTGCTCCAGCATCTGCTTTTCCAGCCGCTTGATCTCGCGGGCGATGTCTTTCTCGGACATGTCCTCCACCCGCGCCTTTTGTAAAGCGTTTTGCTCCAGCAAGGCCTCGTCACGGCCTGACTTCTCGCTGTAAACCCCGTCGATCAGGTCACGCACCTGTTTCACGATGCTGCGCGGGGTAATGCCCTGCTCTTCATTCCAGGCCAGTTGCTTGGCGCGACGGCGTTCGGTCTCGCCAATGGCCCGCTTCATGGATTCAGTGACCCTATCTGCATAGAGGATGGCGCGGCCATTGAGGTTCCGTGCTGCGCGGCCAATCGTCTGTATCAAGCTGCGTTCGGAGCGCAGGAAGCCTTCCTTGTCGGCGTCCAGGATGGCGACAAGGCTGACTTCCGGGATATCCAGGCCTTCGCGCAACAGGTTGATGCCCACCAGCACGTCGAAGGCGCCCAGGCGCAGGTCGCGCAGGATTTCCACCCGCTCGACGGTGTCGATGTCGCTGTGCAGGTAGCGCACCTTCACGCCGTTGTCGCCCAGATAGTCGGTGAGCTGCTCGGCCATGCGCTTGGTCAGGGTGGTGATCAGCACGCGCTCGTGCTTGTCGACACGGATGCGGATCTCTTGCAACACGTCGTCGACCTGGTGGGTGGCGGGGCGCACCTCGACCTGCGGGTCGACCAGGCCGGTGGGGCGCACGACCTGCTCCACCACCTGGCCGGCATGGTCCTGCTCATACTGGGCTGGCGTGGCAGAGACAAACACCACCTGGCGCATGCGCTCCTCGAATTCCTGCAGACGCAGCGGCCGGTTGTCGAGCGCGGACGGCAGGCGAAAGCCATATTCCACCAGCGTGGTCTTGCGCGCCCGGTCGCCGTTGTACATGCCGCCGAGCTGGCCGATCATGACGTGGCTCTCGTCAAGGAACATCACCGCATCCTTGGGCAGGTAATCAGTCAAGGTGGCCGGCGGCTCGCCCTCGGCCGAGCCGGCCAGGTGGCGTGAGTAGTTCTCGATGCCTTTGCAGTGGCCGACTTCGCTGAGCATTTCCAGGTCGAAGCGGGTGCGCTGCTCCAGCCGCTGGGCCTCGACCAGCTTGCCTTCGGAGACGAAGAATTTCAGTCGCCCAGCCAGTTCCTCTTTGATCGCCTCTACCGCCGCCAGCACCTTGTCGCGCGGGGTGACGTAGTGGCTCGACGGGTAGATGACAAAGCGCGGGATCTTTTGTCGGATGCGGCCGGTGAGCGGGTCGAACAGCTGCAGCGACTCGATTTCGTCGTCGAACAGCTCTATGCGCACCGCCAATTCCGAGTGCTCGGCCGGGAACACGTCGATGGTGTCGCCGCGCACGCGGAAGGTGCCACGCGCGAAATCCTGCTCATTGCGGGTGTACTGCATGCGGATCAGTTGCGAGATGGCGTCGCGCTGGCTCTGCTTGCCGCCCACCTTCAGGATGAAGCGCATCTGCGTGTAGTCCTCGGGTGCGCCGATGCCGTAGATGGCGCTGACGGTGGCGACGATGATCACGTCACGCCGCTCCAGCACGCTCTTGGTGGCCGACAGCCGCATCTGCTCGATGTGCTCGTTGATGGCCGAGTCCTTTTCGATGAAAAGGTCGCGCTGCGGCACATAGGCCTCGGGCTGGTAGTAGTCGTAGTAGCTGACGAAGTACTCGACCGCGTTCTTGGGGAAGAACTCGCGGAACTCGCTGTAGAGCTGCGCCGCCAGCGTCTTGTTGGGCGCAAACACGATGGCCGGGCGCCCCAGGCGGGCGATCACGTTGGCCATGGTGAAGGTCTTGCCCGAGCCGGTCACGCCCAGCAGGGTCTGGAACACCTCGCCGTCTTGCACGCCGGCCACCAATTGGTCAATGGCCGCCGGCTGGTCGCCCGCGGGCGGGTACGGCTGGAACAGTTCGAAGGGCGAGTCGGGAAAGCGCACGAAGGTGCCCTCCGGGACGGGAGCGGTGTCGGGCAGGGCTTCGGCGATATCAGGCATGGTGGGGAAACTGTACAGGCAGGGCGAACGGCCCGGGCGTAGGTAAAATTCCAGGTTGGCCCGCAGCCGGCCGATTCAAGTCAGCCAGCCCGCGGACGCGGAGCAGCAAACCTTTTTCCATCCACAAGGACTTTTCTCTCATGTCTCTCTTCACCGCCGTCGAGATGGCGCCGCGCGACCCGATCCTGGGCCTCAACGAGCAATTCGCCACAGACACCAACCCCAAGAAGGTCAACCTGGGCGTGGGCGTCTACTTTGACGACAACGGCAAGCTGCCCCTGCTGCAATGCGTGCAGGAAGCCGAAAAGCGCATGATGGCCACGCCGACGGCGCGCGGCTACCTGCCGATCGACGGCATTGCGGCCTACGACGCAGCCGTGAAGACCTTGGTGTTTGGTGCCGACAGCGAGCCAGTCACCTCCGGTCGCGTCGCCACCGTCCAGGCCATTGGCGGCACGGGTGGCCTGAAGGTCGGCGCCGACTTCCTGAAGAAGCTCAACCCCCAGGCCAAGGTGCTGATCAGCGACCCGAGCTGGGAAAACCACCGCGCCCTGTTCATCAGCGCGGGCTTCGAGGTCGAGAGCTACCCCTACTACGACGCAGCCAAGCGCGGCGTCAACTTCGACGGCATGCTGGCTGCCTTGAATGCAGCGCCCGCCGGCACCGTCGTCGTGCTGCATGCCTGCTGCCACAACCCGACCGGCTATGACATCACCGCCGCCCAGTGGGACCAGGTGGTTGCCGCCGTCAAGGCCAAGGGCCTGGTGGCCTTCCTCGACATGGCCTACCAAGGCTTCGGCTACGGCCTGAAGGAAGACGGCGCGGCTGTCGCCAAATTTGTTGACGCTGGCCTGACCTTCTTCGTCTCGACCTCGTTCTCCAAGAGCTTCAGCCTGTACGGCGAACGTGTCGGCGCCCTGTCGGTGCTGTGCGAAAACAAGGAAGAAGCCGGCCGCGTGCTGTCGCAGCTCAAGATCGCCATCCGCACCAACTACAGCAACCCGCCCACGCACGGCGGCGCCGTGGTGGCTGCGGTGCTCGGCAACCCCGAGCTGCGCGCCCTGTGGGAGAAGGAACTGGGCGAGATGCGCGTGCGCATCAAGGCCATGCGCCAGAAGCTGGTCGATGGCCTGAAGGCCGCTGGCGTGCAGCAGGACATGTCCTTCATCGTCGAGCAGATCGGCATGTTCAGCTATTCGGGCCTGAACAAGGACCAGATGGTGCGCCTGCGCAACGAGTTTGGCGTGTACGGCACCGACACCGGCCGCATGTGCGTGGCCGCGCTCAACAGCAAGAACGTCGACTACGTCTGCGCCGCCATCGCCAAGGTGATTTAAGTTGGCGTGAAGGCAACACCACGGCCTGATGGAAGCCGCCTCCGGGCGGCTTTTTTACGATCAAAAATATTGATAAAAAGTGGCTTTAGCCCAATACAGGCCTGGGCTATTAGCTATCATTTTCGATGCAAATGAAGCATTTGCAAACATCGGTACCGGGTTTGCTCCGCAGACCGGCGTGGGAATTCGTTGTCAAATATTTTGTGCGCCCCCGGTGCTATATTGCACTGCAACAATTCCACGAAAACACAGCATGCTCTACCAGCTCTACGAGGCCCAGCGCTCCATGATGGAGCCCTTTGCCGACTTCGCCCTTGCCGCCTCCAAGGTGTATAGCAACCCGCTCATGCCGCTGGGCCAGATGCCCTTTGCGCAGCGCGTCTCTGCCGGCTACGACCTGCTGTACCGGCTGGGCAAGGACTACGAGAAGCCGGTGTTCGGCATCCAGACCGTGGCGGTGGACGGCGGCGAGGTGGTCATCCACGAGAGCGTGGAGATCGACAAGCCGTTTTGCGAGCTGCGGCGCTTCAAGCGCTTTACCGACGACTCGGATGTGCTGGCCAGCATCAAGTCCCAGCCCGTGGTGCTGATCGTGGCGCCGCTCTCCGGCCACTACGCCACCTTGCTGCGCGACACCGTGCGCACCATGCTGCGCGACCACAAGGTCTACATCACCGACTGGAAAAACGCCCGCCTGGTGCCCTTGTCTGAGGGCGAATTCCACCTCGACGACTACGTCAACTACGTGCAGGAATTCATCCGCCACCTGCAGGCCAGCTACGGCAACTGCCACGTGATCAGCGTCTGCCAGCCCACGGTGCCGGTACTGGCGGCCGTGTCGCTGATGGCCTCGCGCGGCGAGACCACGCCGCTGTCCATGACCATGATGGGCGGCCCGATCGACGCGCGCAAGTCGCCTACCGCCGTCAACAACCTGGCGATGAACAAGAGCTACGAGTGGTTCGAGAACAATGTCATCTACCGCGTGCCAGGCAACTTCCCCGGTGAAGGCCGGCGCGTGTATCCCGGCTTTCTGCAGCACACCGGCTTTGTCGCCATGAACCCGGACCGGCACGCCACCAGCCACTACGACTACTTCAAGGACCTGCTCAAGGGCGACGACGCCAGCGCCGAAGCGCACCGCAAGTTTTATGACGAGTACAACGCCGTGCTCGACATGGACGCGGACTACTACCTCGAGACCATCCGCACCGTGTTCCAGGACTTCCAGTTGGTGTACGGCACCTGGGACGTGCGCGGTGTGGACGGCAAGGTCGAGCGCGTGCGCCCGCAGGACATCACCGGCTCGGCACTGCTGACGGTCGAAGGCGAGCTGGACGACATCTCCGGCTCGGGCCAGACCGCCGCCGCACATGACCTGTGCACCGGCATCCCGGCCACCCAGCAGCAGCACCTGGAAGCCAAGGGCGCGGGCCACTACGGCATCTTCAGCGGGCGCCGCTGGCGCGAGATCGTCTACCCCAAGGTGCGCGACTTCATCCGCACGCACGATGTGCAGGACACGGCCGCCACGCCAGCCCGCCGGCGGCGCAATGCGGCCGCCAAGGCGGCGTGAGCGCACCCGCCCTGCTCGAACCAACCCTGGCTGCCCGCATCGATGCGGCCCTGCCACAGACCCAGTGCACCCGCTGCGGCTACCCGGACTGCGCGGGCTATGCGCAGGCCATCGCCGCCGGTGAAGCCGGCATCAACCAATGCCCGCCCGGCGGCGCCGAAGGCATTGCGCGCCTGGCCCGCATCACCGGCCGCGCGGCATTGCCGCTGGACCCGGTCTTTGGCAGCGAAGGCCCGCGCCAGTTGGCGGTGATCGACGAGGCCTGGTGCATAGGCTGCACCTTGTGCCTGGACGCCTGCCCGACCGACGCCATCCTGGGCAGCAACAAGCGCATGCACACGGTGATCGATGCGCACTGCACGGGCTGCGAGCTGTGCATTCCGGTCTGCCCCGTCGATTGCATATCGCTTGAAGTCGCAACGCCGGGCCGCAGCGGCTGGCAAGCCTGGTCACAGGTGCAAGCCGAGGTCGCACTGCAGCGCTACCAGCGACATCGCAGCCAGCGCGATACGGCCAAGCAGGACGCCGAAGAGGCCCCTGCTGTCGCCCAAGTGCAGGCCGCCGACACGCGCAAGCGCTCCGTCGTCGAAGCCGCCCTGGCGCGCGCCCGCGCCGCCTCACAACGCCCACCTGCCACCAAGCCATGACACTCGACACCCTGCTGATCTATAGCGTCGCCTCGCTCGCCCTAGCCGTGATTCCCGGCCCGACCATGCTGCTGGCGCTGTCCAACGGTATCGACGGCGGCATGCGCCGCGCAAGCTGGGGCATTGCCGGCGCGTCGCTCGGCAGCGTCGTGCTGATCGCAGTCGTTGCGTTGGGGCTGGGCTCGCTGCTGGCCGCATCCGAGTTGCTCTTCAACGCAATCCGTATTGCGGGCGTTGCCTACCTCGTCTGGCTTGGCATCAAGCTCTGGCGCAGCGAGGCAACCGATCTTGGCAGCGCGCTCGCCAAGTCCGACATTGAGGTACGTCCACACGGCCGCGTCGCGCTGCTGCGCAGCCTGATGGTGGCCCTGTCGAACCCCAAGACGGTGCTGTTCTTCGCGGCCTTCCTGCCGCAGTTCATCGACATCACCCAGCCACAAGGCCCGCAGTACCTGCTGCTGGGCGCGGTCTTCGTCGTGCTCGATACCTGCGTGATGCTGGCCTATGCGGGTGCCGGCACGCAAGCCGTTCGATTCCTCTCGCAGCGCGGCCTCAGGGCCATGAACCGCGGCTGCGCGGCCGGCATGTGGCTGCTGGCGGCCACGCTCGCGTTCTGGCGCAGGCCAGGCGCCTGAGCTTGCCTAGACTCAATCGACCTTGGCCCCGGAGAACTTCACAACCTCTCCCCACTTCACGATGTCGTCCTTGATGGCCGTCACGAAGCGCTCTGGCGTGCCGCCCAGCGGGGTGTAGCCCATCTGCTCGATCCTCTCCCTGAAGGCCGGCGAATTCAGTGCGGCGTTGAGCGCGCTGTTGATGCGCTGCGTCACCTCAGGCGGCGTGCCCTTTGGCGCCAGCAGACCGAACCAGGTCTCCGATACCAGTGCCGGATAGCCCAGCTCCGTTGTCGTCGGCACGTCGGGCATGGCCACCGAGCGTTTGTCCGACATCACGGCCAGCGCGCGCAGGCGCTTGTCCTTCACGAAGGGCACCACGGCCGCCACGCCCGGGAACGCGAGCTGCAAGCGGTCCCCCAGCAGGTCGGTGAAGACCGCGCCGGGAGAGGTGTAGGGCACGTGCACCATGAAGACGCCGAAGGTCTTCTTGTACAGCTCGCCGGACAGGTGATAGGAGCTGCCGCTTCCGGTCGATCCGAAATTCAGCTTGGCGGGGTTCTTCTTCGCGTACTCCGTCAGTTCCTTCAGATCCCGGGCCGGAATGGAGGCGTTGACCACGATGACGTTGGGAATCGACCCCACCATCACGACCGGGTCGAAGTCCTTCAGCGGATGGAAGGGCTTGGCGTCGTAGAGCGTCACGGCCGAGACCACGGTCCCGGTCCAGCTCATCAGCAAGGTGTAGCCATCGGCAGGCGCCTTCGCCGCAAGCGATCCGCCCAGGTTGCCATTCGCCCCCGGGCGATTCTCGACAATCACGGATTGATTCACCGCCTTGCCAAGCTCATCCGCGATCAGGCGGGCAAGCGGATCGGCACTGCCGCCCGGAGCCGCGGGGACAATGATGTGAATCGGCTTCGCCGGCCACGGCTGCGCGACCGCAGCCGGCGCAAGGCTGCCAAGCAAGGCCGCAGCCACCAAAACCGGCATGAGCCGCGAACCGCGGCGGCCGGCAAAGTTCACAAGTGCTGAACGCATGGTTGTCTCCTTGTAGTGATTCATGAGGACCTCGATGGGTCCATGTCTGTCGGGAAAACTCAGTAGGACTTGGGCAGGCCCAGCACGCGCTCGGCGATATGGCTCAGGATCATTTCGCGGCTCACCGGGGCAATGCGCGGGATCATGATTTCGCGCATGTAGCGCTCCACATGGAATTCCTTGGAGTAGCCCATGCCGCCGTGCGTGAGCACCGCGCGCTCGCAGGCGCGAAAGCCGGCTTCGGCTGCGAAGTACTTGGCGGCATTGGCCTCGGCACCGCACTCCTTGCCGTTGTCGTACAGCCATGCGGCCCGCATGGTGAGCAGCTGCGCTGCTTCCAGCTCGACCCAGTTCTCTGCCAGCGGATGCTGGATGGACTGGTTTTGCCCGATGGGACGATCGAAGACGACACGCTCGCGCGCATAGTCCGCAGCCTTCTTCAGCGCGATGCGGCCGATGCCGACGGCCTCCGCCGCCAGCAGCGCCCGCTCGGGATTCATGCCATGCAGGATGTACTTGAAGCCCTGCCCTTCTTCACCGATGCGGTCCTCTACCGGGATCTCCAGGCCGTCGATGAACAGCTCGTTGGAGTCCACGCACTTGCGCCCCATCTTCTCGATCAGGCGCACGTCAACCTTGCTGCGGTCCAGGTCGGTATAGAACAGCGACAAGCCCGAGCCAGGCTTGCCCGGCGGCAGCTCTTCGATGGGCGTGGTGCGCGCCAGCAGCAGGATCTTGTCGGCAACCTGTGCGGTGGAGATCCACACCTTCTGCCCATGTACGACGTACTTGTCGCCCTGGCGCACGGCACGGGTCTTGAGCCGTGTGGTGTTCAGTCCCGCGTTGGGTTCGGTCACGCCGAAGCAGGCCTTGACCTGGCCTTTGGCGATCGGCGGCAGCATGCGGCGTTTCTGCTCGGGCGTGCCGAACACGGCAATCGGCATGAGTCCGAAGATGTTGATGTGAACGCTGGAGCAACCGCTCAGGCAAGCGCCGGATTCGGCCACGGTCTGCATCATCACGCAGGCCTCTTGCACGCCCAGCCCGGCGCCGCCGTATTCCTCAGGGATCGCCAGCCCCAGCCAGCCGGCCTCGGCCATGGCGTCATAGAACGCATGCGGAAACACACCGTCGGTATCGCGCTCGCGCCAATAGCTTTCGGGGAAGCGTGTGCAGAGATCCTTGACGGCGTCGCGGATCGATTGCTGCTCAGGGGTTTGTTCAAAGTTCATGGTCGGGGTTGCTGCAGGCGTGGTTCGCGTGGTTCATTTGCCGGTCCAACGAGGCGCCCGCTTCTCTGCGAAGGCCCTCGGGCCTTCCTGCGCGTCGTCGCTCAGGTAGACGCTTTCGAAAAGGTGCTGCGCCGCGCGCAGCCCTGCGGACCGCCCCATCTCCGACGACAGGTAGACCAGCTCGCGTGCGGCCTTGACGGTCAGCGGTGCGTTGGCGGCGATGCTGCGGGCCATGTCGAGGGCGCGCTCGCGTAGTTGCGGCAGCGGAACGACGTCGTTCACGAAACCCAGCGCCATGGCGCGTTGCGCTGACATCGGTTGCGCCGTGAGCAGCAGCTCCATCACCACGCGTTGCGGCAGCATGTGCACCAGCGGCGCGGCCCAAGGCATGCCCCGGCCCACCTTCGCCTCCGTGATGCCGAACTTCGCGTGGTCTGCGGCAATGCACAGGTCGCACATCTGTGCAAACAGCCAGCCCCCTGCATACGCCACGCCATTGACCGCGGCGATCATGGGCTTGCTCACATGCTCGACATCGCCAAGCACCGGCAGCATGTCGCGCGGCGGCACCCGCAGCCCTGTAGCGGCGGCCTCCTTCAGGTCCATGCCCGCGCAGAACGCTTGGTCCCCGCTGCCGGTGAGGATGCCCACGCGCACCGCGTCGTCCTGCTCCAGCGCGCGCCAGGCCTTTCGCAGGCCGTCGATGACCCCGCGATTGATGGCATTGCGCTGCGCCGGCCGGTTGAGGGTGATGATGGCGATGCAGCCCTCGACGACTTCATAGCTGACTTCGTCGTTCATGATGCGTCCCTCAAAAACGCGTGCGCATCTCGCAGCAGAGACTCTCGGTGCTCAGGCGCCGCAATCGCCACCATCGCCCGCACGCGCTCACGCAGGCCCAGCCCGCGCAGCCGCGCGATGCCATGCTCGGTGGCGATGACGTCAACGTCGCTGCGCGCGGTGGTCACCGGGCCTGACAGGCGGCTGACGATCTTGCTGTCACCGGTCTTACCGGTAGCGGCAAGCGCCACGATGGAAACCCCGCCTTCGGACTGCACCGCAGCACGGACAAAGTCCACCTGCCCGCCCACCGCACCGATGTAGTCCGCGCCGATCGCCTCTGCGTTCACCTGCCCGGTAAGGTCTACCTCGAGCGCGGAGTTGACCGATACCAGGTTCTTCACGCGCGACAAGGTAGACAGGTGGTGCGTATAGCTCGTCGGGCACAGGCGCAGTTGCGGGTTGCGGTGCGCAAAGCGATACAGCCGCTGGGTGCCAAACAGCACACCCGAAATGCTTACGCCCTCGTCCAGGCCCTTGTGGGCGTTGGTCACAACGCCTCGCTCCATCAGGTCGACCAGCGAATCCCCCACCATGCCGGAATGCACGCCCAGGTCGCGCCGGTCAACCAGCAGCGAGACGATGGCCTCTGGCACGGCGCCAATGCCCATCTGCAGGGTTGCGCGGTCGGGGATGAGGTCTGCCACATGGGCGGCAATGCTGCGTTCGAGCGCGCCAAATTTCGCAGCCGGCAGCTCCAGCGGTGCCCTGTCGGTGTGCACCGCAACGGTGATCTCGCTGGCCCTCAGCGGCGCGTCGCACGGCGTCCACGGCACCTGACTGCTGACCTCGGCAATGACAACCCGGGCGCGCGAGATGGCCGTGCGCAGGTAGTCGTTGACCAGCCCGAAGCTGTGCTCTCCCTGTTCGTTGGGTGGGCTCACCATCAGCATGACCACGTCGCTGCGGATGCTGCCCTGGCGGATCAGGTCTGCCACCGCCGAGATGTGGCACGGCACCGGGTCCAGCACGCCAGCGCTCGACAACTTGCGCAGTGTGCCGATGCCGCCGATGCCCTTGAAGCGCAGGTGATCGGCATGCTCGGGCTGGAACGTCGTAGAGAAGCCCGAACCGAAGAAGATGCCCGCGCCGCTGAACGCCGCGCGCTGCGCGACCAACTGCTCCGTCAGGCTCAAGGGCTCGCCGGTGCCCTGCCCGAACACGATGCCGTCGCCGGGGCGGATGTAAGCGGCCAGGTCGATGCTGGCCGGTGTTTCGGTGTGCTGCGCCATGTCAGTTTTTCACAGTTCCCGCGCGTGATGCGCTGTGCGTGAGCCCTTTTGTGCGTTTGGTGAGCGTGCACAAGACACCGGGTACTCCCCTTCGCGAATGTCCCCCGCCTGCGGCTCCTCCTTTATTTCGCTGCGGGAAGCACCCGATGCCCTGCGCACGTGGGCACGCTGTTGATGTGCGACCGATCAACAACCGCGGCGCATGACGATCACGTCGATGGGGGGCCTTGCGCAGCGAAATAGAGGGGGAGGCCGCAGGCCGGAGGACATTCGCTTCGCTGCGCACCCCGTCGGCGTGATCGCGCACCACGCTACAAACAGAAGGGCTGGAGTTCATCTCAAACATCCTGCGGCGTAGCAAGCACAGCGAGCGAGCGCTTCAGCAGCGGCCCATCGACCATCCGCCCCTCGAAGTCGATGGTGCCGATGCCGCGCGCAGTGGCCTCTTCATAGGCCTGCACCAGGCGCGCGGCATAGGCGCGCTCCTCCGGGGTGGGCGAGAAGGCCTCGTTGGCGAGCTTCACCTGGGCCGGCGCGACGCAGATCTTTCCCTGGTAGCCCAGGTCGCAACCCTTAGCGGCGTCCTGCCGAAACAGCGCGTCGTCACGAATGTCCAGCACCGCCTGGTCGATGGCCACGCGTTGCGCGGCGCGTGCCGCCATCACCACCCACGAGCGCGCCGTAGCGACCTCTTCGCCGCCCGGCGTGCGCCGGCCACCGATATCCGCCGCGAAATCCTCGGCGCCGAAATAGACCGCGCCCAGGTGCGGCGTGTCGTCGCAGATCTTCACCGCGTTCAACACCCCGCGCACCGACTCGATGCCGCCGATGATGGTGCGCGGTCGCGCGCGCGGCGCCTGCGCGTCGCGCTGCCTGATCCAGTGGGCCACCGGAAACGCCTGCTCGGGGGATTCAAGCTTGGGAATCACG